>NZ_JAVDVJ010000007.1:0-158180 GCF_031456825.1 Luteimonas sp. 3794 | reverse complement strand
CTGCGCGTGCGAGTCCCTTTTGGATGGACCCAAAAGGAACCAAAAGGTCCCTTCGCCGGACGCGAGCCGATGCGATGAAGCCGCATCGGTGCCCTGTGCTCCTCGCCTGACGCGGCACGCAGCCCAAACTCGCTACGCTCAGACATGGGCTGCTCTTCGGCCACGCCAGGCTCCGGTGCTCGGCTCGCTCTACGGCTCGATTCAAGTCAAAAGCTGAGTGCCAAGCCAAAAGCCAAAGCCAGGAGCAAGAGCAAAGGCAAGGCAAGGCAAAGAGTAACGGCAAGGGCAAAAGTCAAAGCCAACGGCAAAGGCAAAGCGGAAGCAGAAACTGAAGCCGTCACTCAGATCTTGAAACCCCAGTCCACGCCAGTCCCAGGCAGCGCGCTGCAACACCCATCGAATCGAATCAAAGAAAAGGCCGCGTGCAAACACGCGGCCTTTTCCGATCAAATCAACCGACGCGTGAGATCACCACGCCAGCACAGCCCCGCACATCCGCCCCGGGGCCATGCGCCCTCAGCGCACCACGCTGAGGAAGTGCATGTGGCGCTGGTACTGGTCGAGCACGTCGTGGATCAGTTCGTCCTTGCGCCAGCCCATGACGTCGTAGTCCTGCCCACCTTCGCGCAGATGCACCTCCGCGCGATAGAAGCGGTCGTCGTCGCGACGCTTGCGGCGCGGATCCTGCAGCATGAAGGTCGGCGGCTCGTACGGGATCGGGCGGACCGAATAGAAGAAGTCCATTTCTGCGCCATGTCCCACTTCCACCCAGACACGGCCGTCCTCGCCCTCCTCGACACGGACTTCGAGGCCCTGCTTGCGCAGCTCCGCGGCCACATCCTCCAGTGCGGGCTTCACCTGGCCGGACAGGAACGCGAGCACTTCCTTCTGTGGCGGGTTGTGCGACAGCGCGCGCAGTCGCACCTTCCAGTCGCCGCCACCACCGATACCGACCGGCGCGATGCGCGCATCCCGCATGCTGTTGCGCTTGACCATTTCGAGCCGCATCGCCCGCACCATGCCCCAGCACATCAGGATCATGACCACGGTGAATGGCAATGCCGAGGCGATCGTGCCGGCCTGCAGCGCACTCAACCCGCCTGCGATCAGCAGCGCGATCGCGATCGCGCCGACCAGCAGCGCCCAGAAGATCCGCTGCCATACCGGGGACTCTTCTTCGCCCTTCGACGACAGCATGTCGATGACCAGCGCGCCCGAGTCGGCCGAGGTCACGAAGAAGATCACCACCAGCAGCGTCGCGATACCCGAGGTCAGCGTCGACAGCGGGTAGTCTTCGAGGAACTGGAAGATCGCCACCGAGCTGTCGGCCGACACCGCGGCCACCAGTTCCGTCGAGCCCTCGACCATGACCTGGTACAGCGCGCTGTTGCCGTAGATCGTCATCCACAGGAACGTGAAGCCCAGCGGCACCAGCAGCACGCCGACCACGAACTCACGGATCGTGCGGCCACGCGAGATGCGCGCGATGAACATGCCCACGAACGGCGACCAGGCGATCCACCAGCCCCAGTAGAACAGCGTCCAGCCACCCAGCCATGTCGGGCGCTGATCGTAGGCGTAGAGGTTGAACGTCATCGAGAACACGTTGGAGATGTACATGCCGGTGTTCTGCACGAAGGCCTGCAGCAGATACACCGTCGGTCCCATGACCAGCACGAACGCCAGCAGGGCGACCGCCATGATCATGTTGAACTCCGACAGCCGGCGCACGCCGCGGTCGAGGCCGGTGAATACCGATCCGGTGGCGATCAGGATGATGCCGGCGATCAGCACAACCTGGACATTGGTGCTCACCGTGACGCCGAACAGGTAATTCAGACCGGAATTGATCTGGATCACGCCCAGACCCAGCGACGTCGCCAGGCCGAAGATCGTGCCGAGCACCGCGAACGTGTCGACCGCATGGCCGATCGGGCCGTAGATGCGATCACCGATCAGCGGATACAGCGACGAGCGGATGCGCAGCGGCAGGCCGTGGCGGTAGGAGAAGTAGGCCAGCGACAGCGCGACCACCGCATAGATCGCCCATGCGTGTACGCCCCAGTGGAAGAAGGTGATGCGCATTGCCTGGCGCGCCGCCATCACCGTTTCCGCATCCCCGACCGGCGGATCGGCGTAATGCATGATCGGCTCGGCCACACCGAAGAACATCAGTCCGATGCCCATGCCGGCCGCGAACAGCATCGCGAACCACGTGGGATAGCTGTAATCGGGCGTGCTGTGATCCGGGCCCAGCTTCAGCCGACCGAAGCCGCTGACCGCCATGCCGATGATGAAGACCAGGAAGCCGGCGACCGCGAGGATCGTGAACCAGCCCGCGTCCACGGCCACCCATTCCTTGGCGGCGTTGAATGCGGTCTCCGACGCATCCGGGGCGATAAACGACAACGCGACCAGGATCAGGATGATCAACGCGGACGGATAGAACACGGGTCCGAGGATCCGCGCGTGCCAGGCTTCAGGCGGCGGGACGGAGTCGGGAGCAGTGCCGGGGCGCTGCGTGGGATCGTTCATGGAATTTCCTCATGACGGAACGACGATGCCGTGACAGAAGCTGCCGCAGCCCCGGAAATGTCCGGGTGATGCAACGCCGCACACGCGACGCGTGGCAGCCAAGGCGCGGACGCCCCGGCCGCGGATCAGAAATAGAACCCGATGTTGACGTTGAGCCGCGAGTGCCAGCCATCGTTGGCCGGGTCGCGCACGCCGATGCCGGGACCACCGGCGAACCACATGTTCTTGCCGGCAATCCAGTCGACGTAGGTCAGCATCACGCCCTTGCCGAAACTGCAGCCGGTGACGTTCTGGATCGAATCACGCAGACCGGGATCGTGGCCGACCGGCAGCGTCGCGCTGGCGTTGTTGTAGCAGGTGATGCTGTCGAACCAGCCGGTGCGCTGCACCTCATATGCAACGTTGAAGGTCGGCACATCGGCCTGTGACGCGATCTCGAACGGAAACATGAAGGCCGACATCGCGATGCGCGATTCCGGATTGTCGTAGCGGTAGCGCGCCCACTGCGCCTGCAGCGTCAGCGGACCGCGGACCCATTGCCCGTGGACGGCACCGCCGGTGTGATCATGCTTGCCGCCGTCGACGCGGTTTTCGATGCGCCCGGCGAATGCCGATGCACCCCAGGTCGTTTCCCATCCGCCCGCCTCGCTGCTGTGCTCGTAGCGCACGATGCCGCGCTCGCGTTCGCGATAGGGCAGATCGTCGGTGGTCGCGACGTCGAAAGAATAGCGGTCGAAATTCGCACCGGTGCCGTATTCGTCGCCCGCGAACACGCCCGCGTGCCACTGGTGCGCGCCGGACTGGCGCTGCCAGACCACGCCGAGGTCGTAATCGTCCTCGAGCCCCAGGTAATAGCCCGAGCCGAACCAGAAGCTGTGCGAGGCGGTCGGCAGCAGACCGAACGGCACCTGCTGGATGCCGGCGCGGATGTCCGAAGTGGCGCCGTCGCTGCCGTCTTCAAGCTTCCAGCCCGCGTAGGCGTGGTGCACGGCGTCGAAACCGTCGTACCAGCGGTACTGCAGCGAGAAGAACGCGGGACCGGCGTTGCCGCGTGCGTCGATGCGGGCGAGCTCGGGCTCGAAGCCGCTGCTGGGCCCGTAATCGAGCCACCCGTAATTGAAGCGGACCGCGCCGCCGAGTTCGAAACCGGGTGTTTCGTCGGCGCTGTCCTCAGCCGACACTGCAGGCGCCGCAGTCGCAAAAACACCACACAACAACCATTTGAAACCGCGCGAAATCACGACGGGTCGGCCCTCCTCGATTAACTCGTATATGCGATGCAGACCGGCCATCTTAACGATTTCTGCACGAACCCCCAAATTGACGAAGTTTCGAAACGGCAGAAATTGGCTTGAAAACAGGGGTTTCCACGCGTCCATAGAAATGCAACGCGCACGCGCCTGCACTCGCCGGACGCAGTATCTGCAGGCGAAGGTGCAGCGGTGACCAGAATTCGATGGCAGGCGCAAAGCCCAATGCATGCGTCGCCACATGCGCCGGTTATCATCCGTGCACGGCGATGATGCCGATGTGCAGGCGCGGTCATGACCGTATATGTCGACGATGCGGTCCACCCTTGGCGCGGCGAGCGCTGGGCGCATCTGCTCGCCGACACGCTCGACGAACTGCATGCCTTCGCCGCACTGCTGGGCATACCGCGACGCGCCTTCCAGGACCGGACCAGCGGTGCGCATTACGATGTGACCGCGGCGATGCGCGAACGCGCGATCGCGCTGGGCGCGCTGCCGATCTCGCGTCACCACGATCGCGCGCTGGTACGCGCGGTGATCGCGAACGCGCGTCGGCAGGGGCGCGGCGAAGCGCCCTAGGTGAAGCCTGCTCGCGCGGGCGGTATCCTGCGCGCAGTTTCCATACGCATCCCGACGCCATGACCGACGCACCGCCCGACCGCCTGTCCAATGATCCACGCAGCCCGCACTACAACGAGGCGGCGATGAATCGCGGCATCGGTATCCGCTTCAACGGCAATGAGCGTCGCGACGTCGAGGAGTATTGCGTCAGCGAAGGCTGGATCCGCGTCGCCGCCGGCCGTGCGCTCGATCGCCGTGGCCAGCCGCTGACCGTCAAGTTGCGCGGCACCGTGGAGCCCTACTTCCACCTGGAAGCCTGACCCGCCCATCCGAGGACGCGCCCGATGCAGTATCTGCTGCTGATCTACACCGACGACACCCTGCTCGACGGTCTGGCCGAGGGCGAGTACGACACGATGATGCGCGGCTGCCTGCAGCATGCCGATGCGCTGCAGGCCGAGGGCACGTTGCTGGGTTTCCAGCAGCTGGAACATGCGTCCACCGCGAAGACCGTGCGCACGCGCGGCGGTCGCACGCAGGTGTTCGACGGCCCGTTCTCCGAGACCAAGGAAATGCTCGCCGGCTTCAACCTGATCGAAGCCGACAGCGAGGAAGAGGCGCTGCGCATCGCCCGCGAGTTCCCGTGGGCCCGCACCGGCAGCATCGAAGTTCGGCCGGTGCGTGATGTCGGCGCAGTGCGCGCCCGCGTCGGCGCCTGAGACGGCGCGCAACCACACAGCGCGCAGCGACGCCGCCTGCCGCGATCAGCCGCCGCGCGCCTCCGCGACAATCTGGTCAGTGATCGCCTGCACCTGCTTGACCGTCATCGGCGCAAAGATGCCCTGCCACGCACTCGATGTGGTGTCGTAGGTCCGCGTGGCCGCGACCTTGCCGCCGGGCACTTCGATGAACTGCGCGTTGGCCTTGATGTGCGCGTTGCCGGTCATTACGCCGAGGCCGTAGCGGGCGCCGGTGGAGACGTAACGATAGCTGTCGACGCGCACGACCACGACCACACCCGACGGGTCCAGCGACGCAGGCCGGCTGTCGCGCACGCTGCCCTGGATGCCGGCCGCGGTGGCCGAAGCGCGGATCGCGTCGTTCCACAGCGCGCGAAATTCGGCCCAGTCTTCCTGCGCGCGCGCGGTGTCGCTGCCCTCCACCACCAGCACGACCTGGCCCACATCGCCATTGATCGCGACCGGATCGACCGGCGCGGCATTGGGCCGCTGCACCGTTGCCGCGCAAGCGGACAGCAGCGCTGCGGCGGAGAGCAGGGCGAGCGAACGGAAGATGCGCGGCAGACGCGCCGCGGACGGAACCACCGGGGTACGGATATGCATGGCAAGGCCTCATCAATGGATGGCATTGCGCGACCCTGGGACGCTCCCCCTGCGCGGCGTCCGTTGCGCGCTGTTCGGTTCTAGCCTTCACATCATTCAGTTCCGGTGAAAGCGTCAGGCACTTGGCGCGCCTGCCGAGACTGTGGAGACTCGACGCTTCGATCACCGACACAGGACGTCGTCATGGATCC
The DNA here is from genome assembly GCF_031456825.1 of Luteimonas sp. 3794. Lineage (NCBI taxonomy): Bacteria > Pseudomonadati > Pseudomonadota > Gammaproteobacteria > Lysobacterales > Lysobacteraceae > Luteimonas > Luteimonas sp. 3794. Next base: position 152,300 of record NZ_JAVDVJ010000007.1, on the reverse strand, counting down.
AGACTGGCTCAACGGCGTCATCCGTAATTTTCGCGATTCCGGCGCCGTTTTGCCGGCATTCGACCGGCGTCTGGATGCCCTCACCGGCGACACGGATCAGCACGAATCCGTTCCTGACGACAGCTCCGATCACGAGATCCGTGCCGAGGCAGCGAGCTTTGTTCTTCATGCCATTCGCGACTCGCTTCATGACCACATCCTCTCCGAAACGGAGGCGGATGCGATCGAGGCGCTGAAGTACGGTCTTGGCCTTGACGAAGGTGACTTGCAGGCGCTGCAGCACGTGCGGACGCGTGATTTCCTGTCGTCGGAGATCGAATCGATGCTCGCCGATGGCGCGATCGACGATTCGGAATCCTTGCGGAAATCTGGTCTACAGCGCGCACTTGGCTTGGGCTACGACCAGTTCCTGTTTCTGGCGCAGGACGGAATGCGACCTGCGGTCGAGCGGATTCTGGAAGACGCGCGACACGAGCGTCGACATGGCGGCGGCAGTCCTTCGCTCGATCGCCTCAAACGCTTGCGCACGTTCGTGCGGATTGATTTCGACGCGCTCGAAGCAATCTGGCCGAATGCACCCAGAGGCTGAGCCTCTTCATTTCGCAACTCGCGCGCTGGCGCCTTCCCCGCGTGCGGTGGAAGGGCCATTCGACGCCCGGCTACGCTGACCCCTCAGAGCAATCCGTCGCGCTTCACCGCCAGGTAGCGCTCGACCAGCGCCGACGGCAGTTCCGCACCCGTGACATCCAGCACGGCGACGCGATGATTGCGCAGTGCATCGTGGGCGGCCTTGCGCTGGGCGAGGTAGCGTGCGGTGGCGCCGGCGCGGACCGCGTCGTCGTGGTCGAGGACGTCGCTCGAGAGCACGTCGTCGAGTGCGCGTTCGCGCAGGGACGCGACGACGACCAGATGCCGCTTCTGCAGCATGCGCACCGCAGCCAGCACGTCCTCGATGTCCTCGTCGCGCAGGTTGGTCACCAGCATCAGCAAGCCGCGGCGGCGCTGGCGCAGCGACAGTTCGGTCGCCGCAGCGAGATAGTCGGTGGCGACGGGCTGCGGCTGCAGGTCGTGGCTGATGCGCAGCAATGTGTCGACCGCGCCCATGCCGCGCTGGGGCGCCATCCAGCGGCTCTCGCCGCCGGTCGCGAACAGGCCCACCGCATCGCCCTGGCGCAGCGCGAGATAGGACACCACCAGCGCCGCATCGAGCGCGTGGTCGAAGTGCGACAGCGCGCCATCCTGGGCGAGCATGCGGCGGCCGGTGTCGAGCACGACGACGAGCTGCTGGTTCTTCTCGTCCTGGTACTCGCGCGAGATGAGCTTGCGGGCGCGCGAACTCGCCTTCCAGTCGATCTGGCGCAGGCTGTCGCCGACGCGATACTCGCGCATCTGGTGGAAATCGGTGCCCTCGCCGCGACGGCGCTTGATGTGCGCGCCGACCAGACGCGAGGCGCGGTCAGCGCTGAGCAGGGCGAAGCGGGTCAGCGGTGCAAAATTCGGAAACACGCGCACCTGGTGGCGGGTGCCGGCCTCGCGCCGCTGCCGCCATAGCGCGAGCGGTGAGCGCAGCCGCAGTTGCACGCCTTCGAACACCGCCGCGCCACGCATGTCGGGCTGCAGGGTGTAGTCGACGCGCGACACGGTATCCGGCGTCAGCCGCAGACGTCGCGGCAGGCCGTCGACGCGCCAGCCCGGCGGGTGCAGATCGAACACCTCGACGTGCTGGACCTGGCGGCTGCCTTCGATCTGCAGCGACACGGGCCGCGCGATGCCGATCGGCCAGGCTTCGGCCATCGTGCGCACCACGTCCGGCGTCGGGCGCCGCAGCAGCAGCACGAGATCGACGATCGACAGCAGCAGCAGCGCCGTGCCGAACGCATTCCACGGCAGCACTGCCGCAGGCCACAGCGACGCCGCCACACCGCCCAGGCCCCAGACGACCAGCAGCACGACGAGGACGATCGTCGGCCTCATGCGCGGCGGCTCGCGTGCGGGCGTCGCGACGGACTCACTTGCGCGGCGCTTCCACGCGCGCGAGCAGCGCCTGCAGCACCTGGTCGGCATCCTGACCTTCGATCTGCAGTTCCGGCGCCAGCGCGATGCGATGGCGCAGCGCCGGGGTCGCGATCTCGCGGATGTCGTCGGGCGTGACGAAGTCGCGACCCGACAGCACCGCCTGCGCCCGCGCCGCGCGCACCAGCGCGAGGCTGCCGCGCGGCCCGGCGCCGAGTGCGATGCCCGGCCATTTGCGCGTGGCCGCAGCGATGCGCACCGCGTAGTCGATCACCGCCGCATCGACGACGGTCGCGGCGGTGCCCTGCTGCAACGCGACGATCTCGCCCGGCTGCAGCACGGTCTCAAGTTGCGACAGGTCGAAATCGGCCGCGACCTTGCCGCTGCTGATCGCGGTCACCATCGCGACTTCGTCCGCGTGCTCGGGATAGTCGATCAGCACCTTCAGCAGGAAGCGGTCGAGCTGCGCTTCCGGCAGCGGATACGTGCCTTCCTGCTCCACAGGATTCTGCGTCGCGAGGGTCATGAAGGGCGGCGGCAATTCGAAACTGTGGCCTTCGATCGTGACCTGCTGTTCCTGCATGGCTTCCAGCAGAGCGGACTGGGTCTTGGCCGGCGCGCGGTTGATCTCGTCGGCGAGCAGCAGGTTGGTGAAGATCGGACCGCGACGGACCACGAAGGTCTCGCTCTTGGTGTCCCAGACCGCATGACCGCTGACATCGCTGGGCATCAGGTCGGGCGTGAACTGCACGCGCGCGAAGTTGCAGCCGAGCACCGCCGACAGCGCGCGCACCAGCAGCGTCTTGCCGAGGCCGGGCACGCCTTCGATCAGCACGTGACCGCCCGCGAGCAGCGCGACCAGGATCTGGTCGAGCACTTCGGGCTGGCCGATGAAGGCCTTGGAAACTTCGTCGCGCACGGCGGCGACACGCGCAGCAAGGGCGTCGCCGGTGAGCGGTGCGGACGGGGGCGCGGGCAGCTCGGTCATGTTCCAGCTCTCATGGGATGGGTCTCACAGTTGGTTTCGCATCTGGACGAGTCGGGCGATGCGCTGGCGGAAGGCCTTCGCATCCTCGGGCCGGGGCGCCTGCAGCGCGTGGCGGACCTCGTGCGGCGACAGGCCGGTGCTGGCGGCGATGGCCTCGATGCCGGCCTCGCCTTCGAGCGCGGCGGCGAGCGGATCGCGCCGGCGCAGTCGGTCGAGGAAGGCGGCGCGCACCGCGTCGTAGAGCAGGGGCGCGCGACCGTAACGCACGAGATGTTCGCCGCTCGCGGTCACGTGTTCGAGCAGCGCGCGACGCGCGACGGGGGGCGCCGGCAGCACCGGGCCGAGTCGCTGGGTGCGCATCCACAGCCATGCGAGCAGCGCCAGCAGCAGGGGGCCCCATGCCATCCAGCCGCGGGTGAGGATCTGGTACCACAGCGGCGGCACGCTGGCGGCATAGACCAGGTGCACGGTGCCCGCGCCCCAGTTCGGCGCCAGCAGTTGCCGGGTCAGCAGCGCGTGCGGCACTTCGCGCAGATCGGCGTTGCGCATGAAGTCGAAGTCGGCAAGCACGTCGATGGTGCCCGCGCCATGCGCCAGACGTGCGAACACCAGTCCCTCTTCATCCCCATCACCCCATTCCAGCAGCGGTTCGTCATCGACCAAGAACCGGCGCCCGTTGCAGAACTCGACATGGCCACCCTGCCCGGTCACCAGCAGGGGCTCGCAGCGCGTACGACCGTCGACGACATGCACACCGACACGTTCGAGCAGGTCTTGCGCGCGCACGGCCTGCTCCGTGCGCTTGCGCGGCAGCGGCGTGCGCACCAGCAGATGTCCGCCGCCATCGACCCAGCCCAACAGGGTCTCGACCTCGGAAGGCAGCAGGGTCCGCGGTTCGTTGTAGAGCAGTACGGTATCGCGCGGACCCAGCGCGACACTGGACAGCTGCAGGCGTTGGCGCGAGACCGCCTCGACGCCATCGGCGCGCAACGTTTCGCGCAACGCGTAGAGCGGGTTGTAGGCGGCCTCGCCGCGCGGCGGCAGGTCGACGGTTTCCGGTACGCGCTCGTGCGTGTGCAGGAACCAGCCGACGCCCAGCGCGATGACCAGCGCGCCCAGTGCGGCGAGTGCGATGCGGACAGGCCAGCGCATCAGGCCGACCATCCGAAACGCGGCGCCAGGCGCGTCAGCAGCGCGTCGAGGCCGGCGTCGTCCGGTAGCCGCTGCCCGTATGCGGCGCGCTGCCACACACGCACCATCTCGGCGAACGCATCGCGGTCTTCGACCTCGGGCAGGCGACGCGAGGCGCGCAGGACCTGTGCCTCGGTCGCACCCGGCACCAGCGTCACGCCGGCGCGCGCGACCATGGCCTCGACGCAGCCGCGATACAGCAGCGCCAGTGCCCGGCGATGCCGGCCCTCGGCCCACAGGCGGCGGACTTCCGACACCAGATCCTCGGGCAGCGCCTCGGGCGGCGGCGGCGCGGCTTCGACCACGATCTCGCTGGGCGCGCGCACCGGGCGCAGCGTGTCGCGCATCCACGGCCACCAGTGACGCGCGGTCCAGGCCAGCACGCCGACCACGATCGCAAGCACGATCCACATCCCGTACTCGGCGATCAGGGCGAAGGCCTGGGCGATGCCTGCGAGTAAGCCCGAGTTCGATTTGGCCCGGCTCTTCGCGTCTTCCTTCTTTTTCTCGTCGACGTTCTTCCGCTGCCAGCGCATGACCTCGCGCTTGTTGTCGAGCAGCGGATCCGCATAGGCACGTTCGATCGCCCGCTCGAAGGATGCCCCGCCCTCGACCTGTCCGAACACCTGCGGCAGGGTGGCGACCTGCGCCTGCCCGGCCGGATCGTCCCTGCGCGCGTCGGGACGCCAGGTCTTGGTCGGATTGATCTCCCGCGTGCCGTCATCGCTGGCGGTCGCCGGATCCTGCGCATGCCCGGATACCGGCGCCAGCATCAGTCCGGCGAGCAGCAGGCCGAGCATCAGCGTCGCCGCCGGCGCCAGACGCGTGCGCAGGCGCCGGAACGCGATCTCCAGATCCCAGGCTTCCAGCTGCGTGCGGCGGTTGAGATACAAACCGAAGCCTGCGCCGATGTAGAACGGCTCAACCAGTCCGATCGCCATCCAGAACGCGAGATTGCCCAGCACCTGCACCCAGCGCGGCGGCTGTTCGGAGACCAGCGCCCACATCGCGCGCGCCGATTCGGACAGCAACTCGGTCGGCACGAACATCAGCACCAGGGTGCTCAGCGACAGCAGCAGTGCGGTGACGAACAACTGGCAGGTGACGGTGAGCAGCAGCGCATGCCCGCCGATGCCGTCGGCCAGCAACCGACGCCGCTGCGCGAGCGGCGCGCCGGACAGGCCTTCGAGCAGATCCACCGGCAGCGTGGCCGCGCGCCAGGGACTGAAGCGGCGCCAGGTCAGATGGCCGATCAGCGGCCGCCAGCCCCAGCGCCACTGCGCCGCGAGCGTGGCCCGCACGCCAGGCGCCGCCCCGAACACTGCGCGCGACAGCACGAACAGCGGCACCCGGTCGAACACCGGCTTGAGCCACCACAGCGCGAGCGCCGCGAGCCACAGCTGGTCGATCGCCCAACCCAGCGCGTTGAGCGCCACGAACACCGGCAGGCCGAGCAGCAGCGAGGGCACCCAGATCGCACGCGCATGCCGGCGCACCAGCGCATTGCCGAGCTCCATCGCTTCCCAGGCCGAGCGTGGTCGCAGTTCCACCTGCACCGTCTCAACGCGCATCGACCACCCCGCGACCGCCGCGCCACAGCCACAATCCGGTCAGCAGCCACAGCCCGCCGCCGACGCCGAACTTGATCGGATCTGGAATCGCGCCGGTCGACGACCAGAACGCCTCGACGAACGCCGCGAACACCAGCATGAAGAGGATGCCCAGGCACAGCCGGCCACCGTCGCGTCCGGCCTGCACCAGCGCATCGATCCGGCGCAGCTGGCCCGGTGCCACCAGTGCCAGTCCCAGGCGCAGCCCGCCGGCCCCGGCGATGACGATCGCGGTGAGCTCCGGCGCTGAATGGCCGACGACGAAGCGCCAGAACGGACCGCCATGGCCGATCGCCTGCAGATGGCCGGCGACGGTGCCGATGAACACCCCGTTGAGGAGCAGCACGAAGATCGTGCCGATGCCCGCCAGCAGGCCGCTGGCGAAGGTGCGGAAGCCGATGCTGACGTTGTTCCAGATGTAATAGCCGAACATCTCCATGTCGCTCTGGCTCTCGCGCGTGAAGCGCTCGGCTGCGCGCGCCGGGTCGTACATGGCTTCCATCTGCGCCAGCTGGGCGGGCGACATCACCCCGTATGCGAGCTCGGGCCAGAACTGGATCAAGGTGTACATCAGCACCAGCGGCAGCGCGAACAGCACCAGCGAGGCCCATAGGCAGCCGCGTTGCGCACGCACGAGATGCGGGAAATCGGCAAGTAAAAAGCGCAGCACACGCCGCCATGGCGGCGGTGGCGGGCGATAGAGCACGTTGTGGCCGCGCTGCATCAACGCCTGCAGCCGCGCGGTGACCTGCGGGCTGTACCCGCGACGGCGCGCGAGTGCCTGTTGCTGGCACAGGCGGCGATAACGCGAGGGCAGATCCTCGTCGCCCAGGCCGTCCCATTCGCGACGCGAGGCGCGCGCGCGTCGCGGACTGCCTGCGCGGGCATCAAGCCAGCGCTCGAACGCATCCCACTCGGGCTCATGGCGGGCGACGAAGGCGTCCTGCCTCATGCGCGCCGTCCCAGCAGCCAGTTCGCCACGCCCAGCAGCCGCAGCACGCCGGTCTCGCCAGCCGCGCCGGTGACCGGGGTGACGATATCGGCCAGTTCCCGCTGGCGCTCGCCGGTCAGTGCATGTGCGCGTTCGGCGAACGCGATCACTGCGAGCTGTTCGTGCGCCTGCAACGGCGCTGCCGGCACCTGCGGCGCGATCTGCAGCGCGTCGATGCGCGTGCGCTCGCGCGATGCGTGGATCACCAGCGTGCCGGCGACCATGTCACCCAGGCGCCGGCTCCAGGGATCGGCGAGGCTTGCGACCAGACCGGCGCCATAGCCGAACGGCAGCATGTCGACGGTGCGCATCAGGTTGCGCACGAAGCTCGCCATCCAGCCGATCGGCGCACCGTCGGCCGACACCACGCGCAGGCCCAGCGCACGCTTGCCCGGGGTCTGCCCGCCGTACAGCGCCTCGAAGACCACCGGATAGGCCCAGAACACGACGAACAGCACGATCATGTAGACGCCCGAGCCGAACTTGCCGAGCACGCCGAGCACGACCGCGATCGCAAACAGCAGCGCGCCGCGGATCGCGAGATCGATCAACCACGCCACCGCACGCGGCACCGGACCGGCGGCCGGCAGACGCAGCGCGACGCCTTCGGGCGTGTGGACCTCGCGCACGGTATCGAGCATCAGGCGCCGCGGCCCCGTGCGGTGATGCGCCTGCGCGCGTTGTCGCTGTACGTCATGTGTCGTCTGCGTCCCTGCTCTGCTCAGCCCGCCAGCGCGGCGAGGTATTCGTCCTTGAGGCGCACATAGTGCGCGGCGCTGTAGTACAGGCCTTCGATCTGCGCATCGTCGAGCGTGCGCACGCAGCGCGCCGGATTGCCGACCCACAGTTCGCCTGCGCCCACCACCTTGCCCGGCGACACCACGGCGCCGGCGGCGACGAAGGCGTGCTTCATCACCACGGCGCCATCGAGCACCAGCGCGCCCATGCCGATCAACGCCGCGTCCTCGATCGTGCAGGCGTGGATCACCGCCTTGTGACCGATGGTGACGTCGCTGCCGATCAGGGTTGGAAACCCGCCGCGCTTGGCATGCGGGCCGGCATGGCTGACGTGGATCACGGTGCCGTCCTGCACGCTGGTGCGCGAACCGATGCGCACGTGGTTGACGTCGCCACGGATCACCGTCGCCGGCCACACGGACACATCGTCGCCAAGCGCGACATCGCCGATCACGGTCGCCGCCGGATCCACGTAGACGCGTGCGCCGAGCGTCGGTGCAATGTTCCGGTAGGGTCTGAGGTCCATCGCCGAAGTTTACCTGCGGCTCCACAGGATTGCCGCGGCACCCGCGGCTACACTGCGGCGATGGATGCCGCCTTGCCCGCTTCGACGCCCCTCGCCGACCTGCAACCGACGCTCGATGCGCTGCGCGCGGTCTGGCGCAGCCATCGCCCCGATGCCGCGCAGCGCCGCGACGATCTCGCCCGTCTGCGCGCTGCATTTGCGCGTCGTCTCGACGAGATGGCCGATGCGATCTCGGCCGATTTCGGTCACCGCGCGCGCGCCGAATCGCTGATCGCCGACGGCATGACCGTGCTGTCGGAGATCGATGCGCTGCGCGGCCATCTGCGCGGCTGGATGCGCCCGCGCCGGGTCGGCGCCGGCTGGAAGCTGTGGCCGGCGCGCGCCGAAGTACGGCCGGTGCCGCTGGGCGTGGTCGGCGTGATCGCGCCATGGAACTACCCGGTGAATCTGGCGTTGATTCCGCTGGCGACCGCGATCGCCGCCGGTAATCACGTCTATCTCAAGCCGTCCGAACATACGCCGCGCAGCAGCGCGTTCCTGCGTTCGCTGCTGGCCGAAGTGTTTCCGCCTGACCGCGTCGCCGTCGCACTGGGCGATGCCGACATCGGCGCTGCGTTCGCGGGTCTGCCGTTCGACCATCTGGTGTTCACCGGCTCGACCGCCGTAGGCCGCAAGGTCATGGCCGCGGCGGCGCCCAACCTCACCCCGCTGACACTCGAACTCGGCGGCAAGTCACCGGCGATCGTCTGCCCCGGCTATCCGCTCGACAAGGCCGCGTCGCGTCTGGTCACCGGCAAGCTGTTCAATGCCGGCCAGACCTGCATCGCGCCGGACTACGTGCTCGTCGATGCCGCGCGCCGTGATGCGCTGCTCGAGGCGCTGCGTTTCGAAGTGCAGGGCCGCTATGCCGATGCCGGTGCGCGGGCGGCGGACTACACGCACATCGTCAGCGACGCGCAGCACGCGCGACTGACCGGCCTGATCGACGATGCGCGTGCACGCGGCCTGACCGTGCTGCCGCTGCTCGAGGTCGAAGGCACGCGCGCACTCGCGCCGACGCTGATCGTCGAACCCGGCGACGACGCCGAGGTGATGGGCGAGGAGATCTTCGGGCCGATCCTGCCGGTGCTGTCCTACCGCACGCTCGACGAGGCCATCGCCTTCGTCGAAGCACGCGACCGGCCTCTGGCGCTGTATCCCTTCGGCGACCGCGCCCAGGCGGAAGTCATCCTCGCCCGCGCCGTCGCCGGCGGCGTAACCGTCAACGACACCCTGCTGCACTTCGCCGCGAATCGCCTGCCGTTCGGCGGCGTCGGTCCCAGCGGCATGGGCGCGTATCACGGGCGCGCGGGCTTCGATGCAATGACCAAGGCGCTGCCGGTGCTGTGGCAGTCTCGCTTCGCGGTGAGCGACTGGCTGCGCCCGCCCTATGCGCGGATCGCGACGCTCATCGACCGCCTGGTACGGTGAGCCACGCGCTCAGCGCGGCGACGCACGCTGCAGCAGGTCGCGTGCGGATTGCTGCGCGGCCTCGCGCAGTTGCGGCAGGTCGACATCGCGCAGTGCGCCCTCCGTCTTCACCAGCACGCCGTCGACGATGACCGTGCGCACGTCCGACGGCGACGCCGAATAGACCAGCAGCGCCGCGGGGTCGCCGCCGCCGAACCCGGCCATCTGCAGCGAATCGGCTGCGATCACCTGCAGGTCGGCGCGCTTGCCGGGCACCAACGTGCCGGTGATCGCGCCCAGGCCCAGCGCGTCGGCACCGCGGCATGTCGCCAGCTCGAGCAGCGCGCGCGGGTCGACGACAGTTTCGTCGCGCGCCTCGCCACTCCAGGTCAGCGCCGCGAGGCGCATCGTCGCGAACATGTCGCCGCGGCCGGCCAGTGCATTGCCATCAATGCCGAGCCCCTGCCGGCGCACGGCGGCGAAGTGATCGATCCGGGTCGGGCCGTAGCCGACGCGGTGCTCGCTGATCGGCGTCAGCGACAGCGCGCCGCCCGCCGCCTCCAGCGCCCGCAACTGCGTCGGTGTCGCATCGGTCGCATGGACCAGGCTGAGGTCCGGTGCGAGCAGGTCGCGCGCGATCAGCGCATCGAAGATCGGCCCGGGTTCGACGCTGACGTGCACCTGGATCGGCAGACCCAGTGACTGCGCGGTGGCGCGCTCGTGCATGCGCATCGCCCAGTTGTCCGCGTCGGCGCGATCGCGCGGCAATCGCCAGGCCAGACCCATCCGCACACGTGCATCCTCGCCGCGCGCGGCCGCGAGTTCCGACAGATGGGCGACGTCGATGGGATGCCGCGTGCTCTTGTCCGGCCCGCCGTAATACAGCACTGCGCGGATGCCGGCCGCGTCCAGCGCCTGCAGGCCGGCCTCGCCGTGCGCCGGCGAGCGCACGTTGTCGAAGAAGTCGCCGGTCGTGGTGATGCCGCCGTCGAGCAGTTCCAGCGCGCCGATGTGCATCGCGATGCGCACATCGTGGGGCGTCATCGACGGCGCCAGCGATTCGGCCGTGTCGAAATAGGCGCCGTCGGCGTTGCGGAACTGACCGCGCATCGTGGTCGTATACAAATGCGAATGGGTGTCGACGAAGCCGGGCAGCACGTAGGCGCCTTCGGCATCGATCACGCGCGCATCGCCCGGTTCGAGATCCGGGCCGACCGCGACGATGCGACCATCGCGCACCAGCACATCCGCGCGCGGCAGATCGCCGACCTCGGGATCCATCGTCAGCACGTGGCCGTTGCGCACCAGCAGCGCGCCGGTCTCGCTGGCCGGGCTCGCTGCAGCGGGCATCGCCAGTGCCAGCAGCGTGGCTGCCAGGGGAATCGTCGGGAATCGCATCGGAGATCGCTCGGCTCGCCGGGGTCGACAGCGTCGCGCACCGCCCGTGCACGCGGGGTGCCGATGCCGGTGACGTCGTGAACGGCCCGCGTACAATCGCCGGCCACACCGGAACGCGAACCGCGCCGATGAAGATCGCCAGCTGGAACGTCAACTCGCTCAACGTGCGCCTGCCGCATCTCGAACAGTGGCTGCGCGATGCGCAACCCGACGTGGTCGGCATCCAGGAAACCAAGCTCGAGGACGCGCGCTTTCCCGACACCGCGCTGGCCGCGCTCGGCTACCGCAGCGTGTTCGCCGGGCAGAAGACCTACAACGGCGTCGCGTTGCTCGCCCGTGATCGCGCGCTCGACGACGTGCAGATCGGCATTCCCGGCTTCGAAGACGAACAGAAGCGCGTGATCGCCGCGACCATCGACGGCGTGCGCGTGATCAATCTCTACGTGGTCAACGGCCAAGACGTGGGCACCGACAAGTACGCCTACAAGCTGCGCTGGCTCGAAGCGGTGCACGCCTGGATCGCGCGCGAACGCGACGCGCATGCCGAACTCGTGGTGCTCGGCGACTTCAACATCGCCCCCGACGACCGCGACGTGCACGACCCGGCGGTCTGGAACGACGGCCACATTCTGACCTCGGCCGCCGAGCGCCTCGCGCTGCAACGGTTGCTGGATCTGGGCCTGCACGACGCGTTCCGCCTGCACACCGATGAGGGTGGTGTCTTCAGCTGGTGGGATTACCGCCAGGCCGGGTTCCGCCGCGATCTCGGTCTGCGCATCGACCTGACGCTGGTGTCCGATGCGCTGCGCGAGCACGCCGTCGCCTCGGGCATCGACCGCGAACCGCGGACCTGGGAGCGCCCCAGCGACCACGCACCGGCCTGGGTGCAGCTGCAGCGCGACTGAGGCGCGACGGCGTACCGCCCGTCATGTAGGAGCGGCCTTGGCCGCGATCGCGAAACACCCGGAATTCACCGACATCCCGCAGCGCGGAGGATCGCGCGCAAGCGCGCTCCTACAAGGGCGCGCCGCCACGTCCGGACGAGGCAGCGCAGATCGCTTCTGTAGGAGCGGCCTCGGCCGCGATCGCGTGTCACCCAGAATTCGCTGACATCCCTCAGCGCCCAGGATCGCGCGCGAGCGCCCGCCCACAAAGGCGCCAGTCAGCGCCGGAACAGGTTGACGATCGCCAGCAGGATCACCGCGCCGATGAAGGCGGTCACGAGAAAGCCGAGCCAACCGCCGCCCACGCTGAGCCCGATCATCGGCAGCAGCCATCCGCCGATGAAGCCGCCGACGATCCCCACCACGATGTTGAGCAGGATGCCCTGCCGGTGCGCGGTGCGCATCAGCAGGCTGGCGAGCCAGCCGGCGATGCCGCCGACGACCAGATACACGACCCACTGCCCGAGCGATGACGGCTCCATTTCGATTCCTCTTGGTATGACTGCGGCCCGGATCATCGCAGGCGTGCGTGATCGCGGCGTACCGGTTCAGTCCGGCGCGGACCCCAGCAGCGCGTCGAGCGCGGCGCGCGGCAGTTTCCCGGTCTCGTTCCGCGGCAAGGACACCACCCGCCGCAACCGCCGCGGCAGGAACACAGGATCCAGGCTCTGGCGCAGCGCATCCAGCAGCGCGGCGTCGGTGAGCGCGTCGTCCGCAACGACCACCGCTTCGATCCGGCGTACACCATAGGCGTCGGCGAGCTGCGACTGCAGCACCACGCCATCGCGCACGCCTTCAATGGCGAGCAGGCGGCGGCTGAGATCGGCGAGCGACGCGCGTTTGCCGGCGATCTCGATCATGTCGGCCTGGCGGCCCCGCAATTCGAAGCGGCCGGCCGCGTCGAGTTCGACGATGTCGGCCAGCAGGCGCGGCTCGGGCAGGTGCGGCGCATGTACAAGGGTGCCGTCGGGCACGGGCTGCAGGCGCACGCCGTCGAAGGGGGTCCAGCCCTGTTCGTGCGCGGTGCGGCGACGGGCGAAGATGCAGGTCTCGGTGGAGCCGAACAGTTCGCGCACCTCACATTCGAAACGCGCTTCGGCGGCGGCGGCAAGGGCCTGCGGCAGCGGCGCAGTCGCAGTGACGATCGCGGCCAGCGGCGGCAGGCTGACGCCGGATTCGACCAGCGAGCGCAGATGCACCGGCGTGGTCACCAACAGCGGCGGGCGCGGTGCATCGCGCAGGGCCGCGGCGATGTCTTCGGGAAAGAACGGTCGCGCGCCGTGCACGGCGACATTGCCCAGCAATGGCAGCAGTACCGACAGTTCCATGCCGTACATGTGCTGCGGCGGCACGGTGGCGACGACCGGCAGCGTGGCTTCGCCATGCAGGTCGACGAGCGCGGCGAGGTTCTGCAGCGTGCCGGTGTGGAATGTCGCCCAGGTCTTGGGATTGGCGCCAGGGACGCCGGTGCTGCCGGAGGTGAAACCGATCGCCACCAACGCATCGAGCGCGACATCGGGCACGCCCCCATCGCGCGTGGGCAGCAGGTCCGGCAGGCGCACGTAATGCGGCGGTGCGGGTGCATGCGTCACCGCATGCCCGGCATCGCAGCCGCAGTCGTCGCGATCACCGATGCAATAGCTGTGCGCATGACGCGCACGCACGTCGTCGATCGCGCCGCGCGTCCGCGCCGGCGGCAGCAGGGTGGTCTGGCCGCGCAACGCGACCGCGCAGAACGCGACGAGAAAGCGGTAGCGGTCTTCGCACAGATTCAACGCGAACGGCGCCTCCGGCAGCAGCGCAGCGACGCCATGCACATGGGCGAGGAATGTCGCGAGCGTCACCACGCCATTGCCGTCGAACGCGATCACGCGCGACGGATTGCCCTCGACCAGCGGTCGGCTCTCGCTTGCGCCATGCGAGCCTTCGATGCGCATCGCGCCCTGTTCCACACCCACTGCCGACATCGTGCTGCCACTCCAAAAAGATGTTCCGTATGCCGTGTCCGGCCCGCGGAACAGCTGTTTTAGCTTACGCTGGACAGCCTGCGGGATGCCAAAGTGCGGATGTTCAGCGAGGGATGTTCAGCAAAACCATGAGCCTGGCCGCCGGGGCCGTGCGCGTCGCGTGGCGGGACTACCGCCGCGGCCAGTCCGCCGAAGCACTGGTGCGCCCCTGGCTGGCCGGGACACTCGGCCGCCCCGACACCGAGATCGTCCTCGCGCGTGATGCCCGCGGCCGTCCGCAATTGCAGGTGCCCGGCGATTCCGGGCTCGACAGCAACTGGAGCCACAGCGGCGATGCGCTGCTGGTCGCCCTGGGCGACGGCGTGGCCGTGGGCGTGGACATCGAATGGATGCGCCCCAGGCCACAGGCGATGGCGCTGGCGCAGCGCTTCTTCGCTGCGAGCGAGGCCACCGCGCTTGCGAAGCGAACGCCCGAAGATGCCGAAGCCGCCTTCGTGCAGCTGTGGTGCGCCAAGGAAGCCGTGCTCAAGGCGCATGGACATGGCCTCTCGTTCGGGCTCGATCGACTGGAGTTCGCCGCGCGCGAAGATGGCTGGGCGCTGGTCGCCTGCGATCCGGCGCTGGGAACGCCGGGGGACTGGCATCTGCATGCGTTCGCGCCATTGCCGGGGTATCTGGCGACGGTGGCCTGGCGGCGGGTGGATTGAGCGGGCGTTCGGGTTGCTGATTCGCGGGTTGATCGGCGATCAGCACTGCCTCCCGGCCTGCCATGGAATCCTGCACCTCTCCCATTGGGAGAGGTCGGCGCGCGCAGCGCGTCGGGTGAGGGCCGAAGCTTTACGGGGAACACCCTAAAAGCACCCTCATCCGCCCTCCGGGCACCTTCCCCCATAGGGGGAAGGGCAAGGCGCCCCGCAATTTAGACGTTCAAACCCACTGGAAAACCGGAGCTGATCAGGCGCATGCGAGAAAGCGGCGCCGGTCATCCCTCTCGATCCACGGACCACGCGCCGCACCAGCTTCTACAATGCGCCACATGGAACTCTCCGACGACACCGCACTGCGCGCCGAGCTCGAAGCCGGACTGCGCACGCTGGGCCTCGCGCCGACGCTGGCCGATCCGCTGCTCGCCTATCTCGCGCTGCTGCTGCGCTGGAACAAGACCTACAACCTCACCGCCGTGCGCGATCCGCGCGAGATGGTGGTGCGGCACCTGCTCGATTCGCTGGCGATGGTGCCGCACGTCGAAGGCCTGGCGACGCTTGCCGATCTGGGCACCGGTCCAGGCTTGCCTGGCATTCCATTGGCGATCGCCCTGCCTAGCCTGCACGTCACCCTGGTCGAGTCGAACGGCAAGAAGGCGCGCTTCCTGCGCGAGGCCGTGCGCCAGCTGAAACTGACCAATGCGGACGTCGCCGAATCGCGCATCGAAGCCGTCGACAGGTCCGGGGCGTTCGACGCGATCACCGCGCGTGCGCTGGCCACGCTGGCCGACATCCTGGCCGTCGGTGGTCACCTGCCGAAGACTGACGGCGGGCGCCTGCTGGCGATGAAGGGCGTGAATCCGGTCGACGAGATCGCCGCGCTGCCCGCCGGCTGGCGGCTCGACGCGGTGACGCCGCTCAAGGTGCCCGGCCTCGACGCCGAGCGGCATCTGGTGGTCGTCACACGCGCCTGAGCGTTTGTCCCGCTGCGAGGGCGGGACATTGCCGACATCCGGCCGCGCATCACCGGTTCAGCTGCAACTGGGTCGGCGATGCACGACCGGACCGGTGTCCCCAAGCGACGCTTGGGGGGCATAATCCCCGGTCCGGCCGCCGCCCGCGGTGGCCGGCTCCCTTCCTGAACCTCGCACGGAGCCCATGGCCCGCATCATCGCCATCGCCAACCAGAAGGGCGGCGTCGGAAAGACGACGACGGCCGTGAACCTGGCCGCGGCGCTCGCGCGCACGCCATTGCGTGTGCTGCTGGTCGACCTCGATTCGCAGGGCAACGCGACCATGGGCTGCGGCATCGACAAGGGTGCGGTGCCGGTCTCGACCTGCGACGTGCTGCTGGGCGAAGTGGAAGCGGGCGATGCGATCGTGCAGACCGAGGAAGAGGTCGACCTGATTCCCGGCAACACCGATCTCACCGCCGCCGAACTCGAACTGATGGGCGCCGAGGATCGCGAGCAGCGCCTCAAGCGCGCGCTCGAACCGCTGCGTCCGCGGTACGACTACATCCTGATCGACTGTCCGCCGGCGCTGTCGCTGCTGACGCTCAACGCGCTGACCGCCGCCGACTCGGTGCTCGTGCCGATGCAGTGCGAGTACTACGCGCTCGAAGGCCTGACCGCGCTGCTGCAGACGATCGATGCGATCAAGCAGAACCTCAATCCGAAGCTCGAGGTCGAGGGTGTGCTGCGCACGATGTTCGACGTACGCAACAACCTCGCCAATGCCGTGTCGGGCGAGCTGACCAATCATTTCGGCGACAAGGTGTTCCGCACCATCGTGCCGCGCAACGTGCGCGTGGCCGAAGCGCCCAGCCACGGCCAGAGCATCGTCGGGTACGACAAGGGCTCGCGCGGCGCGATCGCCTATCTCGGGCTCGCAGGTGAGGTCATCCGCCGCCAGCGCGAGCGCGACGCCAAACGCACCCAGGACCCCACCGCCATGGAAACCCCGGCATGACCGCTGCGAAGACGCCCGCCAAGAAGCGCGGTCTGGGCCGCGGCCTCGAAGCCCTGCTCGGCCCCAAGGCCGCAGCCGAGGCGCCGAGCCTGGAGGCGACCGAACAGGACACGCTGCGCGTGCTGCCGATCGATGCGCTGAGCGCCGGCAAGTACCAGCCACGCAAGCACTGGGACGCCGACAAGCTCACCGAGCTGGCCGAGTCGATCAAGGCGCAGGGCGTGATCCAGCCGCTGGTCGTGCGCGAGCGGGCCGACCGCACCTTCGAGATCATCGCCGGCGAACGCCGCTGGCGCGCGTCCAAGCAGGCTGGCCTCACCGAAGTGCCGGCGGTCGTGCGCAATGTCGAGGACCGCACGGTCGTCGCGATGGCGCTGATCGAGAACATCCAGCGCGAAGACCTCAACCCGCTGGAAGAAGCGCAGGCGCTGCAGCGGCTGATCGACGAATTCGACCTCACCCACGCCCAGGCCGCCGAGGCCGTGGGCCGTTCGCGCGCCGCGGTGTCCAACCTGCTGCGTCTGCTGGAACTGCCGCCGGCGATCCGCATTCTGGTTGAATCCAAGCAGCTGGAAATGGGCCATGCCCGCGCCCTGCTGACGCTGTCGCCGGAACTCGCCAGCAAGCTCGCCAGCGACGCGGTCGAGCACGGCTGGTCGGTACGCGAAGTCGAACACCGCGCGCAGCAGTTCGCCGCCGGCCGCGTGCCGGGCGGCGATACCCGCACCGCTGCGCGCAACAAGGCACGCCCGCAGGCCGACATCGTCTCGCTGGAGAACGAGCTGTCGGAGACCCTGGGCACGCGCGTGTCGATCGCCAACGGTCGCGGCAACAAGGGCCGGCTGGTGATCCATTACGGCAACCTCGAAGCCCTCGACGGCGTGCTGGAACGGCTGCGCGCGCAGCGCCCATAACGCGCTGCACACCACGGTGGCGCGCAGCGACTACCGCAAGCGGCCTGTTTGAAACCACTCGGGTCGCGTCGGCGTCTCAGTTGATCGCGCACTGCGCCGATCCAGGACATCCATCGCGTCGCACGCGGCCGCTGGAATTGTGTAACGCGGCACGCACCGCATAGGCTGCGCCGATGCATCGCACCCCCACTCTGCTGCCCTGGCCGCGCCGTCTGCTGATGGCGCTGCTGGTACTGGGCCTGATGGCGGCGCCGGTGCTGGTGGCGATGGGCAACAGCTACGAAGCCGCGCACGGCGAGACCGCCGAGCAGCACGACCACGCCGCAGAGGCCCACGACAACGGCGGCGATCTGCTGCATGCGGTCGCGCACTGCGCCACCTGTGGCGCGCATACCCCAGCCCCTCCCCCGGTCGCACCGCTGATCGCACCGCTGGCGATGTCGCATCCCGCATTGCCCGCGTTCGAGGCTGCGCCCGCGCGCGAAACCGATTCCCTGCTGCGACCGCCGATTTCCGCATGACGCCCGCGCCGGCCTGAGGCCGGCTTTTCGTCATCCCGAAACTGGAGCGTTCCCATGTTCTTGCGACTGGCGGCCCTGGCCGCCCTCGCCGCTGCGCCGTGCCTTGTGGCCGCGCAGTCGGCGCCCGTGCCCGTGCGCGCAAGCGCGCAGGCGTTGACCCTCGATGACGCGTTCGCGCGTGTCGCGCAGGCCCATCCCGATCTGCGCCTGTTCGAAGGCCAGCGCGCGGTGTTCGATGCCGAACGCGAGGTTGCAGCGCTGCGACCGCCGCTGGAGGCCGGCATCGAGGTCGAGAATCTCGCCCTCGACGCGCCCATGCGCGCACTCGACACCACGCTGACGCTGGCCGGCGTGTTCGAACGCGGCGGCAAACCCGATGCACGACGCGCGCTCGCGCAGACCCGCATCGATGCGCTCGCCCTGCAACGCGAAACCGCGCGTGTCGATCTGCTGGCCGAAACCGCGCGCCGCCATCTGGCCATCGTCATCGCGACGCGTCGCCTGGCGATCGCCCAGGCCGATGTCGCGCAGCGCACGCGCTTCGTTGCATCCGCGCGTCAGCGCTTCGCGGCAGGCGCATCGCCCGAAGCGGTCGTACTGACCGCGCAGGCGGCGCAGGCGCAGGCCGAACTGCAGGCCGCCAACGCGCGACTGGAGATCGAGACCGCGCGTCGCAGCCTGTCGATGCTGTGGGGCGATCCGGACGGTGCCTTCGACATCGTCGAAGGCGACCCGCTGGCACTGCCCGACATCGCCGACTTCAGCACCCTGCGCGCCCTGCTCGCGCGGTCGCCCGAGCTGCTGCAGTTCAACGATCGTGAACGCATCGCCGAAGCGCGGCTGCAACTCGCGCGCAGCGACGCGACGCCCGACATCGGATGGCAGGCCGGCATTCGCCATCAGCGCGAGAACGGCGACACCTCGCTGGTCGGCGGCATCGTCGTGCCGCTCGGCAGGCGCACGCGCGCGCAGCCCGGCATTCGTGCGGCGGCGGCGGAACTGGCCCTGGTCTCGATCGAACGCGACACCGGTGATCGTGCGCTTCAGGCCACGCTGGCCGAAGCACATGGTCGGTATCGCGTCGCGCAGTCGGCCGTCTCGCTGCTGGCGCGCGATGTCCTGCCGCGTCTGACCCGTGCCGCCAGCGCCACCAAGCGCGCCTGGCGCGCGGGCGCCGTGTCGTATCTCGAATGGTCGCAACTGCAGGACGCGCGCAGTGACGCACTGCGCCAGCAACTCGACGCCGCCGAAGCCGCGCAGATCGCCCTGATCGAACTGCAGCGCCTGACCGGCCAGTCCCTCATCGTCGCCAACGCGACGCCCGCACCCTTTGAAGGAGACGCCCGATGAGGATGTTCGCGACCACAGCCTCATCGATTGCACTCGCGTTGCTGCTTTCCGCATGCAGCGCGCCCTCGCCCGCGCCGGTCGCCGATGCCACCGGCACATCCGCAGACGAACACGCCGATGACACACATGCGGACGAGGGCGATGCGGACGATGACCACGCCGACGACGCCACGACCATCGCGGCCGACATCGCCAACGACGTCGGCATTCGCGTGGCGCCTGCCGCGGCCGGCACCATCGCCGACCAGCACGAAGTGCAGGGCCTGCTGACCACGCTGGAAAGCGGCAACGCCCGCGTGACCGCACGCTTCCCCGGACCGATCCGCCGCCTGCATGCCGAGGTCGGCGACCGCGTGCGCGCCGGCCAGGTGCTGGCGACGATCGACAGCAACCTCAGCCTGTCCAGCTACACCGTCACTGCGCCGATCGCGGGCACCGTGCTCGCGCGCAACGCCTCCGTCGGCCAGAGCGCCGGCGAAGGCGCGGTGCTGTACGAGATCGCCGACCTGTCGGTGCTGTGGGTGGACCTGCACGTGTTCGGCCGCGATGCCGAACATCTCGCCGCCGGTTCGCCGGTGACGATCAGCCGCCTCGGCGACGGTGCCACGGCGGACACGCGTATCGACCGCGTGCTGCCGGGCACCGCGACCGCCAGCCAGAGCACCATCGCCCGCGCCACGCTCGACAACGCCGACGGCCAATGGCGTCCGGGCTCGGCCGTGCGCGCGATGGTCACCGTGTCGACGCAAGCGGCGGATCTCGTCGTGCCGCTGACGGCCCTGCAACAGATGGACGGCCGCGACGTGGTGTTCGTGCGCGAGGGCGATCGCTACGAGAAGCGTGTGGTGACGCTCGGGCGGCGCGATGCGCGGCGGGTGGAGATCGTCGATGGCGTGACGGTAGGTGAGGACGTGGTGATCGAGCAGAGCTACACGATCAAGGCGGATCTGGAGAAGGCGGGGGCGGGTCATGCGCATTGATGCTGAGATCAGCGCATCGCGCGCGCGCCTGACAGATTTCGCGGCGACTAATCCCCGTCATTCCCGCGAGGGCGGGAATCCATTTTCGCTTGTCGCTCGCGCTTGCAGTTCCGTCGAACATTTCTCCAGGATCAAGATGGATTCCCGCTTTCGCGGGAATGACGGTGAGGGAAACTGTCGACGCAAAGGGGACTCGAAATTTTCTGTGCAGCTGCTACGAGCCGCACTAGCGCTCACTGCAGGCGTGACGCCCCCAAGCATCGGAGCCCCCCATGCTTGAGTCCGTCATCCACGCCGCCATCCGCCACCGCTGGCTGGTCCTGGCCGCCACGCTGTTGCTCGTCGCCGTCGGCGGCTGGAGTTTCACCAAACTCCCGATCGATGCGACACCCGACATCACCAACGTGCAGGTGCAGGTCAACACGTCGGCGCCCGGCTATTCGCCGCTGGAGACGGAACAGCGCGTCACCTTCCCGATCGAAACCGCGCTCGCGGGATTGCCGCGGCTCGACTACACGCGTTCGCTGTCGGCGTACGGTTTGTCGCAGGTCACGGTTGTGTTCGAAGACGGCACCGATCTGTATTTCGCGCGCCAGCAGGTCGCCGAGCGCGTGCAGCAGGTGCAGGGGCAGCTGCCGGACGATGTCGACCCGATGCTCGGCCCGGTCGCGACCGGGCTCGGCGAGATTTTCATGTACACCGTCGAGGCCGCACCCGACGCACGCAAGCCGGATGGCACGCCGTACACCGCGACCGATCTGCGCACGCTGCAGGACTGGGTGGTGCGGCCGCAGATGCGCAATGTGCGCGGCGTGACCGAGGTCGACACCATCGGCGGCTTCGCGCGGCAGGTGCACATCACGCCGGATCCGGCGTTGCTGGTCGCGCTCGACTTCACGTTCGAGGATGTCGTCACTGCGGTCGCCAACAACAACCGCAACGTCGGTGCCGGCTACATCGAGCGCAACGGCCAGCAGTTGCTGGTGCGCGTACCGGGCCAGGTCGCCGATATAGAAGCGATCGGCAACATCGTGATGGCGCGGCGCGATGGCGTGCCGATACACGTGCACGATGTCGCGAGCGTCGGCGAGGGCCGGGAGCTGCGCACCGGCGCGGCCACGCAGAACGGCGCAGAAGTCGTGCTCGGCACGGTGCTGATGCTGTACGGCGAGAACAGCCGCACCGTGGCGCAGGCCGCCGCGCAGCGCCTGGAGGCGACGAATGCGAGCCTGCCCGATGGCGTGCGCGCGGTTGCGGTCTACGACCGCACCGCGCTGGTCGACCGCACCATCCGCACCGTCGCCAAAAACCTGATCGAAGGCGCGCTGCTGGTGATCGTGGTCCTGTTCCTGCTGCTCGGCAACGTGCGCGCCGCGTTGCTCACGGCGCTGGTGATTCCATTGACGATGCTGTTCACCGTGATCGGCATGCGACAGGGTGGCGTGTCCGGCAACCTGATGAGCATGGGCGCGCTGGACTTCGGCCTGATCGTCGACGGCGCGGTGATCATCGTCGAGAACTGCCTGCGCCGTTTCGGCGAAGCGCAGCAGCGACTCGGCCGCCTGCTCGATACGCGCGAACGCCACGCCGTCGCGGCCTCGGCCAGCGCCGAGGTGATCCGGCCCAGCCTGTTCGGCCTGGGCATCATCGCGGCGGTGTATCTGCCGGTGTTCGCGCTCGAAGGCGTGGAAGGCAAGATGTTCCATCCGATGGCGATCACCGTGGTGCTGGCGTTGACCGGCGCGATGCTCCTGTCACTGACCTTCGTACCGGCGACAATCGCCTTGCTGTTGCGCGGCCGCGTGGCCGAACACGACAACCGGGTGATGCGCGCGGCACGTCGCGGCTATGCGCCGACGCTCGACTGGGCGCTGCGGCACGGGCGCTGGCTGGTCGGCGGCGCGCTGGTGCTGGTGCTGGCCTGCGGCTGGCTGGCGACACGGATGGGCAGCGAGTTCATCCCCAGCCTGGATGAGGGCGATATTGCGATGCACGCGATGCGCGTGCCCGGCACCGGCATCGAACAGTCGGTCGCCATGCAGCTCGCGCTGGAACGTCGCCTGCAGCAGGTTCCGGAAGTCGCACGCGTGTTCTCGAAGATCGGCACCGCCGAGGTCGCCAGCGATCCGATGCCGCCATCGGTCGCCGATACCTTCCTGATCCTCGCGCCACGCGCCGACTGGCCCGATCCGCGCAAGCCGCGCACCGCGCTGGTCGGCGAACTCGAAGCGATCGCCGAGACCATGCCCGGCAACAACTACGAGTTCACCCAGCCGATCCAGATGCGTTTCAACGAACTGATCTCCGGCGTGCGCAGCGACGTGGCGGTGAAGATCCAGGGCGACGATCTCGAAACCCTTCAAGCCGTGGCGACCGAGGTCGAACGTGTGCTGCAGGGCATCGGCGGCGCCGCCGACGTGCGCATCGAAGCCGTCGACGGTCTGCCGCTGCTCGAGATCGCGCCCGACCCGCGCGCGATGGCGCGCTACGGGCTCAATCCGGGCGACGTGCAACGTGTGGTCGCGGCGGCGATCGGCGGCGAAACGGCCGGCCAACTGTTCGATGGCGACCGGCGATTCGACATCGTGGTGCGTCTGCCCGAATCGCTGCGCGGCGATCCTGCAGCGCTCGCCGACCTGCCGATTCCGCTCGCGGGCACGGCCGGCGACAGCGCCGACGAGTCCGACCGCAGCGGCACCTGGGCCAGCGGCACGCCACGCACCGTGCCGCTGCGCGAGGTGGCGACGATCGGCACGCAACTCGCACCGAACCAGATCAATCGCGAGAGCGGCAAACGCCGCATCGTCGTCACCGCCAACGTGCGCGGGCGCGATCTGGGAGGCTTCGTCGGTGAGCTGCAGACCGCTGTGGCCGAATCGGTGACGCTGCCGACCGGATACTGGATCGACTACGGCGGCACGTTCGAACAACTGGCCTCGGCCAGCCGGCGTCTGTCGCTGGTCGTGCCGCTGACGCTGGCGGTGATCCTCGCCCTGCTGTTCATGGCCTTCGGCTCGCTGCGCGACGCGCTGGTGGTCTTCAGCGGCGTGCCGCTGGCGCTGACAGGCGGCGTACTGGCGTTGGCGGCGCGCGGCATTCCGTTGTCGATCTCGGCCGGCGTCGGCTTCATCGCGCTGTCGGGCGTCGCCGTGCTCAACGGTCTGGTGATGCTGACCTTCATCCGCAAGCTGCGCGAGGACGGCCTCGACCTGCAGACCGCGATCGTCGATGGCGCATTGGGACGCCTGCGTCCGGTGCTGATGACCGCACTGGTCGCGTCGCTCGGTTTCGTGCCGATGGCATTCAACGTCGGTGCCGGCGCCGAGGTGCAGCGACCGCTGGCCACGGTGGTCATCGGTGGAATCGTCTCGTCGACGCTGCTGACGCTGCTGGTCTTGCCGGTGCTGTATCGGTGGGTGCATCGGCGGGACCTGCGTTGACTGCGAGCCCGAGTTGATGTTCGCCGAACACCACGAACACTCAAGTGTCCCGGCCATCGGCCGATGACGCATGACAGGCCCTTGGGTGTGTCGGTACTGACGCCGCACCCGGCGCGTCCCGATGGCCTCCGCCGCCACCGACTGACGAAGTGATCCAGGACTCCTCCAAGCGCTCTCCGATTGGACCGCCCCCTGCCGGCAGCTTGCCGGCATTCGAGCGCGCGCTGCTGGATGCAAACAGTCCCGAGCCGGTGTTGCGCCTACTGCAGGCGATGACGCCGCAACCGGTGGCGATGGTCGCCTGGTCCCAGTGGCCGCACGACCCGCAGTGCTGGGCAGTGAATGGCGAACGCGCTCCAGCTGTCGAGCTGGCGACGCGGGCAGTCGACGCACGACGCGGCGGCGGACAGGCACCCGCCGGCACACGTGTGCTGTGCCACGACGGCGACAGTGCGGCGGTATTGCTCAGCGATGGGCTCGAGGCACTGGACACCGCCCGGCTCGATGTCATCGCACAGCGCATGGCGGAGCTGCTGACCGCCCAGCGGTTGCGCGGCGCTGTCGCCCGGCTCGCCCATGCGGAGAAGCTGCAGCACGCGCTGTTCGCGATCGCCGACATGGCCGGCTCCAATCGGGACATGCCCACCCTGCTGCGCGGCCTGCACGGAATCATCGGTGGGCTGATGTATGCCGAGAACTTCTACATCGCACTGCTCGACCACACCCGGCAGTCGGTCCGCTTCATCTATTTTGCCGATGCGTACAACGACGAAAAGTATTCGCCGACCGAAGATATGCCCATCGCGAGGCTCGAACGCGGGCTCACCTGGTATGTACTTCACGATTGCATTCCGCTGTGGGGGCCGCTGGAACGCCTACGCGAGCAGGTCTCAGGGCCACTGCAGGCGCTGGGAGCGCCCTCGCTCGACTGGCTGGGCGTGCCGATGCTGCGCGATGGCCTCGCGGTCGGTGCGCTGGTGGTGCAGAGCTACCGCGACGATGTGGCGCCCTACAGCGCTTCGGACAGCGCGGTGCTGGCGTTCGTCGCCGAGCACGTGCTCAACGCGGTCGAGCGCAAGCAATCCCAGGAGACGCTTGAGCGCCACGTCGCCGAACGCACGCACCAGCTCGCCCTGGCCAACGCGGACCTGCAGCAGCAGGTCAGCGAACGCCTGCGCGCCGAGCATCTGCAGGCGGCGCTCTATCGCATCGCGGCGTTGGCGATGTCCGATGATGACGACAGCTTCCGCTTCTATCAGCAGGTGCACCAGACCGTCGGCGAACTGATCAATACCGACAACTTCTACATCGCGCTGCTCGACGACACGCGCACCCACCTGCATTTTCCCTACTCGGTCGACGACAAGGACGCCGGCCGCAAGCCGCGCCGGCTGGGGCGAGGTCTGTCCGAGTACATCATCCGCCACGGCAAGCCGCTGCTGGCGGACGCGCGCGATGTCGAGGCGCTGGTGGCGTCCGGCGAACTCGAACGCGCCGGCTCGACGGGTGCGGAGTCGGTGTCGTGGCTCGGCGCGCCGCTCTACGTCGACGACGAAATCATCGGTCTGGTGGCGGTGCAGAGCTACCGGTCCGATGTGATCTACGACACCGGCGACGCCGAGCTGCTGAACTTCGTCAGCTCGCAGATCGCCAACTCGCTGCAACGGCGACGCGCCGCCGAGAGGCTGCGAACCCTCAATGCCGAGCTCGAGGCACGCGTGGAGGCCCGCACGCGCGAACTGAGCGAACAGATCGCCGTGCGCGAACATGTCGAGGCCCAGCTCAAGCACCAGGTCATGCATGACCCGTTGACCGGCCTGCCGAACCGACTCTACCTGCGCGAACGACTGGAATCCGCGCTGGCCCAGCTGCAGCGCAATCCGACACGCCGCGTGTCGCTGCTGTACCTGGATGTCGACCGCTTCAAGCTGTTCAACGACAGTCTGGGCCACCTGGCCGGCGACGATGTCCTGCGGGAGGTCGCGCGACGCCTGGCGACATGCGTGCGTGCGCCGGATCTCGTGGCGCGCCTGTCGGGCGACGAATTCGCAATCCTGCTGGAAGACACGTCCGGGCCTCGGGCCGCCTGCAAGGTGGCGCAGCGCGTTCTGGACCTGTTCGTGGAACCGATGCAGATCGCCGGCCGCCTGTTGCAGGGGTCGACCAGCATCGGCATCGCCATCGCCGATGCGCGCTATCAGCACATCGACGCGTTGCTGCATGACGCGGACGTCGCGCTGTACCGGGCCAAGCGTGCGGGCCGCGCGCGATACGTCATGTTCGACGAAACCCTGCAGCGCGCGGCGATGGATGTACTCGAACTCGAACACGAGCTGCGCGCGGCGCTGATCCGCAACGAGTTCGAGCCGTTCTTCCAGCCGCTGGTGCGCCTGGAGGATGGGCAGATCGTCGGCTACGAGGCCCTGATCCGCTGGCGTCACCCGACCCGCGGCGTGCTGACGCCCGGCGAGTTCCTGGGTGTCGCCGAGGAGAGCGGGCTGATCGAAGCCATCGATTGGCAGATGTACCGCCTGGCCTGCGCGGCGGCGGTCGGCTTCGTACGCGGCGACGAGTTCATCACGCTCAACATCTCGCCGCGCCACTTCCAGAACGAGGATTTCGATACGCGTCTGCTGACGATGGTGGAGGCGTCCGGCTTCGAGCCGTCACGGCTGCACATCGAGGTCACCGAAGGCACTCTGCTCGGCGAGCCGGACGCGGTGGCGCGGATTCTCGAGCGCCTGCGCGTTGCGGGCGTCGAGGCCGCACTCGACGACTTCGGCACCGGCTATTCCTCGTTGAGCTATGTGCACCGGTTTCCACTGAAGATGATCAAGATCGACCGCTCCTTCATCGATCCACTGGGCAGCGACGCGGCCCAACGCAGCTCGGTGATCATCGGCGCGATCCTCGCGCTGTCGCATTCGCTTGGCCTGGATGTGCTGGCCGAGGGCATCGAAACCGAGGCCCAGTCCACGCACCTGCAACGCATGGGCTGCCTGTATGGCCAGGGCTACCATTTCGGCCGACCGCAGCCGGCTGCGCATTGGGGCCGGCACGCGCTGACGCGTGCGTGATCCGCGCTGGCCGCGCCCGACCTGTCCGCAACAGGTCTGGGGTTGCGACACCAGTCGCCCGTCAGCGCCCGCCGCCGCCTCCACCACCGCCACCGCCACCCGAGGAGCCCCCGCCGCCGCCGCCGAACGAACTGCCCGACGAGCTGCCTGGCGGCGTCGATGACGACGCGATATGCGAGGCGAAGCTGCTGCCGATGGCGGTGCTGAAACCAGCGACATCGCCGATGCCCGCGCTGCCGCCGCCGGTGGCGTGATACCAGGCGATCGACGAGGTCGCTGCAACGGCAGCGGCGCTGCCGACGGCTGTGGTGAACTTCGTCGTCCACGCGTCCTCCACGTCCAGCGCCACCGCGTAGGGCAGCAGGAACTCGAATCGCTCGGCATCAAGCGCAGGCTCGCCCTCGCCCTCGCCCGGGCCCTGCAGGCGTTGCAGATCCTGCTGTTCCGCAACGGTCAGATAGCGGCGGAAGCCTTCGATGCGGTCCCACATCGCACGGGTTTCCGGCCAGATGGCCGAGATCAGGAAGGCGAACGCGAAGAACGTCACGAGCATCGCGACAAGAACCGGCACCAGCAACGGCAGCACCAGGCCGGTGCTGGTGAAGACGCCGAACAGCACCGCGACACCCGCGAAAACGACGCCGATCAGCGCCATGACGCCGACGCTGCCGCCGTTGAACCTTGCCAGCCCCCGGGGGAAACGCACGGCCATCGCCTGTTCGATGCGGCGCTGGTGCGCCGACTGGATCCTCTGCATCTGGCGCGCCTTCGTCTTGTCCAATTCCAGCGTGTCGCCGGCCTTGAACAGGTCGGCCAGCAGCGCCTGTTGCGCGTCAGTGACCGCGCCACCACCGGACGCGCGCACGACGCGCCAGACCTCGTCCCGCGACGTCCCTTCGCGATGGATGGTGACGTGGCCGGCGACCGCCAGCGCCAGCACATCCGCCGAGAACGCGCGTGCGTCGACGTGGTTCCTGCGGATGTAGCGCAGCGTCGCGGGCGACAGATCGTCGGGCGGGTCGTAGGTCACGACGATCGGACCGGGCTTCGGGTCGCGTCCGACCTTGTGCCAGCGCGTCACGCCGTAGAGCAGCATGAGGATCAGCCCGGTCAGCGCGATCAGCGGCGCGCGGTTGTCGCTGAGCAGCCACAGCACGCGCTGCTGCCTGGACGGCTCGGGCAGCAGACCTTTCGGAAAGGCCAGCACGGTCGTCAGGCCCTCGGCCGGACCGAGCGGCGCGGTCAACGTCCAGCGTGCCTCGCCGGGCCCGGTGATCTCTGCGGTGCAGGCCTGCGCCCGCGAGCCCTGCACGCCGGTCCAGCATTCGGGCAACAGATCGGCGGCGGGCACGTCCTGCGGCAACCGCAGCGTCGTAGTGCCGGTGTCGATCGCGAAGTCCCAGCCGGTGCCGATCGCATTCCAGTACAGCTCGTCATGCGTCTCGAAGAAACCGACCTGGCGTGTCGTGCGATAGCGCAGCGTGTAGGTGAACTCACCCGGCAACGGCAGGAAATTGTCGTTGCCGGTGTTGATGCGCACGCCATTCGCGCGGTTCTCGATGAAGAACGGCTCGGGCCTGCCGTCGCGCTGCAGGCCGAGCATTTCGAATGCGACCGCGATGCGGTTGCCGTGGCGGTCCGTATAGCGCGTGGGGAAATCGCGATAGATGCCGCGGCGCACCCGGTTCCCCTCACCGCGCACGCGGATACGCTCGGTCACTTCAAGACTGCCATCGGCGTTGAGCTGCAGATCGCTGTCGTAGGACAGAATGCGTTCCTGCGCCAACAGGGGCGCGGTGCACAGCAACAACAGACACGACAGCAACAGACGGATCATCGTAGGGTTCCGGAGAGGGGGGCGCGCGAAGGCGCCACGATGCTACCCGACACGTGATCGGTATTTGCAGTCCGCCATTGGGGCAGCCGACGTACGCCTTCATCTGAAATCGATACAGTCAAACGCATGACGTTCCTCGAACTGCTCAAGGATGGCGGTCGCGCATCGCTCGACGCGCTGTTCCCCCGTCGCCAGGTGCTGACGAACCTGCGTGCAAAATGGGGGCAACCAGGCGACAAGGTGCACAGCGGCATCAGCCGTTACTTCGATCTGACACGGGACGCATCGGCAGGCGACTTCGTGGACGACCAGACCTGGACCGACCTCGAGTTCCCGCGTCTGTTCGTCGATCTGGACACGACGGAGAGTCCACTCGGCAGCCAATACCTCTATCGCCAGCTCCGGCGCTACGTCGAACCGTCGCAGGCCGCCGCGCACTACGCCAGCTGCCAGGCGCTGCGTTGCGCGAACGCCTGCAACTCGCACTGGCGGCTCTGGACACGGCATCGAACTGGCAGCTGGCCCGCTTCATCTTCGGCGCGCCACCCGAAGTCGGTCCACTGCACCGCCTGTTGCCATGGTGGAGCCTCGTCTGTGTTGCAGTTCTGGTGCTCGTGGTCGCAACGCCGCTGCCGATCTGGGCGCTGCTGCTCACGGTCAGCGTCAATCTCCTGTTGATCGTCTGGCTCTCGGCGCCGCTGTTCCGCGACATCGAACTGCTCAAGGGCTGCAGCCAGCTGCTGCGTGTCGCCGACGGCCTGGCCCGGGTTCGCAGCGGCGCATCCGACTTGCCGCAACTCGACCGCCTGCGCGCCGAAGCGCCGCTGCGGCGCAAGGTCCGCGGTTCGCTCGGCTGGATCGCCGTCCTGTATTCGCCGTGGGTCCAGAGCATCGCCATCTGGTTGAATCTCTTGTGTCTGCTCGAACTCGCTGCCTACGGCCGCACCGCCACGCGCTTCGTTCGCGTGCGTACGGAGCTCGCGGCGACCTTCGAGAGCGTGGGCGCGGCGGATGCCGCCATCGCGGTCGCCTCGTTCCTCGAACAACGGCCGCAGCATTGCGAGCCCGTGATCTCGAAAGGATCGCTGCTCGACCTCGTCGACGGTACGCACCCGCTGACGAAGCGACCGGTTCCGAATTCGATCCGGCTCGACAGGCGCTCAGCCCTGATCACCGGCTCCAACATGGCCGGCAAGACCACCTTCATCAAACTGGTCGGCATCAACCTCATCCTCGGCCGCACGCTCGGCTTCTGCTTCGCCAGCAAGGCGACGCTGCCTCACACGAGCGTCATGGCGGTGATCCGTGGCGAACACTCGGTCGAATCCGGCAAGAGTCACTATTTCGCTGAGATGAGCGCGATCCAGACCTTCATCGAACGCGCGGACCGCGGCACCTGCCGTCTGTTCCTGATCGACGAACTGTTCAACGGCACCAACACCGTTGAGCGACTGGCCGCCGGCCGAGCGGTCCTGGAACGGCTCGGTCGCAATGCGCAGGTGCTGGTGACCACACACGACGTCGAGCTGCAGGACGACGTCACCGGCCCGTACGAGCTCTACTACTTCCAGGAAGATCCGGATGTCGACGGCTGGTTCGACTATCGGTTGCGCGCCGGACGTACTGATCGGCGCAATGCGATCCAGCTGCTGGCGCGCAACGGTGTTCCGGCGGATCTGGTTGCCGATGCGTTGGAATACGCGGGTACTTATGCCTTGAAGCAACCGGGCGCTCTAAGAGAGCCTCGCAATCGTCGAGCACACGACGGAGAAAGCGGCGTCATCGGCTCTGAATAGCAATTCTTCAAAGCTCATGCAGCGAGGGCTAGATCACCACCGTCGTAGACGATCACGTCCGCCTTATCTGCAAAATAGCGGCGCGCATGAGCGGCGTCCTTCGCATCTTCCATCACTGCAACCAGTCGAACATCCGAGCGCGCCCCACGTACATCAGCGAATTTTCCGCCTGCCTCATAAACGTTCTTCCAAGCAATTCGGCCATCACCATCACCTGCAACGGGCTGAATCAGAACAGGCCTAGCCGTGTCCATATCCAGACCATAAGGAAACTGCAGCTGATGCCCGCTGATACCGGTAATGAAAGGCTTGCGTTGAATGCGACCAACATAGCTCGATTCCAGCGCGACACCCACTAGCCGCTCAAATCTAGTGGTGTCCTTAGGACGATGCTTCACGCCGAGCACGGCGATTTCGTGTGCTGCCTGAACGAAGTTCGCCAGGATGTATGCCAACTGATCCGCGTCACATCGGGCGCGCATCGTTCCGTCGGGAGCCATCTCCAATCCGTGCGCCGCAGCGATCGCTGCATAGCGCTTCGCACGATTGCGAGTGATCTCCGCGCCACTGACTGCGGCCCTAAAGGTTACATCGCCGTCGTCAGTCAAAAGGAACTGACCATCTCCTAGATCACGGACATAAGCCCCAATTAACGCGCCGTCATCGGGCATCGTCAGATTGCTTTCGAGATAACCCGCGCCGTCAGCGAGCTTTACATACCGACCACACAGCGCTTTTGCGACAAGATCATGATTCATAGATCCATCTCCATCTGCCCTTCCGGCAACGAAAAGCTAGGAGCACCTTCAATATTTGCGAGTTCTAAGAAGAGTTCCCAGAACGCGAGGGGAGTTCCCGGCTCGAGAGGCTCTGCATACCCATAGATCGAATCGTCGGCGATAAGATGCAACTGGGGATGCCCCACTCGAGCTTGGAAATAGGGAAGTCCACGACCAACCTCGTTGTAGTGACAACTGGGACCACCATCATCGATGCCAACGACACGCTTCGAAGAGCAGAAAAGGCTTATCGAAAACTTGGGAGGAACTCCCGGGACATTGGAATCCTTGTAGTACCCGCTGACAAAGAGGTCAGCGCTCTGGATCTCCGGATCTTCCGCGTACGCCAACGGGGCTCTGAACTTATGCCCGGGCGGGGGCCCGGCGCCATTCAATACCCATCCCATCTCAACACCTGCGACCCAAACTTTGGGCGCTGCCACAGCGCGCCGCAGCCTTCTGATCTCTTCCACGCTTGGCATTCCCGCCATAGCACTGTCCTTACACAATCATGCTCTGATTCTGCCAGTTGACAGCCCTGCATGTCCTGAGCACCCCTTCGGGAACCAAATTTCGCAGAAGGGCTAAGGAGAGGGCTGCCGTCTACTAGGGTGTAGTCAGTGACCTGACTTCCCCAACCTCGGCAAGCCCAGCACTGTAAAATCGCCGTCTTTTGCGCGCACCCTCCTTGGATTCCCCGCCCCGCCCTGCCTTTCGCGGCCCGACCTTCATCCGGCTGCTGGCCCGCCTGACCGACGACACCCTGCCGCAAGGCGGCACGGCGCCGGCCGAGCGTCTGAGCCAGTGGCTCGACTGGACGCGGGCGGTGGTGTTGTCGAAGGTGCTGGACGCGAAGGCGTCGGAGGCTGAACAAGCCACGCAAGTGGTTGATCGCGATGACGACGCCGTCTGCGCGAAAGCGCGGGCGACATTGCTGGCATCGATCGCCGAGGCGCCGGAGCTGGCGATCCCGCAACCGCAGGCAGACGTGGCGTCGCACGACGACGCAGCCGCACCGGAGGCCCCGAGCGACTTCGCGCCGTTCCGCCAGCGTCACTTGGCGCTGCAGCGCTCGATGCTGATCGCGACGGGCCGGTTGCGCGGCGATCTGCGCGACCGGCTGGCACAGCGTTCGCCCGACATGGCGCGGCTGGCAGAGGTGGATGCGGTGATGGAGGGCGCGCTGAGCCCGCGCGAGCACGCGCTGCTCGGCGCGGTGCCGGCACTGCTCGAAACGCATTTCGAGCGGCTGCGGGCCGCCGCAGATACATCGGCCACGGATCCATCCGCGGCCTGGCTCGATGGTTTTCGCAGGGACATGCAGGGCGTGCTGATCGCCGAGCTGGATGTCCGTTTCCAACCGGTCGAGGGGCTGCTCGCAGCGCTTCGCACCCACTGACGCAGTGCTTATGTCCTCACGCAGTCCCACCACCGCTCTCCTTCCCGCGTTCGCGTTCGCCCTCGGCCTGGCCGTGGTCGGCTGGATCGCCATCGGCTACATCGGCTCGAACACGCTGGCGCTCGCCGTCTCGCTGTTGATCGGCGCCTGTTATCTCGCCGGTGGTCTGGAGCTGCTGCGCTATCGGCAGGCGACAAAAACGCTGACCGATGGCGTCGCGCAATTGAGCGATCCGCCGTCGTCGCTGGGCGACTGGCTGGGTGGGCTGGATGCCGGTTTGCGCAACGCGGTGCGCCTGCGCATCGAAGGCGAGCGCGTCGCGCTGCCGGTGCCGGCACTCACGCCGTACCTGGTCGGCATGCTGGTGCTGCTGGGCATGCTGGGCACGCTGCTGGGCATGATGGTGATGCTGCGCGGCACCGGCATGGCGCTGGAGACGGCGACCGATCTGCAGGCGATGCGCGATTCGCTGGCCGCGCCGATCCAGGGCCTGGGCGTCGCGTTCGGCACGTCGATCGCGGGCATCGCGGCCTCGGCGATGCTGGGCCTGGCCTCGGCGCTTCTGCGCCGCGAACGTGCGCACACCGTGCAGCTGCTGGATGTGGCCGCGGCGACAACGCTGCGCGTGCATTCGCAGGCGCACCAGCGCGAGGAAACCCTGCGTCTGCTGCAGCAGCAGACCGAGGTGATGCCGGCGCTGGTCGAGCGGCTGGGCGCGATGATGGCGACGATCGAGCAGC
This sequence comes from Luteimonas sp. 3794, assembly GCF_031456825.1. Taxonomy (NCBI): domain Bacteria; kingdom Pseudomonadati; phylum Pseudomonadota; class Gammaproteobacteria; order Lysobacterales; family Lysobacteraceae; genus Luteimonas; species Luteimonas sp. 3794. The sequence goes on along the minus strand of NZ_JAVDVJ010000007.1, from coordinate 118,977 downwards.
AGAGCGCCGCCACCGGCGAACGTCATGCCGCAAGCCAGGACGCGTTCCACGGCCGCACCGAGGCGGTCTACGCACAGCTGGCCGCATCGGTCGAGCGTTCGCTGCAGACCAGCGTGGCCGAGGGCGCGCGCGCGGCGACGGCCGCACTGCAGCCGGTGTTCGAAACCACGATGGCGGCGCTGGCACGCGAGACAGCAGCGCTGCAGGCGACGGTATCCGATGCGGTGGAGCGGCAGCTGCAGGCACTCAACACAAGCTTCGACGCGTCGACCGCAGCCGTGACCGAGCGCTGGCAACAGGCGGTGGACGGCCAGCAGGCGGCGAACGAAACCCTGGCGCGCGATCTGCGTGGCGCGCTCGACGGCTTCAATTCAACATTCGACCAGCGCGCGAACGGCCTGCTCGGCGAAGTCACCACGCGTCTCGATGCGACGACCGCGCAGACCGCCGCGCTGCACGACACCGTGACTGACGCCGTCGACCGCCAGCTGCAGGCGCTCAACACAGGCTTCGACGCATCCACGGCCAGCATCGCCGAGCGCTGGCAGGACGCGCTGACCGCGCAGCAGGCCGCGCATGCCGCGCTGACCTCCGATCTGCGCAGCACACTCGACGGCATCGGCGAGACCTTCGCGCAGCGCGCGACCGCACTGGTGGACGGTGTCGCCACGCGTCTTGATGCGACCGCCGGCAGCGTCAGCGCCGCATGGAACGACGCGCTGGCGAAGCAGGTCGCAACCAATGAAACCATGAGCGCGCAGCATCAGCAGGCGCTGACTGCAGCCGCGGCGACATTTGAAACGCACTCGGCCACGCTGCTGCAGAAGGTCGACAGCTCGCACGCCGACCTGCAGACCGCGCTCGCGGCGCAGGACGCCCAGCGCCTTGCCGCGTGGACCGACAGCCTCAACGCGATAGGCACCGCGCTGCGCGAGGACTGGGCCCAGGCCGGCGCAGAGACCACGCGTCAGCAGCAGGCGATCTGCGACACGCTGGCGACCACCGCGGACACCATCGGTGCGCAGACACAGGCGCATGCCAGCGCGACCATCGCCGAGATCTCGCGCCTGATCGACACCGCGTCTGAAGCGCCGCGCGCGGCTGCGGAAGTCATCGCGGAACTGCGCCAGTCGCTGTCGGAAAGCATGGTGCGCGACACCGCGATGCTGGAAGAACGCACGCAGATGCTGTCGACGCTCGACACATTGCTGAGCGCGGTGAATCACGCCTCGACCGAACAGCGCGCGGCGATCGATGCACTGGTCGCAACCTCGGCCGATCTGCTGGAACGCGTGGGCACGCGCTTCACCGATCACATCATTGCCGAGACCGGCAAGCTCGATGGCGTGGCGACGACGCTCAGCGTCGGCGCGGCCGAAGTCGCGAGTCTCGGCGAAGCGTTTGGCGCGGCGGTCGAGGTCTTCGGCGAATCGAACCAGCAGTTGGCGACGCGCCTGCAGGGCATCGAGGACGCACTGGAGAAATCGCTGGCGCGCAGCGACGAGCAGCTGGCGTACTACGTAGCGCAGGCGCGTGAGGTCGTGGATCTCAGCGTGCTGGCGCAGAAGCAGATCATCGAAGACCTGCAGCAGCTCGGCGCATCGCGCGCCGCGTCCGCATGAGCGTCGAACTGGACGGCGATCACGAATCGTCCGCGCCCATCTGGGCCGCGTTCGGCGATCTGATGTCGGTGCTGCTGGGCGTGTTCGTGCTGATCCTGGTCGGCGTGATCGGCGTGCAGCTGCAGCTGGAAATGAAGCTGGACGCGGAGATCGCACAGCGCGAAGCGGAAACGCAGCGCCGGCAGACGCTGGAGCAGGCCCTGGCCGCGCCCCTGGCTGCCGGACGCATCACCCTGGTCGACGGCCGCATCGGCATCCGCGGCAGCGTGCTGTTCGCGGATGCGTCCGACCAATTGCAGCCCGAAGGCCGCGAACTGCTGCAGAGTCTGGCTGGCCCACTGACCGAGTATCTGGCGTCGCGCGACGAGATCCTGATGGTCAGCGGCTTCACCGACGACCGACTGGTGCGCGACGGCAACCGGTTCTCGGACAATCTGGAGCTCTCGGCGCAGCGCGCTTTGAACGTGACCCGCGGCCTGATCGCCGCGGGTGTCCCGGCCGAATCGGTGTTCGCCGCCGCGTTCGGCGCGCAGCAGCCGGTGGGGTCCAACGATGACGCCGAAGGTCGCGCGCAGAACCGTCGCGTGGAGATGGCGCCGGTGCCCCGCCTGCAGGCCGCCGCCAGTCCTGATGGCCGCTGATCGCCTCGACATCGACGCGGTGCTCGACGGGTGGCGTGCCACCGGGGCCGATCGCCTGGATCCGTTGCGCTTCCATCGCATCGCGGCCTTGCATCGCCGCGCAGCGGTGCTGGACGGTGCGGCGCGACACGCGCTCGATGCGAAGCTGGCCGCCCTGGTAGACGCGTACACACGCGATGTCGAAGGCTGGCCGCGCGAGGCGATCGATGGCACGCCGGTACGCGGCGTGCTGGGCACCCTGGTCGACGGCATGACCGCGCGCACGCAGCACGCGTCAGCGAACGCGGCCTATCCCGAGTTACCCGCCGTCGACGAGTTCCGCACGCTGTGGTCGACGCTGCGCACCGGCAGCCAGGTCCGCAAATCCCTAGCTGAAGTGCCGACCGGCGCCGGTCCGCTGAACTCCGCCGCCCTCGCCCATCGCTCGCTGACCCTGATGGGCGGGCTGTCGCCGGAATACCTGCGCCAGTTCCTCGCCTACGTCGACACGCTGTCGTGGCTGGAGACGCTGCAGGACGCCGGCGTGCTGACCGGCAAGGACACCGCGCCACCGGTGGGCGCGAAGCCGCGCAAGCCGCGGGCACGCAAGCGGGGCTGAGTGCGTTTCATCGCATCCCTGTAGGAGCGCCCTTGGGCGCGATGGGGCTTTCCCTGCACCGTCGATCGCGCCCAAGGGCGCTCCTACAGGGGCAATTCGAGGCCTTGTTGCCCCAAGGCCTTGCGCGGCAAAGGGAATTTCAGCATAATGGCCGGCTCGTTGCGTCCAGCCCATGGAAACATGGCCTGACCTGCCTTCCGGAAGCGCGATTCCCCGGCAGTGGTGCAGCGAGACTCCTTCCCGTACCGCGCGATGGCCACGCCATCGGGGCCGCCATCTCCCTGGCTAAGGGCGATATCAAATACTTCGAGGTGCGTAATGTCCCGAGTCTGCCAAGTCACTGGCAAGCGTACGACGCATGGCAACAACGTGTCGCATGCCATGAACAAGACCCGTCGCCGCTTCATGCCGAACCTGCATGAGCGTCGTTTCTGGGTTGCCAGCGAAAACCGCTGGATCAAGCTGCGTGTATCCACCAAGGCCCTGCGCACCATCGACAAGAACGGCATCGACGTCGTCCTCGCCGAGCTTCGTGCCCGCGGCGAAAAGGTCTGAGGAGTTAGAACATGGCAGGCAAGCGCGACAAGATCCGTCTGATTTCCTCGGCCAACACCGGGCATTTCTACACCACGGACAAGAACAAGAAGAACACCCCCGGCAAGATGGAGTTCAAGAAGTACGACCCCGTCGTCCGGAAGCACGTGATCTACAAGGAAGGCAAGATCAAGTGACCTGACGGCCCGCGCGCGCAGCGCGTGGCTGCCGGAAGGTCATCCCCGCGAAGGCGGGGATCCAGCGCCTCCTTACGAAACCCGCCGCAAGGCGGGTTTCGTGTTTTCGGGATTCTGGAAGTTGCCGGAGGCATGCGCGCGCCGCGCGCCCCAACCCCTCTACCCCAGGGGCAAGTAGTCCCAGAGGGAGAGGGGCTCAGTCAACGGCCCGGCAAACGTGCGAGCCACTACCCACGGCCCATCATCCCGGACGGCGCGCAGCGACGATCCGGGATCCAGCGCCTTCAATGCAGAACCCGCTGCCAGGCGGGTCCTGTGTTTCTGGGACGTGGCATTGCTGCCAGTTTACGCGCGCGCAGCGCGCGCCCTCACCCCAACCCCTCTCCCGAAGGGAGAGGGGCTCGAAGCGCTATCGCGACGTTTGAGTTGCAGAACTTCCGCTTTAACTCTGCCGGTGCACGAGGCGGCCTTCGGATGACGTGCCCCGCCACACCCGCATGCCACACTCGAACGCATGTCGAATGACGACCTGCACATCGGCCTGTGGATTCTCGTCGCCGACTGGCTGATCCGGATCGCGGCCCTGCTGTGGATTCCGGCGCGCACGCGCTCGTCGGCCGCGCGCAGCTGGTTGTTGCTGATCGGGTTCGTGCCGTTGCTCGGGCTGCCGGCCTATCTGCTGCTCGGTCATCCGTGGCTGTCGAAGCTGCGGCGCGAGCGCCAGGCGCAGGCATCGCGATTGATCCGGCAGCGGCAGATGCCGTTGACCGCACTGCGCTGGTGTCCGGCGGATACATTCTCCGCCCAGGCGGATGCGGCGCGGCTGGTGGAACGGCTCGGTGACTTCATGCCGACCAACGGCAATGCGGTCGAGCTGCTCGACGATTACGCAGGCTCGCTGCAACGCCTGGTCGACGACATCGACGCGGCGACGCGCGAGGTGAACCTGCTCTATTACCTGATGCGCGACGACGCCACCGGCCGCAAGGTCGCCGATGCGCTCGAACGTGCCGCCCGGCGCGGCGTGCGCTGCCGCTTGCTGCTGGACGCGGTGGGCGCCAAGCCCGGACTGCGGGCCTTCCGGCGCACGCTGCGCGATGCCGGCGTCAGCGTGCAGGCCACGCTGGCCGGCGGATTCGCATGGCGGCGCAGTGCGCGGATGGACCTGCGCAACCATCGCAAGATCGCGGTGATCGACGGCCGTCTCGCGCTGACGGGGTCACAGAACCTGGCCGATCCGGAATTCGTCCCCGGCCATCCCAACCGCGAGGTCGTCGCGCGGGTGCGCGGGCCGGTGGTCGCACAACTGCAGGCGTTGTTCGCCAGCGACTGGTACATCGAAACCGGCGAGGTGCTTGAAGTCGATGCGCCGCCGATCGCACCCAGCGGCCACGTGGCGGCGCAGCTGCTGCCGAGCGGGCCGGCGTATCCGTTCGAGAATGCACGCGACGTGCTCATTGCACTCGTGCAGCGTGCGCGCAGGCGGGCGGTGCTGGTGACGCCCTACTTCGTACCCGATGAGGCGACGCTCGGTGCGCTGCGTGTGGCCGCCCTGTCAGGTGTGTCGGTGCAGCTGATCCTGTCGGCCACAAACAACCAGCGCCTGACCGCCTGGGCGCAGGCGGGCTTCTACGACGAGCTGCTCGCAGCCGGCGTGCGCATCGCCTTGTACCGGCCGCACTTCCTGCATGCCAAGCACCTGAGCATCGACGACGACATCGCGCTGGTGGGCTCGAGCAATCTCGACATCCGCAGCTTCATGCTCAATGCCGAGGCCGGCCTGCTGTGCTTCGACGCCGGCGTCGTGGCGCGGCTGCGCGAGATCGAGCTGGACTATCTACGCGAGTCGGACGTGCTCGATACCGAAGACTGGACGCGACGGCCGGCCTGGCGGCGCAGCGTCGAAGGCATCGCGCGATTGGCGGATTCGTTTTTGTGACGCTGGGGACGCGCTTGCGCGTGCTTCGGCTTCCGCAGGAAGGCCCATCGCGCGCAAGCGCGCTCCTACAGATTCAGTGCGCCACTAGAAGCCGCCGCCTTCGTCGAGCCAGGTCTGCTCTTCAGGCGTATTGATGCGACCCAGCGCGCGGTTGCGATGCGGGAAGCGGCCGAAGCGCTCGATGACGTCTAGGTGCGCCTGGGCGTAGTTGCGGTACGCGTCGTTGTCGACATCGGCAAAGAGTTCGACCGAGCGTTTCTGGTCAGCCAGGTCTTCCGAATGCTCGAACGGCAGATAGACGAAGCCGCGCAGGTCGGCCTGGAAGCTGCGGTCATGGCCGGCGTCGATCATGCGCTGCGCGTAATGGCGCGCGAGACTGTCGGTGGCGAACGCATGCCCGCTGTCGCGGAAGATGTTGCGCGGAATCTGGTCGAGCAGGATCAGCAGCGCGAGGCCGCCTTCCGGTGTGTCGAGCCAGTGTTCCAGCTCGCGCCGGCCCGCAGCGAAGTGCGCCTCGCGAAAGCGTGCGTCGCATTCGCGGTCGAAGGCGTCGCCGCCCTGGAACCATTTCTGCATGCCGGCGTCGCGCCAGAAAGCGACGACATCTTCAGGGGTGATCGTGTCCATGATGGCAGACTAGCGCGGCCGGACGGCGCGCGCACCACGTGTCGTTTCGTGCGCACGCAGCCCTATACTCGGCGCGATTCCCACATTCATCGGAGTGCTTCATGACGCGTCGCCCGATCCGCCTGCTGCTGCCTGCCCTGTTTTTCCTGTCCGGTGTGATGCTGCTGGCCGCCTGCCAGGGTGGAGACGCCGACAAGGCGCTGCTCGAGGCTCCGGCCGTCGGCGACATCTATGCCGCGCAGCTGAGCGAATTCTCCGATTACGAGTTCACCGACGAGAACGAGAAGCCGATCGATCCGGCCTACGGCCTGATGAAGGTCGTATCCACCGATGCCGCCGGCGTGGTGGTGATCACCGAGAACGCGGCTGCGGCCGACAAGTCGGTGGCCCGCAGCGACATCCGCGGCGACCTGTCCGGCACCGAGTTCGACGAGAGCGAGCAGATCCAGATTGCCAAGGCCGACCTGATCCAGGCGCATGCGGATGGCCTGATCTACGTGGTGAAGCGCCCTGCGGCGAACTGAGTTCGGCGCGATGGTGGCATGAAAAAGCCCGGCGGATGCCGGGCTTTTTTGTGGGTACGCTTCCGATCATTGTTCGAGCCCCTCCACCATGGAAGAGCAGCTGAAGTGAGCGTGCTTTCGATGTGCCTCACGACCTGCCCTCACCCGAAACGGCTGCGCCGTTTCGACCTCTCCCGGAGGGAGAGGTGCTTTCAAAGCTTGAAGCCCCTCTCCCTCTGGGGTGAAGAGGCATGTTTGCGGGCCACTGGCCTGCGTGCAGATGAACGACCCCGCGGCGAGGCGGGGTGCGGGGCGCGGAGCGGGGGTTGGGGTGAGGGTGCTTTTCGCAGTTCCTCACGTCCTTCCCTCACCCGATGCGCTTCGCGCGTCGACCCCGGATCAGGTCCGGGGCAGGCTCTCTCCCGGAGGAAGAAGGGCTCAAAGCTCAAGCGGTCTCATCCTCTGGAGGAAACGCTCGCCGCCTTACTCGTCGAACCGCAAATGCCTGACCGACTTGCCATGCCTACGGATCAGCTTCAGCGCCTCGATGCCAATGTTGATGTGCCGCTCGACGAAGTCCGCGCTGACCAGCGCATCGGAGGCTTCGGTCTTGACGCCTTCGGGAATCATCGGCTGGTCACTGACCAGCAGCAGCGCGCCGGCAGGAATGCGGTTCGCGAAGCCGGCGGCGAAGATTGTCGCGGTTTCCATGTCGATGGCCATGCAGCGCATCGCGCGCAGGCGTTCCTTGAACGCGGCGTCGTGTTCCCAGACGCGGCGGTTGGTCGTGTAGACGGTGCCGGTCCAGTAGTCGTGGCCGAGGTCGCGGATCATCGTCGAGACCGCACGCTGCAGGGCGAACGCGGGCAGCGCCGGCACTTCGGGCAGCAGGTAATCGCTGCTGGTGCCTTCGCCGCGGATGGCTGCGATCGGCAGTACCAGATCGCCGAGCTGGTTCTTGCGCTTGAGGCCGCCGCACTTGCCGAGGAACAGCACGGCCTTGGGCATGATCGCCGACAGCAGATCCATCATCGTCGCGGCGTTGGGACTGCCCATGCCGAAGTTGATCATGGTGATGCCGTCGGCGGTAGCGCTGGGCATCGGCCGGTCGAGCCCGACGACTTCGGCGCCGCTCAGGCGTGCGAAGTGATGCAGATAGCCGCTGAAATTGGTCAGCAGGATGTGTTCGCCGAACTGGTCCAACGGTACGCCGGTGTAACGCGGCAGCCAGTTCTCGACGATCTGTTCTTTTTCTTTCATCGCCCGTTCTCCTTCTTTTTTGCGGCCATTCTCGCACGCGACCGGACCGGCATCCGGACGCGAGGCGGCGGTCGCAGCGCAGATCGGGGGCGCGCGGGTACACTCGGCCATCGCCCGTGGCGCGCACTGCATGCGGCCGCGGACCGTTCAACGTACCGGGGAAATCCGATGTCTCGTCTCCTGTCGGCCGCGCTCGCGGTCGCCCTGTTCGGTGGCTGCGCCAGCACCGCCACGTCCGGAAAGCCGGCCACCGCGTCCGGCGGCGCGCATGTGGGCGCGAACGCCTACGCCAGCACCTACGTGCCGATCGCCTCGGCGCCGGTCCTGATCACCAATGCCACCGTGCTGATCGGCGACGGCCAGCGTCTCGACGGCGCGGACGTGCTGCTGCAGGACGGCCGCGTTGCGGCGGTCGGCGTCGGTCTCGACGCGCCGGCAAACGCGCAGCGCGTCGACGGCACCGGCAAGTGGGTGACGCCGGGCATCATCGACGTGCATTCGCATCTGGGCGTGTATCCGAGCCCGGGCGCCAGTGCGCACAGCGACGGCAACGAGATGACCGCGCCCAATACCGCGCAGGTCTGGGCGGAACATTCGGTGTGGCCGCAGGACCCGGGCTTTGGCGCGGCGCTCGCCGGCGGCGTGACCTCGCTGCAGATCCTGCCGGGGTCGGCCAACCTGGTCGGCGGCCGCGGTGTGACCCTGAAGAATGTCGCAGCGACGACGGTCACCGACATGAAGTTTCCGGATGCGCCCTATGGTCTGAAGATGGCCTGCGGCGAGAATCCCAAACGCGTCTACGGCCAGAAGGGTGGCCCGGCCACGCGCATGGGCAATGTCGCCGGCTATCGCGCCGCCTTCATCGACGCCGCCGAATACCGCAGCAAGCAGTCGGGTGATTCGCCGGGCAAGCGCGACCTCAAGCTCGAAACGATGGCCGGCGCGATGGATGGCGACATCCTCGTGCACATCCACTGCTACCGCGCCGACGAGATGGCGCAGATGCTGGATCTGGCGAACGAGTTCGACTTCAAGGTCACCGCCTTCCACCACGGCGTGGAGGCCTACAAGCTCGCCGATCGCCTGGGCGCCGAGGGTGTCTGCGGCGCGCTGTGGGCCGACTGGTGGGGCTTCAAGATGGAAGCCTTCGACGGCATCCAGGAAAACATCGCCATCGTCGACCGCGCGCCGGGTGGCTGCGCGATCGTGCATTCCGATTCCGACGAAGGCATCCAGCGCCTCAACCAGGAAGCTGCCAAGGTCATGGCCAGCGCGCATCGCGCGGGCATCGAGATCACGCCCGAACACGCGATCCGCTGGCTCACCGAGAACGCGGCGAAGTCGCTCGGCGTGCTCGAGCAAACCGGCACGCTGACCGCCGGCAAGATGGGCGACGTGGTGCTCTGGAACGGCAATCCGTTCACGGTCTACGCGCTTGCCGAGCAGGTGTGGGTCGATGGCGCGCACGTCTACGACCGCTTCGATCCTGCGCGTCAGCCGGTGTCGGATTTCATGCTCGGTCAGGGCGCCGCGGCCAATGGAGGTGCCCGATGAGCCGCCGTCTGCCTCGCGCGATGACGCGCCTGCTGGTCGTCGGCGCATTGCTCGCGGCGACCCTCCCCGTCGCCGCGCAGTCGGTGCTGATCCGCGGCGCGACCGTGCACACCGCCGGCGCCCAGGGTTCGCTGCAGAACACCGACGTGCTCGTGCGCAATGGCCGCGTGGCCGCGATCGGCACAGGCCTGTCCGCAGGCGATGCACAGGTGGTCGAGGCCAACGGCCGTCCGCTGACGCCGACCCTGTTCGGCGGCGTGACCGGCATCGGCATTGAGGAAGTGTCGGGCGAAAGCGGCACGCGCGACGATCGTCTGTCGCTCGGCGAGGCCAGCGACATGGCCGTGCGTCCGGAGTTCGACGTCACGCTGGCCTTCAATCCCGACTCGATCGTGATCCCGGTGGCGCGCGTCGAGGGCATCGGCTTTACGCTGATCTCGGCCGGCAGCGCGAGTTCGATCATCGGCGGCCAGGGCGCGGTGATGCGTCTGGACGGCAGCGTCGATCCGGCCGGCCCGAAGGTGCTGTATCTGTCGCTCGGCGCAGATGGTGCGGAGCAGAGCGGATCCTCGCGCGCCGCACAATGGATGCTGCTCGACCAGCTGATCGACGAAGCGCGCGGTCGCCTACCGGCCGATTCGCACGTCGCTGCGCTGACCCCGGCCGGCAAGCGTGCACTGGCGCCGTATCTGGATGGCCGCGGCACGATCGTCGTCGGCGTGAATCGCGCCGCCGACATCCGTCAGCTGCTGCGCTGGTCGAAACGTCATGGCCTGCGCATCGCGATCCGTGGCGGCGCCGAAGGCTGGCGCGTTGCGTCGGATCTTGCGGCGGCCAACGTGCCGGTGTTCGTCGATCCGCTGGTGAACCTGCCATCGGACTTCGACCAGATCGGCGCGACGATGGAGAACGCCGCGCGCCTGCAGGCCGCAGGTGTACGCGTCGGCTTCGCCCAGGCCGGTGACGCGTCGCACAACGCGCGCAAGCTGCGCCAGCTCGCCGGCAACGCCGTCGCGCATGGCCTGCCGTGGGAGGCGGGTCTTGCAGGCCTGACGCGCGTGCCGGCGGAGACGTTCGGCGTGGGCGGGTCCATCGGCACGATCGCGGTCGGCCGCACCGCGGATCTGGTGCTGTGGTCGGGCGATCCGCTCGATGTCACCAGCACCGCGGACCAGGTGTGGTTCGACGGCCGCGCGATCGAAATGCGCTCGCGGCAGACGGAACTGCGCGATCGTTACCTGCGTCCGGCGACGCCGGCGACCGAAGGCGGATTGCCGCGGGCGTACCGGAAGCGGTAAGGTGAGCACCTCTCCCTCTGGGAGAGAGCCTGCCCCGGACCTGATCCGGGGTCTACGCGCGCAGCGCGTCGGTGAGGGCCGCGCTCAACAATCTGACGGAAAAGCACCCTCATCCGCCCTTCGGGCACCTTCTCCCGAGGGGAGAAGGGCTGGATCAAAGAAGTCGAGACGGTGCGCGGCGCACCGCTTCACTCAGCGCGCGTCGGCGGGAATCTCGTCCGGATCAGGATCCACCGCCAGCTTGCCGGCAATCAGCACCGCCTGCGTGCGGTTCGATGCGCCCAGCTTGCGCAGCACCGCGGTCATGTGCGCCTTGACGGTCGCTTCCGACACGCCCAGTTCGTAGGCGATCTGCTTGTTGAGCATGCCATCGCCGAGCATCTGCAGCACGCGGAACTGCTGCGGGGTGAGATCGCGCAGGCGGGCGGCGACGTCATGTTCGCCGGGTGAGACGCCGACGGCGGACGCAGCCGCTTCTGGTATGAAGCGATCGCCATCGAGCACTTGCGCGACGGCGCGTGCCAGCGTTTCGGCATCGGCGGATTTGGGCACGAACCCCGATGCGCCGTGGTCGAGCGCGCGGCGCATGACGGCCGGCTCCTCGCGCGCGGACACCATCAGCACCGGCAATTGCGGGAACTGCGCACGCAGGTGCACCAGCGCGCTGAAGCCGTGCACACCGGGCATGTTGAGGTCGAGCATCAACAGGTCGGCATCGGGCTCCGATTCGACCATCGCGTAGAGCGCATCCACGTTGTGGGCCTCCCGCAGGCGTGCGTTCGGCACGGCGCGGGAAATCGCACCGCGCAGAGCCTCGCGGAACAGCGGGTGGTCGTCGGCAATCAGCAGGGTGGTCATTGGCGCGGGTGATGCCTTGGAAGATGGAATGCGCCCCTCGTCGATCGTGCGGCGCGGGCATATGGGTGCGTCGGCCGTCGGGACCGGGTGCGCGGCGGACGCCACGCCCCGCCGGCGATCAGGCCGGCGTGGCGCAGAACAGCGTCGCGTTTTCTCGATGGCGCCGGAGCCTCACCGCTCCAGCGTCATCCCTGCGGGATGTACCGCTCCTTGACCAGTGAGTCGACGACGGACGGATCGGCCAGCGTGCTGGTGTCGCCGAGCTGGTCGGGCGCGTTCTCGGCGATCTTGCGCAGGATGCGACGCATGATCTTGCCCGAGCGGGTCTTCGGCAGACCCGGCGCCCACTGGATGTGATCGGGCGATGCGGTCGGGCCGATCTCGCTGCGCACATGCTTGACCAGTTCCTTGCGCAGTTCCTCGCTGTATTCCACGCCATCCTTGAGGGTGACGTAGGCGTAGATGCCTTGGCCCTTGATGTCGTGCGGAAACCCGACGACCGCGGCCTCGGCCACCTTGGGATGCAGCACCAGCGCGCTTTCCAGCTCCGCCGTGCCGATGCGGTGCCCGCTGACATTGATGACGTCGTCGACGCGGCCGGTGATCCAGTAGTAACCGTCCTCGTCGCGGCGGCAGCCGTCGCCGGTGAAGTAACTGCCGGGATAGGCCTTGAAGTAGGTGTCGATGAAACGCTGGTGGTCGCCGTAGACGCTGCGCATCTGGCCGGGCCAGGAATCGGTGATGACCAGATTGCCCTCGGCCGCGCCTTCGAGCACGACGCCATTGGCATCAACCAGCGCCGGCTGCACGCCGAAGAACGGTTTGGTCGCCGAACCGGGCTTGGCGTCGATCGCGCCGGGCAGCGGGGAGATCAGGATGCCGCCAGTCTCGGTCTGCCACCAGGTGTCGACGATCGGGCAACGCGAATCGCCGACCACCTCGTAATACCAGCGCCAGGCTTCGGGATTGATCGGCTCGCCGACGCTGCCGAGCAGCCGCAGCGAGCTGCGCGAGGTCGACTTGACCAGCGCCTCGCCCTCGCGCATCAGCGCGCGGATCGCGGTCGGCGCGGTGTAGAAGATCGTCACCTGGTGCTTGTCGATGACCTGCCAGAAGCGCGAGGCATCGGGATAGTTCGGCACGCCTTCGAAGATCAGCGAGGTCGCGGCGTTCGCCAGCGGGCCATAGACGATGTAGCTGTGGCCGGTGACCCAGCCGACATCGGCAGTGCACCAGTACACATCACTGTCGCGCAGGTCGAAGATCGCCTCGTGGGTGTAGCTGGCGAACAGGAGATAGCCGCCGGTCGTGTGCAGCACGCCCTTGGGCTTGCCGGTCGAACCGGAGGTGTAGAGGATGAACAACGGATCTTCCGCGTTCATGCGCTCGGGTTCGCAGGTCGCGGGCTGGTCGTCGACGACGGCGTCGTACCAGCGGTCGCGCGGCATCTGCATGTCGACCGCGCCGCCGGTGTGGCGCACGACCAGCACGGTTTCCACGGTGTTGGTGCCCGGCAGCTTCAGCGCCGCGTCGACGTTCGCTTTGAGCGGCACTTTCTTGCCGCCGCGCAGGCCTTCGTCGGCGGTGATGATCAGCTTGCTGCCGCAGTCGCTCACGCGGTCGGCGATCGAGTTCGCCGAGAACCCGCCAAACACCACGCAATGCACCGCGCCGATGCGCGCGCAGGCCAGCATCGCCACGGCCGCCTCGACGATCATCGGCAGATAGATGGTGACGCGATCGCCCTTGCCCACGCCGAGGTTGCGCAGTGCGTTGGCGAGCTTGCAGACGCGCGCGTGCAGATCGTTGTAGGTGACGTGCAGCGCCTGGGTGTCCGGGCCGTCGGCCTCCCAGATCAGCGCGGTCTTGTCGCCCTTGCCGGCGAGATGCCGGTCGATGCAGTTGACGCTGACGTTGAGCTCGCCGTCCTCGAACCAGCGGATGCGGAAATCCTGCAGGTCGTAGCTGACGTTGCGGATCTTCGTCGGCGCCTTGAACCAGTCGAGGCGCTTGGCGGCCTCACCCCAGAACGCGTCCGGATCCTGCACCGAGCGCGCGTAATCGCGCGCGTAGGCCTCGGCGGTGATGGTGGCAGGGCCGGCGAAACCGGCCGGTGCCGGATAGGTTTCTGCGGAATGGGACATTGGTGGATCCTCCTTCAGACGCGTCCGCCCAGTGTGCCGGATCCGCCGCCGCTGGCGCCTAGACCTTCGTCTAACCGCCCTGACCGTGTTGGGGAGTATCGACCAATGGCGAATGGGCGCGGGGTCCACATCCGTGCAGTCTCCGCTGTGGACCGGTCGATGCCCGTGTGCGCGACCGCTTTTCTGTAGACCCGTGGGAGGGGAACTGATGAACCAGATGACCAAGGCGCGTCCGCGCCTGCTGGCTGCCGCCGTGCTTGCCGCGCTCACCCTGCCCGGTGCTGCGTTCGCGCAGACCGCCAAGGAACGTGAGCTCGAAGCCCGCGTCGCCCAGCTCGAGGCCATGGTCCAGCAGCTGGTGACGCAACAGCAGCAGACCGACACCGTCGTGACCGAAGTGCGGACTGCGCAGGCGGCCCAGCCCGGCGCGCCGGCCGTGGCCACCGGCACCGGCGCGGCCGCGCCGATCCAGGCAACGACGATCACACCGGGCGCCAATCCGGGCACCAAGTTCACCGTCGGCGGCATGATCCGCACCGATGGCCTGGTCACCAAGACCACCGACGGCGACATTGCCAAGGGCACCGCGGGCCGCGATTTCTACGTGCCCGGCGCGATCCCGGTCGGCGGCGACGGTCCGGACACCTATTCCGATGCGCATCTGAAGTTCTCGCGCCTGTGGTTCGACGCCAGCACGGTGCTCGATTCCGGCGACAAGCTCGGCGCGCGCGTCGAACTCGACTTCTTCGGCGGCGCGCTCGGCAACTCGGCGGCGACCAACACCTATGGCGCGACGCTGCGCCACGCCTACCTGACCTACAACAACTGGCTGGTCGGCCAGACCTGGTCGAACTTCATGGACACCAACGCGCTGCTCGACGCGGTCGACTTCGTCGGCCCGACCGATGCGGTGGTGTTCGTGCGCCAGCCGCAGCTGCGCTACACCAACGGCCCCTGGGCGATCTCGGTCGAGAGCCCGGAGACCACCGTGCAGCCCTTCGGCGGCGGCGCCCGCGTGATCGCCGGCGACAACAGCGCGATTCCCGACGTCATCGCCCGCTACACCCACAAGGGCGACTGGGGCCATGTCAGCTTCGCCGGCATGGCGCGCCAGCTGAAGTACGAACCCGTCGCCGGCGCCGAGAGCACCGACACCGGCTACGGCGCGACGGTCAGCGGTCTGGTCAAGCTCGGCGAGAGCACCGACATCCGCTACCAGGTCAGCGGCGGCGACGGCATCGGCCGCTACATCGGTCTGGCCACGATCCAGCAGGATGCAATGGTCGATTCGGCCGGCAACATCGATGCGCTGGGCGGCTGGGCCGGCTATGTCGGCCTGCGCCAGGTGTTCACGCCGAAGGTGCGCGGCAACCTGTTCTACGCGCGCTCGCAGTGGGACAACGAAACCGCCTGGACCGGTCTGGGCGTGACCCGCAAGGTCCACTCGGTGCACGCGAACATGATCTGGTCGCCGGTGCCCAAGCTCGACTTCGGCGTGGAGGCGATCTGGGGCGAGCGCACGCTCGAATCCGGTACCGACGGCGAGCTGATGCGTCTGCACACGATGGCGCGCTACTCGTTCTGAGTTTCACCGGGGGAACCGGCGCAGGCCGGTTCCCCTCGGACGTCACCAGGCAGGACGCCAGCGCAGTGCATCCAGAGCGACAGACACGCCGGGGGAGGCGACGCATGTCCCAACCGAGATCCGCAGCAGCGACGACACGACCGCAACCAGACCTTTGCAACTCAGACCTTCCGAGGAGGGACGCATGTTAGACAAGACCGCAAGCAACTACTGGAAGGCCAATCTCAGGATCATCTTCATCTGCATGGCGATCTGGGCGCTGGTGTCGTTCGGATTCGGCATCGTGCTGCGGCCGTTGCTGGCCGGCATTCCGATCGGTGGCACCGACCTGGGTTTCTGGTTCGCGCAGCAGGGCTCGATCCTGGTCTTCATTGCCCTGATCTTCTTCTACACCTGGTACATGAACCGGCTCGATCGCGAGTACGGCGTGGACGAGCAATAAGGGCCAATGCCAATGGATCAGTTCACGATCAACCTCATCTTCGTCATCGGTTCCTTCCTCGTCTATATCGGTATCGCGATCTGGGCCCGCGCGGGGTCCACGTCCGAGTTCTATGCCGCCGGGCGCGGCGTGCACCCGATCGTCAACGGCGCCGCGACCGCGGCGGACTGGATGTCGGCCGCATCGTTCATTTCGATGGCAGGCCTCATCGCGTTCGTCGGTTATGGCAATTCGACCTACCTGATGGGCTGGACCGGTGGCTACGTGCTGCTGGCCCTGCTGCTGGCGCCTTACCTGCGCAAGTTCGGCCGCTACACCGTGCCGGACTTCATCGGTGACCGGTTCTACAGCCGCTCTGCCCGCATGGTCGCGGTGGCGGCGTTGCTGATCATGTCGCTGACCTACGTCATCGGCCAGATGACCGGCGCCGGCGTGGCGTTCTCGCGCTTCCTCGAAGTCGACACCACCACCGGCCTGCTGATCGCATCCGCGGTCGTGTTCGTCTACGCGGTGCTCGGCGGCATGAAGGGCATCACCTACACGCAGCTGGCGCAGTACGTCGTGCTGATCATCGCCTACACGATCCCGGCGGTGTTCATCTCGATGCAGCTGACCGGCAACGCGATTCCGCAGTTGGGCCTGTTCTCGACCCATACCGAATCGGGCCTGCCGCTGCTGGCGAAGCTCGACCAGGTGCTGCTGGAGCTGGGCTTCAACGACTACACCGGCCAGCACGATTCCACGCTCAACATGGTGCTCTTCACCCTGTCGCTGATGATCGGTACCGCGGGCCTGCCGCACGTGATCATCCGCTTCTTCACCGTGCCGAAGGTGTCCGATGCCCGCAAGTCCGCAGGCTGGGCGCTGGTGTTCATTGCGCTGCTCTACACCGTGGCCCCGGCCGTGGGTGCGATGGCGCGTCTGAACATCGCCACGACGATCTATCCCCAGGGCACGTCCGCCGAGTCGATCAGCTATGAAGCCCGCCCCGACTGGATGCGCAACTGGGAACAGACCGGCCTGCTGAAGTTCGAGGACCTCAACGGCGACGGCCGCATCCAGTACTACAACGCCGCCAACGAAGCGTTCGCAGCCACCGCGGAAGAGCGCGGCTGGGCGGGCAACGAGATGGTGACGTTCAACCAGGACATCCTGGTGCTGGCCAATCCCGAGATCGCGCAGCTGCCCGGTTGGGTGGTGGGCCTGATCGCAGCCGGTGGTCTGGCGGCGGCGCTGTCGACGGCAGCAGGTCTGCTGCTGGCGATCTCCTCGGCCATCAGTCACGACCTCATCAAATCGACCTTCAAACCGGACATCTCGGAGAGGGGGGAACTGCTGGCGGCGCGCATCTCGATGGCGGTGGCGATCGTCGTGGCCACCTGGCTGGGACTCAATCCACCAGGGTTTGCGGCGCAAACCGTGGCGCTGGCATTCGGACTTGCGGCGTCGTCGCTGTTCCCGGCGATCATGATGGGCATCTTCTCCAAGAAGATGAACTCGTCCGGCGCGATCGTCGGCATGCTGGTGGGGCTGGGCGCCACCGTGCTCTACATCTTCACCTACCTCGGCTGGTTCTTCATTCCAGGCACCAACATGCTGGCGAACACGCCCGACAACTGGCTGTTCGGCATCTCGCCGCTGTCCTTCGGTGCGGTCGGTGCACTGCTGAACTTCATCGCCGCCTACATCACCCTCAAGCTGACCAAGCCAGCCCCGGAGCGCATCCAGGAGCTGGTGGAAAGCATCCGCGTCCCACGTGGTGCAGGTACGGCCGTGGATCACTGATCCCGGTCGTCGCGTAACCCGCGGCCCGCCCTTCGCAACCCGGAGGGCGGGCCGTGTCATATCCGGGGTCTGCCATTGCGGGCCCCACACATTGCGTCCGCAGGTCGACCGGTGCGCCAAGCGCGTGCGGTCCACCTGGGGACAATGCGACCATGCGCTCCGCATGAAGCCACGCCACATCGGCCGCGGCCGTCGCCCCTCGTTCGTCTTCCGTTCCGGCGTCTGCCGGAACCTCTGCCAGGACCCGCCATGCTGCTGGAATTCGTTGCCATCATCGCCGCCGGATTCGCCCTGGCGGGCGTTGCCCTGACGCTCAACTTCGTCGTCGGCAAGCGCCTGCCCGGCTGGGTCATTCCGGCCTCGGCGGGTCTGGGCATGCTGCTGATGGCGATCTGGCTGGAGTATTCGTGGCTCGACCGCGCCCGCAGCAGCCTCCCCGACGCGGTGGAGATCGCGTCCACCAACGAGATCCGCGTCTGGTACCGCCCGTGGACCTATGTGGTGCCGCAGAGCAACCGGCTGATCGCGATCGACCACCGCTTCGACCGCCGCAACGCGGCGATGCCCAATCAGGTGCTGACCCAGGTGCTGCTGATCGGACGCTGGCAGCCCTCACGCCAGTTCGGCGTGCTGTTCGACTGCGCCGGGCAACGCCGCGCCGATATGGTCGACCAAGTCGTATTCGAAGATGACGGCACGCTGCGCAATGCGCGCTGGCGTGACCTCGAGGCGGATGATCCGGTGCTGCGGGCCGCCTGTACCGATTGAGCGCAGTAGCGCCGCCACTCATCTGGCCGATCGCGGCACGCGGCAGCTGCGTGCTGATCAGGCCGGGTTGTTATTCGGCCGAGGACAACAACGAAAGCATCGTGCACGCACCGTCCGCGGGACCTGATGGGTGTCGTGACTCAGCCACGGTGGAGTTAAACGTGGAGTTACGACGAAGTGTCTAGGAGGCTCGGAAAATTCCCGTGACTCCCGCGAAGGCGGGAGTCCATGGACGTGCGCACGGATACTGCGAAAGTCCTGTGCCGCGACGCTCATGCTCATACGTCATGCACAGGGCACACCTTCACGAACGTGCGCGGAGACGTTGCTGCCATGCAATTCCCCCGAGGCGTCCGCAACGGGCCCGACGAGCGAACGTTGTCGCGATGCGCCAGCTAATCGGCAGGCGATGCGCAGCCCACGCGTGTGTCGGCGCTGGAGCGCGCAGCTACCTCTGCGGCGGCGCCGCGAGCTCGCGCGCGTCGAGATACCCGTCGCGGTTGGTGTCCTGCCGGTTGAACGTCGCCGCCAACTTGGCCATGTGTTCCGACAGCGTCACCGGTCGCCCTTTGCCGCCCGGCAGCTCATCGGCCGTCAGCACGCCATCGCCATTGCGGTCCATCCGGTCGAAGCCGTAACGCATCCACGCCTGGTACTCGGCGAGCGAGACGCGGCCATCGCCATCGGTGTCCATGTGGTCGAGATACTCGACCGTGCGCGTGACCTGCGCGCCGGCGCCCGTCGCGACGACAATCGCGAATAGCGCGCATGCGGCGCGGCCGATCCGTTGCTGGACCGGCCTTCCTGTGGCGATCACGGCGCGAGGTTTCAGGCGTGCGCGCTCTGCAGCGAATACCCCTTGAGCCGCGCCGAATACTCCTGCAGCGCGCGGATGCCACTGGCCTCGGCTTCTCGGCACCACGCCTGCAGGTTCTGCAACGCATCGCTGGCGTTCTGCGAACGCGCTTCGAGCAGCGCCCTCAGGCGCGCGCGATGCTCGACCAGCGTGCGGATGCGCGGGCGCTGCTCGACCCACTGGTGCAGCTGCTGACGCGCATCCGGCTGCAACCAGCGGCCATCATCCACCAGGCCCTTGCGCAGCTGACGCGGCAACAGCTTGCGCAGCCGCGCACCTGCCGCCTGCGCTTCCTCACGCAGCGCCGGCTTGAGCACGTTGCGCTGGAAATCGGTCATCGCCTGGAAGCGATGCGCGAGCAGGGCGCGCATGGTGTCGGTATCCGGCACGTGGATGTTGGGACGGATGTCGAGCGACGGCGCGACGCGCAGCACCTTCGCCAGACGCACCGATTCCAAACCCTTGATGACCGCCCAGCCAATGTCGAATTCCCACTTGCGCAGCGCGAACTTCGCCGAGCTGGGAAACGCATGGTGGTTGTTGTGCAGTTCCTCGCCGCCGATCCACACGCCCCACGGCGTCAGGTTCGTCGCGGTGTCGGTGGTTTCGAAATTGCGGTAGCCCCACCAGTGGCCGAGGCCGTTGACGACACCCGCCGCCCAGAACGGAATCCACGCCATCTGGATCGCCCACACCGCGATGCCCTTGAAGCCGAACAGCGCGAAGCTGACGAACAGCAGCAGGGTCGGGCCGAAGGTCGCCCACGGCGTATAAAGCTTGCGCTCGATCCAGTCGTTGGGCGCGCCCTTGCCGTACTGCTCGATGTCGGCGCGCATACCGCGCGCCTCGCGATACAGCTCCACGCCCTGCCAGAACACGGTCTTGATGCCCTTGAAGCGCGGGCTGTGCGGATCGTCCTCGGTCTCGCACTTGGCGTGATGCTTGCGATGGATCGCCACCCACTCGCGCGTGATCATCGACGTGGTCAGCCACGTCCAGAAGCGGAAGAAGTGTGCGATCACCGGATGGAAATCCACGCCGCGATGCGCCTGGCTGCGATGCAGATACAGGGTGACGGCGAAGATCGTCAACTGCGTGGCGACCAGCAGATAGACCAGCATCGCGACCCAGCCGAACTGCAGCAGGCCACCGGACAGAAAGTCGAGAATCGTAGAGGACATGGGCGCGTCGAAAAGTCGTGAACCCATGCATCATGGCGGCATCGCAGCGCCCTTTCCATCCCTCCGAACGGGTATGGAAGGCCCTGCGATTCAGACTCGCCACGCGGGTCGCATTCATGGGACCGCGCGATGCGGATCCGCATGAACCGCGTCCGCTCATCCGCCGAAGACCGATCACCCGAGTGCCAGTTCGCGCGGCGCGCGGCTCGCAGTGGAGACTCTCCCGGGGGGCCAGGTATTCGTGCGCTGCAACATCGATGCGCGGCCACTCGGGGCGTGGCGGCAGATCGCGGCGCGGTCCCATACCCCTCGAGCCTGTCGCTCGATCCCGACCTCCACGGCCTGTGCCATAGTCGGCGCGCACCAACGCTGCACCGCTGTTTCGTCTTGGCATACCGACTCTGGGAGGGGTTTCCATGCTCGAGCAACACGGTTTGTGGCTGGCACTGGGTTGTGCCGCCATCGCGATTCTCTACGGCGTGATTTCCGCCGGCTGGATCAACAGGCAACCGGCCGGCAACGCGCGGATGCAGGAGATCGCAGGGGCGATCCAGGAAGGCGCCCGCGCATACCTCAATCGACAATATCTGACGATCTCGATCGTCGGCGCCGTGCTGTTCGTGCTGATCAGCGTGTTTCTCGGCTGGGCCACCGGCATCGGCTTCCTGCTCGGCGCGGTGCTGTCGGGCGCGGCGGGCTACATCGGCATGAACGTGTCGGTGAAGGCCAACGTGCGCACGGCGGAAGCGGCGCGTCGCGGCATCGGGCCGGCCATGGATGTCGCATTCCGCGGCGGAGCGATCACCGGCATGCTGGTCGTCGGCCTCGGCCTGCTTGGCGTGGCCGGTTACTGGATGCTGCTGCCGCGCTTCGGCATCGCCGACGAAGCCGCGCTGCACGCGCTGGTGGGCCTGGCGTTCGGCAGTTCGTTGATCTCGATCTTCGCGCGCCTGGGTGGCGGCATCTTCACCAAGGGCGCCGACGTCGGCGCGGACCTGGTGGGCAAGGTCGAAGCCGGCATTCCCGAGGACGACCCGCGCAATCCCGCGGTGATCGCCGACAACGTCGGCGACAACGTCGGCGACTGCGCGGGCATGGCGGCCGATCTGTTCGAGACCTATGCGGTCACCGTGATCGCGACGATGCTGCTCGGCTTCCTGATGGCGTCGACCGTCGGTGCGAACGGCGTGCTGTATCCGCTGGTACTCGGCGGCGCGTCGATCCTGGCGTCGATCGTCGGCACCTTCTTCGTCAAGGTGAAGCCGGGCGGCTCGATCATGGGCGCGCTGTACAAGGGCGTGATCGTCTCGGGTGTGATCGCCGCGGCACTGTTCTGGCCGGTCACCCAGCAACTGATGGCCGACAACGCGCACGGCCCGACCAACCTCTACTGGTGCGCGCTGATCGGCCTGCTGCTGACCGGCGCGATCGTCTGGATCACCGAGTACTACACCGGCACGCAGTACGCGCCGGTCAAGCACATCGCGCAGGCGTCGACGACCGGACACGGCACCAACATCATCGCCGGCCTAGGCGTGTCGATGAAGTCGACCGCGATGCCGGTGATCGCGGTGTGCTTCGCGATCTGGGCGTGCTTCTCGTTCGCAGGCCTGTACGGCATCGCGATCGCGGCGACGGCGATGCTGTCGATGGCCGGCATGATCGTCGCGCTCGATGCGTACGGGCCGATCACCGACAACGCCGGCGGCATCGCCGAAATGGCGGAACTGCCGTCCGACGTGCGCGACGTCACCGATCCGCTGGACGCGGTGGGCAACACCACCAAGGCGGTGACCAAGGGCTATGCGATCGGCTCGGCCGCGCTCGCGGCGCTGGTGCTGTTCGCCGACTTCACCCACAACCTGGAAGCGAAGTATCCGGGCACTGAGTTCCGCTTCGATCTGGCGGATCCGGCGGTGATCATCGGCCTGTTCATCGGCGGCCTGATTCCGTACCTGTTCGGCGCGATGGCGATGGAAGCCGTCGGCCGCGCGGCAGGCGCGGTGGTCGAGGAAGTGCGTCGGCAGTTCCGCGAGATCCCCGGCATCATGGCCGGCACCGCGAAGCCCGACTACTCGCGCGCGGTCGACATGCTGACGAAATCCGCGATCAAGGAAATGATCGTGCCCTCGCTGCTGCCGGTGCTGGTGCCGGTGGTCGTCGCGCTCGGCATGAACGCGCTGATGGGACCCGGCGCCGGCATCCGCGCGCTCGGTGGCCTTTTGATCGGCACCATCGTCACCGGGCTGTTCGTCGCGATTTCGATGACGACCGGCGGCGGCGCCTGGGACAACGCCAAGAAGTACATCGAGGACGGACATTTCGGTGGCAAAGGCAGCGAAGCGCACAAGGCCGCTGTGACCGGCGATACCGTCGGCGATCCCTACAAGGACACCGCGGGCCCGGCGATCAATCCCCTGATCAAGATCATCAATATCGTCGCGTTGCTTCTGGTCCCACTGCTCTAGTCGAAGCTGACCCCGCTCGACGCCTCCGCCCCTCTCCCTCTGGGAGAGGGGAACAGGGTGAGGGCGCGCCGCAGGTGCGGATCAAGATCATCAATATCGTCGCCTTGCTGCGGGTGCCGTTGCTCTGATTGTGGGCATCACGGTATGCAACCCACGCACCGATGGTGTGTGGGTCGCATGCGGAGCGGGCATGAGGGACCGTGGCACGAACTGCGTAAAGCAACCCTATTGTTCAGCGGCATCGGAATGCTGGAGATGGTCGGCGTGTCGCCGAGGCTGGCATGGAGTCGATGCCGGTTGTCGCAGTGCAGCCCGTTGATGAGAGTCGCTACGCGGACTCGATGTCTGTTCCCGCCTAGGCACGCTCACGCAAGCTGGCCTGGCGTCACCCCGGGTGCCAGTCAACGACGATGACTGACCCTGGTGTTCTCCAGCGCCGGCGCTGTCGTCAACGCTCGAACGTACCTGCAGCGAGGTCGAACCACGGGGTGCAGACAATGCGCTGCCGGCCCGCTTCGTCGAAGCTCGCATGCCAGACTTCCACATCGCGCACCTGCTCGGGGCTGCGGAAGTACGCTGCGTCGAAAGCGGACACGCCCAGGCACCAGCGCAAGCGCTTCGGCGCATCGAGTGTCATCGGCGATGCAGTGAATGCCCCTTCCAACACGCCACCGGGCGTGACTTTTGCCGCGAGCGGCACTGGCGGCAATGTCGGCGACGGACTCGGCAGGGGCCTGGCCGCATGCGATAGGGTGACATCGCCGCCCCCCTCATCGCGTGTGGCGGGCATGCCGATGTCGCCGGTCGCATGCCGCCCGGTGAGCACGGCATGGCGATCACCGCGGTCGAATACCGCCAGCGGCGTCGGGCTGATGTTCGCCAGCCGGTACTGCACCTGGATGGGCGCACCGACGCGCGCGTCGAAACGGACGTCAAGGACAAGCGTGTCCGATTCGATCCGGGTGGTATTGGGCGACATTGCAGAACTCTCGTGCGCTTCGGAAACGCGGGTGGGCGATGTCTGTGCACAGGCGGTTGCCTGCGCGCACAGGAGCAGCACGGTCATGGCGGCCAACGAGGACAGCCTGGGACCGCGCGTGATGGCCGATGTCATGCGCACTCCTTGAGCGGGGAAAGAAACGATCGTAGCGGCACACAGGACGCCACATGTTCAGGCGACATCACGCCGCGCCAACCGGCGTGCTCGCACATCAATCGAACCACCGTGGCCTCACTTCTTCTCAGGGCAGCGCGTAGCTCGGTCGCAGATCCAGCCCCATTTCGCCTCGAATGCCGTTTTCGGTCAGCGCGTGGGGATTGGAACTGGTGACACGGCCGTCGCCATAGTCGTACTCGGGATGGCTGCTGGGCAGACCCACGGCCTGCCGTTCGAGATTGGGGACGCCGGCGGCGGCGTCGCGCGCGTCGTCGGGCGTCGAGGTTCCGGTGAAGGGACCGGGCATGAAGGTTCCGGTCACGCCATTGAACGCGTGCGACATCTCGTGATACAGGATCACCGAAGGCGCGGGCAGATCTTCAACGAAGAACTGCGGGTTGTAGGAGATCGTCACGTCGGTCCCAGGGCCGGCCTGCCCGTTCTGGATGTAGCCGGGCACCATGCTCGCGTAGCCGTTCTGCTCGTTCTGCAGTTCGCGGATCGTCACGACGTGGCCGCTGACGGCTGCCTGGTCGAACTCGGCCAGCATCTGCTGGCCATTGGGCGAGGCGCGCAGCATTTCGATATCTGCCTGCACGCGGCTCACGAACGATTCCGAGCCCTCGATGCGCATGCTGCGGCCGAGCGCGGGATCAATGGCGACGTTGACCACGGTGTTGCGGCCACCGTTCTCGGCGCTGATGCGGTCGGCGATGGCCTCGCTAGCGTAGACCACCGACGCGCCGCCCTGGTTGAGCACCGTGCTGTCGTCACCGGCGTACACGCGCGTATCGCCGATGCCCGTGTGGATGGTGTTGGTCCCGGTACCGCCGATCAGCACGTTATTGCCCGCCACGCCTTCGATGTGGTCGCTGCCGGCGCCGCCATCCACGTAATCGAAGCCCCGGCCTGCGGTGATGCGGTCGGCGCCATCGCCGCCGTAGAGCACGTTGCGACCGGCACCTTCGACGCCGATCGTGTCGTCACCGGCGCCGCCGTAGACGTAGTTGTTGCCTTCGCCGACGGTGATCGTGTCGTTGCCGGCCCCGCCGATCACCCGGTCATCGCCGGCGCCGAGCGCCGAAATCGTGTTGTCGCCACTGCCACCCTCGATGACGAAATTCACCGCGACCCCTTCCGCAACCTCGATGGTGTCGTCGCCGTCGCCACCGCGGATGGTGATCTCCTGTCCGGCGGCTAGTTCCAGGGCATAGGTTTCGCCGTTGACGTCGAGCGCCAGCGCGCCGTTCGCGCCCTGGGTCACGCGGACGTTGTCGTTGCCGTTGCCGGTGGTGAACACGAGCTGGTCGGAGACCGCATAGAGCTGCCCGTCCTGCTCGACCGCGGTGCGCTCGCGCGTGATCGTGACTTCCGCCGACTGGTGCAAAGGATCGACGAGTACCGGCTTGCCGTCGGTGGTCTGTGAGCGTGTGCGGCCGCCTTCATTCGTGCCGTCACCGTCAATGCGCGTGGCGCCCGTATCCAGCTGGGCGCCATCCGTGCCTGCACGGGCGGCGGGGTCCCACGGCGTCTGCCCGACCATGACCGGATCGAGCCGGGCGTGTTGATCGAGCGACGGCTCCCAGACGCCAGTGCGGGCTTGGGACGCGGATTGCAGCTGCGGATCGAGCGAGGTCATGGCAAAAACCTGTGGCGAGCGAAGCGGGGTTCCATATGTACGCCTGCGTATGGCGCGACCATACTGGGGCGTACCCTGGGTCGCGACCCGCCGGCTCCGTTGCAGGGGAAACCATCACCGGCGCTGCGCCGCAACATGGTTGCCGTAAAATGCCGGTCCACATCGAACATCGGAAGCGACGCATGGGCCTGGACTCCGTCTCCACCGGCAAGAACCCGCCGGACGAAATCAACGTGATCATCGAAATCCCGAAGGACGCCGAGCCGGTCAAGTACGAAGTGGACAAGGAAAGCGGCGCGATCTTCGTCGACCGCATCCTGTCCACGCCGATGCGCTACCCCTGCAACTACGGCTACGTGCCCAACACCGTCTGCGGCGACGGCGATCCGGCCGATGTGCTGGTGGTGCTGCCGCTGCCGCTGATTCCCGGCTCGGTGATCCGTTGCCGCCCGGTGGGCGTGCTGAAAATGACCGACGAGGCCGGCAGCGACGAGAAGATCCTCGCTGTGCCGATCGACAAGGTGTTCGGCGGCTACGCGCACGTCGACGATCTCGACAAGGTGTCGGCGCACTGGCTCGAGCGGATCGGTCACTTCTTCGAGCACTACAAGGATCTCGAGAAGGGCAAGTGGGTCAAGATCAGCGGCTGGGGCGACGCGGCGGAAGCCAAGGCCCTGCTCAACGACGCGATCGCGGCCTACGCGGCCGAGTAAACGCCGTGACGGCGTTCACGCCGTCACAGTTCGCACCACGCCGCCGCGACCGCAGCGGCGTGGTTGCTACTATCGTCACGAGCCGGCGCCATCGAACGGGTGTCGCGGCGATCAGGGGATTTCTATCGTGCGTATTCTGTTCGTGGGCGGCGAAGACAGCCTGCCATCCGACCTCGTCTCTCTCGTATCGGAAATGGATGACGGTTGGCACGTCCAGCGCGCCGCCGACGGCAGCGCAGCCACGGCCTTGATCACCGATGCGCCGCAGGATGTCGTCGTCGTCGCACCCACGCTGCCGGACATGCCGGTCGCGACGCTGCTGGGCCAGATCCGCACGCTTCGCCCCGAGACCTCGCGCATTGCGGTGTTCGGTGGCCAGCCGCCCGCACGCGTGCTGTCGCTCGCGCACCGGTTCCTGCCTCTGCCCGTCGGCGAGGCCCAACTGCTGGAGGCCATCGGCAGCCTGGAAGAACTGCGCGAACTGCTCGACAACCCGGATCTGCGCGAGCGCATCGGCAAGATCGAACGACTGCCGTCGCCGCCACAGACTTATCTGGCGCTGGCGCACGCGCTCGAATCCGACGAAGACAGCAACGCCAACGATGTCGCGCAGTTGATTGCCGGAGATCCCGCGATCGCCGCGAAGGTGCTGCAACTGTGCAATTCCGCCTATTTCTCGGCTGGGCGCACGATCACCGACCTGCGTTCGGCGGTCACCCGTCTGGGCATGGCGACGATGCGCGACCTGGTGCTGGCCAGCGAAGTCTTCGCGAGTCCTGCACGCAGCGATCTTGACCGCCCTGCGATGCAGCAGCGCGCGCTCCTGGCGTCGCAGCTCGCCCGCCGCATGCTGCCCGAATCCAGCGCGGAACTCGGTGCCACCGCGGCACTGCTTGCGGATATCGGCCTGCTGCTGCCGGGGGTCCGCGACGAACGTGCCCCGGCCGAGACGCAGCCCGAAGATGCGCCCGGCCACACCGAAGCCGGCGCCTATCTGCTCGGTCTTTGGGGTCTGCCGATGCCGATCATCGAGGCCGTCGCCTTCCAGCGTGATCCTGTGCGCGCGGGCACCCGCAGTTTCTGGATCACCGGCGCCGTTCATGTCGCGACCGCACTGGCCTCCGGCGAAGATGTCCGCGAGGACTATCTCCAGCGCACGGGTGTGATTGACAAGCTTCCTGGCTGGCGTGCGCACGCAGACCGCCTGCAGGGCTTGGCCGACGCACAGCCCGCCTGACGGACGTCTGTCGTCGCCACGGCGACGCTTTGTGCCATCGAACCCGCTCCATCACCTGATCAATCGAGCCGGCGCGTAGGCTCACCTGTTACAGCAGGGAGGACCGCCGGCTCAAACTGTGCGGCAACGTTGGGTTGGTCTGGGCCATACACGCCAAGCTGAGCCGAATGCGGTGTATGAGTCGCGCGCCCAAGTGGCGTCTAGACTTAACTACGGTGCTGTTTCGCAACTTTGTAAATGCCGTGATCGAAGTTCGGCATCGGTCCACAAACAACTACGGCCCCTTTCGGGGCCGTAGTTGATCATGCATGACGCTTGATGGATCAGAAGCGCTGCTGGTACTTCATGTACGTGAAGCGACCGATATCAAAGCCGCCGTAGTACGAGAACCCGCTGTTGGGCTGCGTATAGAGCAGCGGACCCACCCGGTCGAACACGTTGTTCACACCGACGGAGACCGTCGCGTTCCAAGGCGCGGTCCAGCGAACCTGCACGTCGTTGAACGTGTTGGAACCGGTCTTGTTCTGGGCGATCGCATTGCTGTCGCTGTCGATGTAATCGGGCAGGTTGCACGGATCGTCGAAGTAGCACTCTTCCTTGATGTTGGAGTGGTAGCGCGCGGTCCAGGTTGCACCGAAGTCACCCTTGTCCCACGACAGCGACGCCACCGAACGGATGCGGAAGTTGCCACCGAAGCCGATCTGCGGCTGTGGTGTGGTGTTGTCGGTGCTGTCAGGCTTGATCTCGAAGTCGCTGTAGTACGTCGTCGCCCAGTTAACGCCAAAGGTGCCGGCGCTGGTCTCGGGGAGACGATAGTTGACCTCGAAATCGTAGCCTTCGATGTCCCAGTAACCGGCATTGCGACCAACCCGGGTCAAGCTGTTAACCGTACCGGTGACCTCGTCACGCGTGAAGTACTGACACTGCGACTCGATGTCATACAGATAGCAGTCGGCGAGAATGCCCGACGCGGTGAACGCCGTCACGACGTTGTCGATCTTGGTCTTCCACCAGTCCAGCGAGACGCCCAGGCCCTGCACGAACTGCGGGCTGTAGACGATACCCAGCGAGCGGCTGACAGAGGTTTCGGGGGTCAGCTCTGGGTTCGAGCCGCTGAGGAACGGCGTACCCGTCTGGCCTCCATAGGCGACGGTGCCGCCCTGGCCGCGCTGGCGATAGCCGGCGTAATTGGCGATATCGGCCGCGCAGCGGGCAAACACGTCCGGATTGCTTGCAGCCGCACCAGCGACCGTATCGCAAGGATCAACGTAGCGGTCGAAGGTCTGGCCGACACCGCCATAAAGATCGGAGACAGCCGGGGCGCGGAAACCTTCTGCCCACGTGCCGCGGACGAGCACGTCGTCGATCGGACGCCAGCGGAAGCTGGCCTTGCTGTTGGTGGTATCACCGAAGACGTCGTAGTCCGAGTAACGGCTTGCCACGTTGATCGCGAGTTCCTGTGCGCCCGGAACATCCGCCAACAGCGGAATGTCGAGCTCGAGGTAGGCTTCGTTGACGCTGTAGCCGCCCGAGGTTTCCTGCGCAGCCAGGTTGGTCGAATTGCCGGTCTGCGCGAACGCGTCAGGCGAATAGCGGCCCTTGACGCGTCGGTTTTCGAGGCCGGCAGCGAAGCTGAGGTCACCGGCCGGAAGCGTGACGATCGCGCCGCTCACGTTGGCAAAATAATTGTGGGTCGTCGTCTCGGACGTCGCGTTTTCCGTCAGGAAGAAGCGGTTCTGGATGTCCGGATTGGCCAACGAGTTCGGGCCTTCGCTCAGTACGGGGCTCCAGGGCGTACAGGCCGACAGCGCGATTGGATTCGCCTCGGTGCCGCACTGGACAACGCCGTTCGCGTTAAGGAACGAGGGGCCCACTGCATCGCGCACGGCGATCTTGTTGAAGTCGCCACGGCCACGAATCGTTGCGTCACCGCGCGTGAAGAGGTAGCCCGCATCCCAGTCGAAGAACTTCTCGCCCACTTCGAATGAACCTTCGAACACGCCGCTGAAGCGGTAGGTGTCGAGACGGCGATCGGTGGTACGCGGGACTTCCCAGCCGCGACGGCGGAAATCAAGCGTCTCGCCAGTCGGATTGAAGTAGCTGTCGGCACTGATCGGCGTCTGCACGTCCGGCATGCCGCTCTGCAGCGGATAGCCGGCCACCTGCACGCTGGTTTCGCGACGATTGAAGCTGGCGTCGGTCGAGAAGCGCACGTTCTCGGTCAGATCGAAGTCGACGCTGGTGAAGATCGACGTGCGCTCCATGCCCGTCTTGACCATCATCTGTTCGGCGGCGTTGCTCGTATCGCCGATGACGCCACCACCCGGATTGACCTGGGGACGATAGTCGGCGAGGTTGGTCGGATCGCCGCCATCGCGCAGCACCAGCCACGCGGGTGCGCCGGGGGTCCGATCCGGATTCCGGATGTTGCCGATCTGGCCGACGGTTGTGTAGTTGTTGGCTTCGTCCTGGCCGGGATACGAGAAGCGGGACCACGGACGGTCCTTCGCCCAGACGGGCTCTTCCTTGTCGTACTGCGCACCGAAGACAACCGAGCTGCGCTCACCCTGCGAACCAATGGTGAAATCGAAGGACTGGGTCTGACCGTCACCTTCGCCGTACTGGCCGATATAGGCGTTCATTTCGGCGCCGTCGAAATTGCGACGGGTGATGATGTTGATGACACCGGCGATGGCGTCGGAGCCGTACAGGGACGAGGCACCGTCCTTCAGCACTTCGATACGCTCGACCATCGAGGACGGCACGGTGGCCAGATCCTGCAAGCCATCATTGTTGACGCCCAGACGACGGCCGTTGAGCAGCACGAGGGTGCGCTCCGGACCGAGGTTGCGCAGGTCAACATACGTACCGCCCGGGCTTTCGCCGGAGTTCAGCGGCGACGAACGGCTCAGCGCCGGGCTGCCCGTCGCGGCAATGTTCTGCAGGATGTCGCCGACGGACTGGAAGCCCTGGTTTTCGATTTCGGTACGCGAAATCGTCTGGATCGGCTGTGCGTTCTCGACATCCACCTTGCGGATGCGCGAGCCGGTGACCTGGATGCGGTCGAGTTCTGTGGTGCCGCTCGCGGACTGCTCCTGCGCGAACGTGACCGCTGGGACGACAGCCGCGAGGATCGCGGCCGGCAGCAGGGCCTTCCGCAGTGCGGGAGTGCGAAGGTTCTTCAAAGTTCTCTCTCCAGAGTGTGTGCGTTACTGAGGCGTTAAGACGCCATTGCACGTTACGTCCGGAACCACCCGCACTGCCTTGCCACGCCCACTCGGTGTCTGTGCCGAATGTGGCGCTTCACTGTCCCGCCACACGTGGAGGCGACGTGTGTCACACCCTTGTGTTAAGCCGATGCCTGGGCTTCGTTGACCAATGCCGAGCCACGGCGCAGATTGCTGCGATAGCGGCTGGCGGGCACGCCGTGATGGGCCTTGAATGCACGTGCAAAACTGCAACAGTTGTCGAAGCCGCTGGCTGCGGCCACTTCGCCCACCATCATGGAGGTGGTGCGGAGCAGCTGCGCGGCACGCTCTAGGCGCAGGCGCACGGACAGGGCCTGTGGGCTTTCGTCATAGAGCGCATGGAAGGCCTTGGAGAAGTACCAGCTCGAAAAGCTGGTCAGGTCCGCCAGTTCGCTGATCCGCACCACGCGGTCTGCGTTGCCCTCGAGGTACAGGCGGGCGCGCTGCATGCGGCCGAACACCTGACGCTTGCGGCTGCGTGAGCGGCCGGGGCAGCGGCGCACGCGGGCGGCCAGATCCCGCTGGACATGGGCGAGCTGCAGCAGCAGCGGACGCACCGACAGTGCATCGCCCTGCGCCTGCGCCGCCTCCCGCCACAGGCGGAACACGGTACGCACCTCGCGGGTGGGCAGACGGCCGCGGCCCGCGTACAGACTGCCGTCGCTCAGCGCCTGGAGGGCATCGAGTGCGCTGGCGTCGAGTGCGACGCCGATGCACAACCCCTGCGGTCCGCTCTGCACCAGCGGCGTGGATTCCTTCTCGAAGGCCATCCAGTCGCCCCGACGCATCCGGAAGCGCCCCTCGCGCGATTCGATCCAGCCGTCACCGCGCACCTGGATCCACAGGTTGAACACCGGTGCCGACACCTGCACACCGCCCAAGCGCGAGGTGCCGATGCACTGCGCGGTTTGTTCCAGACCTTCGAATGCAAGCATCTGACCACGCACAGCCCACAGACAGTTCGACATCCCGGCACCCGTTTCGCATTGTTGGAGGCAACCGTTGTGCCGGGATGGGCTGACCCTTGCCGGAAGGAGCGCCTAGACTTTGCCGAAATTGGTCCGAACGGAATTCCGAAGAACTTACGACAGCTTTTTTCTCAGCGATATCAGCCACTTGAGGGTTCGCGATTGCTCCAGCCGGTCTTCGGGCAGGGGCATGAACCCGATGCCGCTGCCGTCGTCGGAGGCCAGCGAGACGTAGGACGAGGTGCCGTCGAACGAGAATCCGTTGGTGGCGCTACGGGTGATCGGGTCGACGCACTCCTGCCCGTCCCCCACCAGTTGCCCGGTTTCGATGCGGTACCGAGACAGCCGCGTCCAGCAGGCGGGGGTCGCGTCGAGGTAGGCGATGCGACCGTCGGGCGCCAGCGACCAGCCGCGATAGCGCCAGCGGGACGGCACCGTGGTACTGAGCCGCGCAATGGTCTCAGGCTCCAGCGACGGCGACGCCGCCCAGAGCCCACTGGCATCGAGGCGGGTATAGAGCAGACGATCGCGCGCGTGGTCGAACTGCGCCTGCGAGACGCCTTCGATACGTCCCAAGGGCTGCCAATTCGCGCGCGTGTAGGCGATGAGCGACGTGCCGCCTGCCTTGCGATCCTCCTCCAGCACGAACAGCGTGCCCGCAGGGCCGTATACCGCCAGCGCAGGACGGCCGCCCGGCACCTCCAGGCGGGTGATGCGACCGCTCGCTGGTTCTATCTCCATGATCACGGGCTCATTGGACGCATCCAGTGCGGTGACCAGGAAACTCCGGCCATCCGGAGACCAGGACGGGGCCTGCCGGGTATCGGGCCGCACGCCCTCGATCGGCCGCAAGGAATCGGGTGCCCCGATCCGGCCCCACCACAACTCGAAGCGACCGGCCCGGTCGGACGTGAACACCATCTGCTCACCGTCGGGCGCCAGCGTCGGCTGTGAATCGCGCCCCGAAGACGTGAACAGGCGATCCCAGTCACCGCGGGCCCAGTCCACGCGGTAGATCCCGAACTGGGGACGCCGGTGCACGAAGGCCATCATGCCGGTGCGGGGCGAGATCGACGGCATCTGCGCGTCCTCGATCCCCAGGTCGACGACAGCGCCGCCGTCCACATCGGCGCGATACAGCCTTGCCTCGCTGTCGACACGCAGACCGAACACCATGGCCGTCCCGTCCGGCGTCCATGACCAGCCACGCATCTCGGCATTGAGGTGGGTCACCTGCTCGGGCGTGCCCCCCCCAACCGGCACCCGCCACAGATCGCCCATCTGCGGATTGCGGATGAAGCCGATCCAACGGCCATCGGGGGAGATCTGAGGTGCATAGTCGAGATCACCCGGCGCACCGGCATAGTCGAGATTGCGCCAGCGCCCGCCTACGGGATCGAGGATGCGCAGCCGCGTCTTCTGGCCCTCACCGGTCATGGTGCCGAACAGCAGGCCGCTGCCGTCGGGCAGCCAGTCGAAGCTCAACAGATCGCTGCCGTCACATCGCGCCACTTCGCGTTCGTCCCCCACGCCGTTGGCGGAGACCAGCAGCACACGGCAGGCGCCATCAACTTCCCAGCGTGCGAATGCGATTTCGCGCCCGTCGGGCGACCACGCCGGTAGATCGTCGAGCGCGCCGCGCGGGGGCCGCGACAGGATGCGCGGTGCCGCGCTCGAAGTAGTCTGGACCAGGATGGCCGTCTGCTGCGCGGCGCCACCGACCCCCGAAGCGGAGTAGGCCACCATGGAGGCATCGGGGGACAGCGAGGGCGACAGCGCGAAACCCGTCGCGCTGGTGATGAGCCGGTAGGGGCGGCTGACCGGGGCCGGTCCGGGCGCAGCTGCGGCGGAGGGATTCAGGAGCGCCGCGGATTCCCACGTCACCCAGAGCCCGCCCACCACCAGCGAAATCAGCGCCAGCACGGCTGTCGCAAGCAGCCAGAGCCCGCGTTGCAGCACGGCGTTGCGTGGCCGGGCTGTCGGCGTCGCTGCGGCTGTCGTCGCCGGCGTGGCGGCAAACCCGGGATCGGTGGTGAGTCCACCGGTGGTCTGCAGGGCGGGGTTCGGATCGGGTGCGAGCACCTCGACCGGCACGGTTAGCCGGTACCCGCCCTTGGCGATCGTCTCGATATACCGCTTGCCCACCTCGGTGCCGATCCTGCCGACGCCGAATGCCTTGCGCAGCTGGGTGATGGCCTGGGTCAGCACATCGTCGGTCGGCAAGGTATCGCGCCAGACTTCGGCCAGCAGCTCGTTGCGTCCGACCACGGCACCAGGCGCGCGCGCCAGTACCCGCAGCACGCCGATGGCTTTCGGCGTGACGCGGCGGGGGCCGCGCGCATCGGGCATCAGGATCTCGCGCGTGGCGAGATCGACAAGTGCCTCGCCCACGCGAAGACGCAGGGGCGCCGGCACGTCGGGAGGCATCGGTTCTGACATCTGGGCACCAACAGGCAGGCGGGGAGATTAGCCAAGGCAGGCTGAATGCTGCGCAGCCTGACGCCGCATTCCGCACAACGCGCGTGGCACAGGTCATGCCCGGGCTGGAAACACGGCCGGGCCAAGCGGGCTGCCACCCGCCTGCATGACGCCAGTGTCGCTGAGGCCCGTGACAGAACATCGGCCCTGATCGGAACCGCCCTCCCGACGGTCCTGACGGGTCATGCCTCGGTGATCAGCTGCGCGACGCTGGACCCCCGTGTCTCGACGGACTTCCTCTGCGCCGGGACTCGAACATGGGACGCCCGTCGTCAGTGGCCCAGTCACGCGGCGGGGAGAGGACTGGACGGCTACCGGACGCGGTTCAAACTGGCACAGACTTCCGCCGTTCGTCCGCCAGCCGACGGCGCATGCCACCAAAAAAAACGGGCCGCAAGGCCCGTTTTTTCACCGCAGCAGCGGATGCCCGACTTACAGGGCCTGCGCGCGTGCGCCGGCCTGGTGGGGGTAGTTCGCGAAGATCTCGGCGATCGTCGAATTGATCCGCTGCGCGCGCTGGTCCGGCCTCATGTTGGCGACCCGGCCAACGGCGATGCCCTCCCAGACGAGGCGCTTCTCGCGCGCATCGACCAGATCGACGTTCATCGTGCCCTCGGTGTAGCGGTACACGCTGGTG
The DNA here is from genome assembly GCF_031456825.1 of Luteimonas sp. 3794. Taxonomy (NCBI): domain Bacteria; kingdom Pseudomonadati; phylum Pseudomonadota; class Gammaproteobacteria; order Lysobacterales; family Lysobacteraceae; genus Luteimonas; species Luteimonas sp. 3794. Next base: position 84,041 of record NZ_JAVDVJ010000007.1, on the reverse strand, counting down.
CGTTCGTTCCAGTACGGCACCGCGAAATAACCGCGGTGGCGATAGCTGTAGTAGTACGCATAATCGACCGTCGGCACGCTGCTCACGTCGGTACGACGTTCCATGTAGGCGTTGATGTTCACCCACAGATCCGGATTGGTTTCGCTGTAGCGGTAGCCGCGGCGCTCCATCTCGGCGCGTACGGCGGCCTTGGTGATTTCGCTGGTCTGGGTCTCGTACCCGTCCTTCTCGATCGCCAGCGGCGTGTAGAAGGACCAGGTGCGGTAGGCCGAGAAATCCGCACGAGGATCGGCCTCGGTGGTGATACGGGGGCCGGTGGCACAGCCCGCGAGCAGCGCGATGCCGCACAGCGCCACGAGCCAGCCGGCGACGCGGGACGTCGAAATCTTCATGTCGGATCTCCCTGTTGTCTGGCGGATCGTGACGCGCTGTCCCGATACCGGTCCTGAACATACGCGCCGTCGCGTCGCGCGGATGCGACGGCGCCTGGAGCGGTTCATGCGCCGGCCCTGCCCTCAGCCCGGACGATAGACCTCGGCGCCCTGGGCGCGGAACTCCGCCGACTTCTCCGCCATGCCCGCCGCCAGCGCATCCGTCGTATCCACGCCGTGCTCGGCAGCGTAGTCGCGCACGTCCTGGGTGATCTTCATCGAGCAGAAGTGCGGGCCGCACATCGAGCAGAAATGGGCCGCCTTGTGCGCATCCTTCGGCAGGGTCTCGTCGTGGAAGCTCTGCGCCTTTTCCGGATCCAGGCCGAGATGGAACTGGTCCTGCCAGCGGAACTCGAACCGCGCCTTGCTCAGCGCGTTGTCGCGCACCTGCGCGCCGGGATGACCCTTGGCGAGATCGGCGGCATGCGCGGCGATCTTGTAGGCCATGATCCCGTCGCGCACGTCCTCGCGGTTCGGCAGGCCCAGGTGCTCCTTCGGCGTCACGTAGCAGAGCATCGCGCAGCCGTACCAGCCGATCATCGCCGCGCCGATCGCGCTGGTGATGTGGTCGTAGCCCGGGGCGATGTCGGTCGTCAGCGGGCCTAGCGTGTAGAACGGCGCTTCGCCGCACTCGACCAGTTGCTTGTCCATGTTCTCCTTGATCAGCTGCATCGGCACGTGACCAGGGCCCTCGATCATGGTCTGGATGTCGTGCTTCCACGCGATCTTGGTCAGCTCGCCGAGCGTCTCCAGCTCACCGAACTGCGCGGCGTCGTTGGCATCGGCGATGCAGCCTGGGCGCAGGCCGTCGCCGAGCGAGAACGCCACGTCGTAGGCCTTCATGATCTCGCAGATGTCCTCGAAGTGCGTGTAGAGGAAGCTCTCGCGGTGATGCGCCAGGCACCACTTGGCCATGATCGAGCCACCGCGCGAGACGATGCCGGTCACCCGCTTCGCGCTCAGTGGCACGTAACGCAGCAGCACGCCGGCGTGGATGGTGAAGTAGTCGACGCCCTGCTCGGCCTGCTCGATCAACGTGTCGCGGAAGATCTCCCAGGTCAGTTCCTCGGCGCGACCGTCCACCTTCTCCAGCGCCTGGTAGATCGGCACCGTGCCGATCGGCACCGGCGAATTGCGGATGATCCACTCGCGCGTCTCGTGGATGTGCTTGCCGGTCGACAGATCCATCACCGTGTCGCCGCCCCAGCGAATCGACCAGACCAGCTTCTCCACTTCCTCGGCGATGCCGGAACTCACCGCACTGTTGCCGATGTTGGCGTTGATCTTGGTCAGGAAGTTGCGGCCGATGATCATCGGCTCGCTCTCGGGATGATTGATGTTGTTGGGCAGGATCGCGCGGCCGCGGGCGATTTCATCGCGCACGAACTCCGGCGTGATCACCTGCTGAATATTGGCGCCGAAGGCCTCGCCCGGATGCTGCTGGCGCAGCAGTGCGTCGCGTACCAGCTCGATCCGCTGGTTCTCGCGGATCGCGACGTATTCCATTTCCGGGGTGACGATGCCGCGGCGCGCGTAATGCATCTGGGTGACGTTGGCGCCGGCCTTCGCCACGCGCGGCAGGATTCGCGACGGAAAGCGGACATGGTCGAGCTTGGGGTCGTGCTCGCGGCCACGTCCGAATGCCGAGCTCAATGCCGACAGTGCTTCGGTATCGCCGCGCTCCTCGATCCAGCGCGCGCGCAATGGCGCGAGGCCAGCGGCCAGATCGATCGTGACATCCGGGTCGGTGTACGGGCCGGACGGATCGTAGACGGTGATCGGCGGGTTCTCCTCACCGCCGAACAGTGTCGGCGTGCGCGTCTGCACGATCTCGCGCATCGCCACGCGCAGGTCGGGCCGCGAACCTTCGACATGGATCTTGCGCGAGCCCGGGATCGGGCGCGTCACCGATTCGGACAGCTGGTCGGTCTGCTGCAGCAGTGTGGAAGGCACGGCATTCATCGCATTCGTCCTGTGGTGGCGAACGGGAACCCGGGGTGGGCTCTCCTTCTCGCGGACGAAGCGGCGGCGCGGGCCCGGCGCGACGCCAGCCGCATTGCGCATGCGACAAGACGGTTCTGCGGCAGGTCCTGCGAAGCTTCCCTACGCCGGTATCAACCGGATCAGGTTCGAAGGGACTGTCTCAACCGGCGACGCCGGTACCCCCGCTTCAGCGCGCATTAGACCGCGAAGACAGGTGCGATGCCAGCGCCGCTGGCGTCACTCCAGCGTGTAGCCGACGCGGAACCCGCCCCAATGACGGCCGCTCACGTAGATCGGCACCGAGAGGTCGAACATGATCTGGCCGGTGTCGCGCCGGTAGACCTGCAGGCGCCAGGGGTCGGTGTGCGCACCGACGCTGCGTCCGACCCGATCGTCGAAAATGCGCTTGGTGCGGTTGCCGACAAGGTCGCGGGCGTGATCGCCGGTCAAGGGCTGGCAGAAGCGCTGGTTGTGGGTGGGCACATAGCCATCGGGGTTGGCGCTGATCGCGAAGACAATCCAGGGATGCGCGCCGGCCACCGGTTCCTGCAGCGGCGGTAGCACCCGGTCGCAGAGGGCATCGAAGACGCTGCGGTATTTGGCCGGACTCACGCCGGGAATCGGCTCGTACTCGCGGGCGAACAGTGCGGCCAGGTCGATCTCGCGCTGGGCGACGGCCTGGGCCAGGGCTTGGCCGATGGCCGATGCCGCCGCCTGCGCCAGGCCGAGCACGCAGGCGTGGCGCGGTGTGCGCATCGGATCGGCGGGCAGACGGAACAGGCCCACGCCGTCGTGCAGCGTGGCCGCGTTGCGGCCCAGGGCCTCGCTGCGCTCGGCGACATGGGCGGCATGCTCGAGATTGCTGCGACCCAGGCCGACGACGTGTTCGACCGCCTGGTCGATGGCGGCGATCTCGCCGCTCTGCGCATCGATCCGCTGGGCCACCGACGCCATCGCGCGGCCGGCGCCGCCCAGCAGCTCGCCGATGCCGTCGAGCACCTGTCCGGTGTGCTGCGCCGAGGCGGCGCCCTCGCCGAGGGCGGAGACCGTTTCGCCGATGATGCCGCGCACATCCCGCGCCGCACTCGCGGCACGGTCTGCCAGCCGGCGGATCTCGCTGGCGACCACGGCGAAGCCGCGTCCCGCGTCGCCGGCATGGGCGGCTTCGATGCTGGCGTTGATCGAGAGGATGTTGGTCTGGAAGGCGACGGTGTCGATGACCTCGATGACCTCGTTGGCGCGGGCGGAGCGCTGCTGCACCGCTGCCATCGAATCGGCCAGCGCCCGCGCGGCCTCGATGCCGGCGCGGGCGCGCTCGTCCGCGTTGCCGGCCACATCCCGCACCGCCTGGAGCTCGCCGGTGACCGCCTGCAGGTCCGCCAGCAACCGCCGGCTTGCGGCGAGCACCGATTCCAGCGCTTCGAGCTGCGCCTGCGACTGGCGCACGAGTTCGTCGTTCTCACTGACCAGATGCGGCACTTCGTCGGCAATGCCCACCGACAGGACCACCGCCTGTCGGATCGCCTCGGCGAGGTTGCCGAAGCCTGCCGACAGCCGGCGCACAAGTGGCGCATCTTTTTCGTCGGCGTTCTCCAGTGCGCCGAGGTCGAGATCGCAGCGCGTGAGCAGATCGCCGATCCGCTCCAGCAGGCGCTGCGCGGCGCGCCCGTCTTCGAAGGCCTGGACCAGCGGCTGCAGGCCGCCTGCTGCCACGCCCTCGCCCGCCGCCTCGTGCAGGACGGCGGCCTGGCGCAGCAGGGCGGCGGTTTCGGGATGCGGCAACGAGAGGATCCAGCCGCCGTGATCGGGATCTGCCTGGTAGCGCACCCGCGATGCGGGATCGGCGCCGGGCGCGACCCACACGCCGTCGGTGCCGCGCAGCGCGTCGAGCGGCATGCCCCAGGGCACCCCCAGGGTCTGGCCGTCGAGCATTCCAGGCGCGAGGGCCAGCATGTCGATGGCCACGCGGTTCGCGTCGAGCAGGTGCCCCGCCGCGTCCAGGCGCAGCAGCGCGACCGGCGCATCCGGCAAGGCCGCGCACGCCGCGCCCGGGTCCGCCCCGCCCCGCATATCCGTCGACTCCGCCATGCACCCGTTCTCCCGCGCTGTCTCACGTTAGCGGCCGCGCGCGCGCCACGTTGAGGCGCCCGCTTGACGCGCCGCACCATCGGGGTGGATGCTCGGGTCATGCGCCGCCCCGACCCCCGCCTGCAGATCACCGCCGTTCCGGCGGCCGCGGCGTGTCGATATGCGGCCGCGCAGACCACCCTCACCATTACGACCGGTACCACCCGAACACGGGTGTGGACGGGCGTGTCCAACTGATCCAGCACGCCGCTCCGCACCCGAACCGGGTGCGGCGCTGCCGCCTGACCCGGAACGCGATGCGGGGCCCCGACCCAAGGAGCCTTTGATGTCCGCTGTCCCGTCCAACCCGCTTTCCCGCCTGCAGTTGCACAAGTTCGGCGGCACCAGCCTGGCCGATGCCGGCCGTATCGCTGCGGCCGCGCGCCTGGCCGCACCCGTCGCCGACGGCGCCAGCGTAGTCGTGGTGTCTGCCATGCGCGGCGTCACCGACGCGCTGGTCGCTTTGGCTGCCGTTGCGCGCGGTGGCGGTGACTGGGCGCCGGGCTGGCAGGCCCTGCAAGCCCGTCACCACGAGGCGGCGCACGCGATCCCGGGCGCCGACACCGGAACCCTGATCGCGCGGTTGGACGCCGAGGCGGCCGCGCTGCACGCGGACCTGGGCGCGCTGGCGTTCGCCACAGAAGACGCCGCGCTGCGGGTGTCCGAACGCATCTGGGGCCATGGCGAACTGTGCAGCGCCTGGCTGATGCACGCCGCGCTCGGCGGCGAGCCTGCGGGCTGGGCCCGCCTGGATGCGCGCGAGGTCCTGGTCGTGCATGGCAGCGAGATCGGCATGCATGTCGACCGCGAAGCCAGCCTGAGGTGTCTGGCCGGATGGCGCGCGCGCCATCCGCAGGCGCATGTGGTCGCCACCGGCTTCGTGGCGCGCACGCCGGACGGACACGCGACCACTCTCGGTCGCAACGGCAGTGACCACTCGGCCACGTTGCTGGCGGATTTGTTCGATGCCGACGCGGTGACCATCTGGACCGATGTGGACGGCGTGCTGTCGGCCGATCCGCGACTGGTCCCCGATGCCGTGTGCCTGAGCGCACTGTCGTACGCCGAGGCCTGCGAACTTGCCTACTTCGGCGCCAAGGTGCTGCATCCGCGCACCATCGTGCCGTTGCAGGCACGCGGCATCCCGCTATCGATCCGCAACGCCCTTGCGCCATCCACACGCGGTACACGCATTGATGCGCTGGGCGAGGCCGCACGCTCGCCGGTCAAGGGCCTGAGCATCGTCGACGACATGGCGGTGCTGGAACTCACCGGCAGCGGCATGGCCGGCGTGCCCGGCGTGGCCGAAACGCTGTTCGCGGCGCTGCATGCGACGGGGGTGTCGGTGACGATGATCTCGCAGGGCTCGTCGGAGCATTCGATCTGCTGCGTGGTGCGCGCGCCCGAGGCGGCGCGTGGACGTGCGGCCATCGAAAACGCGTTCGCGGATGCGATCGCCGGCGGCCAGGTCGAGGGCGTGCGCCTGGAGACCGGCCTGTGCGTGCTGGCCGCCGTCGGCGACGGCATGGTCGGCAGCCAGGGCGTCGCCGCGCGGCTGTTCGACGGCCTTGCCCAGGCCCGGGTCAACATCCGCGCGATCGCCCAGGGCGCGAGTGAACGCAACATCTCGGTCGCGATCGCGCAGGACGACGCCACCCGCGCCCTGCGCGCCGCGCACGCTGCGTTCTGGCTGTCGCCGCAAACGGTGTCGGTCGGCGTGATCGGGCCCGGCAATGTGGGCCGCGCGCTGCTGGCGCAATTGTCCGAGGTGATCCCGGCGCTGCGCGCGCGCGCCGGTGTTGATCTGCGCCTGCGGGCGATCGCCAGCAGCCGGCGCATGTATCTGAGCGATGCCGCGCTCGATCCGGATACCGCGGGCGCCCTGCTCGGCGACCACGCCGACGCCTGCGATCTCGACGCCTTCGCCGCGCACGTCCGCGCCGACCACCTGCCGCACGCGATGATCGTCGACTGCAGCGCCAGTGACGCCGTGGCCGCGAAGTACGAAGACTGGCTCGCCGCCGGCATCCATGTGGTTACCCCGAACAAGCACGCCGGCAGTGGCGACTGGACGCGTTATGCGCGGATCGCCGAGGCGCGCGTCACCGGGCACAGCCGCTTCATGTACGAGGCCACGGTGGGCGCCGGTCTGCCGGTCATCGTGACGCTGCGCAACCTGCTCGATACCGGCGACACCCTGCACGCGATTGACGGCATGCTGTCGGGCACGCTGGCATGGCTGTTCAACAGTTTCGACGGCAGCCGGCCGTTCTCCGAACTCGTGCGGGAAGCGCGCGCGCTCGGCTATACCGAGCCTGATCCACGCGACGATCTGTCCGGTCTCGATGTCGCGCGCAAGCTGGTGATCCTCGCGCGCGAGGCCGGTCGCACGCTGTCGCTGGCGGATGTCGATGTGGAAAGCCTGGTGCCCGAAGCGCTGCGCGAGGTGCCGCTCGACGAGTTCCTGCAGCGCCTGTCGGAACTCGACGCGCCGATGCAGGCGCGTCTGGACGCCGCCCGCGCGCAAGGGCGCGGCCTGCGCCATATCGCCCGGCTCGAGGCCGGCGGGGACGCCAGTGTTGGCGTCCGTGCACTTCCCGCCGATCATGCGTGCATGCACACACGTCTGACCGACAATCTTGTCCAGTTCACCACCGCTCGCTACGCCGAGAATCCGCTGGTCGTGCAGGGTCCGGGCGCCGGCCCGCAGGTCACCGCCGCCGGCGTGTTCGGCGACGTGCTCGCGATCGCGCACGCGCTCGGCGCGCGCACCGGCTGGCGACACGCATGAGCGGCCGCATCACATCCGCACGCGCATTCGCGCCCGCGAGCGTCGGCAACATCGGCGTCGGTTTCGACGTGCTGGGCCATGTGATCGAAGGCCCGCGCGACATCGCCGGGGTCCGTCGTATCGAGGCGCCAGAAGTGCGCATCGATGCAATCGGCGGCGATGTCGAAGGTGCCGACCGGTTGCCGCTGACCGCAGCCGACAACACCGCCGGGCGCGCCCTGCAGTCGCTGCGGGCCGCGCTGTCGCTGCCGTTCGGCTTCGCGCTGACGCTGGAGAAGGGTATTCCGCTCGGCTCTGGGCTCGGCGGCTCGGCGGCGTCCTGCGTCGCCGCCCTCGTCGCGGCAAATGCGCTGCTCGATGCACCGTTGTCGCGCGAGGCCTTGTATCCATTCGCACTCGATGGCGAGTCGGTTGCATCCGGCGCGCGCCACGGCGACAACGTCGCGCCGATGCTGCTTGGCGGCGTCACCCTCTCGACCGCCGATCGCCTCATCGCGCTCGACGTGCCTGAGTGGCTGCACGCGGTCGTCGTGCATCCCGAGCAGGTGCTGGAAACGCGACGTTCGCGCGCTGTGCTGGCGGCGCCCTACGCGTTGCACGACGTGGTGACCCACAGCACCCATCTCGCCCTGTTCCTCACCGGCCTGCAGCGCGGCGATCGCGAACTGATCCGCGCCGGCCTGCATGATGTGCTGGTCGAACCGCGACGCGCGCCGCTGATTCCCGGCTTCGATACGGTCAAGGCCGCGGCGCTGGCGCACGGCGCGCTCGGCGCGAGCATCTCCGGCGGCGGGCCCAGCGTATTCGCGTGGTTCGATTCGCGCGAAGCGGCCGAGCGCGCGGCACCTGCGATGCGCGCCGGCTTCACGGATGCAGACATCGACGCACAGGCGTATGTGTCGCCGGTCGCCGGGCCACGCGCCGGCTTGCTGGACGGAGACGCGACATGAAGTTCGTCAGTACCCGCGGTCACGCACCCGCCGTCGGGATCGACGACGCGCTCGTCGCCGGACTTGCCCCGGACGGCGGCCTGTACGTGCCGGAATCGATCCCGGCGGTCGATCTCGCCACGCCGCGTGCCACGCTCGCCGACACCGCCTTGGTGACGCTCGCACCCTGGTTCGAAGGGTCGCGCATCGAATCGCAACTCCACGCGCTCTGCGGGCACGCGTTCGCATTCGACGCGCCCTTGCGGCCGCTCGCAGGCCCGGGCGACTACTTGCTCGAACTGTTCCACGGGCCGACCGCAGCCTTCAAGGATTACGCCGCCCGCTTCCTCGCCGGCGCGCTCGGCGCATTGCGCGATCCTGCAGCGCAGGCCACGACAATCCTCGTGGCGACCTCCGGTGATACGGGCGCGGCCGTCGCCGCCGCTTTTCATCGACGACCCGGCTTCTCCGTCGTGATCCTGTATCCGGACGGGCGCGTGTCGCCGCGGCAGGCACACGGCCTGGAGTGCTGGGGCGACAACGTGCATGCCTACCGCGTGGATGGCAGTTTCGACGACTGCCAGCGACTCGCGAAGCAGGCGTTGTCCGATCCGACCTTGCGCGCGCGCATCGCGCTCGGCACCGCCAACAGCATCAGTCTCGGACGCCTGTTGCCGCAGGCGGCGTACTACGCGCATGCAGCCGCGCACCATCACACGGCAAGCGGTCACGCACTGAACCTCATCATCCCGACGGGCAATCTCGGCAACGCCTGCGCGGCGTATCTCGCACGTGCGATGGGCGCGCCGGTCGGCGAGATCCGCCTGGCCTGCAATGCCAACGACACGTTGCCGCAGTTCTTCGATGGCGTCGATTACGCGGCGCAGCCGACACGGGCGACGCTGGCGAACGCGATGGACGTCGGCGCTCCGAGCAACTTCGAGCGGCTGCGTCATTGGCACGTCGACGACGCCGCGCTACGCGCCGCCTTCGTCGCGCGCTCGGTCGACGACGCGACCATCCGCGCGACGATCCGCGCTGCGCCTGCCCGGCACGACATCGTGCCCTGTCCGCATACGGCGACGGCGCTGCACCTGCTCGAGACCTTGCGTACGCAAGGCGACGGCCGGGACTGGGCCGTGGTGGCCACCGCGCATCCGGCCAAGTTCGACAGCATCGTCGAACCATTGGTCGGGGCCGGCGTCGAGCTGCCGTCCGCGCTCGCAGCGTGCCTGGCGCGCCCCGCACACGGCGCGCATCTCGACGACTCGGACGACGCACTGGCGCGTGTATTGCTGAAAACAGGCGCGAGCGCCTGAGCACCGCGCATGAAAAAGGCCTCCCGTTCGGGAGGCCTTCGTACAACGGATGGACGGACGCGGAGGCGTCAGTCGCTGTGGTGCGCGTGACCGGCGACCTTCAGCTGGCTGCTGTCGACGTTCGTCACGCCTTCGATCTCCGCGGCGATCGCCTTGGCGCGGTCAATCTGCGCCTGCGATTCGACATCGCCCGACAGGCTGACGGTGCCGTTGGTGGTCTCCACGCTGATGTCGAGGCCGGCCACATCGCTGGATGCGAGCAGGTCGGCCTTCACCTTGGTGGTGATCCAGGTGTCGGATACCGGCTGGTCGGATTCGGACTGGGCGGCAACCGTGCGGTCGGCGCGATCCTGGGTTTCCTGCGCAACGGCCGTGCCGGCGAGCAGCAGCGTACCGGCAATCGCGGCGCCCATCAGGGCCTTGTGCATCGTCTTCATGGCGGTGTTCCTCGTGCGAGTGGTGTGCGGCGAGTCTGCGAAGCGATGCGTTCCGACGAAGTGAAGCAGGTCCTGTTCACGAGTCGCTGATCCGGCGCTTGTTATCAGCCGCTCATGAACACCCCGAAAGACGATGACGCCGCGCGCGCAGCGCGCCTCGCAGGCCTGCGCTGGGTCAGCGATGACATGCCGGGCCTGAGCCGGCGCCGCGCGGGCACGGGATTCAGCTACCGCGATCCAGACGGGACGGCCGTGCGCGACCGTGCCACGCTCGAGCGCGTGCGCAGGCTGGCGATTCCGCCGGCCTATCGCGACGTGTGGATCTGCGCGATCGAGAACGGGCACCTGCAGGCCACGGGTCGTGACGCGCGCGGACGCAAGCAGTATCGCTACCATCCGGACTGGAGCGAGGTGCGCGGCCTCGGCAAGTTCGACCGCATCGTCGCGTTCGCGACTGCCCTCCCGCGCCTGCGCCGCGCACTCGGGCGCGATCTCAAACTGCCAGGTCTACAGCGCGACAAGGTGCTGGCGATCGTGGTGTCGCTGATGGCGCAAACCTTCGTGCGTGTCGGCAACGACAGCTACACGCGCAGCAACGGCTCGTTCGGACTGACGACCTTGCGCAACCGACATTTCGAACTGGTGCGCGGCGGCCGTGCACGCCTGAAATTCCGCGGCAAGAGCGGGCAGGAACAGGACATCGAACTCGACGATGCGAAGCTGACCGCACTGGTGCGCAAGGTGCAGCAACTGCCCGGCCAGGCGCTGTTCCAGTATCTGGACGATGACGGCGAGCGTCACGGGGTCGACTCGGGCATGGTCAACGACTACCTGCGCGACGCGATGGGCGGCCCGTTCACCGCCAAGGATTTCCGCACCTGGGGCGCCACGCTGATGGCGTTCCGCCGGTTCGCGGCAATGCCCTTGCCGGAAGGCCGGACAGGTGGCGACCCCAGCGAGCGCGCACTGGCGACGCAGGAGAAGATCGTCATCGCCGATGTCGCCGATGCGCTCGGCAACACCGTCGCAGTGTGTCGCAAGGCTTATATCGATCCGGTGCTGTACGCGGCCTGGCGCGATGGCGGATTGCAGCGCGCGGCAGGCGATGCACGCGGCGAACGCCAGTGGGAAGCCGCGGCACTGAAGCTGTTGCGTCAACGGCATCGCAAGCGCCCGGCAGCGAAATCGTTGTCGAAGTAACTGTTGACACGTCTGTCACGGGCGTGTTTTTCTCGGACCCATGACGCAGCGCAACAACCACCGCCAGACGCAGATCGACGCAGGCCGTCGCGTGCGCAACGTGCCGCTGCCGGTCGCGCTCACCTCGGCCGTTCTCCTTGTACTCGTACTCCTTATTACCGTCCGGAATGGCGCGGGGATGGGGTTCGTGTAGCAAGACGAAACTCCAGAAGGTCGAAAGAACCTGAACCCCGCGCCGAAAGGCGCGGGGTTTTTTGTTTGGCCCCTCGCAAACCTCCCGCATCAGAGCCAGCCCGCCATGCATCGCCATCCCGCCAGCGTCCGCCCGAGCCAGCACGCCATGCCGCAAGGCCCAGCGTGTGCGTCAGCCGCGTGTCCTGATGCATGCGGCGACACCGCCTTCGCCACCGCCTTCGCGGTGTATCGGACGGCCGGCCGGAACGGGGCGACGCCCTCGACCGCCGGCCGTTTCCACATCCGGGCCACGCGCATCGCTGCGTGAACTGCCTGCCCTCCCCTTTCCACCCGCAGATCGGACACCACCACCCATGAGCAATGCCAATCCCTCCATCGCGATCGTCGGCTACGGCAGCCAGGGCCGCGCCCACGCGCTGAACCTGCGCGATTCCGGCTTCGACGTCGTCGTCGGCCTGCGTCCCGGCGGCCCGACCGAACAGAAGGCGAAGGCCGACGGCTTCACCGTCAAGACGCCTGCCGACGCGGTCGCCGACGCCGACCTGGTCGCGGTGCTGACGCCGGACATGGTGCAGAAGCAGCTGTATGCCGACGTGCTGGCGCCGCACATGAAGCAGGGCGCCTGCCTGCTGTTTGCGCACGGCCTCAACGTGCACTTCGACATGATCGCGCCGCGCGCGGATCTGGATGTCGTGCTGGTCGCGCCCAAGGGACCGGGCGCGCTGGTGCGCCGCGAATACGAGATCGGCCGCGGCGTGCCGTGCATCTACGCCGTGCATCAGGATCCGAGCGGCAAGAGCGAGCAGCTGGCGCTGGCGTACGCCGCAGGCCTGGGCGGCGCGCGCGCGAACATCATCAAGACCACGTTCAAGGAAGAGACCGAGACCGATCTGTTCGGCGAGCAGGCCGTGCTGTGCGGCGGCGCGTCGTCGCTGGTGCAGGCCGGTTTCGAGACGCTGGTCGAAGCCGGTTACCAGCCGGAGATCGCGTACTACGAAGTGCTGCACGAGCTGAAGCTGATCGTCGACCTGTTCTACGAAGGCGGCATCACCCGGATGCTGGAATTCATCTCCGAGACCGCGCAGTACGGCGACTTCGTCAGCGGTCCGCGCGTCATCGATGCCAGCGTCAAGGCGCGCATGAAGGAGGTGCTGACCGACATCCAGAACGGCACGTTCACCCGCAACTGGCAGGCCGAATACGACGCCGGCCTGCCGAACTACAAGAAGTTCCAGCAGGCCGACAAGGACCACCCGATCGAGCAGGTCGGCAAGCAGTTGCGCGCCAAGATGACCTGGCTGGGCGAGCAGACCGGCGCGCCGGCACAACCGCAGAGCGAGGCCGCCTGATGAACGGCGCCCGCTGGCTGGTGCAGGCGCTGGAAGCCGAGGGGGTCGACACGATCTTCGGCTATCCGGGCGGCGCGATCATGCCGTTCTACGACGCGCTGCATGGCGCCGCGTTGAAGCACGTGCTGGTCCGCCACGAACAGGGCGCGGCGTTCGCCGCGAACGGGTTCGCGCGGGCCAGCGGGCGCGTCGGTGTCTGCGTGGCCACGTCCGGCCCGGGCGCCTCCAATCTGGTGACCGGCATCGCCGACGCGATGCTGGACTCGGTGCCGATGGTCATCATCACCGGCCAGGTGGCGACACCGCTGATGGGCACCGATGCGTTCCAGGAACTGGACGTGTTCGGCATGACGCTGCCGATCGTCAAGCACAGCTTTCTGCTGCGCAGCGTCGACGAAATGCCCAACGTCGTCGCCGAAGCATTCCGCATCGCGCGGTCGGGCCGTCCCGGTCCCGTGCTGATCGATCTGCCGAAGGACGTGCAGATCGGTGATGCCGCGCATCTGGGCGCGCACATTCCCTCGACGGTCGACGTCATGCCGGCCTGCGCCGATCATGCGCTGCACGAAGCAGCCGCGCTGATCTCGCAGGCCGAGCGGCCGGTGGTCTACGGCGGCGGCGGCATCATCCTGGGCGACGCGTTGGACGCGTTCCGCGAGTTCGCCGATCTGACCCAGATCCCGACCGTGCTGACGCTGCGCGCACTGGGCGCGCTGCCGCCGACGCATCCGGCCAACCTCGGCATGATCGGTATGCACGGCTCGCGCGCGGCGAATCTGGCGGTGCAGGAATCGGATCTGCTGATCGTCGTCGGTGCGCGCTTCGACGATCGCGCGACCGGCAAGCTGGCCGAGTTCGCACCGCTGGCGCGCATCGTCCATCTGGATGGCGACAGCTGCGAGATCGGCAAGCTGCGCGCGGCGGACGTGTCGGTGTGCGGTGATGTCGCCACCAGTCTGTCGCGTCTGGGTGCGCCGTGCGCGGCGCAGATGCAGGGCCGGCACGCGGCCGCGCGCACTGCGTGGCGTGAGCTGTGCGCACAGCGCCGCGAGCGGTTCGCCGCGCGCTACGACGCGCCCGGCGACAAGGTCTTCGCGCCGGCGCTGCTCAAGCGCATGAGCGAACTGGCGCCCGATGCGACCGTCGCCTGCGATGTCGGCCAGCACCAGATGTGGGTCGCGCAGCACTGGCGCTTCGACCATCCGCGCAAGCATCTGACCAGCGGCGCGCTGGGTGCGATGGGCTTCGGCCTGCCGGCCGCGATAGGCGCGCAGATGGAAGACCCGTCGCGGCGCGTGGTCTGCGTCAGCGGCGACGGCTCTTTCATGATGAACGTGCAGGAGCTGGCGACGCTCAAGCGCTACCGCGTGCCGGTGAAGATCATCCTGCTCGACAACTCGGCGCTGGGCATGGTGCGCCAGTGGCAGGAACTGTTCTTCGAACGCCGCTATTCCGAGATCGACCTGTCCGACAATCCGGACTTCGCCCAGGTCGCGCGCGCGTTCGGCATCCAGGCGCTGTCGGTCGACAAGGCCGCCGATGTCGAATCCGCCCTGGCCGCGCTGCTGGCCGCCGACGGCCCCGCATTGCTGCACGTCGCCATCGACACCGCCGCCAACGTCTGGCCGCTGGTGCCGCCCAACCACAACAACGCGCAGATGCTCGATGCCGACGAGGCCACCTCGCTCGACATCGGCGATCCCGTCGCGCCTGTCACCGAACCCGCTGCCGCCACGTCCGCCAAGGAATCGAGCCATGCGTTACCAGTTTGAGATGACCCTGCGCCGCGCCGAAGGCGCATTGGTGCGCGTGCTGGGCACGACCGAACGCCGTGGCTTCCGCCCGGTGTCGTTCGAAGGCGACGCGCACGCGGACAGCGAGCACTGGAACCTGCGCATGACCGTCGAAGGCGACCGCGCCGCGATCGCCCTGCAGGGCCAGCTGGCGAAGCTCTACGACTGCCTGTCGGTGGAGGTGTCGCCGTGTCGTTGAACGTCACCGCCGAGGCCTCACCGGCGCAGGCGCCGTCGATCGCGGAGACCGCAGCACCCAATCGTCCGCAGGCCTGGTTCGACGGCGCACTGTGCGATATCGATGCGCTGCAGGCCGGCCTGACCACGCACGCGATGCACTACGGCAGCGGCGTGTTCGAAGGCATCCGCAGCTACGCGACCGCCGATGGCGCCGCGGTGTTCCGCCTGCCCGAACACATGGCGCGCATGCGCGAAGGTGCGGCGCTGCTCGGCATGCGCTTCGATCCCGCGCAGGCCACCGAGGCCGTGCTGGCGACGCTGCGTGCGAATGGCCATCGCGATGCCTACATCCGCCCGCTGGCGTGGTTCGGCGAGGGCGGCTTCGGTCTGGACGTCGAAGGCCACACCGAACATCTGATGGTCGCGACCACCGCGACCCAGGTGCATCTCAACGGCACTCGCGCGCGACTGGGCATCAGCAAGTGGCGGCGCAATCCCGCGGATTCGCTGCCGCCGCTGAAGCTGTGCGGCGCCTACGTCAATTCGATCCTGGCCAAGCGCGAAAGCAAGTCGCGCGGCTTCGACGAAGCGTTGTTTACCGATGCCGACGGCTACGTCGTCGAATGCACCGGTGCCAATGTCTTCATCATCAAGGCCGGACGCGTCACCGCGGTCCAGCATCGCGACGCACTGCCGGGCATCACCCGCGACACGCTGGTCACGCTGAGCGGTGCGGACGCGCGCCCCGTCACCGTGGAAGAGCTGTACGACGCCGACGAAGTCTTCGCCTGCGGCACCGCGGCCGAAGTGGCGCCGGTACACGGCGTCGAAGACCGCAGCTACGGCGACAACCCGGTCACCCGCGAACTGGCCGCGCTGTATGCGCGCGTCGTGCGCGGCGAGGCGGAAGTCGCGCGCGGCTGGCTGACGGCAGTCTGAGCATGTCCGAGCCCGACGTAGGCCACACGCCGCGAGCGACCGCCAGTGATGTGCTGGCGGCGCAGGCGCGGCTGCGTCGGCATCTCGACGTGACGCCGATGCATTACGCCGAACGCTTCGGCTGCTGGCTGAAGCTCGAGAACCTGCAGCGCACCGGCTCCTACAAGGTGCGCGGGGCACTGAACGCATTGATGGCTGCGCGCGAGCGCGGCGACGACCGCACGGTGATCACCGCCTCGGCCGGCAACCACGCGCAGGGCATGGCGTGGGCCGCGTACCGTCTGGGCGTGCCGGCGATCACGGTGATGCCGAAGAACGCGCCCGCGACCAAGGTCGCCGGCGTCGCCCACTGGGGCGCGACCGTGCGCCTGCATGGCGAGACCTACGACGAAGCGAAAGCCTTCGCCGCCGAACTGGCCGCGCAGAACGGCTTCCGTCTGCTGTCGGCGTTCGACGATGTCGACGTGATCGCCGGCCAAGGCACGGTCGGGCTGGAGATCGCGTCGGTGCTGATGCCGGACGTGGTCATCGTGCCGATCGGCGGCGGTGGACTGGCCTCGGGCGTTGCACTGGCGTTGAAATCGCAGGGCGTGCGCATCGTCGGTGCGCAGGTCGAAGGCGTCGATGCGATGGCGCGCGTGCTGCGCGGCGATCATTCGCCGTTCTCGCCCGTGGCGACGCTGGCCGACGGCGTGCGAGTGAAGGAGCCCGGCCTGCTGACGCGCGCGCTGCTGGCGGATCTGCTCGACGACGTGGTGATCGTGCGCGAGGCCGAGTTGCGCGAGACGCTGGTGCGTCTGGCGCTGGAAGAACACGTGATCGCCGAAGGCGCCGGCGCGCTGGCACTGGCCGCGGGCCGCCGCGTCGCCGGCAAGCGCAAGGTCGCCGTGGTGTCGGGCGGCAACGTCGATGCCGGCGTGCTGGCGCAGCTGCTGTCGGAGGTGCGTCCGCGCCCGCCGCGCAAGCCGCGCCGTCGGTTACGCGAAACCGCGGCCGAGGTGCCGGCCATTGCAGCCATCGCACCCGCCGCGCACATGGCGACGCCACGTCGCCGCAACGACCTCGCTGCATCCGCGCCGTCCGGAGGCGGCGAACCGCGACTTCGACGCGCGACCGCCGCCCGCATCGAACGCACGCCACACGCCATTGCCGAGGAACTGCCCGCATGACCACCTCCGACACCATCCGGATTTTCGACACCACCCTGCGCGACGGCGAGCAGTCGCCCGGCTGCAGCATGAGCCCGCAGCAGAAGGTGGTGATGGCGCGCGCGCTCGATGCGCTGGGCGTCGACATCATCGAGACCGGCTTTCCGGCCAGCTCCGAATCCGACCGCGAGGCGGCGCGTCTGATCGCGCGCGAGGTCCGCCGGCCGACGCTGGCGGTGCTGTCGCGCTGCCTGCCCGCCGATATCGAAGCCTCGGCGCGCGCGCTGGACGGCACCGCGAATCCGCGCCTGCACGTCTTCATCTCGACCAGCCCGCTGCACCGCGAACACAAGCTGCGCATGAGCCGGCAGCAGGTGCTGGACATGACCGCGACCAGCGTCGCCCACGCGCGCCGGCTGATCGGGGATGTCGAGTTCTCGGCGGAGGACGCGACCCGCACCGAAGACGATTTCCTGAGTGAGGTAATCGCCGTCGCGATCGCCAACGGCGCGACCACGATCAACGTGCCCGACACGCTGGGCTACGCGACGCCCGAGGAAACCCGCGCGCTGTTCCAGCGCCTGATCGACACGATCCCCGGCGCGCGCGACGTGATCTTCAGCGCGCATTGCCACAACGATCTGGGACTGGCCGTCGCCAATTCGCTGGCCGCGATCGAAGGTGGCGCGCGCCAGGTCGAGTGCACCATCAACGGCATCGGCGAGCGCGCCGGTAACTGCGCGGTCGAAGAGCTGGTCATGGCGCTGAAGGTCCGCAACGCGTTCTACAACCTGGACACGCAGATCGACACGCGCCGCCTGGTCCCGACCTCGCAACTGCTGCGACGCCTGACCGGCATGGCCGTACAGCGCAACAAGGCCATCGTCGGCGAAAACGCATTCGCGCACGAATCCGGCATCCACCAGCACGGCATGCTGCGCCACCGTGGCACCTACGAAATCATGAATCCGTCGGATGTCGGCTGGCCAGATTCCAAGCTGGTACTGGGCCGGCACAGCGGCCGCGCCGCAGTAGGCCATCGCCTGCGCGCGCTGG
The DNA here is from genome assembly GCF_031456825.1 of Luteimonas sp. 3794. Taxonomy (NCBI): domain Bacteria; kingdom Pseudomonadati; phylum Pseudomonadota; class Gammaproteobacteria; order Lysobacterales; family Lysobacteraceae; genus Luteimonas; species Luteimonas sp. 3794. The sequence goes on along the minus strand of NZ_JAVDVJ010000007.1, from coordinate 66,164 downwards.
GTTACACGCTGGAGGACGGGCAGCTGGAACAGGTGTTCGAGGCGTTCAAGGATCTGTGCGAGCGTCAGCGCGTGGTCGAGGACGACGATCTGGAAGCGCTGATGCACGGCGACGTGCATGGCCAGGGCTGGCGTCTGGCGTCGATGACCGTCAGCGATCGCGGCCAGCGTGCGAGCGCACAGGTCGAGCTGTCCGATCCCGAAGGTGGCAAGGTCAGCGAGAGCGCGCTGGGCGATGGACCGGTCGATGCGCTGTTCGCCGCACTGGCCACCGCGACCGGCGTCGAGCTGGCGCTGGAGAGCTACCAGGTCCACAGCGTCGGCATGGGCCGCGATGCGCGCGGCGAAGCCAGCGTCAGCGTGCGCCACGGCGAGGACATCCACGAAGGCACCGGCACCAGCCGCGACATCATCGAGGCCAGCGCGCTCGCGTGGCTGGATGTCGCCAACCGGATCCTGCGTGGCGCACGCACGATTCCGGCGACCCAGGCCGCGCACGCCTGATCATTCTTTCCGCAGGAGCGTGCCCGCGCGCGAAGACGCTTTGCCGGTAGTGCCCATCGCGCGCAAGCGCGCTCCTACACGAAATCAAGAGCCAGCAATGACCGCCACCAAGCCACGCACCCTGTTCGACAAACTGTGGGACGCGCACATCGTGACCCCCGAGTCCGACGCCGCGCCCGCCGTGCTCTACATCGACCTGCATCTGATCCACGAAGTCACCTCGCCGCAGGCCTTCACCGAGCTGCGCGCGCGCGGACTCGTCCCACGCCGCCCGGATCGCACCAAGGCGACGATGGACCACTCCACGCCGACCCTGCCGGCCGATGCCGATGGCCGTCTGCCCTACACCAGCGACGCCGCGCGCGCGCAGGTCGAGATGCTGGCGGCGAACTGCGCGCAGTTCGGCATCGAGCTGTTCGACATGTCATCCGACCAGCGCGGCATCGTCCACGTCATCGCGCCCGAACAGGGCTTCACCCAGCCCGGCATGACCATCGTCTGCGGCGACAGCCACACCTCCACACACGGCGCGTTCGGCGCGCTGGCGTTCGGGATCGGCACCAGCGAGGTCGGCAACGTGCTGGCGACGCAGTGCCTGCTGCAGCGACGTCCGAAGACGATGTCGATCACCGTCGACGGTCCGCTCGCGCCCGGCGTCGGCGCCAAGGACGTGACCCTGCACGCGATCGGCGTCATCGGCGTCAATGGCGGCACCGGCCATGTCATCGAGTACCGCGGTTCCACCATCGAGGCGATGGACATGGAGCAGCGAATGACCCTGTGCAACATGTCGATCGAAGCGGGCGCGCGCGCGGGCATGGTCGCCCCCGACGACACCACGTTCGAGTGGATCGCACGCACGCCGCGCGGGCCGAAGGGCGCCGACTTCGACGCTGCAGTCGCGCGCTGGCGCGACCTGCGCAGTGACGCGGGCGCACGCTTCGATTCCGAAGTGCGCATCGATGCGGCCGACATCCGCCCCACGCTGACCTGGGGCACGCATCCGGGCACCGCGATCGGCGTCGATGTGCCGGTGCCGGCTGCGACCGATGCCGCCGAGCAGAAGGGGCAGGACTACATGCGCGTCGTCGCCGGACAGTCGCTGGCCGGCATGCCGGTCGACGTGGTGTTCGTCGGCTCGTGCACCAACGGTCGCCTGCGCGACATGCGCGAAGTCGCCGACGTGCTGCGCGGACGCCGCGTGTCGGCGGGCGTGCGCATGCTGGTGGTGCCGGGCTCGGAGATCGTCAAGCGCGAGGCCGAGGCCGAAGGCATCGACGTGATCGTCCGTGAGGCCGGCGCCGAATGGCGCGAGCCGGGGTGTTCGATGTGCATCGCAATGAACGGCGATCTGGTGGCGCCGGGCCAGTTGGCCGTGAGCACCAGCAACCGCAACTTCGAAGGCCGCCAGGGCCCCGGCGCGCGCACGCTGCTGGCCTCGCCGACGACAGCGGCCTGGGCTGCGGTGCGTGGCGTCGTGGCCGATCCCCGCGAACTGTTCGACGACCGCCGGGAGGTGGCCTGATGTCCGCCGCTCACATCCCCGAGTTTCCGGTGCGTTCGGCCAGCGTGGTGCTGGCGCAGACCAATATCGATACCGACCAGATCATTCCCGCGCGCTTTCTGTCGACGACCGAACGCAAGGGTCTCGGCCGCTTCGCATTCAACGACTGGCGCTGGCGCGAGGACGGCAGCGCGAATCCGGACTTCGCCTTCAACCAGGCGCACAACGCCGGGCGCGCGGTGCTGCTGGCGGGCCGCAACTTCGGCTGCGGATCCTCGCGCGAACATGCGCCGTGGGCACTGCGCGATCTGGGCCTGCAGGTCGTGGTCAGCAGCGAGATCGCCGACATCTTCCGCAACAACGCATTGAAGAACGGCGTGCTGCCGGTCGTGCTGCCCGAAGCCGTGGTGCAGGACCTGATGACGCGGCCCGACGACATACTGACCTTCGACATCGTCGCCCGTGAGCTGCGCACACCGGACGGCACCGTCCACGCGTTCCCGCTCGACGCGTTCGCACGCACCTGCCTGCTCGAGGGCGTCGACGAAATGGGCTTCCTGCTGGCGCGCGACGCCGACATTCGCCACTACGAGGACACCCACCATGCACGCTGACATAGTCGTTCTGCCCGGAGACGGCATCGGCCCGGAAGTGACCGCGGCCGCGGTCGATGTGCTGCAGGCGGTCGCGCAGCGCTTCGGCCATCAGTTTTCGCTGCACGAACACCTGATCGGCGGCGCAGCGATCGACGCCACCGGCAAGCCGCTGCCCGACGAGACCCTGGCCGCGGCGCGCGATGCGGATGCAGTACTGCTGGGCGCGGTGGGCGGTCCGAAGTGGTCCGATCCCAACGCGAGCGTGCGCCCCGAACAGGGCCTGCTGGCGATCCGCAAGGCGCTGGGCCTGTACGCGAACCTGCGCCCGACCAAGCCGCATCCGGCCGCGATGGGCGCCTCGCCGATCAAGCCGCATCTGCTGGCCGGCGTCGATCTGCTGGTGGTGCGCGAGCTGACCGGCGGTATCTACTTCGGCGAGCGCACCCGCACTGCCGAATCCGCCAGCGATCTGTGCACCTACACGGTGCCGGAGATCGAACGCGTGGTGCGCCGCGCCTGTCTGCTCGCGCGCGGCCGCCGCAGCCACGTGACCTCCGTCGACAAGGCCAACGTGCTCGAGACCTCACGACTGTGGCGCGATGTCGCCAGCCGCATCGCGCGCGACGAGTTCCCCGACATCACCATCGAACACCAGCTGGTCGATTCGATGGCGATGCATCTGCTGTCGAAGCCGCGCGCCTACGATGTGATCGTGACCGAGAACATGTTCGGCGACATCCTCACCGACGAGGCCTCGATGCTGGCCGGTTCGCTCGGCCTGCTGCCGTCGGCATCGCTGGGCGAAGGCTGCGTCGGCATGTACGAGCCGATCCACGGTTCGGCGCCGGACATCGCAGGCCGCGGCATCGCCAATCCCTACGGCACCATCCTCAGCGCCGCGCTGCTGCTGCGTTACTCGCTGGGCCTGTCGCAGGAAGCGGCATGCATCGAACAGGCCGTCGATGACGCGCTGGAGGCCGGCGTGTTCACCGCCGACCTGGCAGCCGACGGCGCTGCGGTCTCGACGCGCGAGGCCGCCGCTGCGGTGCTCACGCATATCGCGACGCCCGCACGGATCACCGGATAGCGAGATGGATCGACGCGGCGTGGCGCCACGCCGCCGCGTTCGATCACCTACAACCACCGCCACACACGCCGCCAGCCCCGCGCCCGCCGCACCTGCGAGTCATCGATGCCCGAGTACCGTTCCAGAACCTCCACCTTTGGTCGCAACATGGCCGGCGCCCGCGCCTTGTGGCGCGCCACCGGCATGCAGGACGACGACTTCCACAAGCCGATCGTCGCGGTCGCGAATTCGTTCACCCAGTTCGTGCCGGGTCACGTGCACCTCAAGGACATCGGTCAACTCGTCGCGCGCGAGATCGAGCGCGTCGGCGGTGTGGCGAAGGAGTTCAACACCATCGCCGTCGACGACGGCATCGCGATGGGGCACGACGGCATGCTGTATTCGCTGCCGAGCCGCGAGATCATCGCCGACTCGGTCGAATACATGGTCAACGCCCACTGCGCCGACGCGCTGGTGTGCATCTCCAACTGCGACAAGATCACGCCCGGCATGCTGATGGCTGCCCTGCGCCTGAACATACCGGTGGTGTTCGTGTCCGGCGGGCCGATGGAAGCCGGCAAAACGAAGCTGTCGGAACACGGGCTCGATCTCGTCGATGCGATGGTCGTCGCCGCCGATCCGGATGCCTCCGACGAGAAGGTCGCCGTCTACGAGCGCAGCGCGTGCCCCACCTGCGGCTCCTGCAGCGGCATGTTCACCGCCAACTCGATGAACTGCCTGACCGAAGCACTGGGCCTCGCCCTGCCCGGCAACGGCTCGATGCTGGCGACACACGCCGATCGCGAGCAGCTGTTCCTGCAGGCCGCGCGCACCGTCGTCGAGCTCTGCCATCGCTGGTACGGCGCCGAAGATCCGACCGCGCTGCCACGCGGCATCGCGACCTTCGAGGCGTTCGAGAATGCGATGACGCTCGACATCGCGATGGGCGGTTCGACCAACACCATCCTGCATCTGCTCGCCGCCGCGCAGGAGGCCGAGGTCGCCTTTGATCTGCACGACATCGACCGCCTGTCACGACGCGTGCCGCAGCTGTGCAAGGTCGCACCGAACATCCAGACCTATCACATGGAAGACGTGCACCGCGCCGGCGGCATCGTCTCGATCCTCGGCGAGCTCGCGCGTGGTGGCCTGCTGCATGTCGACCAGCCGACCGTGCACAGCCGCACGCTGCGCGACGCCATCGCGCGCTGGGACATCACCGTCACCGCTGACGACGCGGTGCGCACGTTCTTCAAGGCCGGACCCGCCGGCATTCCCACGCAGACCGCCTTCAGCCAGGCCACGCGCTGGGAGACGCTCGACGACGATCGCGCCGGCGGTTGCATCCGCGATGTCGCACACGCGTACTCGCAAGAAGGCGGCCTCGCCGTGCTGCGGGGCAATCTCGCGCCCGACGGTTGCGTGGTCAAGACCGCGGGCGTCGATGCATCGATCCACGTGTTCGAAGGCACGGCAAAAGTCTTCGAAAGCCAGGACGCCGCGGTGAAGGGCATCCTCGCCGACGAAGTGCAGACGGGCGACGTGGTGGTGATCCGCTACGAAGGCCCGAAGGGCGGACCGGGCATGCAGGAAATGCTGTACCCGACGAGCTACCTGAAGTCGAAAGGCCTCAGCAAGCAATGCGCGCTGCTGACCGACGGACGTTTCTCCGGCGGCACCTCGGGTCTCTCGATTGGACACGCATCACCGGAAGCCGCAGCCGGCGGCACGATCGGCTTGGTGCGCGATGGCGACCGTATCCGGATCGACATTCCGCAACGGCGCATCGACCTGCTGGTCGACGACGTCGAACTGGCCGCGCGCCGCAACGCGCAGGACGCACTCGGCTGGAAGCCGGCGCAGGCGCGGCCGCGCAAGGTCACCGCGGCGCTCAAGGCCTATGCCCTGCTCGCGACCAGCGCCGACAAGGGCGCGGTGCGCAATCTCGCGATGCTCGGCGACTAACCCTTCCCCGCAGCGGCCGCGAACGCGCGCCTTGCGCGCCGGCCGGTCGCATCACAGGCCCTGGCCGAGCGCATGCCCGCGCCTGCGATGGACGCTCCGACGAACGGCAAGCGGGTGTGCCTCAAGTCCGGGCACAGCCGGCCGACACAGAACGGGTCACTCCGGAATCCGCCGCGGGTGGCGCGTGTGTGCGAACGACGCCTGCATGCCAGGTCGCGCCGCGCCCAGACTCCCGTCCATGAGCGCCGCCCGATGCATCGCACGATCCGCGCCGACCAGCTTCGCCCGGGCATGTACGTGCATCGCGTGCCGGGCTCCTGGCTGGATTCACCGTTCTGGCGGCGCTCGTTCGTTGCCGATACCGAGTCGATCGCCCGGATCCACGCCAATGGTGTGGGCGAGGTGGTGATCGACATCGTGCTGGGCATCGCCCCCGAGGAGCCCACGCCAGCCAGCGTTGCGGATACGGTCCGCGCACGCGAGGCGCTGCCTGTTGCGCACGCACTTCCAGCGACCCCATCGGCAGTCCCCGTCTCGGTGGAAGACGCTCCGCCCGCCACACCGATACATCCGACACCCGTCAGCTTCGAGGCCGAAGTCAGGAGCGCGCGCGAATTGCTGGCCTCCGGCCGGGCGTTGATGCAAGGCCTGTTCGGCGAGGCCCGCCTGGGGCGCGCGGTGGACACCGGAGTGACCACGCCGCTGATCGACGCGGTGTGCGACTCGGTACTGCGCAACCCGCACGCTCTGGTCAGTCTGGCGCGGCTGAAGACGGCCGACGATTACACCTACCTGCATTCGATGGCCGTGGCCGGCCTGCTGGCGTCACTGGCCCGTCGCCTGGGCCTGCCGGAGGATGCAGTGCATGCGGCGGCCAAGGGTGGCCTGCTGCACGACATGGGCAAGGCGGTGACACCGCTGCATATCCTCAACAAGCCGGGCAGCCTCAGCGATGCCGAAGCCGGCGCGATGCGCCAGCATCCCGAGGACGGTCATCGCCTGCTGCGCGAGAGCGGCGTCGACGACCCCGCCGTGCTGGACATCACCCTGCACCACCACGAGAAGATCGACGGCAGCGGCTACCCGCACGGCCTTCGCGGCGAGGGCATCTCGCAGATGGCGCGGATGGCGACGATATGCGATGTCTACGATGCGATCACCTCGGACCGGCCCTACAAGCGCGGCTGGTGTCCGGCCGAGTCGCTCAAGCGCATGGCGTCGTGGACCGGACATTTCGATCCGGTGATCTTCCAGGCCTTCGTCAAGAGCCTGGGCATCTATCCCGTGGGCACGCTGGTGCGCCTGCGGTCGCAGCACCTGGCGGTGGTGATCGAACAGGCGCCGGCAGCCTTGCTCAAGCCGCGCGTGCGGGTGTTCCACTGCGCGCGCCGGAAGGCGCGCGTGCTGATCCGGGACATCGACCTGTCGCTGGCCGGCTGCGACGACGGCATCGTGCAGTCGGAAGCGGCGAGCGACTGGGGCCTGCGGGATCTGGAGAAGCTCTGGCTACCCTGATCCTCGGCGCCTGCGCCTGCGCGCAGGTCACGCGGCCGGTGGCGTCTCGTCCTCGCGCACCTTGAACCAGGCCGCATACAGCGCCGGCAGGAAGGTCAGCGTCAGCAATGTGGCCACGGTGAGACCGCCCATGATCGCGACCGCCATCGGGCCGAAGAACACGCTGCGCGAGAGCGGAATCATCGCCAGGATCGCGGCGAGTGCGGTCAGCACGATCGGCCGGAACCGGCGCACCGTCGCATCGATCACCGCGTCCCAGCGCGCGTGACCGGCGGCGATGTCCTGCTCGATCTGGTCCACGAGGATGATCGAGTTGCGCATGATCATGCCGGCCAGCGCGATCGTGCCGAGCATCGCAACGAAGCCGAACGGCACGCGGAACACCAGCAGGAACAGGGTCACGCCGATCATGCCCAGCGGCGCCGTCAGCAGCACCAAGGCGGTACGGGAGAAGCTGCGCAGCTGCAGCATCAACAACGAAACCACGACGAACAGGAACAGGGGCAGGCCCGCCTTGATCGAATCCTGGCCCTTGCTGGAGTCTTCGACCGTGCCGCCGGTCTCGAGCCGGTACCCATCGGGCATCGACGCACGGATACCGTCGAGCGTGGGGAGGATCTGCGCGACCACCGTCGGTGCGGTGACGTCGCCATGGATGTCGGCGCGCACGGTGATCGTCGGCAGCCGGTCGCGGTGCCAGATGATGCCGTCCTCGAACGTCGACTCCAGCCGCGCGACCTGCCCCAGCGGCACCGACTGTCCGTTCGAGGTCGGAATGGCCAGGCTCTCCAGCATCTCGAGCTGGCCGCGTTCGTCGTCCGGGCCGCGCATGACGATGCCGATCAGTTCGTTGCCCTCGCGGTAGGTGCTGACCTGCAGACCCGACAGGGAACTCGACAGAAACTGCGCAAGATTCTGCGAACTCACGCCGAGCACGCGCGCGCGTTCCTGGTCGACGACCAGCCGCACGATGCGGGAGGGTTCGTCCCAGTCCAGATTGACGTTGGCGGCGTTCGGATTCGCCCGCACCTGTTCGGCGATCGCATCGGCAATGCTGCGTACGCGCTCGACGTGTTCGCCCGACACGCGCAGTTGCACCGGATAGCCCACCGGCGGCCCGGTCTCGAGTCGGGTCACGCGCAACTGCAGGTCCGGGAACAGCGGTGCCACCTCGTCGATCAGCCAGACGCGGACCTGCTCGCGCGCTTCGACATCGGCCGTGGTCACAACGAACTGGGCAAAGTTGGCCTGCGGTAATTGCTGGTCGAGCGGCAGATAGAACCGGGGCGAACCGGTCCCGACATAGACGACGCGGTTGTCGACGCCCTCGCGCGTCGCAAGCAGCGCGTCGAGCCACGCAGCCGCCGCCTCGGTCGCGCGCAAGGAACTGCCTTCGGCGAGTTCGACATCGACCATCAGTTCCAGGCGCGTCGAATCGGGGAAGAACTGCTGCGGCACGAAGCGGAACAGCAGCAACGACGCGACGAACAGCGCACCGGTCACGCCGATGACGATCCAGCGATGACGCAGCGACCAGTCCAGGAGCCCGCGGAAGCGCCGGTAGAACGGGCGCTGGTAGGGATCCTGGTCGTGCGCGTGCGGATCCCCGGGCGCCAGCGCAAACGCGAAGGCCGGACAGCGGTCTGCCGCCCGCGCGCGCGCGTCGCGCCAGCGCGCGGGCAACGAGCCGGGACGCGGCAGCTTGGGATTGGCGAGATCGGGCAGCATCTTCTCGCCGAGCAGCGGAATGAACAGCACCGCGGCGATCCACGACACCACCAGTGCGATCGTCACCACCTGGAACAGCGAACGCGTGTACTCGCCGGTACTCGACGCCGCAGTGGCGATCGGCAGGAAACCGGCCGCGGTGACCAGGGTGCCGGTCAGCATCGGGAACGCGGTATGTGTCCAGGCGTAACTCGCCGCCGCGAGCCGGCTGTCGCCCTGCTCCATGCGGATGGCCATCATCTCCACCGCGATGATCGCGTCGTCGACCATCAAGCCCAGCGCGAGTACCAGCGCGCCGAGCGAGATCTTGTGCAGGCCGATGTTGAACTGGTCCATCGCGATGAAGGTCATCGCCAGCACCAGCGGGATCGACACCGCGACCACGAGGCCCGTGCGGAAGCCCAGCGAGACGAAGCTCACCAGCAGCACGATGATTACCGCCTCGGCGAGCACCTTGACGAACTCGCCGACCGAGTCGCGCACCGCGCGCGGCTGGTCGGACACCTTGCGCAGCTCCATGCCGGCCGGCAGCGTCTCCTGCAGCCGCGCGAACTCGGTTTCCAGCTGCTTGCCGAGCCTGAGGATGTCGCCGCCGTCGTGCATCGCCACCGCGATGCCGATCGCGTCCTCGCCCATGAACCGCATGCGCGGCGCGGCGGGATCGGCAAACCCGCGTTCGACGGTCGCGATGTCGCCCAGACGCACGGTGCGGTCACCGGCGCGGATCGGGAAATCGCGGATCGCATCGACCGATTCGAACGCGCCGTCGACGCGGAGCTGCACCCGGGCACTGTCGGTCTCGAAGAAGCCCGCGGGCACCAACGCGTTCTGTTCCGACAACGCCTGCTGCACGGCGGCCATCGGAATGCCGAGCGTCGCCAGCCGCGTATTGCTGACCTCGATCCAGACCTTCTCATCCTGCAGGCCGACCAGTTCGACCTTGCCGACATCGCTGACCAGCTGCAGTTCGCGCTGGATACGGTCGGCGTAGTCCTTCTTGATCGCGTAGTCGAAACCCTCGCCGGTCAATGCGTAGATATTGCCGAAGGTGTCACCGAACTCATCGTTGAAGAACGGGCCGACGATGTCCTGCGGCAGCGACGGCCGCAGATCGGCGACCTTCTTGCGTACCTGGTACCAGAGATCGGGAATCTCGCTCGAGCGCATCGAATCGCGGGCAAAGAAGATCACCTGCGATTCGCCGGGCCGCGAGTACGAGCGCAGGAATTCGTAGTCGCCGGTTTCCATCAGCTTGCGCTCGATGCGCTCGGTGACCTGCTGCGACACCTGCTCGGCGGTCGCGCCCGGCCACTGGGTCTGGATGACCATCGCCTTGAAGGTGAAGGGCGGATCCTCGGACTGGCCGAGCCGGCCGTACGAGAAAATGCCGGCAATCGCGACGACCAGCATCACGTAGAGCACCAGCGTGCGGTTGCCGAGTGCCCATTCGGAGAGGTTGAAACGGGTCATGGGGAGGCCTGCGGTAGGAGCGCGCTCGCGCGCGATGTGGCGGTCCCGCAGAAGGCGTCGCGCGCAAGCGCGTTCCTACAAGGACGCCGCGGCGGGTACCCGTCCCCACCCTTCCGCCCCCGCAGGCAGGGGAGGTGTGATTGCCCCGAGCTGGACCGGCTTGCGAGGGCGGCATGCTTCATTTCACTGCTGCCGGCTTCACCGCCTGCAACTGCACAGGCCGGTTTTCCCGATCCACCGGCGTCACCCGTTGCCCTTCGCGCAGCAGATGGCCACCGGCCGCGACCACCAGCGCATCGGGCGCCAGGCCCGACAGCACCGGCACACTGCGCGCGCCATACGCTCCGGTCTCGACCGGCACCGAACGCAATATGCCTTCGGCGCGATCGACAACCCAGACCGCCTTTGCCCCATCCACGCCCGGCTGGATCGCGCTCAGCGGTATCTGCAGCGTTGTCTCCGGTGTTGCCGCGGCGAGATACACGCGTGCGCTCTGGCCAAGTTCGATGCCTTCAAGCGCGTCATCGGCGAGCGCCACGCGCGCGGCGTAGGTGCGCGCCTGCGGATCGGCGGCCGCAGCGATCTCGCGGATCGTGCCCGGCACGCGCACGCCCGGGCGATTCCACAGCTCGATCTGCGCCGGCTGGCCGATCGCGAACGCGGCGATGCGTGACTCCGGCAGGGCGATCGCGACTTCGCGGCCGTCGTCGCCGGCGAGCATGTAGATCGCCTGCCCGGCCGCGACCACCTGTCCGGCCTCGGCCTCACGGCTGGCGATGACGCCATCGCGCGGCGCGCGCAGCTGTGTATAGCCCGCTTGGTTGCCGGCGACATCGGCCTGCGCGCGCGCGGCGCGCAGCTGCGCCTGCGCAGCGGTATAGGCCGCGTCCTGGGCATCCATCTGCGAGCGGCTGATCAGCTGCTGGTCGACGAGTGCGGCGTAGCGCGCGCGATCGGTCCGGGTGCGGGCGTACTCGGCCTCGGCCGAAGCGACCTGCGCCTGGGCCGACTGCTGCTGCAATCGCAGGTCACCGGGATCGATCTCGGCCAGCACCTGGCCGCGGCGCACATGCGCGCCGGCATCGACATCTCGGCGGATCACCTGACCACCGACTTGGAACGCCAGCACGCTTTCCTCGCGGGCGCGAATCTCGCCGGCAAACGCCGATGCCCCGCTGTCGTCGCCCGAGGCGGGCGTCACCACGAACACCGGGCGCGGCGCGGGCTCGGCCGCGGCGCGGTCACCGCATCCCGCCAGAGCCAATGCGCAGGCGAGGAGCACCAGCGGCAGCGCCGGACGGGCGAGGGGAAGCAGGATCAGGCGGCGCATGGAGACCGTCCAGCAAGTGGGGATACGGATCCGTATCGTATATTTTCAGAACTGATTGGTATAGTATTCCATGCCATGTCCACCCGTCCCGCCAGCCCGCCCCCCGCTCCGGTGCCCGAGAAGGCAGCGCCGGGCCCTGGCCGCCCGAAGGATCTGGCCAAGCGCGCGGCGATTCTCGAAGCCGCGGAGCGCATGTTCCTGCAGCAGGGCTACGAAGGCGTCAGCATGGACCAGATCGCGGCCGAGGCCGGCGTGTCCAAGCTGACCGTGTACAGCCACTTCGGCGACAAGGACACCCTGTTCACCGAGGCCGCAGCGCGTTACTGCGAACAGCAGATGCCCGATTCGGTGTTCGAGCCGTCGCCGTCGACACCGCTGCGCCAGCGCCTGCTGGAAGTGGCCGAAGCCTTCTTCACGATGGTGTCCTCGCCCGAGGCCGTCGCCGGCCACCGTCTGTTGTGCACGCCGCAGATGGTCGAAAAGCGCTTGCCGCAGCGGTTCTGGAAGGGCGGTCCCGAACGCGTGCAGTCGTCGTTCGCGACGATGCTGCGGCGCCGTATCGAGACCGGCGATCTCGACATCGACGAGGCCCTGGTGCCGACCGCCGCGGCGCAGTTCTTCGTGCTGCTCAAGGGCGACCTGCACCAGCGCATGGTGTTCGACTGCGACGACGCCGGCAATTGCGCCGCGCAACGGCGCGCACACCTGGACGCCTCGGTCGACATGTTCCTGCGCGCCTACGGGCGTCGCTGACCGCTGTCACATGGGCCGCCCGCGTGCCGTCTGGGCCGGTGACTTCCGGCACTGCGTGGACAGCCCCACCCCCGCGATGATGAACCCGCGCCCGCACCGCTAGAATTGCGGGCTGGCGAACGAAGGAACCCGCAACAATGACGATCGACTACGCCAAGGCCCGTGTGGCGATGGTGGAACAACAGGTCCGGCCCTGGGACGTGCTCGATGCACGCGTGCTGGAGACGATTTCGCGCGTGCCGCGCGAGGCGTTCGTCGCCGAGCCGCGCCGCGCGCTGGCCTATGCCGACCTCGAACTCCCGCTCGGCCACGGCGAGCTGATGCTCAAGCCGGTCGTCGAGGGCCGTGCACTGCAGGCGCTGGCGCTGGAGCAGGGCGACGAGGTGCTGCAGATCGGCACCGGCAGCGGCTATCTCGCCGCGTGCATGGGCCATCTGGCCCGTGATGTCGTCAGCCTGGAACGCCACGACGATCTGGCCGATGCCGCACGCGGCCGTCTGCAGGCGCAAGGCATCACCAATGTCGACGTGGTGACCGCCGATGCGTTCGCCTGGAACACCGACCGCCGCTTCGACGCGATCTGCGTCTGTGGCGCGGTGGATGTGATTCCCGAGCGCTTCGTGCAGTGGCTGCGTCCCGGCGGCCGGATGTTCATCGTCCGCGGCCGTGCGCCCGCAATGGAAGCGGTGCTGGTCCACCGCGAAGGCGACGCTGTCAACGCGCCGCGCATCGAATCGTTGTTCGAGACCGGGCTCGCCTACCTCGCAGGCGCCGCGCCGGTGCCGCAGTTCACTCTCTGATCGTCCAAGGATCCTCCATGTTCCGCCGCCCCCTGTTCCTGTCGCTTGCACTCGCGCTGACGTCCAGCCCGCTGCTGGCCGCCGATCTCGTCCAGACCTACGAGCTGGCCCGCACCAATGATCCGACGCTGTCGATTGCCGAATCGCAGCGCCTGTCGACGAAGGAAGGCGCGGTCCAGGCGCGTGCAAACCTGCTGCCGCAGATCAACGGCAGCGCGCAGCTCAGCCAGGGTCGCGCGGCGGGATTTCCGGGCAGCGCCCGTTCCCGCACCTATAGTGTTGGCGCCAGTCAGACGCTGTTCGACTGGGGCCGGATCTCAACGCTGCGCTCGCAGCGCGCGCTGAGCACTGCGGCCGATTTCCAGCTCGATGCCGACAACGACGCGCTGATCACGCGCACCGCCGCGGCGTATTTCGACGTACTGGTCGCGACCGAGACGCTGGCCGCTGCCGAAGCCGCCGAAGCCGCGTTCAAGCGCCAGTTCGATTTCGCCGACAAGCGCCTCGAAGTGGGCCTGGCGCCGATCACCGACGTGCACGAGGCGCGCGCCCAGTACGACGGCGCCCGCGCGAACACGATCGTCCGCCGCAACGCGCTGCAGGATGCCTACCAGGCGCTGGCCGAGATCACCGGTTCGGAGATCCGTGACCTGCGCGGCCTGCCCGACGATTTCACCCCGCAGCTGCCGGAAGGCCGCGATGCGGAAGCCTGGGTCGCCACTGCGATCGAGCAGAACCCGCAGCTGCAGGCGTTGCGCTACCAGGTGACCGCGTCCGAGTACGGTGTGACCGCGGCGAAGTCCGGCCATCTGCCGACGCTAGACCTTGGCGGAAGCTACGGCAAGAACGCGAACTGGGGCAGGACGAACCAGCTGTCGGCAGAGCGCGAGAGCGAGACCAACAGCATCAACTTGACGCTGACGGTGCCGATTTTCAGCGGCGGCCGCACGCAATCACTGGTGCGCCAGTCCATCGCCCAGCGCGACATCGCTGGCGACCAGTACGAAGCCCAGCGCCGCGCCATCGAGCGCAATACCCGCAGCGCCTACCAGAACCTTGTCGCCGGCATCACCGAGGTCGAGGCACGCCGTCTCGCACTGGTGTCCGCCAACAGCGCCTACGAGGCCTCGCAGGTCGGCCTGGAAGTCGGTACGCGTACCGTGATCGACGTGTTGATCAACCAGCAGAACCTCTTTCAGGCACGTCAGGAATATGCCTTCGCCAAGTACAACTTCCTGCAGAGCCGCCTACTGCTCGAGCAGGCCGCGGGCACGCTGGACATCGGCAACCTGCAGGACGTGAACCGCCAGCTGACCGTCGACGTCAACAGTGTCGGCGCGTCCACCGGGACGGGTGCGGCCACGCCGCCGCCCCAGTAAGGATTCTTGGATTTCAGTTCGACGACGGCGCGGATCGCAGGATCCGCGCCGTTTTCGTATCCGGTACCGGCAGGTCCGGCTCGATCAGTGCCAGCGTGCGCGCCAGCGCGCCGCGGCCATTGGCGACGAGCGCACGCCCGGCCTCGGCCATCGCGCGTCGCGCGTCCGTATCGTCGAGCAAGGCGGCGATGTGGTCGTGCACCGCGTCCGCATCCGCGCCGATGCGCAGCGCGTCCGCGCGCCCCAGCTGCTTGGCGATGTCGGTGAAATTCTGCAGATGCGGACCGGTGACCACCGGCGTGCCGACCGCGGCCGGCTCGAGCAGGTTGTGGCCGCCGATGTCCTGCAGGCTGCCGCCGACGAAGGCGACATCGGCGCAGGCGAAGAACAGACCGAGTTCGCCGAGCGTGTCGAGCACGAAGACGCCGTCGCCGGCATCGGGCCAGGTGGTCAACGCGCGCGTCGCCACGCGCCAGCCGGCGTCGACACCCAGCTGCATCGCGCTGCGGAAGCGCTCGGGATGGCGCGGCGCCCAGATCAGCAGCAGGTCTGGCCAACGCGTGCGCAGCCGGCGATGGATGTCGATCACCGCCGCTTCCTCTTCGGGATGCGTGCTGGCGGCAATCCACACCGGGCGCGCGCCGGCGTGTCCGCGGAAGTCCGCAACCAGCCCGGCGATCTTCGCCTCGTCGGGGGTGATGTCGAATTTCAGGTTGCCGGTGTCGATCACCGCGTCACGCAGCGCGCCCAGTTTCACGAAGCGCTTGCCGTCGTCGGCGGACTGCGTCGCAACCCGACGCACCGTGCGCAGCGCGCGCGCCACCAGCGGCCGCAGCACACGATAGCCGCGCAGCGAACGCGCCGACAGCCGTGCGTTGACGATCACCGTGGGCACGCCGGCATCGCGGCAGCAGAACAGCAGGTTCGGCCACAGCTCGGTCTCCACGATCAGGCCGATCTGCGGGCGGAAATGGCGCAGGAATCGCCGCACCGCACCCGACAGGTCGTAGGGAAGATAGACGTGCTCCACACGATCACCCCACAGCGCGCACACGCGCTCCGAGCCGGTCGGGGTGATGGTGGTGACCAGCAGGCGACGCGCGGGATCGCGGGCGAGCAATGCATTGATCAGCGGCGCCGCCGCATTGACCTCGCCGACCGACACCGCGTGCACCCACACCGGCGCGGTCAGCGGCGGCGTGCGGTAGATGCCGTAGCGCTCGTCCCAGCGCAGCAGATAGGCCGACTGCCGGAACCCGCGCCAGATCAGGTGATAGACCGTGATCGGCGCAAGCACGACGAGCACGGCCGAATAGAGGCCGCGCAGCAGTCGTTCTGTGGTGTCGGCCGGCATCCGCACAGGATAGCGGATGCCATAGAGCCGGGATTCGGGATTCGAAAGCAGCTCGGCCACACCAGAAGGCGGACGCAGGCCTCGCTGTGCGGAATGCGTTGACCGATGACCAGCAGCCGGCCTGCGACGCACAGCTTCTACAATGACCTCATGTCGTCCGCCCCTCCTCTCCTTCCACGCCCGCCGCTCGCACCCCGCCATTGGCCCGCTTGGATCGGCATCGGCCTGATGGCGCTCGCTGCGCGGATTCCGTGGCCGCTGCAACGCGCGCTTGGTCGCGGTCTCGGCAACGCCTTGCGCATCGCGCTGGCGAGCCGTCGCCGCGTGGCCGCGCGCAATCTCGAACTGTGTTTTCCGGAGCTCGACGCTTCTGCACGCGACGCGCTGCTGCGTCGGCATTTCCATGCGCTGGGCATCGGCCTGTTCGAATTCGCGCGCGCCTGGTGGGGCTCGATCGCGCCGCTGCAGGGCGGGCTGATCATTGAAGGCGTCGAGCATGTGGAAGCCGCGCGCGCGGCGGGTCGTGGCGTGATCGTCGTGTCCGGTCACTTCACGACGCTCGAAGTCTGCGGCCGCCTGATGTGCGACTACATCCCGCTGGCCGGCATGTATCGCCCGCACACGCAGCCGGCAATGGAATGGGCGGTGCGCCGCGGACGTGCGCGCTACGCCACGGCGATGTTCCCCAAGCGCGACGTCCGCGGCGTGGTGCGACATCTCAAGCGCGGCGGTCTGCTGTGGTACGCGCCCGACCAGGATCCCAGCGGCGGCGATGCGGTCTACGTGCCGTTCTTCGGCCGTGCTGCGCACAGCCTGACTTCGACCCACTCGCTGGCGCGCCTGTCGGGGGCGGCGGTGGTGTTCTACCGGCATGTGCGGCGCGACGACGGCGGCTACACGCTGACGCTGTCTCCGGCGCCCGAACCCTATCCGACGACCGATGCGACCGCCGACACCGCGGCCGTCATCGCCGGCATCGAGAACATGGCGCGCGCGGCGCCCGACCAGTACCTGTGGATCCATCGGCGCTTCAAGCGCCAGCCCGATGGTGGATCGCTGTACTGAGGGGAGGCTCTCCTATTGGCACGCTGGTGCCTCGAAGCGCTTGCCTGATTCACTTGGGTCGCGCCCTGAGGTCGGGTCAGCTGTGCACGAGGCACCTCCCTCCGGGAGAGCGCCTGCCCCGGATCCGATCCGGGGGCGACGCGCGAATGCGTCGGATGAGGCGGGGGTTGCGCGGTCAGCTTCAGCGAACGCCCTCACTCGACCCCTCGCCCGGAGGGAGAGGGGCTCAACCCGCCGCGTGTGACGTCAGCGCAGCACACCATCCTGCGGCTGCACCGGTTCCACGCGCGCCAGCAGGCTGCCGGCATACAGGGCCGACAGCAGCAGGGTGAAGCCGCCCCAGAACGTCGAGTAGAACGCGAGATGCGTGTTGAGCGGGAACACGGTGACCGCGAGTGCGAGCATCGCCGGACGCGCCTGCTCGCGGGCTTCGGGCGAGGCGAAGCGCCAGGCGCGCCAGGCCATGGCCACGCCGGCCAGCCACATCAGCAGGCCAATGAGCCCCGTTTCGCTGCCGATCTCGAGCACGATCTGGTGGGCGTGGAAGGCGGGGCCGTCGCCCCAGGCGGCCATCTCGTCCGGACGCGGGTCGCACCCGGGAAAGGCTTCACGGAAGCCGCGGGCGCCGACGCCGTTGATTGGGTTCTCGCGGATCATGCACAGCGCGGCGTCCCAGATGCGGGCACGGCCCGACAGGGCGTTGTCGACATCGGCCTCGTCAGCCGACAGGCCTATCGCGGTGCGCTCGATACGCTCGCGGACCTGTGGCGAACTCACGGCTGCGACCACCGCAATGACGACACCGGCAGCGAACACCGCCAGCAGGCGGCGCCAGCCGAGCAGGCGCCAGCCCGACAGCAGCAGCACAAGCGCATAGGTCAGCCATGAGGCACGCGAACCGGCGAACAGCACGACGATGCCGATCGCCGCGCTCGAGATCACCCAGCCGCTCGCACCGAAGCGGCGACCGGCCCAGTACAGGCCGAATGGCGACAGGCTGGCCAGCACCACGCCGAGCTTGAGATTGCAGGGGCCGAGCACGCCGCCGAGACGGTCAGCGGCGGCGACCTGTTCGAGCGTGCACATGGGCCGGCTGCTGATCAGTTGCTTGACCTGGTCGATGCCGAAGAACAGCGGACTGCTGCCGAACACGACTTCGCACAGGCCGTCGATCGTCCACACCGCGACGATTACCGCCAGGCCACCGAGCGTGATGCGCCGACCGCGGCGTGTCGCGACTGCGGACGCCACCAGCCACAGGAACGGGAGATAGCGCAGATCGACCAGTGCCTCGCGCAGTGCGCGTCCGACATCGACCGAGTCCACTGCCGAGATCAGCTGCGGCAGCCAGTAGGCGAAGAACAGCACGCTGGTCAGCGCCCACGCGGGCGCGCTGAGCAATGCAGCACCGCCGCGGAAACGCGCGGCAACCAGATGGATGATCGCGGCCAGCGCGCCGAGCACCATCACGCCTTCGGCATAGCCGGGCGCGGGCCACAGGATCACGAATGCCAGCACCCAGTGCGGCGCCCAGCGCCAGCCGACGGGACGCGGCGCACGGGCGCCGGTCGCGGTTTCAGTTGTCGTCGTCGAACTCGTCATAGACCGCGAGGGTCGCCTCCTGCATCGCACGCAGCGTGTCGGGCATCGTACCGGCTCGCGCCGGCGCTCGCGTGACCAGCGCGCGGGCGGCGTGCGCCAGCGCGGCGCGATCGAACGGCGCCACCGCGCCTTCGGGCTGCAGGTGTGCGAGCAGTTCGCCGACCCCGCCATGCGCCCAGCCGACGACCGGACGCGCGCAGGAGAGCGCTTCGAGCACGGTACGACCGAAGGCCTCCGGCTTGCGCGAGAGCTGCAGCACCAGATCGCTGGCCGCGTAGGCCTGCGCGATCGCATCGGTGGGCGCGGTCATCGCCAGCGCGTCGCCGCAGCCCAGCGCCTGGGCTTCACGTTCGAGTTCGGCGACGTAGGTTTCGCGTCCGGATTCGCGCGCGCCCGGCATCCACAGGCGCGCATCGAGACCGCCGGCGCGCAGGTCGGCCAGCAGCGCGATCGCATCGTGATGGCCTTTCAGCCGCGTGCCGCGTCCCGGCAACAGCAGCAGCGGACCATCACCGTCGAGCGCGGGCCAACGCGCAGCGACATCGGCGCGCGCAGCGGGATTCGGCTGCGGTGTGGCCGGGAATTTGGTCGGGTCGATGCCGCGCGGAATCACCCGCAGGCGCGCCCGCGGCGTCGCTTGGTAGTGCTGCAGCAGATAGTCGCGCACGGTGTCCGATACGCAGATCACCCGCTCGCCGCGCGCCATGATCGCGCTGTAGCGCGACGGCGAATTGAGCCCGTGCATGGTGGTGACGAAATGCGGACGGCGCGCATCGGGCATGCCGCGCAGGGCACACCAGCCGATCCAGGCCGGCAGTCGCGAGCGGGCATGCACGATGTCGGCGCCGGACTCGGCGAACAGGCGGCGCAGAGCGCGCACGTGACGCAACACCCGGAGCGATTTCGCACCGATGTCGAGCGTGATGTGGGTCGCGCCGGTCGCTTCCAGCGCAGGCACGAGGCGCCCGCCGGCAGAGACGACGATCGCGCGGTGGCCGGCATCGACCAGCGCCTGCGCGATCTCGATCGTGGAACGCTCGACGCCGCCCGACGACAACGCCGGCAGCAACTGGATGACGGTCAGCGGTCGACGCATGCGGGCGCGCAGCGCGCCGAGTTCAGTCGACGAGGACGAAATGCGCGCCGCAGTACGGGCAGTCGGATTCGCCGTTCTCGGCTTCGATCGGCAGGTAGACGCGCGGATGCGAGTTCCACAGCGCCATCGACGGCAGCGGGCAGCTAAGCGGCAGGTCGGCACGGCGCACTTCGTAGCGCTGGGCGGCGTTGGCTTGCGTCGGGGCTGCGGTCATGACGGCGGGTTTCATCGGCGTGGAGGCCGCCATTCTACCGCGCGGCCGTGCAGGCGGGCTCAGCCCGGCAGAGTGATCAGCAGCAGTTCGGCTCCATCGGGCGTGGCGACAAGATCGGCGGTGATGGCTTCGTCGTGCACGCCGAGCGCATCGCCGGCCGCCAGCGTGTGGTCGGCAACGGCCGCGCTGCCGTGCAGGACCTGCAGCCAGTGCCGCTGCGTGGCCTCGAGCGTCACGTCCAGGCGCGCGCCCGGCGCCAGTCGCGCATGGCGCAACCAAGCCTGCTGACGGATCGGCAGTCTGTCTTCAGCACCTTCGGGCGCGGCCAGCAACATCCAGCGGTCTACGCCGGCAGCGCGTGTGATCCCGGCGGCGGGCGGCAGATTGACGCGGTCCGGCTGGATCGCGATGCGCAGCACGCGCGCGCCTTCGGCGCCCGCGGTTTCGACCGGCGTGTCGCTGGCATGACCGGCGCCGGTCCACGCCAGGGCGCCGGCATCGAGCGCGACGCCATCGCGGACCAGCGTGCCGTCGAGCACCAGCGTCAGCAGCTCCATGTTCGCCACGCGCTGCGTCGGCACTGTCGCGCCCGGCAGCAGGTGATCTTCGTTGAGCTGGCGCAGCGCGCCGAAGCCGAGCCAGTCGGGATCGTGGAAATCGCCGCTGGAGAACGTGCACAGGCGCGTGCGCGCGCCGTGCGTGGTGCGGCCGCGCTGGTCGGCAGGACGATGGACTTTCATGACGGCGGATCCGGGACGCGGAAACGAAAACGCCGGCGCAGGAAGACCCGTGCGCCGGCGTCGTGACGCGGAATCTTACTGCGCGGCGGGGGCAGCCGGCGCAGCGCCTTCGGCGACGACGGCTTCGGTAGTGATGCGCAGTTCGACTTCGTCGCTGACATTCGGCGCATACGCGCCCACGCCGAAATCGCTGCGCTTGATCTGCGCGACCGCATCGAAACCGGCGGCGGCGCGCTTGGCCATCGGCTGCTCGCCGAACTTGTTGATGGTCACGTCGAGCACCACCGGCCGGGTGATGTCCTTGATCGTCAGGTCACCGGTGACCTTGAGCTGGTTGGTGCCGGCGCTTTCGACCGACGTGCTCTTGAAGGTGGCATTCGGGAACCTGGCCGCGTCGAAGAAATCGGCGCTGCGCAGGTGATCGTCGAAATCACCGACATGCGAGTTCAGGCCCGACAGCGGCAGCGTGACTTCGACCGACGAGGCGCCGACGTTCTCGGCGTCGTAGACGATCTGGCCCGACACTTCACCGAAGTGCGCGATCGGATTGGAGAAGCCGAAGTGGCTCCACTGCGCGATCACGTCGGTGTGCTGGGGGTCGAGCACATAGGTGCCGGACACGCCGGCGACGGCTTCCGCGGTGGGCGCGGTTTCGGCGGTCGCTTCGGACGCCGGCTGCGCAGACGCAGCGGGCGCCGCGGGCGTGGGGTCCTGCTGGGCGCAGGCGGCGAGGGCAAGCGCGGCGGCGAGCGGGAGCAACAAATGGACGGTACGCATGGGTGGAATCCTCAGAGCAGTGGGCGGGAAACCGCGCGGCCGGCAAGCCGCCGCGCGATGGAACAAGACGGACGTACGCCTCAGACGATGCGCGCGGCTTCGTCGAACGGCAGGCGCGGCGAACGCGGGAAGATCGTCGACGGATCGCCAGTGCCCAGATTGACCAGGAAGTTCGACTTGATCGCGGTGCCGGCGAAGAACGCCGCGTCGACCTTGGCATTGTCGAAGCCCGACATCGCACCGGTATCGAGGCCCAGCGCGCGTGCGGCCAGGATCAGATACGCGCCCTGCAGGCTGCCGTTGCGGAACGCCGGCACTTCGCGGTTCTCGCGCGGGCCGTCGAACCAGCTCTTGGCATCGGTGTGCGGGAACAGGAACGGCAGCTTCTCGTGGAAGTCCTCGTCGTGGGCCACGATCACCGTCACCGGCGCGGACATCGTTTTCTCGTAGTTGCCTTCGCTCAATGCCGGACCGAGCTTCGCCTTGCCCTCGGCCGACTTCACGAACACGAAACGCGCAGGCGACGAATTGGCCGACGTCGGGGCGAACTTCAGCAGGTCGTAGAGCTGGCGCAGCGTGTCGTCGCTGATGTCGCCGCTGAATCCGTTGTAGGTGCGGGCGGTGCGGAACAGTTGGTCGAGCGCGGTATCGGGCAGGACATCGGTCATCGGGCAACCTCGGATCGGATGGGCCAAACAGGCCGCAGTGTAGAGTCCTGCGGCGGCGCGACGCGTGCGCCGGCGCAGAACGGATGATCACATACGTGGAACGTCGACCAGGCCAAACGCGGGATTACGGACGGATCTGGGCGCTCAGCGACGGGCGCGCCGGCAACGCACGCCAGGCCGAGGCACTGGCGGGCGCGTTGTCGTCGCATTCCGAAATCCTGCATCTGGATGCCCGCGCGCCGTGGCGCTGGGCCGCGCCGCGGCGTCTGCCCGGCGCAGGCCAGGCCTTCGGCGACGCCTACGCCGCGCGCCTCGACACGGCCCCGGACATCGCGATCGGCTGCGGCCGACAGGCGGCGCTCGCGACCCGTCTGGCCGGTCGACGCGGCGCACGCACGGTGCAGATCCTCGATCCGCGCATCGATCCGCGACACTGGGATCTCGTCGTCGTGCCCGAACACGACGCCCTGCGTGGTGACAACGTGCTGGTCGCACGCGGCAGCCTGCACCCGGTCGACGACGTGTGGCTGGCGAGCGCGCGCGAGGCGCATCCGGCGCTCGGCGCCCTGCCCGGCCCGCGCATCGCGGTGCTGCTCGGCGGCGATTCGCGGCACGGGCGTTTCGACGTCGCCGCGTTCGACGCGCTCGCCGATCGGCTCGACGCGATCCTCGCGTGCGAGGGCGGCAGCCTGCTGCTGACCGGTTCGCGGCGCACATCGCCAGGCGTGCGTGATGCGTTGCGCGCGCGCTATGCGGGACATGCCGGCTGCGTGTGGGCGGACGCGCGTGACGGCGCGAATCCGTATGCCGGGATGCTCGGCTGGGCCGACCGCATCGTGTGTTCGTCGGACTCGGTCAACATGCTCTCCGAGGCCTGCGCGACACGCGCACCGGTGTTCGTGTTCGCGCCCGGGCCACTCGAGGGCGCTCCGCAGCGCTTCGTCGATGGACTGTTCGCCGAGGGACGCGCCCGGCAATTCGAGGACACGCTGTCTGCGTTCGACGTCACGCCTTTGCGCGAAACCGCGCGGATCGCAGCCGAGATACGGGCGCGGCTGGGGCTTTGACACCCGCCGCGATTGCGGCAGGTGCTTGGGCAGGAGCGCGCTTGCGCGCGATGCGGCGATCACGCAACCGGCCATCGCGCGCAAGCGCGCGCCTACAAAAGCGCAGGCGCCGTCAGCGCAGTTCGAGCAGCTGGTCGAACCGATCGATCACTGCACGCGCACCGCAGCCATGCAGATCGAAATCGCGCCGGTAGCCATAGCTCACCAGCACCAGCGGCGCGCCGGCCGCAATCGCCGCGCCGGCATCGGCGGCCGAATCGCCAACCATCAGGCACTGTGCGATATCGACGCCGAATCCCTCGGCCAGATGCAAGAGCGGCAGCGGATGCGGCTTGCGCTCGGGCAGGTCGCCGGCGCCGAGCACCGCGTCGAAATAGCCGTCGATGCCCAGAGCATCGAGCAGCGGCGGCACGAACTGCGCGGGCTTGTTGGTGCACACGGCCATGCGGACGCCGGCGGCCTGCAGCGCCTGCAGCGTCGATTCCACCCCGGGATACACCTGCGGATCGAGCAGCAGGCAGTCTTCGTAATGACGCAGGAAGCGCGGCATCACCGCATCGACCGTCTGCGTCTCGCCGGCGTGCTGCAGCGCCGAGGTGATCAGCTGGCGGGCGCCGTCGCCGATCCAGCTGCGCACCGTGGCTTCGTCGACCTGCGCATGGCCGAGCTCGGCCAGCAGGCGGTTGACCGCCTCGGCGATATCGGAGGCGCTGTCGACCAGGGTGCCGTCGAGATCGAACAGCACGACCGGCCAGGGGAACGCGCGCGGCGCGGCGGAATCGGCCATGGAACACCTGCGTGAAAACGGGTCGCCCAGTGTGCGGCATTCCGGTTGCAACGCTGCGTCGGCGCGGCGGGGTTCACGAGGCGCGGCCGCGCGCCTATGCTCGCGACCGCGGCGACGCGCCGCTCGCAGGAGCCCCCCATGTCGATCACCACCACCGCGACCACCACCTCCAACGATGCCCCGCGCCTGCTGCGCACGCTGTGCAACCACTGGCGGCACAAGTTCGAGATCACCCGCGACGACGAAGGCGGACACGCCTTCATCCCGTTCCAGGGCGAGGAGAACGGTGCTGACTTCTTCGTCGAGGACGACACGCTGCGCATCGTGCTGACCCAGCCCACGGCCGACGACAGCGAGCGCTACCAGCAGGTCATCGAGAACCATCTGCAGCGCTTCGCGCGCGACGAGACCTTGGCCTTCGACTGGCAGCCGGGTTGAGTGTGCTTTGAAGCCTTCCCTCGCATGCGAGGGAAGGCTCGACCTACCGGTACCGCGCCTCCATCAGATCCAGGTCGCGTACCAGCTTGCGGGCAACTTCGTCTGAAATTTCCCGGTGCCGCGCGAGTGCATAGATCCGTTCGCGCTCGGCATGCACACCGGCCAGGCGCAGCGCGCGCTCGGCTTCGTCGGCGCGGCGCAGTTCGGCGGCCTCCACGCCCAGCGTGCCCTCGCGGCGCAGGCGCTCCTCGTACAGGGCCATGACCCGGACCGCGGCGCTGGCATAGAGATCGGGGTTGGCCTGTGCGGCCGGCAGGCCGTGCTGGGCACGCTCCACCGCGGCCACCGCCGCGACCGCCGCCTCGTGACGCGCCCGGTCGAGTTCGCGGTCATCCTCGTCTGCCTCGGGCACTTCCAGGCCGCGCAGCAGGCGCGGCAGCACGAAACTGCCGAGCAGCAGCGAGAGGATGATCACCGCGGCGGCGAGAAAGATCGCCAGGTCCCGGGTGGGGAACGGGGTGCCGTCATGGAGCACGAGCGGGAGCGTCAGCACACCGGCCAACGTGATCGCGCCGCGCACGCCGGCCAGCGACATCGCGGCCACCAGACGCAGGCGCGGTCGGGTGTCATGGCGGCCGCTGCGATACAGCCCGATCCGCAGCGACACCCAGACCCAGGCGAAGCGCAGCGCGAACAGGCCGCCGTAGATCACGAAGACGAACACCGCCAGCCACCACGGATCGACATGCCCGGCCTCGCGCACCGATTGCACCGCGCGCTCGACGATCCACGGCAACTGCTCGCCCAGCAGCACGAAGATGATGCCGTTGAGCGAAAACTGCACCGTGTCCCAGACCGCGGCGCGCTGCACGCGCGTGGTCGCCAGCGCACGGCCGCTGAGTTCGACGTAGCTCATCGTCACGCCGGCCGCGACCGCGGCAAGGATGCCCGAGGCGCCGATCTGCTCGGCCAGCAGATAGGCGCCGAACGGGGTCAGCAGGCTGATCAGGATCGGCGTGCCGGCCTCCTCGCCGAACACGCGCGAAACCAGCGCGTGGCCGCGGTTGACGCCGATCGTGAGCAGCGCGCCGACCGCGATGCCCGCCAGCGCCAGCCACAGGTAAGGTCAGCGAGGCCGACACCAGAGAAAATGTGCCGGTCAGCGCCGCGGCCACCGCGAAGCGGAAACACACAAGACCGGACGCGTCGTTGAGCAACGATTCGCCTTCGAGGATGTGCATGACCCGCTTGGGAATCGGCGCGCGCGCGGCGATCGACGACACTGCCACCGGATCGGTCGGCGACAGGATCGCGGCGAGCGCGAATGCGACCGCCAGCGGCATCACCGGGATCATCCAGTGGATCAGCAGGCCCGCACCGATCACCGTGAACACCACCAGTCCCAACGCCAGCTGCAGGATTAGCCCGCGATCGCGGAACAGGCCACTTTTGGGAATGCGCCAGCCGTCGAGGAACAGCAGCGGCGGCAGGAACAACACGAAGAACAGGTGCGGATCGAGGGTCACGCCCTGGCCGAACACCCCGGCGATCGTCGCCCCCAGCGCAATCTGCACCAGCGGCAGGGGCAGTGGCAGCCAGCGCGGCAGCACCCGGGTCAGATAGCCGCTGGCGACCACGGCCAGCAGCATCACCAGGACGACTTCGATCGAATGCATGCGGCGCGGGCACGGCGGAAAGACGAGACCGCCACGATAGCGCCGAAGCCGCGCCACAGTGCGCCCGCACACGGGCCATGCATACGCCCGCGCCTAGAATCGGCTTCCCTTCTCCGCTGGATGGCTCGCACGATGGACAACCCGCTGCTCGATCAATCCGGCCTGCCGCGCTTCGACGAGATCGAACCGACCCATGTGCAGCCTGCGATCGATGCCCTGGTTGCGGAGGCGGAGGCCGCCCTGGCGCTGGCGGGCCGGGCGCAGCCCGTGACTTGGCGCAGCGTGTTGGCGCCGCTGGAAGATGCGACCGAGCGCCTGGCCCGGGCGTGGAATCAGGTGGGTCACCTCAACGCGGTGGTCAACACGCCGGCGATGCGCGAGGCCTACAACGCGGCGCTGCCGAAGGTCACCGGCTTCTTCAGCGCCCTCGGGCAAGACCAGGCGCTGTTCGCCGCCTACCAGGCACTGTCCGACCAGGCCGATGCGCTGGGGCTGGACGCGCTGCAGCGCCGCGTGCTCGCCCACGCATTGCGCGATTTCCGGCTCGGCGGCGCCGCACTGGCGGATGCCGAGCGCGCGCGGTTTTCGGAGATCCAGCAGGTACTGGCGAAGCTGTCATCCGAGTTCTCCGAGCATGTGCTGGATGCGACGGACGCGTTCGCGGTGTACGTGGAGGACCTGGCCGAACTCGACGGGCTACCCGAAGAAACCCTGGCAGCCGCGCGCGCGGCGGCCGAACGCGACGAGCGGCCTGGCTGGAAGCTCACCCTGCAGATGCCGTGCTATCTGCCGATCCAGACCTACGCGACCAACCGGGCGCTGCGCGAGCGCTTCTATCGTGCCTACGGCCTGCGCGCGTCCGAGTCCGGTCCTCAAGAGCTCGACAACGGACCGCTGATCGCCCGCATCCTCGCTTTGCGCGAGGAAAAAGCGCGCCTGCTGGGCCACGCGAACTACGCCGAACTCTCGCTCGCGACCAAGATGGCCACCGCGCCCGATGCGGTGCTGGCGTTCCTGCGCGATCTCGCCGCGCGTGCGCGCCCGCATGCCGAAGAGGATCGCGAAGCGCTGGCGACATTCGCGCGCGAGCAGCTCGGCATCCCCACGCTCGAACCCTGGGACATGTCCTTCGCCAGCGATCGCCTGCGCCAAGCGCGTTACGACTACTCGGCACAGGCAGTGAAGCGCTACTTCATCGAAGACCGCGTGCTGGCCGGGCTGTTCGACGTCATCCAGTCGCTGTACGGCCTGCGTGTCGAACCCGACACGGCCCCGGTGTGGCACGAGGACGCGCGCTTCTACCGCCTGACCGATGCCGACGGCGCGCTGGTCGGGCAGTTCTATCTCGATCTCTACGCCCGCGAAGGCAAGCGCGGCGGCGCGTGGATGGACGATTGCCGCAACCGCCGCGCGACCGCTGACGGCGTGCAGACGCCGCTGGTCTATCTGGTCTGCAATTTCGGCCGCGGCACCGGCGGCCGCCCGGCCACGTTCACCCATGGCGAAGTCACCACGCTGTTCCACGAGATGGGCCACGGCCTGCACCAGTTGCTGACCCAGGTCGACACCTTGCCGATCGCCGGCATCAACGGCGTGGAATGGGACGCGGTGGAACTGCCGAGCCAGTTCATGGAGAACTTCTGCTGGGAATGGGAGCGCGTACAGGCGATGACCGCGCATGTCGACACCGGCGAGCCGCTGCCACGCGAACTCTTCGACCGCATGCTCGCCGCGCGCAATTTCCAGAGCGGCCTGCAGACACTGCGGCAGATCGAGTTTTCCCTGTTCGACATGCTGCTGCATTCGGACTTCGACGCCAGCCGGGACGAGGTGCAGGCCCTGCTCGCGCGCGTACGTGATGAAGTCGCGGTGACCCGCATTCCCGACTGGCACCGCTTCCCCAACCAGTTCAGCCACATCTTCGCCGGCGGCTATGCGGCCGGCTACTACAGCTACAAGTGGGCTGAAGTGCTCAGCGCCGACGCCTACGGCGCGTTCGAAGAAATGCCCGACTCGCTTTCGGAGACCGGCCGCCGCTTCCGCGACGAGGTGCTGTCGCGCGGCGGCAGCCGCGATGCGATCGAGAACTTCCGCGCGTTCCGCGGCCGCGATCCGGATATCGCGGCGCTATTGCGGCATAGCGGCATGTAAATCCCTTCCCGCCTCTCTCGTTGGGAGAGGGGAGGACCACCTGCAAAGCAGGTGGTGGGGTGAGGGAATGACGTTCGCGGCACGTGTTGGCGAAGCATCGCTTGCAGGTCTCGGCGGATTTGATCCTGAAGATTGCAGACGCGCTGCTGACCAACGCGGTGCGCGCTCGATTTGCGCACGCTGATCGCGCCCCGCCAAAAGCACCCTCACCCAACTCCCGCTCCGCGCCCCGGCCCTCGCGCCAGCACGAGGGGGTTCGTAGACACGCGAGCCAGTGGCTCGCAAGCGTGCCGCCTCACCCCAGCGGGAGAGGGGCTTGCGGGGACCTCCCACGACACCCTCACGCCCCCGGTGCGAGCATCCGCGCCGGTTCCCCGCCGGAAGACACCGACATGCGACTGCTCGTCCTGCTCTGCGCCATCGCGATGCCGGTCGTCGCCTGGCTGTCGCAGACCGGCGCGTTCGGCCCCGACCAGGGCACGATCTCCAATCGCTATCCCACCCTGCTGGTCGCCGCCGGCTATGCATTCTCGGTCTGGGGGCTGATCTTCCTGCTGGATCTGCTCTACGCCCTCTGGCAGGCGACCGGCACGCGGCGCAGCGACCCGCTGCTGGGCCGCATCGCGCCCGCAGCCGCGCTCGGCTTCTTTCTCACCGCGATCTGGATGCCGCTGTTCTCGGCCGGTCTGTTCTGGGCCTGCGTCGTGGTGATCTTCGGCGCGTTGATGGCGCTGGCCTGGTGCGCGGTGCAGCTGTCGCGCCCCGTCAACGCGAAGCGCTACCGGCTGGCGTGGCTGGCACTGTCGGTCCATGCCGGCTGGTTGTCGCTGGCAGCGTTCCTCAATGTCGCGCAGACGATCGTCGCCTACCAGCTGCTGTCGACCAGCTGCATGCTCGGCTGGAGTCTCGCGCTGTGGGCGATCTCGGCGGTCGTGCTGCTGGTGCTCAACTGGCGCATGCGCGGCAACATCGCCTACTTGGCGATCGCGCTGTGGGGCTTGTTCGCGGTGTGGTTCAAGCAGACCGAGTGGCCGCTGGCCGGCGCGGTGACCTCCGCCTGGGTGGCGCTCGGCATCGGCGCGCTGCTGGCGATCCAGACCGTGCTGCTGCGTCTGCGCCACCGCTGAGACCAGCGCGACGCGTTCATGCGGCATGCGGCCACGCGTTGCGAACCTGTTGCATCAGGACACATCACAGGGGCTTCCATGATCCGTACATCCACGGCCACCGGCCTGCTCGTACTCGCCGCCGCGCTGTCGCCGGCCCTCGCCCAGGTCACCACTTCCCCGCTGCAGCAGGTCGACGCGCCGCCCGAGCTGTCCTCGCAGTCCGGCCGCCAGACCGGCGTGGTCACGATGGATCGCGACGACGGCCCGCAGGTCATCATCCGCTCCTTCGAGCCGCGCTCGGCCCTCTCCGACCAGTACCGCATCGATTTCACCGCGCTCGACACCGACGGCGACGGCTACATCAGCCGCGCCGAGGCCAAGGCGCACCCAGCGCTCGACGCCGAGTTCAACGCGATCGACAGCAACCGCGACGGCCGCCTGAGCCGCGAAGAACTCGCGGGCTGGCTGCGCTGATCGGTCGCACCCTCGGGCGCCGCATCGCGACCGCGCTGCGCTAGCCTATGCCGCCGCCGGCAACCGGTCGGCGACGGAGTGTTCGCGTGAACCAGATTCCCCATGACGACATCGATGCACCGCGTTCGCGCGGCCCGCTGCTGGTCGGCGCGGTGTTCGTATTGATGATCGGCATCTTCATCGGCGCGCTCGGCGCGACCGTGCTGCTGCGCATGAGCATCGGCTCGGCCGGCGACCTCAAGGCACGCGAGGCGATCCGCCTGCATGCGTTGCTCGAGGCGCCGGGTGGCATTGCGGCGCCGGACGCGTCGACCGAGCGTACGACCGCGGCTTTCGCCCACAGCTTCATCGTCAGCACCGCGGCGATCGATGCGGTGTCCTCGCTCGACGAGCGCGCACAGCTGGTCGACATCGCGCGCTGGATGGTCGAAACAGATGCGCTGTCGGCGCGCGGAGATGCGGTCTCGCGCTGGGCGATGATCGCCGCGCGCTGCGTGGACACAAATGCGGACGCGCCCAAGGACGCCGCGAACTGCGTGCGCGACCAGATGCCGCACGACGTGCCGATTCCGGATCACGCGCGCGACTGACACGCCGCCAGCAGGTTCCAGACAGCAGAACGCCCGGCCGGAGCCGGGCGTTCGGTTATTGCGACGCAAGATCGATCAGTCGCGCGATTCGCTGACGACGCGGCCGTCTTCCGGATCGAGCTTGAGATCCATGCGCACGCCCTGGGCGTTGTCGGCCTCGGCCTCCCACATGCCGTCATCGAACTTGACGTCATCGATGCGGGTATAACCCGCCGCCGTCAGCTTGGCGCGGATATCCGCTTCGCCGAGGCTGGTCGCACCGGCATTCTCCGGATAGATGCGGCCGGTCGCCGGATCCAGGCGCACATCGATCTTGCTGCCGTTGGCATCCTTGACGTCGGCCTTCCAGATGCCGTCCTTGAACTCGACATCGGTGATCTCGGTGTACCCGCCCTCGGTCAGCGCGGCGCGCACCTGGGTGCTGGTCATAGCGTCCTGCGCGACGGCGGCGCCGGCAGCCAGGGACAGGGCCAGAACCAGGCCACGGACAGCAGTCGACTGCTTCATCGGGAAACTCCTCGCATGGGTGTGCGGCGAGTCTTGGTCGCCTGCCGCGAAGTAGAAGTGAACGCCGACGCGCCCCGTTCAGCCACGCGGCGCATACAAGGTGTCAGGCCTCGACCAAGCGGCGCAGATCGTCGACGAACCCAACGTAGGCCGCGTCCTGGGCGGCGGGTTCGCCCTGCCGTAGCACCCACGAGGGGTGCACGGTGGCGAACGCGCGCACGCCGTCTTCGCGCGTGCGCCAGATGCCGCGTTCTTCGGTTAGACGCACACCAGGGCCGAATACCGCACGCGCGGCACTGGCGCCGAGGCAGACGATGCGCTCGGGCCGCACCTGCGCGATCTCCGCGCGCAGCCAACCGTTGCAGGCCTCGATGTGCGCCACGTCCGGCCGCTTGTGCAGGCGACGCTTGCCGCGCGGCTCGAAGCGGAAATGCTTGACCGCATTGGTCAGGTACAGCGTCTCGCGATCGATGCCGAGCTCATCCAGCGCGCGCGAAAACAGGCGCCCCGCGGGGCCGACGAACGGGCGTCCGGACAGATCTTCCTCGTCGCCTGGCTGCTCGCCGACGATCATCGTGCGCGCGGTCGAAGGTCCTTCGCCGAATACGATCTGCGTCGCCGGTTGCCACAACGGGCACCGCCGGCAATCGCGCGCGGAGTCGCGCAGCGCTTCGAGCGTGCCGGCCACCACAGGCGCGGGCGTCGGCGCTGCGGGAATGCGGCGACGCGGCGCTTGATGTTCGCGCTCGGCCATCTCGCGCACGCGCAGGCCGGCGTCGCGAACAAGGTCGGGCAGCAGCGCCGCCTCCGGCAGATGCTTCCAGTATTTCTGCGGCATCTCGGCGCGCATCATCGTGGTGTTGAGCCGCGCCGGATTGAAGATGTTCGCGTAATAGGTGCGCCAGAGATCCTCGCGCGCGTCTTCGGTGGGCGCATCGGTGCGCGCGCCGCCATCGGCGAACGCCAGCGCCTCGCCGTCCCACGTCGCGGTGCGGTACGGCGTCACGATCGCCCAGCGCATACCGGCGAAACGGCGCGCGAAGAACGGCGCGACGCGGTCGACGATGTGATGATCGGGCTCGAACCAGGCGATGTAGTGCTCCTTGTCGCCGGGCACTTCGCGGAAGCGCACGAAGGCCTTCATCTTGTGGCTGTCGCGGCGCACCGCCTGCGCCATTGTGTTGGCGCGGTGCACGTCGGGATCGGACGCGCGCTGCAGCAGCGCGCGCTCGCCTTCGGCGATGCGCCAGAGTATCCGGTAGAGCAAGCCGTGGCGGTCTTCGGCGCGATTGCAGAGCACGGCACCGGCTAGGGCCAGGAACTCCGCCGGCACGCGGGGCGCGGGACGCTGCGCCGGCAGCAAGGCGAGATCGCTGCCACCGAGCAGCGAGCCCTGCATGCCGCCGTTCCAGTCGATACGCTCCGGCGCGACACCGGCGCGCAACGCGGCACGCGCGGCGGCGCGCCAGACGGCGGGGTCCCAAGGCGGTTCGACGTGGGCGGCGACCAGCGGGTCGACGGTGTGGCGATTCATGCCGGGCACGTCATCGGCACCGCGTACGTGTAGGAGCGCGCTTGCGCGCGATGCGGCATCACCAGAAACGCTCCGTCGCGCGCAAGCGCGCTCCTACACAAAGCCGCTCTGTCATCAGAACAGGCTCGCCTGCCGCGGCTGCGGGGCGAGTTCATTGCGCAGGCGTGCGGGATCGTCGAGCCGCTGGCGTGGGTGATGGCCGGGCGTGATCACGAACGGCATGATCTTCTTCAGCGGCACGCGCAGACGGGCGAGATCGTCGAGGCGCAGCGCGCCGTGCGGGCGCGCGGAAATGATGCGCTCGACATTGCGCGTGCCCAGGCCCGGCACGCGCAGCAGCATCTCCCGCGGCGCGCGGTTGATGTCGACCGGGAAACGCGTCGGGTTGCGCAGCGCCCAGGCGAGCTTGGGATCGACGTCGAGATCGAGCATGCCCGGTGCCTGGGCGTCCACGTCCTCCGCGTTCGCCGCGTCGGGCGTAATCTCGTCGACATCGAATCCGTAGAAACGCAGCAGCCAGTCGGCCTGGTAGAGACGATGCTCGCGCAGCAGCGGCGGCGACTGCAGCGGCAGGTTCTTCGAAGCATCGGGAATCGGACTGAAGGCCGAGTAGTACACCCGCCGCATGCGGTAGGTGCCGTACATCCGGTTGCTGGTCTCCAGAATGCTGCGGTCGTCGGCATCGTCGGCGCCGACGATCATCTGCGTGCTCTGCCCGGCCGGCGCGAAACGCGGCGCCTTGGCGCGGCGCACGGTGACGCCCTGCCGTTTCACCCGGCGCGCATCCTTGTCCTCGTCGATACGCCACTTGAGCTCGCCCATCGCGCCGTGGATGCCGGCGTGGGTCTTCTCAGGCGCCAGCGCCGACATGCCGGCCTCGGTGGGCAGTTCGATGTTGATGCTCAGGCGATCGGCGTAGCGGCCGGCCGCGGCCAGCAACTCGGGCGCGGCATCTGGAATCGTCTTGAGATGGATGTAGCCGGCGAAGCGGTGGTCTTCGCGCAGGCTGCGCGCGACTTCGACCATCTGCTCCATCGTGTAGTCGCCGCTGCGGATGATGCCGCTGGAGAGAAACAATCCTTCGATGTAATTGCGCTTGTAGAAATCCAGCGTCAGCGTCACGACCTCCTCGGGCGTGAAGCGCGCGCGGCGCACGTTGCTCGACACGCGGTTGACGCAATAGGCGCAGTCGAAGATGCAGAAGTTGGTCAGCAGGATCTTCAACAGCGACACGCAACGGCCGTCCGGCGTGTAGGAGTGGCAGATGCCCATGCCTTCGGTGCTGCCGATGCCGCCGGTCTTCGACGAATCGCGTTTGTTCGCGCCGCTCGACGCGCAAGAGGCGTCGTACTTGGCGGCATCGGCGAGGATCGCGAGCTTGTCTGTCAGGTTCACGCGCGTACTGTGCCCGTCAATCGTCTCAGGCCATGAGACTGCCGGACATGCTGATCCGCGCTGTGAGTGCGGCGCGAGGCCCGCGTCGTGCCGTCGCATTCACAGAACGTGGCCGCACCGATCGGTAGCGTACTTCGAGGGTTGGCCGACCGGCTGCCCATGTACGTGGACACTGGGGCCGCACCATCGACATGCCGATCCGAGATTGCCGACGCTCCGGCGCCCTGCTTGCCGCCGCATCGTTTGCGATGCTGGCCAGCGCCTGCGCCGGTCCGCAATCCATGCTCGATCCCGCGGGTCCCGCCGCCGCCGAGATCGCCCGCGGAAGCTGGTTGATGACGGGCCTGTTCACCGTGGTCTGGGTGGGTGTGCTGCTGTTGCTGTGGCACACCCTGCGCCGGCGCGATGCGGGCGCGGGGCCGCGACGTCCCGAGCGCCTGATCCTGTGGGGCGGCGTGGCACTGCCGCTGGTCGTCGTCGCGGCCCTACTGATCTACGGCACGCTGACCAGCGCGCGCGTGACCGGCGTGGGCAGTGAACCCGATGCGGTGATCGAAGTCACCGCGCGCCAGTGGCAATGGCACTTCCGCTATCGCGACGGCAACGACCAAGTGATCGGCGAGAGCATCGACGAACTGGCGATGCCGCTGGGCCAGATGATCGAGTTCCGCATCACCAGCGAAGACGTGATCCACAGCTTCTGGATTCCGCGGCTGGGCGGCAAGGTCGACGCGATTCCCGGGCGGGTCAACACGCTGCGGCTGCGCGCCGACCGCGACACGCCGATGCGCGGCCAGTGCGCCGAGTTCTGCGGGCTGGAACATGCGCGCATGCTCTTCCCTGTTCGCGTGATCAATCCTGCGGCGCTGCCCGGTTGGCTCGCCGAGCGTGATGCGCGGCCCGCCGACGAGCCGCCATCTGCGCATGCGCCCGCCGGCCGCGCGCCGCCGCGCCATGGTGCTTCGGAGGATGTGCTGTGAGCCCCGCAACACCCGACCACACGATTCCCACGCCCGGCGATCACCTGCGCCATGCCGACCGCCTCGCACGACTGACACGTGTGTGGGCCAATGGCCCGGGCATCGTCGGCCAGCTGACCGCGGTCAACCACTCCACGGTGTCGATGCGCTTCATCGTCACCGGTTTCGCCTTCCTGCTGGTCGGTGGCCTGCTGTCGATGTTCATGCGCCTGCAGCTGGCCTGGCCGGGCCTCGAGGTGCTGGATCCGCAGCGTTACGCGCAGTTCGTGACCATGCACGGCACGACGATGATGTTCCTGTTCGCGGTGCCGATCATGGGCGGCTTCGGCATGTATCTGGTGCCGAAGATGATCGGCGCGCGTGACCTGCCGTTCCCGCGCCTGTCGGCATTCGGCTATTGGTGTTACCTGTTCGGCGGCCTGTTCCTGTATTCGAGTTTCATCTTCGGCAGCGTGCCCGACACCGGCTGGTTCATGTACACGCCGTTGAGCGACTCGACCTATTCGCCGGGCAAGGGCGCGGACTTCTGGCTGATCGGCGTGACCTTCGCCGAGATCGCGGCCGTGGTCGCGTCGGTGGAAATGATCACCGCGGTGCTGATCACCCGCGCGCCGGGCATGGACCTGCGACGGATGCCGCTGTTCGTCTGGGCGATGCTGGTCACCGCCTTCATGATCGCTTTCGGCTTCCCGCCGCTGATCCTGGCCAGCATCCTGCTCGAGATCCAGCGCGCATTCGATTTCGCATTTTTCGAGGTCGCCCGCGGCGGCGATCCGCTGCTGTGGCAGCACCTGTTCTGGCTGTTCGGCCATCCCGAGGTCTACATCATCTTCCTGCCCGCCGCCGGCGTGGTCTCGATGGTGGTGTCGACGTTCGCGCGCCGTCCGATGATCGGCTACACCTGGATCGTGCTCGCGCTGGTGGCGACGGGCTTCCTCAGCTTCGGGCTGTGGGTGCATCACATGTTCGCGGTCGGCATTCCCTTGCTGGCGCTGGCGTTCTTCAGCGCCGCCAGCATGATGGTGGCGATCCCGACCGGCATCCAGATCTTCGCGTGGCTGGCCACGCTGTGGGCCGGCAAGCCGTGGCTGCGCGTGCCGATGCTCTACATCATCGGTTTCTTCGTGGTGTTCATCTGCGGCGGCCTGACCGGGGTGATGCTGGCCTTTGTGCCGTTCAACTGGCAGGTGCACGACACCCACTTCGTCGTCGCCCACCTGCACTACGTGCTGATCGGCGGGCTGATGTTCCCGCTGTTCGCCGGCCTGTATTACTGGCTGCCGCTGGCCAGTGGTCGGATGCCGAGCGAATCGCTGAGCCGCAGCGGATTCTGGCTGGTGTTCATCGGCTTCAACCTCGCGTTCCTGCCGATGCACGTGACCGGCATGGGCGGCATGCCGCGCCGGGTAGACACCTATGCGATGGAACTCGGCGTGCACTGGCTCAACCTGCTGTCGACTGCGGCCGGGTTCGTGATGGCCGTCGGCGTGATCGCGATCCTGATCGACGTGGCGCTGTGTTTCCTGCTCGGCCGCCGCGGCGTCGAGAATCCGTGGCAGGCCGGCACGCTGGAGTGGGCGGTGCCGACGCCGGTACCGACCTACAACTTCGCTTCGGTCCCACAGATCGAGAGCCGTTATCCGCTGTGGGACAACCCGGAGGTGGTCGAGGCCACACGGCGCACCGATGGCCTGCTGGGCGAAGCCCACGACGACCGCCGCGAACTGCTCGGTACCGGCATCCAATCCGGCCGCCCGGAGCAGGTGATCCGTATCTCCAACTCCACCTGGCTGCCGATCCTGGCCGCGGCCACGATCGCCGTGCTGCTGGCCGGCTTCATCAGCTCGCAGTACTGGCTGTCGATCCTGATGCTGGTGCCACTGATCGGCCTGTTCCTGCATTGGGCCTGGACCACCGGTGACCGCCATGCGCCGACCGAGATCGAAATCGCGCCGGGCCTGCGCCTGCCCACACAGGCGTCCGCGCGCAATGCGCCGGGCTGGTGGGCGCTGGTCGGCACGTTGCTGATCGACGGCTCGCTGTTCGCCTCCCTGGTGTTCGCCTATTTCTATCTATGGCTCAACGCGCCGGCCTGGCCGGCGGGCGGTGCGACGGTGATGGCGTGGACGCCGGCCCTGACCGCGCTGTCCCTGCTAGCGCTGCCGCTGATCGCGGCCTGGCGTGGGCCTGCAGCGCTGGCGGCCGGCCGGCTGCGCACGGCGATCGTGTGGCAGGGCGTGGCGCTCGTCGGCGGCGCCGCGTTCCTCGCGGTGCATCTGCCGGCGATGTGGACCGCGGTCGGCGCGCCGCAGGTGCATGCCTATGCGTCGGTGGCGTGGACGCTGGCAGGTTTCCACGCGGTGCATGTGTGCGTGGCACTGCTGATCGGCGGCTTCACCGCGCTGCGCATCCATCATGGTTATGTCGACGCGGTCCGCAGCCTCGAGTCGCGGATCGCCGCCGGCTTCTGGCGCTATACCGTCGGCATCGGCGTGATCACCTGGGCGGTGCTGCACCTGTTCCCGAGGTGGGTATGAACCGGCCACCGCGCATGACCCTGACCCGCATGAGCGTGCCCTACGCGCTGTGGGCGTTGCACTTCGTCGCCCTCTACAGCCTGCAGGGCCTGGCCTGCGCGCAGCAGCTGTGGCGTGAGCGCGTGGGCGGTCTCGAACTCATGACCTGGGTGCTGTGGGCGCTGACAGCGCTCGTGCTCGCCGCGATCGCGTTCGAAGCCCGGCGTGCCTGGCACATCCGTCGCGCCTTGCAGGCGAGTGACGAGACAGGCCGCGCCGATCACGAACGACGCTCTTTCCTGGTGGCATTGAGCCTGCTTGGCGCGGCAGTGTCCGCGCTCGGCGTCGTGTTCACCGCTTCGCCGCTGGCGATGCTCCCGACCTGCGCCTGAGGCGCCAGACATCCATGCGCGACGATCTCAAACAGCCGGTTCCCGACACCAAAAGCCACACCGTGGAGAGCGTGCTGGCGATCGCCAAGCACCCCATCCACCCGATGCTGGTGACCTTCCCCATCGCGTTCCTGTCGATGGTCGTGATCTCCGACGTGCTCTTTCTATGGCTCGGTGCTGTGTTCTGGGCCGAACTCTCGTTCTGGCTCAACGTCGGGGGGCTCGGCTTCGGCGTGCTCGCCGGCATCGTCGGCACGATCGACATGATGTCGATCCGCGTGGTGCGCCGGCACGTCTCGGCCTGGAACCACTTCATCGTCGCGGTGATGGTGCTGGCGATGGCCGCGCTCGGCGTCTGGTTGCGGCTGCCCGGCCATGCCGAAGCCGTGTGGCCATGGGGCCTGCTGTCATCGGCGACGATGGCGGTACTGGTGGGCGTGGCCGGCTGGCTCGGCGGCACGCTGAGCTTCCGCCATGGCGTGGGTGTGTATGGGGACGGGGAAACCGAGGCTGCGAGTGGGCGCGATGCGGTGGAGAAGCCACCGGCGGAGTAGGGTTCGCCGTTCGCCTTTGCTTCTGGTTTGCTTTCACGTTTGAAGTCCGTAACGACATCGCCCATGTGCGCAGACCCATCGGGCGCCGCACATGGATGTGCGGCGTTTTTCGACCGAGCCAGGATGGCGAGTCGAAAAATCCCTGAACGAGTGACACGCCGGGTGAGCTCCGTCGGGGCTGGCCCTTTTCTTTGGTTCCGTTTCTTTGACTCGCATCTTCGATGCTCGCCCTTCAGGTCGGCTGCGCCGTTCGCACTGCGTGCGTGGGGCCAGCAAAAGAAATGAACCCGCTCGCCGCAAGGTGAGTGGAAGCGTTTGATCCTGCTTGGCGCCGTCGGCGAACAAGCGAACGACTGCGTCAAACGCTTTCGTCCGCTGACGCGGCCGAGTTCATTTTTTTGGTGGACGCCAAAAGAAACGGAACCAAAGAAAAACGTCTCCCCGACACGTCCGAAGCCCGCGGCGTCATGCGCACCGGGATTTTCCGACTCGGCATCCTGGCTCGGTCGGAAAACGCCGCACATCCATGTGCGGCGCCCTGCGGGTCTTCTAGCTAAGCCATTGCGTGACGCTTCGATAGGAGCGGAGCAACAGGAAAGCAAAAGCAAAAAAACAATTCGCTACGGCCTCGCGGCGCCATCCTCCAGCCCAGGCACCACATCCTCCACATCCACATTGCGCGATGGCGGCGCCGGCAGATCCCCCAGCGTCTGCGGCTTTGCGCCCGTCAGCCCGGCGATCAGCAGCAACAACAGCAGCGGGATCCATCCGATCACCCGGAAGAACGTCGGCCCATGCCGGCAGCGGTCGTGGCCAAGTTCGTAGAGCAGCAGGCCCATGTACAGATGCAGCAGCACCGCGCCGGCGACGACCACGAGCTTGAGCACCAGCCACGCACCACTGGGATTCCAAGCGATCAGGATGCCGCCGATCGCGATCGTCACCAACGCGGCCGGGGTCATGATCCGGAAGAACAGGGTATTGGTGACCGGATTCCAGTACGTCGGATCCGAATCGATTTCCTTGCGGTGGTGCGCGACGAACAGTCGCGGCAGGAAGAACAAGCCGGCGAACCAGATCGTCATTGCCAGGATGTGCAGGATCTTGAGCCAGAAGTACACCGGCGCTCCACCAATCTTCGAATCGCGCAGCGTACGCGCGTCCGCATCAAGTCCGTGTGGCGTTGCCTGCACGTCGACGCGATGTCCCGCCGCCGGCTGCTAGGGTCGACCGCATGTCCCGTGCCGCCTTCCTCCTCCCCGGCATCGCCGGCCCGGTGTGCCTGCTGGCCGCATCGACGGCGGGGGCGGCGATGCCGGAGGGGCCGGCGCCGCCCCTCGGCGCTGCCTGGACGCTGTCGATGTGGTCCCTGCTGCCGATGACATGCGGGGTGATGCTGTACATCGCAGGCTGGGTCCGCATGGGCCACACCGCTTCTGGCGCCGCGCACCCGGGGTGGCGGCCGCTCGCATTCGCGGCCGGCATGATCGCGCTGGCGCTCGCCTTGGTCTGGCCGCTGGACACGTATGCGGCCTATGCGCTGTCGGCGCATGTCGCCCAGCACATGACCCTGCTCGCCTGGGCACCGCCGCTGCTACTGATCGCGCGGCCCTGGGCGGTGGCGTCCCATGCGCTGCCGTCGGCGGTCGCCTCAACGCTGGCCCGCGTGCTCGCGCCGGCCGGCAGGTGTGCAGACCGCCAGCTCGGCGCCGCGACGCTCGTGCATGTCACGACGATGTGGCTGTGGCATCTGCCGGCCGCGACCGCGGCGACGCTGGCCAGCGAATCGCTGCACCGGGCGATGCTCGCGAGCGCGCTGCTGGCCGGCCTGTGGTTCTGGAGCGCGGTGCTGCATCGGCTGCGCACGCGCGACGGCGGCGCGGCCGGCGGGTTCGTCGCGCTGGTCACGGCGATGATGCTGATGGGATTTCTCGGCGCGATGCTGACGTTCTCGCCGCGGCTGCTGTATCCGGCCTACACCGATCGCGCGCTGCTGGCCGGCCTCGATGCGCTGCGCGACCAGCAGCTCGCGGGTCTGCTGATGTGGGTGCCGAGCGGCCTGCCGTACCTGGTCGTCGGCATGTGCCTCGTCATCGCACTTCTGCGCGATGTGCAGCACGGCGCGGCAGATGGCCCTGCGGCATGAACACACGCTGGCGCCGCCTGCTGCTGTGGCTGCTCGCGTGGATGGCGCTGGCCTTGCTGCCGATGGCGATCGCGCTGTCGGGCAATCCCCCGGAAGTACGCGACCGCGTTGTCGAAACCGGCGCCATGCTCGGCCTGCTGGGGCTGGGCGTGCTGTCGGCGCAGGCCCTGACTTCGGGCCGCCAGCGCTGGTTCGCCAAGGGCCTCGGCCAGGACGACGTGCTGCAGTTCCATCGCCAGACCGGCCTGCTCGGCTGGGTGCTGGTGCTGGCGCATCCGCTGACGATGTTCCTCGGCGATGCGCGGTTCCTCGACTATCTGGATCCACGCGAGGACTGGGTGCGCGCAACACCGCTGTGGGGCGCGCTAGTCGCGGTGACGTGGCTGGCCATGACCTCGTTGTGGCGGCTGTCGTTCGGCCTGCAGTACGAACACTGGCGAGCACTGCATGGCCTGCTCGCATTGATGGTCGTCGCGATCGGCCTGGGCCATGCGTTGATGGTCGACCACTACACCGCGCCACTGTGGAAGAAGGCCGCGCTGGTGTTGGCCGTCGGCGCCTCAATCTACGCGGTGCTCGAGCAGCGCGTGCTGCGTCCGCGGCGCCTCGCGCGGCGTCCTTGGACGGTGCAGTCGGTCGGGACCGCGCGCGACGGCAGCCACATGCTGCGTCTGCTGCCGGCTGGGCACGACGGGCTGGACTTCCGCCCGGGCCAGTACGCGTGGATCACGATCGGCGACACGCCATGGCGGCTGCAGCAGCATCCGTTCTCGATCAGTTCCAGCGCCGACGACACGACGCTCGAATTCACGATCAAGCCGCTCGGTGATTTCACCCAGCGCGTGGGCACGTTGTTGCCGGGCACGCGGGCCTTCGTCGAAGGACCGTATGGCGAGTTCGTGTATCTGCCGACGCATTGTCCGGATGGCGCGGTCTTCATCGCAGGCGGTGTCGGGATCACCCCGATCATGAGCATGTTGCGCACCGCGCGCGATCGGGGCGCGACCGCGCCGCTGTGGCTGGTCTACGGCAATCCGGATTGGGATGCGGTGCTGTATCGCGACGAGCTGACCGCGCTTGCAGAAGAACTGCAGCTGACCGTGATCCACGTGCTCGAGGATGCGCCCGATGGCTGGAACGGCGAAACCGGGCATGTCGATGGCGACCTCATTGACCGGCGGTTGCCTGCCAACCTCGCCGCGCTGCCGGTCTATGTCTGCGGCCCGGACGCGCTGGCGAACGCGGTCGAACCCGAACTCGTCGCACGCGGCGTGCCGTCGGACCGGCTGTACTCGGAACGGTTCAATCTCGTATGAGCGCACGCGGAGACTCGACCCGATGATGCACCGCCACCTGCGCCGCGCCGGCGTGATTGCCGCGATCGCCCTGGTCTGCATCGCACTCGCCGCAGCCTGGCTGCGCTGAACGTTTTGTAAGAGCCGCCTATAGGCACCGCCGGGGATGCAGGAGCGCGCTTGCGCGCGATTCGGCTGTGTTGGAACACCCATCGCGCGCAAGCGCGCTCCTACATACACACGCTGCGCCGCGCGGATTAACAGTGTGTGGACCGGTCCGGTCGCACACTGATCCGCCGTCGACGAGACTGCCATGCGCTCTGAATGGACCCATCTCGCTGCCATCGCGTGGCCGTTGCTGGCTGCGCTGATCCTCGGCATTGCCGTGCATTGGAGCCTGCGTGCACTCGCCCGCGCCGCCAGCCGCCGTGCCCGCGAGCAGATGCGTGCGCAGATCGCGCAGGTGGTCGCGGTGCCCGCGGCGGTGGCGCTTCCGCTGTTGTTCCTGTCGCTGGCGCTCAACGCCACGCCGATCGATCCGGACCTGCTCGGCCAGTTGCGCCACTGGATCGCGATCGGCGGCATGTTGTGCCTGACCTGGCTGGTCGCGCGTGCGGTCGGCGCGGTCGAGGCACGCATCCTGCTCGAGCATCCGGTGGACGTGGAGGACAACCTCGCCGCGCGCCGCATCCAGACCCAGGCACGGGTGATCAGCCGCGTGATCCAGGCCGGCGTGATCCTGGTCGGCGTGGCATTGGCGCTGATGACATTCCCGCAGGTGCGCCAGATCGGTGCAGGTTTGCTGGCCTCAGCCGGCATCATCGGTCTGATCGCCGGCGTCGCTGCGCAGCCGGTGTTCGGCAACCTGATCGCCGGCCTGCAGATCGCGCTGGCGCAGCCGATCCGGCTCGACGACGTGGTGATCGTCGAAGGCGAATGGGGCCGCATCGAGGAGATCACCTCGACCTACGTCGTGGTGCGCATCTGGGACGAACGGCGCCTGGTGGTGCCGCTGCAGTGGTTCATTTCGAACCCCTTCCAGAACTGGACCCGTACCAGCGCGCAGCTGCTCGGCACGGTGTTCCTGTGGCTGGACCACCGCGCGCCGATCCCGGCGATCCGCGAAGAACTGCAGCGGATCTGCGAGGCTGATCCACGCTGGGACCGCCGCGTCTGCGTGACCCAGATCACCGAGACCGACAAGCACACGATCGAAGTGCGCCTGCTGGTCAGCGCGCGCAATTCCGGTGAGCTGTTCGACCTGCGCTGCGCGGTACGCGAAGGCATGCTGGCCTTCCTCGACGCGCATCATCCGCAGGCCTTGCCGCGCGTGCGCAACGAGGTCACCGACGGCGACGCGCGACGCGCCGCCACGCATGCGGTCGCGCCGGTGGCCCACGGGAGCACGCAGTCGCCCGGTGCTGAAGCAGACTCGGAGACGACTGTCGACCCCGACCTCGACACCGGCTTGCCATCGGGCCGTGCACAGTGAGCCCTCGCATTCACGACGGAGACCCGCGATGAAGACCCGCACCCTCGGCCTCGGCGGCCCCACCGTCTCGGCGATCGGACTCGGCTGCATGGGCATGAGCGCGTTCTACGGCGGCCGCGGCAGCGATGCCGACGCGATTGCCGTGATCAAACACGCGCTCGACCAGGGCATCACCCTGCTCGACACCGCCGACATGTACGGCCCGCACACCAACGAAACGCTGGTGGGGCGCGCGATCGACGGTCGCCGCGACGATGTGTTCATCGCGACGAAGTTCGGCATCCAGCTCGATCCGTCCAACCCGCACGCACGCGGCATCAACGGCAGGCCCGAATACGTGCAGCAGGCCTGCGAGGCCAGCCTCAAGCGGCTCAACATCGAAACGATCGATCTGTACTACCAGCATCGCGTCGATCCTGAAGTGCCGATCGAGGACACCGTCGGCGCGATGGCGCGGCTGGTGGAACAGGGCAAGGTGCGGCATCTGGGCCTGTCGGAAGCCTCGGCCGACACGCTGCGACGCGCGGCCAAGGTGCACGCGATCGCGGCGTTGCAGAGCGAGTACTCGCTGTGGTCGCGCGATCCCGAGACCAACGGCACGCTCACCGCCTGTCGCGAACTCGGCGTCGGCTTCGTGCCGTATTCGCCACTCGGCCGTGGGTTTCTGACCGGCACGATCCGCAACATCGAGGATTTCGACGAGGACGACTACCGTCGCCATTCGCCGCGCTTCCAGGGCGAGAACTTCGACCGCAATCTGGCGCTGGTCGAATCGGTACAGGCGATCGCGCAGGACTACGGTGTCACGCCGGGCCAGCTCGCGCTCGCCTGGGTGCTGTCGCAGGGCGACGATCTGGTGCCGATTCCGGGCACCAAGCGCATCGGCTTCCTCGACGAGAACATCGCCGCGCTCGATATCCATCTGACCGAGGACGACCTCGCGCGCATCGATGCGATCTTCCCGCCCGACGCGGCATCGGGCACGCGCTACCCGGCCGCGGGCATGGGCGCCCTGAACCGCTGAATGCAGAAACACGCCGAATACAGACGCATTCGGTAGCGCCGCTCC
Source organism: Luteimonas sp. 3794 (assembly GCF_031456825.1). NCBI lineage: Bacteria > Pseudomonadati > Pseudomonadota > Gammaproteobacteria > Lysobacterales > Lysobacteraceae > Luteimonas > Luteimonas sp. 3794. Next base: position 21,867 of record NZ_JAVDVJ010000007.1, on the reverse strand, counting down.
TTCCCCGCGCGCGGGGCATTGCGCCCTCTACGGGTGGAAGACCGGGATGGGGCAACCGTACGTCCAGGCGGACGCACCGTCAGACACGAAGCTCGACGCACGCGCCCAATGCTTGCTCGATCGGGTGGTTCGCCCCCACCCAACCCTCCCCCGCAGCCGGGGGAGGGCTTCGAGCGCAGTGCGCGAAGGCTTCAGCTCATCGCTTATCAGCGACCGCTGGTGCGCCTTCAGCGTAGCGCCGCGCGACCACCGCGCAGACGATCAGCTGGATCTGGTGGTAGATCATGATCGGCAGCACGATCGCGCCCAGCCCGCCACTGGCGAACATGAGCTTGGCCATCGGCAGGCCGGTTGCGAGACTCTTCTTCGAGCCGCAGAAGACGATCGCGATCTCGTCGGCCCGATCGAATCCGAGGCGTCGCGCGATCCATGCGATCAGCGGCATCGCAATCCCGAGCAGCACGGCGCACACCGCGGCGACCGCGAGCAGCGTCCACACCGGCGTCTCGCGCCACAGACCTTCGATCACCGACGCGCTGAAAGCGGTGTAGACCACCAGCAGGATCGTGCCCTGGTCAGTCCAGCGCAGCACCGCCCGCCGGCGCTCCACCCAGCCGCCGACGAGCGGCCGCAGCAGATGCCCGGCCACGAACGGCAACAGCAGGAGCAGCATGATCTTGCCGACCGCGGTGAGCGGATGTGTCATCACCCCGTCCGAGCTGCCGACCAGCAATGCCATCAGCAGCGGCGTCAGTGCTACGCCGAGCAGGCTCGACAGCGATGCGCTGCAGACTGCAGCGGGCACATTGCCGCCGGCCATCGAGGTGAACGCGATGGACGACTGCACCGTCGACGGCAGCGCGCACAAGAACAGCACGCCGACGTAGAGCTCGGGCGTCAGCAGCCAGCCCGACAGCGGCTTGCCCAGCAGGCCGATCAGCGGAAACAGCGCGAACGTGCACGCGAGAATCGTCAGATGCAGCCGCCAGTGCAGCGCGCCGGCCACAATCGCAGCGCGCGACAGGCGCGCGCCGTGCAGAAAGAACAACGCCGCGATGGCGCCATTCGTCACCACATCCATGACCGCCGCGGCGCGGCCCTGCACCGGCACCAGCGACGCCAGCGCGACAGTGGCCAGCAGCAACAGTGTGAAAGGATCGATTCGCGAGCGCAGGGACATGCGGAGACTGCCGCCAGTGGGTACCGACGGCTGCGGATGGCGGGGGCCTATGGTCGCAGCCACCAGCAGAGGCAGCCAGCGGCCACAGTGCAACGCCGCGTCCCGGGTTCACACGATTGCGGCGCGCGCGTGTTCATAGTGCGGCTCCCGCCGACGCCACATCCACGATGCTGACCCTCACGTTCGCCGCAGTCACCGCGTTGCTGGTTGTCGCGACCCTGATGCCCACCATCCGCAGCGGCCTGTGGTGGATCCGCGGCTTCGATTTTCCACGCCTGCAATTGCTGCTGCTTTCGGCGGCGATCCTGGTGCTGCAGCTCGTCTTCCATCCAATCGACGATTCCTGGACGACTGCCATCGTCATCATCAATGCGGCCTGCATGCTGTGGCAGGCGTGGTGGGTCATTCCGTATACACGCATGGCGCCCGTCGAAGTCGAGGATGCGCCGGCGGACGCGCAGACCCGGATCCGGCTGATGGCCAGCAACGTGCTGATGACCAACCGCAATGCGGATCCTCTGATTGCCTTGGTGCGCGCGCAGCGGCCGGACGTGCTGATCGCGGTCGAGACCGATGCATGGTGGGAAAGTCGACTCGATGTGCTGACGGACGCGCTGCCGCACGTGATGCGCTGCCCGCTCGACAATCTCTACGGCATGCACGTGTACTCGCGGCTGCCGCTGCATGACGCCGAGATCCGCTATCTGGTCGAGGACGACATTCCGTCGATCCACGCCACGCTGGAACTCGATGGAGGCCGTCGTATCACGCTGCATGCGCTGCATCCACGGCCGCCGAGCCCGACCGAATCCGACAGTTCGGTGGATCGGGATGCGGAACTCGTGATCGTCGGCCGCGCCGCGCACGACGCCACGTTGCCGGTGATCGTCGCCGGCGATCTCAACGACGTGGCGTGGTCACGCACGACGCGCCTGTTCCGCAAGCTCAGCGGCCTGCTCGATCCGCGCATCGGCCGCGGCATGTACAACACCTTCCACGCGAAGCTGCCGGGCCTGCGCTGGCCGCTGGATCACCTGTTCCACAGCCGCCACTTCACCCTGGTCGGCATGCAGCGCCTGCCGGACATCGGCTCGGACCACTTTCCGATCCTCGTCGAACTGGCGCTGTCACCCGGCGAAAACGATGCCGACGCCGGCCTCGATGCCGACGCGAAGGATCACGCGGATGCGAATGCGGCGGTGGCGCAATCCGGTGCCACGGACGCGGCGCCCGACATCCAGCGCTGACCGCCTGGTGATGCGAAGGCCATCCGTGGCCGGACGCGCTCGAGACGCTGGAGGCTTCAGCGTTCCAGCCGCGCCCGCAGATCGCGCAGGTCGCGGCGCGCGACGTTCTTCAGCGTCTCTTCCCGCCACGCTTCCGCCGCCTCTTCGCCCGACATCGCCAGGCGACGTTCGTACTCCGGCTGCATCTGTTCGCGGCGGAGTTCGCGGATACGGCGGTATTCGGTCTTCAGCGCCGACATGCGACGGATCGGACGGTCGGTGGGGATCGGCTCCAGCCAGGCGGCCCGTTGATCTCCATCGAGCACCGCACGCGGCGGTTCGGCACTCGCATCGGGGCTCGTGGCCCAGACCGGTGCCATGCATGCGGCGGCCAGCGACAAGGCGCAGCCCCACGTGGTGTAGACAGTTCGGCTGTCCATGGCACCCTCCCATGCGGCGACGGACAGCCGCACCGTAGCAGGGAATCCGCGAACGGCGTGTTCAAGCCGCGCGTTCAGCCATTTGTTCAGCCAGCGCCGGGACGCACGTCCAGTCCGAGTGCGTGGCCGATGACACGCATGCCTTCGTCATCGTCGCGCGGGGCCATGACACCGGCGACGGTGTCGTCGCCCGTATCCCAGGTCCACAGCGTGTAACCGGCCACGCGCAGCTGGTCGTAGGCGGTGTCGAGCAGGGCGTGGGTAGACGCGCCGGCCAGTGCGACTTCGTCGGTCGGGTCTTCGACGCCCCAGTCGAGTTCGACGCGGAAGCGCTCGGCCAGCGTGTCGATTGCGTCGATCAGGGTCGCGCGCTCGTCCTCGGGCACGCGGAAACTCGCGCGCCAGTCGGTCGCCGACTCGAGCGCGGCCTGCACGGCGTCCTGTGCATCGTCGTCGCCCAGCGTCTCGCGGAAGGCCTGGAACTGCTGGGTCGCGGCGTCTTCATCACCCGGATTGACGCGCAGCAGCCACTGCCACGCGATCGCTTCCAGATCGCCGTCATGCGCTTCGTCTTCGCCGTCGTCGCGCTCGGGTGCGCCGAAGGAAAAGTTGTCGTCAGGATCGAATTCGTGTTCGTGCGCGGCCATGACAGGACTCGAAGATCGGGCGGCGTAGTGTGCCGCGGCGACAGGGCCGCGGCATACCGGATCGCGATCGGAGCGGGTCTGCGACTCAGCTTCGCGCGTCGGTCTTCTTCACTGCGCGCTTGCCCGTCTTCGCGGTGCGCTGGGTCGCGGCCTTCTTCGCAGCTGTGGCCTTCTTTGCAGCCGGCTTCGGCGTTGCGGTCTTGCCGACTGTCTTCTTCGTCGTCTTCTTCGCGGCTTTCTTCGCACCGCCACGTGCATCGGCGTGCGAGGGCGGCAGCTTCGAGGTCTTGTTCGGGCCGCGCAGCTTGACGATGCGGTTCTCGCCCATGACTTCTTCGCGCTTGGTCACGCGCGCGACCGCGAACGCGATGGCCTTGCCGATCAGCGAGCCCGGGCCGTCCCAGTATTCGGCGGTATGCGCCTGCACTTCGATCAGGGTGAGTTTGGGATCGTTGACGCCGCGCGGAAAATAGGCCTTGAGCGCATCGTTCCAGAACGCTTCGATCTTCGCCGGATCCTCGTTGACGTAGGCATCGCCGGTGATCGACACGTAGGTGTTGCGGCCCTTGGACGCGTACGCGAGGTTGACCTTGGAATTGCGCGCGATCTCGGCGACCTTGGGGCTGTCGGATGCGACGAAGAACCACACCCGCTCACCGTCGAACTGCGCCTTCTGCGTCGACAGCGGCCGGCTGACCAGATAGCCGCCCGGGCCCACGGTGGTGAACATCGTGATGTCGATGTCCTCGATCAGTTTCGCGATCGTCTGCGCGTCCTTCGCGCCCTTGCTGCTGCGTGTGGCCATGTCGCACTCCCGTCAGGAATCAGCGCGCAGTGTCGACAGCGCGGCGATGGACCGACGTGAAGGTGTCGCGTTCGCGCGTCAACAGGCCGACGGTGCCGCGCATCGACGGCGACGTTCGGCGCGACGCGCCCATGCGTAGATCATCAGACCGGCGGCGGCGGTCGCGGCGCCGACATAACCGGTCGAAGTCCAGCCCAGTCCGGCGCTGATCGCGATGCCGCCCAGCCATGGGCCGAGTGCGTTCGCGGTATTGAACGCCGCATGGTTGGACGCGGCGGCGAGCGTCTGCGCATCGCCGGCGACATCCATCAGGCGCGTCTGCAGCACCGGCGCGAGCGCGCCCATCGTGCCGACCGCGACGATCGCCGGCAGGATCGACCACGGCGCCGCGGTCGCGAGCGGAAACAGCAGCAGCACCAGCAGCGACCAGCCGAGGATCACCGGGACCGCGCGGAACTGCAGGCGATCGACCAGCCAGCCACCGGCGATGTTGCCGAGGATCGCGCCGACGCCGAACGCCGCCAGCGCCACCGGGATCCAGGATTCGGCCACGCGGGTGACGTTGATCAGCGTCGGGGCCAGATAACTGAAGACACAGAACATGCCGGCGAAACCCACCGCGCCGATCAGCAATGCATACCAGACCTGGGAGGTGTTGAACGCGCGCAGTTCGCGCATCGGTGTCTGCGGCGCTTCCGCCGGATCGGGTGCGAGCAGGCGCGCGACCAGCACGACGGTCAGGAGCGACAGCACCGACACCAGCGCAAACGTCCAGCGCCAGCTCAGTTGCTGGCCCAGCCAGGTCGCCATCGGGTTGCCGACGAGGATCGCGATCGACAAGCCCAGCAGCACCCGGCTGACGGCCTTGCCGCGTTGCGCGGGCGGGCTCACCGACGCGGCCACGAGCATCGCGACGCCGAAGTAGGCGCCATGCGGCAGGCCGGCGACGAAGCGCGCGACCAGCATCGTGGCGTAGTTGGGGGCCAGCGCAGTCGCGAGGTTGCCGAGCGCATAGAAGCCCATCAGCGCCAGCAGCAGGCGCCGACGCGGTAGACGCGCGCCGAGGATCGCGAGCAGTGGTGCGCCGACGACGACGCCGATCGCGTAGCTGCTGATCAGATGACCGACTGCGGGCTCGTCCACGCCGAAACCGCGCGTCAGATTCGGCATCAAGCCCATCATCGCGAATTCGCTGGTGCCGATCGCGAACCCGCCCATCGCCAGCGCGAACAAGATCAGGGTGCGGGTGCGGCGATCGGGAAGCGCCGGTGCGATGGCCATGGCCGGTTTCCGGAACGGGGCGTGCATTATTGTGCATTGCAGCATCGGCGTCAGCGCCAAGGCTGCACTTGCAGTGTTGCGGGCGCCGCAGTGTTCAGCAGGCGATATGCGGATGAACGCGTGGAAATGACAGGCGCTGGACGTGTCCCGGCGGACCGTATGCGTCCGTCACTGACCTGTCCTGCCATGACTCTGAACGCATTCGGCCTCAACTGCACCCTGAAAGCGGGCGGCGCGCCTTCGTCCACGCAGACGCTGCTCGATCAGGTCCTGTCTGCGATGGCCGGCCACGGTGCGACGACCGACAGCGCGCGCGTGGTCGATCACGACGTCAGGCCTGGGGTCACCGCGGACGAAGGCGGCGACGACCAGTGGCCCGCACTTCGGCAGCGCATCATGGACGCGCAGCTTTTCGTGCTCGCCACGCCCATCTGGCTGGGTCACCCATCGAGCGTGGCGCAGCGTGTGCTCGAACGCCTGGACGCGGTGCTCGGCGAAATCGGCGACGACGGCTGTTATCCGACCTTCGGCAAGGTGGCCGTCGTGGCCGTGGTCGGCAACGAGGATGGCGCCCACCATGTCCATGCCCAGCTCCAGCAGGGCCTGATCGATGTGGGATTCACGATTCCGGCAGGCGGCCACCCCTACTGGGTGGGCGAGGCGATGGGCGGCGTCGACTATAAGGATCTCGACCGCGTGCCCGAGACAGTGGCCGGCAACATCCGGACCGCCGCGTCGAATGCCGTGCATCTGGCGCGTCTGCTCCAGCAGACGCCCTATCCCAGCCCCAATCGCTGACCGCCGTGCGACGCATCGGCTGCGCGGGGTGGTCGATCGCCTCACGCGACGCGGCGCTGCTGGGATCGGGCGACAGCATGCTGGCCCGGTATGCAACCCGTTTCGATGCGGTCGAGATCAACTCGTCGTTCTACCGGCCGCATCGGGCCAGCACCTATGCGCGCTGGGCCGACAGCGTGCCCACAGGCTTCCGGTTCTCGGTGAAACTGCCGCGCGCGATCACCCACGATGCAAGGCTGCTGCGCTGCGGCCCCGCCCTCGATACGTTCTTCGATGCCGCTGGCGCCCTCGGCAAACGCCTGGGGTGCGTGCTGGTGCAACTGCCGCCCAGCCTCGCCTTCGATGCCCGCACGGCGGCCACGTTCTTCGCAATGCTGGGGCGGCGCTGGCCGGGCCGCACGGCGTGCGAGGCGCGACACGCGAGTTGGCTCACGCCCGCCGCCGACGCGCTGCTCGCCCGCCACGGCGTGGCACGGGTGGCGGCGGATCCGCCGCGACACAGCGGCGATGCCCGACCAGGCGGCGCGGATGCATTCGCCTACTGGCGCTGGCATGGGGCGCCGAAGATCTACTACAGCGACTATCCCCCCGCGGCCCTGGATGCGATTGCGGAGGCGGTGCGCGCCGGGCCGGCGGATGCCTGGGTGATCTTCGACAACACCGCGGCGGGTCACGCGGTGCCGAACGCCGCCGCGCTGCAGGCCCGTCTTGCCTGATCGTCATGCAACCGCCACCACCGCCTGTGGCAGGATGCGCCGTCCTGACCCTACGTTTGTCGCCGTGAGTGTGTCGCTACCCGCCGAACACCCCGCCTTCCTGCCACGCCACAGCGTGATGGCCGGACGGATCGCGGCGTTCGACTGGTCGACCACCTCGCTCGGGCCGATGGCGAACTGGCCGCACGCCCTGCGCACCGCGCTCGCGTTGATGCTCGATTCGCGCTTCGCGATGAACCTCGCCTGGGGCGAGGACCTGGTGTTCTTCTACAACGACGCCTACGCCCCGTTCCTCGGCAGCAAGGAGGCGCCGTTGGGGCGGCCGATGGCCGAGGTCTGGTCGGATGTGTGGGCCGATATCCTGCCGCTGGTCGAGAGCGCGATGTCGGGCCAGCCGACGTGGCACGAAGACATGCCGCTGACGATGCTGCGCAACGGCTATCCGGAAGAAACCTTCTGGACGTTCTCGTATTCGCCGGTGCGCGACGACGACCATGTGATCGCCGGCTTCCTCAACATCACTACCGAAGTCACCCGCAAGGTGCAGAACGAGCGCCGCCTGCGCACCGACATCCGCCAGCTGGGCCGCATGTTCGAGCAGGCGCCGGGTTTCATGGCTATGCTCACCGGGCCGGAGCACACCTTCGCCTATATCAATCCCGCCTATCGCGCGCTGATCGGCGAGCGCAACGTGATCGGCAAGCGCCTCGTCGACGCGCTGCCGGATGCGGTCGAACAAGGCTATCTGGCCCTGCTGGAAGAGGTGTACCGGACCGGACAGGCGTTCTCCACCAATGGCGCGCGTTATCTCGTGCAGGCCGGACCGGGCAGGGCGACCGTCGAGCGCTATCTCGATTTCGTCTACCAGCCGATCAACGACGCCAGCGGCGTGATCGGGGTCCTCGTGCAGGGGATCGACGTCACCGCGCGCCGCGCGGCCGACCTGGCCCTGCAGACCCGCGAGGCCGAACTGCTCAGCCTCAACAGCGATCTCGAGCGGCAGGTGATCGAGCGCGCGCGCGAGCGGTCCCTGACATGGCAGGTCACCCCGGATCTGCTGGCCGTGGTCGACCAGGCCGGCTGCATCGAGACCGTCAATCCCGCGTGGGAGCAGCTGCTCGGCTGGCCGCAGACGGCGTTGGTCGGTCAGCCCTGGGTGGAATACGTGCTCGAGGACGACCAGGCCGTCACCCGGTCGGTGCTCGAGACGCTGCGCAGCGGCAAGCCGGTGCTGCACTTCGAAAATCGCCTGCGGACGCGCAGCGGCGGCGTGCGCACGCTGTCCTGGGTGGCGACGCCCGAGAGTGGCCGTTTCTACTGCAGCGCGCGCGACGTGACCGACATCAACGCGGCGGCCAGCGCGCTGGCGCGCTCACAGGCGCAGCTGCGCACGCTGTTCGAGACCAGTTACCAGCTGCAGGCCCTGTGCACGCCCGACGGCATCGTCACCGACGCCAACCGGTCGGGGCTGGATGCGATCGGCGCCGAGTTCGACGATGTCGTCGGACGGCTGCTCTGGGACACGCCGTGGTTCACCGGTACCCGGGACCTGCCGCACCGCATCCGGTTGATGTTCGCGCGGGCCGCCGCGGGCGATACCGTGCGCGAGGAGCTCGAGGTCGATCTGCCAAGCGGTCGTCGCTTCCACGATTTCTCGCTGCGCCCCATCTACGACAACGGCCGGATCATCGCGGTGGTGCCCGAAGCGATCGACACCACCGAACGTCGCAATGCGGAAGACGCCCTGCGCCAGTCGCAGAAGCTCGAGGCGGTCGGCCAGCTGACCGGCGGCGTCGCCCACGACTTCAACAATCTGCTGACGCCGATCGTGACCGCGCTGGATCTCGCCGCAGACCCGACTGCGCGCGCCGACCGCCGCGACCGCATGATCGGCGTGGCCAGACAGTCCGCCGAACGCGCCGCCACGCTGGTGCAACGGCTGCTCTCCTTCGCCCGCCGTCAGCCGCTGCAGGCCGTGGATGTCGACGTGACCGCGCTGGTCAACGGCATGGCGGCGCTGATCGAAAGTTCGAGCAGCCCACGTATCCGGCTGGTGCTGAGTCTCGCCCGCGATCTGAATCCGGCGATCGCCGACCCGAACCAACTGGAGATGGCGATCCTCAACCTCAGCGTCAACGCCTGCGACGCGATGCCGGCGGGCGGCACGCTGACGATCGCCGCGCGCAACGTGCACGTTTCGCACGACGACGACCTGGCGACTGGACACTATGTCGTGGTCTCGGTCTCCGACACCGGGCACGGCATGGATGCGCACACGCGGCAACGCGCGATCGAGCCGTTCTTCTCGACCAAGGGCGTCGGCAAGGGCACCGGTCTCGGGCTGTCGATGGCGCACGGCCTGGCCTCCCAGCTGGGGGGTCAGCTGACCATCGACAGCACGCCCGGCGCCGGCACCACCATTCATCTCTGGCTGCCGGTGGGCACGCGCTCTGGCGCCGCATTCGAAGCACACGAGGAGACGACAGTGAGCAATACAGGGGACAGCCGCGGGACCGCCCTGGTGGTCGACGACGAGGATTCGGTGCGCATGTGCACCTCCGATGCACTTGAGGACATGGGCTATCGCATCGTCGAGGCCAGTTCCGCCGAAGAAGCGCTGCGTGCACTCGACGACGGCCTGATGCCGGCCGTGCTGGTCACCGACCACCTGATGCCGGGCATGACCGGCGCAGAGCTCGCGCGCACCGTACGTGCGCGCCTGCCGGACACCGCGATCGTGATCGTGTCTGGCTATACCGGCATGGCCGATTTCGACCCGGGGCTGACCATCCTCGGCAAGCCCTTCCGCCAGCACGAACTCGTGGCGAGCGTGGAAGCGGCGAACGCCGTGACCCAGACCGCGGCCTGATCAGCGCTGCGGCCTCGCCGAGGACGCGCCCCGGCACGCGGTCATGCAATCAGCCCGTCTCCGCCCTTACCGCAACCGCCATGGCGGCAGTGGCGTCAGGGCGTGGTCGATCAGCGACGACACGCTGTCGATCGAATTCGTGGACGGGGCGGTCTACGACTATCGCCGACAGGACATTGGCTCGCGACTGTTCGCCGCCGCCTGCAGTGCAGCACGCGCGGGACGCGGCCTGTCGACCTGTGTCAGTCGGCACCTGCGACAGCGGTATGCGCAGCGTCACGTTGACCGCGCAGCTTGGGCGGCGCGCCAACGCGCCGGCGCACGCCGTTAGCCTGACTGGCTCTGGATAATCCGCGCCATCAGCCGATGCAGGTCGACGAGATGACCAGTGCCGGCGACGGTGGTCTCGTCGGAGGTCATGGCCACCGTGAGATTCAGCGAGGGGACGATGTACAGCATCTGCCCGCCGTGGCCCCAGGCGAAGCGCACGTCGTGTCCGCCGATCTGCCGCACGAACCAGCCATACCCGTAGCCATCGCCGGTATGGATCGAACGCGTCCGGGGGACCCATGACTGCGCGATCCAGCTTGCCGGCACCAGCTGCGCCCCCGATGCCGCGCGTCCGTGGTTGCGGTAGAGCTCGCCGAAGGCCAGCAATGCGCGCGGCGTCATGGCCATCTGGTTGCCGCCGAAATGCAGGCCCTGCGGATCGGTATCCCATGATGCGATGGCGAAGCCCGCCTGCGGGCCGAGCCACTCCTGCGCCAGGGTGCGGACCGGCTTGCCACCGACGCGGGCGAGCACGGCCGACAACAGATGCGTCGAGCCCGTGGAATAGATCATGCCGCCGCCCGGCGCGTCGACGAACGGCTGGGCGAGCGCGGCACGCACCCAGTCCGGCTGTGCGACCCAGCGGCCATAACCGCGGCCCGAGGTGGACTGCAGCCCTGCCTGCATCGACAGCAGGTGGCCGATGGTGATCTGCGCCAACCGCGGATCGGGATCGCGCGGCAGACGGTCGGCGAGCAGCGGGGCAATGGGCTGGTCCACACCTTCGAGCAATCCGCGTTCGATCGCGATCCCGACCAGGGCCGACATGACGGTCTTCGACGCCGACTTGATGTTGGCCGGGCGCGTGGTCGACGCGCCGCGGTAAGCGCGCTCGGCGACCAGCACGCCATCGCGCGCGACCACCACGGTGCGCAGCGGCGCCATCGACGACGCGTCTTCGAGCACACGCTCGAGCGCATCACCGCGCGCCACCTGCGCCGACTGGGCGAACGCGGGTACTGCAACGAGGGAGACGAGCAGAGAAGCCAACAGCAGGGAGACGAGTCGGTGCATCGCCCCAGTATCGGCGCACGCCTACAACCGGCGATGAAACGCGGGGGCTCAGGCCGCGTCGGCCGCGATCAGCGCCTGATGCGCGCCCACACCTGCGAGCAATCCCGACGCTATCGCCAGCGGCACGCTGTGCATCGGCTGGCTGAGATCGCCGGCGGCGAAGACGCCCGGCACGGTGGTCTGCTTGAACGCATCCACGCGCAGATACGGCCCCTGCGGACCGGGATCCTGCGCGCAGCCCAGCGCCTCGGCCAGACCACCCACTGGTTCGATTCGCGCACCAACGAACAGCGCCTTGACGCCCACCTCGCGCCCGTCGGCCAGGCGCACGCCGTCCAGCGCCGGGGCGGTGCCCAGCAGTGCCACCACCGGCACCCGCTCGAGGACGACGCCGCGATTGGCGAGTTTCCGGGCGTCCTCGGCATCGGGCTCGAAGCCGCCCTCGAGGAAACAGGTGGTCGGGCCCCAGTCCGGCAGCATCAGCGCGCGGTGCAGGCCCATCGCTTCGCCCGCGAACGCGCCGAGCGCGCGGCCGCCGAGTTCGAAGCCGTGGCAGTACGGGCAGTGCAGCACGCTACGTCCCCAGCGCGCCTGCAACCCTTCGAGCGGCGGCAGTACGTCGCGTACCCCGCCCGCCAGAATCAGCGTGCGCGTGTCCAACGCCTGGCCGTCCGCCAGTGCGAGCGAGAACCCGTCTGCTTCTGCGGTCGCCGCGATGACCTCGCCGGTGAGGACTGTGGCAGTGGGATAGCGGTGCAATTCCGCGCGCCCCTTCGCCAGCAGTACCGCCGGCGGCGTGTCGTCGTGGCCGAACACATTGTGCACGGCAGCGGCGAACCGGTTACGAGGCTGTCCGGCATCCACCACCAGCACTTGCCTGCGGGCGCGCGCCAGAGCCTGCGCCGCGGACAGCCCCGCACTGCCTCCACCCACGATGACTGCGTCGTATCGCATGCACCACCTCATGATACCTCAGTTGTTTCATGATGCTCGCATCATTGCGATCATGCAACTTTAGAAGTGTCGGGAGCTGGCCTGGGGTATCGTGAGCGCCCGTCTCATCATCTGCCCCATGCGCCCCGACAGCCGCCTCAGCCGCATGCTCCACGTCCTGATCCATCTCGACGAGGCAGAGAGCCCGGCGACCTCCGACGCCATTGCAGCCATGCTGGGGACCAATCCCGTGGTCGTGCGGCGCACGATGGCCGGGCTGCGCAACCACGGCTACGTCCGTTCGGACAAGGGCCACGGCGGCGGCTGGTCCCTGGCCACGCCGCTGGCGGACATCAGCCTGCTCGACATCCACAAAGCGCTGGGCGCGCCTGCGCCGTTCGCGTTCGGGCTGGCCAATGACGATCCTGACTGCCTCGTGGAAAAAGCCGTCAACGCGCATCTCACCCACGCGATGGACGAGGCGGAAGCCCTGCTGCGCGAGCGACTGGCCTCGGTGACGCTGGCCGACATCGCGGCGGATTTCCAGATGCGCCTGGCGGCCATCGGGCACTGATCGGGACAGACTACGGGCCGCGGGCGCCCCCACCGTGACTTCAAGCACGCGATCCGGCGGCGAGAAGATCCGATGCTTCCGCCATGCAACCGGGAACGCTGCCCATGTCATTTCATCGCGCCGCGCTCGTCGCCGGTCTTGTGTTCGTCTCGACGCCGGTCCTGGCTGCCGACGATGACGACAACGCGCCGCGTTTGTCCTCGGACCAGTGCGAGATCTCGACGCCGTACAACGTGCTCGTCGATACCGGCGGTGTGTGGCTCTACCGCGACAGCGGCATGCCAAAGGAAATCTTTTTCCACGACGGCACGCTCAGCGTGGACCGCGCGGTGCAGACGGTCAGCGCCGCCGATGCTGCGCGCCTGCGCCAGCTCGAATCGGGCGCCCGCACGCTGATGCCGCAGGTCACCTCGGTCGCGCGCGAGAGCACCGGCATCGCGTTCGACGCGCTGGCCAGCGTTGTGGAAGTGATGACCGGCAGCGCACGCAAGGTGCGTCAGGTCGAACGTTTCCGCACCGACACGCTCGGCTACATCGACAGTACGCTCGGCACCGGGCGCTGGGACCAGGACGTGTTCGGCGAAGGTTTCGAATCGCGCATCGAGGACGCGGCCGAACGCATGACCGGCAGCCTCGGCCGCAGCGTCATGTGGCAGGTCTTCACCGGCCGCGCCGGTCGCATGGACGCACGCGCGGAACGCATGGAAGCCGATCTCGACCACAAGATCGAAGCCCGCAGCGCCGCGCTCGAAGCGCAGGCTGATGCGCTGTGCGCCCAAGTGCGCGAACTGCAGTCCATCCAGGCGGCGCTCGAGTACCGCCTCGATGGTCAGCGTCTGGTGATGCTGGAAGACGCGCCGCGCAGCGGGACGGGCAACGGCGCCGACTGACGGCGCATACCACTCATCCTTCAGCGCGCGATGGCCGATCCAGGCGGCGCTCGAAACAGGCTGGTCCGGCCACATGCGGCCAGTCGCGACGCACCCAGGGTTCGATCTGACGCAGCGGCTGCCCGTTGTCGGCAGCGAACACCGCACACAGTTCCACGCCATCCGGCGCGATAACGCGGTATCCGTACGCCGCGCCGGTCACAGGATCGACCCGACGCAGGTCGGCGCCGGGCACGTCCGCCAGCTTGGCGGGCAGCGCGCCGTTCTCCCGCAGGTGCGTGCCGGCCGCCTGCTCGATCGCGCGCAGGTCACGGACGCGGACCGTGTCGAGCCGTGCGTCGCGTTGGGCGCCGGGCGAACCGGTCAACCACAAGCTCGCCACCACGGTCACGGCGGCGACCAGCCCGCCCGCGATGACGAGACCACGCCCGAACCGGGACACGTTCATGGCGCGGCCTCTTCGCGACGCAGGTCGAGCAGGTAGAACGCGAAGATCGCCCCGGCGATGGTGCCCGCGATCAGTACCTTGAGCAGGAAGCGGATGCTGAGTTCGCCGCCCAACACGTTGTAGACCAGGGTGATGAGATCACCGACCAAGATGGCGGCGGCCAGAAACAGCGTCATGTACGTCAGCCAGCGACGCACCGGGGACAGTCGCTTGACGGGATTGCGCGCCAGCTCGCGTGAAATCTTGTGCGCAACGAATGCGAACAACGGGAACGCGATGACAACCGAAGCCGCCGCCCACCGCATCGATTGGCCGCGACCCTTCACTTTATAGCCGAGCTCCGTCGGATCAGGGAGCGCCAGGTTCACGAGGTCGAACAGCAGGCTGCCGAGCTGCCAGGCGGCCACATACAGCGAGGTGAACAGCACGAGGTGCAGGAAGGCATCGCGCGCCGAAAGCGTCGGACGCGGTCGCGGCACCGGCACCCCGAATGCCACATCCGCATACCGGGACAGTGCGTCCTCGATCTGCTCGGCAGGCCATCCGGCGTGTGCCAGGGCGATAGCGACTGCTTTGCGATCCGCGCCACGCGCCAATGCCTCGCGTACGAAGCTGTCCAGATCCTTCGATTCCGTTCCCATTGCCCGCTCCATCGTGTCCTGAGGCAAATCTAGCAGGCTGCCGATCGTCTACGCAGACATGTTCAGCATCCCGGACTCGGTCCGCGCGACGCGGCGTGGGACAATGGGCGCATGGGCGATTCCGACTCCAACTCGCCGGCCACACCCGCGGCCGACGCGCCGCCGCGCGCGCTGAACGACGCGCTCAAGGCCGACATCCGCGCCGCGTACGCAAAGCTGCAGGCGAATACGCCGGGCTTCAGCACGCGCCGGTCGCAGAGCGCGATGATCGGGCTGGTCTCGCGCGCGCTCGCGACTTCGGGCGGCATCGGCATCGCCGAAGCGCCGACCGGCGTCGGCAAGTCGCTCGCGTATCTGACCGCCGGCGTGCCGATCGCGCTGGCGACGAAGAAGAAGCTGGTGATCAGCACCGGCACCGTGGCGCTGCAGTCACAGCTGTTCGAACGCGACATTCCCGCATTCCTTGCCGCGACCGGACTCGAAGCCCGGGTCGCGCTGGCCAAGGGCCGCACGCGGTATCTGTGCACGCGCAACGCCGCCGAGCTCCACGCCGAGCACAGCCAGGGCACGATGCTGCTCGATGGCGCCGGGCCGGACGAAGGTGGCGACTACGAGCGTCAGCTCTACGACCGCCCGCTCGCGCCACACGAGGTCGACGCCGCGCGGCGTCTGCTCGAAGCGCATGCGGACCGGCAATGGGATGGCGATCTCGACACCGCACCCGAGCCTGTTTCGCCGGCACTGCGCACGCGCATCACCACGCCCGCCTCGAGCTGCGCCGGGCGCCGTTGCAGCTTCGCCCAGCAGTGCCCGGTGCTGAAGGTGCGCACGACCGTGCGCGAGGCGCAGATCGTGGTGACCAATCACGCGCTGCTGCTGTCGTCGCTGGCGATGGGCGACATCGAGAACGGCCAACCGTTGCTGGCGCCGCCCGGCGACATGCTGCTGGTGCTCGACGAAGGCCACCACGTGGCGAATGTCGCGATCGACCAGGGCGCCGCGCGCCTGCCGCTGGCCGACATGGCCAAGCGCACCAGCCGCATGCAGATCCTGATCGCCGGCAGCTACCGGCTGGTCGACAAGGAACGTATCGGCACCTTGCTGCCGAACGAAGCGATCGAACTCGCCGCGCGCGTGTCGAAGGGACTCAAGGCCTTCCAGCTGGATGTTGATCGCACCTGGCAACCCGAGCCCGGCGATCGCGACCCGATGTGGCGCGCACCGCTCGGCCGCCTGCCCGACGACTGGGCGCCTGCGATCGAGACCCTGGGCGAAGACACGCGCGCCCTGTTCAACTGGGTGCACGCCGCGCAGCAGGCCGTCGCACGCAACAAGCAGGAAGACCCGGCGCGCGAGAAACTGCAGCGCAGTCTCGGCATGGCGCTGGAGATGGTGGAACAGCAGCATGAGCTGTGGGCCGGCTGGCGCCGCGAGGACCGCGAAGGTGCGCCGCCGATGGCGCGCTGGGTCACCGCGACGCGCGATGGCGATCTCGCGCTGCACTGCTCGCCCGTCTCGGCTGCGCACGTGCTGCGCTCGCTGCTGTGGAAGGAGATCGATTCGGTCGTGATGACCTCGGCGACGCTGACTGGTGGCGGTGATTTCCAGTCGTTCGCGATCGACACCGGTCTTCCCGATCACGCCGAGACCGCCTCGCTGCCGTCGCCGTTCGATCTGCCGAACCAGGCGCAGCTGGTGGTGCCGCAGTTCCCGGTGGCGCCCGATGACCGCGAAGGGCATCCGAAGGCGGTCGCCGAATGGCTGGCGCGCGAGCTCGACTGGAAAAAGGGCAGCATGGTGCTCTTCACGTCGCGCTGGAAGATGGAGAAGGTTGCCGAACTGATGCCGGCTTCGCGCCGCGAGGCGATCCAGGTGCAGAGCAGCGGCAACAAGTCGCAGGTCGTCGCCGCGCATCTCGAACGCGTCGCCGCCGGCAAGGGCTCGGTGCTGTTCGGCCTCAACTCGTTCGGCGAAGGTCTCGACCTGCCGGGCGAGGCCTGCACGACGGTGGTGATCACGCAGGTACCGTTCGCAGTGCCGACCGATCCGCAGACGGCGACGCTTGGCGAATGGCTGGAGGCGCGCGGCCAGAATCCGTTCAACCTGATCGCGATTCCGCATGCGCTGCGCACGCTGACCCAGTTCGCCGGCCGCCTGATCCGCACCTCGACCGATACCGGCCGCGTCGTGATCCTCGACTCGCGGCTGCTCAACCGCCGCTACGGCAAACGCATTCTCGATGCGCTGCCGCCGTTCAAGCGGGTGATCGGCTGAGCACAGCTAGAGGCATCGCAGAAGAGGCCGGTGTGTCGGCGCATGCGAGGCAGCGCGCGAGACGCGCCTTTGATTGGCACCTCTCCCTCCGGGAGAGAGCCTGCCCCGGACTCGATCCGGGGTCGACGCGCAAAGCGCGTCGGGTGAGGGCGGAAGGTCGCTGACAATTCAAAGCTGATCGCGCTCACCCCTCGAACAACCCCGCCTGCACCGGCAACTCGTCCGGCTCGCGAAACCCGCCGATTCCCACACCGACCAGCCGATACCGCGTCGACGCCGGCAGGTCCACGCGCTCACGCAGCGCCAGCGCGATCCGCGTCAGCTCCGCCTGCGATGCAGGCGGCGCATCCGGCGTGAAGCTGCGCGTGAGGATGCGGAACTGCGAGGTCTTGAGCTTCAGCACCACGGTGCGGCCCACACGCGCCGTCTTGCGCGTCGCCGCCCATGTTTTTTCCGCGAGACGCTCGATCATTGGCGCGAGCGCTTCGAGCGGCAGGTCGCTCTCGAACGTGTCCTCCGACGAGATCGACTGCACCGGCTGATCCGGCTCCACCGGTCGATCGTCGATGCCGAGTGCGCGCTGGTGCAGACGCACACCGAACGTGCCGAAGCGCCGTTCGAGCGTCTCGCGCGACAGCCCGCGCAGATCGCCCACCGTCGCGACGCCGAGTTCGGCCAGCTTTTTCTCCATGACCTTGCCGACGCCGGGAATCAGGCCGACCTTGAGCGGCAGCAGGAACGCATCGATCTGCGTGGGCTTCACCACGTACAGGCCATCGGGCTTGTTCCAGTCCGACGCGATCTTGGCGATGAACTTGTTCGGCGCCACGCCGGCCGAGGCGGTCAGTTGCGTCGCCTCACGGATCTGCGCGCGGATCGCCTGCGCGGTCGCCGTCGCACTGGGCGAAGGAATCTTCGGGTCGGTGACGTCGAGATAGGCCTCGTCCAGCGACAGCGGCTGCACCAGATCGGTATGCGCGTGGAAGATCTCGCGCACCTGCCGCGAGACGGCCTTGTAGCGGGCGAAATCCGGCGGCACGAAGACCGCATCCGGACACAGCCGTTCGGCGGTGACGGCGGGCATCGCCGAGCGCACACCGAACGGACGCGCCTCATAGGACGCCGCGCAGACCACAGAACGCGCGCCGCGCCAGGCCACGACCACCGGTCGCCCGCGCAGCGCGGGATCGTCGCGCTGCTCGACCGAAGCGTAGAACGCGTCCATGTCGATGTGGAGGATCTTGCGCACCGCTGCATTATCGTCGCTTCCGTCGCAGTGACTGCGCCCGATCCACGATGTCTGCACGCGGATTCGACCCGTCGCTCACGATCGCGGGCGCAGGCTTTCTGCTTCCATCGATAGGAGCAGCGTCATGAGCCGCGGCGACAAGTCGTCCTACACGGACAAGCAGAAGCGACAGGCTGAACACGTGGAAGCATCGGAACGCGATAAGGGCCGATCGAAGGAAGACGCCGAGCGGATCGCCTGGGCCACCGTCAACAAGCAGGATAGCGGCGGCAAGCAGTCGGGCTCGGGACGCGAGAAGGACTGACCGGTCAGGAGCCGGCGGCGACAGGCAGCCGGACGATCGCCACCGTCGAATCGTCGGGGTCGGTCGTGATCGCAAAACCGAGCTGGCGGCACATCGCAAGCATGGTGGTGTTCTCGCGCAGCACCTGTCCTTCGACCACGCGCAGGCCCTGCCACTGTGCGTATTCGATCATGATCCGCATCAGCCGCCAGCCCAGGCCAGCGCCCTTGAGATCGGAGCGCACCATGATCCCGTATTCGCCGGTGTCGTAATTCGCGTCGGCGAGCAGACGCACAGCGCCCAGCATTTCACCGGTGGCCGGATCGATCGCGGCCAGGGCGATCGAGCGCGCATAGTCGAGCTGGGTCAGACGTGCGACGAACTCGTGACTGAAATGCCGCACCGCGCTGAAGAACCGCAGCCGTAGATCCTCGGTGCTGACCCGCTCGAAGAATTGCCTGAACATGGCTTCGTCTTCCGGCCGCACCGGTCGCACGAAGGCCGTGGTGTCGTTCGACAGCGCGATCGTGCGTTCCCATTCCTTCGGATAAGGAAAGATCGCGAAACGCGGATGACCGCGCCCCCGGTGCAGGCGCTTGACCGGGCCGAGCGCGATGCGTGCATCGACCGCGATCACGCCGTCGCGGTCGGCGAGCAGAGGGTTGATGTCGAGCTCCACCAGCTCCGGAATGTCCGCCGCCATCTGCGCAAGCTTCACCAGCACCAGAGCAACCGTGCGCTCGTCCGCTGCCGGCACGTCGCGGTAAGCCTTCAGGATGCGCGATGCACGCGTGCGCCCGATCAACTCGTGCGCCAAGCGCAGATCGAGGGGCGGCAGCATCAATGCCTTGTCGTCGATGACATCGACTGCGGTCCCGCCCCGCCCGAACACGATCACGGGGCCGAATACCGGGTCGTCAGCAATGCCGGCAATGAGTTCCCGCGCCTTGGGCCGCACCACCATTGCATGCACGGTCACGCCGTCGATCCGGGCATCGGGGCGCAGCGCACGCGCGCGTGCCAGAATGTCCTCGGTGGCATGCCGCACGGCCTGCGGCGTCGTCAGGTTGAGACGCACGCCATCGACATCGGACTTGTGCGGGATATCGGACGCGTCGATCTTCACCGCAACCGCGGCGCCACGCGCGAACAACAGGTCGGCCGCCGCGACCGCTGCGTCTGCATCGCCCGCACGCGAGACCTCGGCCAAGGCAATGCCATAAGCGCCGAGCAGGCGGGCGGTCGCCACCGGATCGAGCAGGCGTTTGCCCGATGCCAATCCGGCATCCACCACCGCGCGCGCGGCTGGCAGGTCGACATTGAAATCGTCCGGCAGACTCGGCGGCGTTTCCATCAGCGCCCGCTGGGCCTCGTGATGACGCGCCAGGTACATGAAGCCGCGAACCGCGTCCGCCTCGCTGTCGTAGACCGGGATACCGGCATCCCCGAGTCTTCGGCGTGCAGCCGGTTGATCGCCGTGCCAGACCGCAAGCACGGGTTTACGTATCCCGCCTCGCGGGCGCGCCTGTACAGTGCGGACGACGGCCTCGGCCACGTCCTCGGGATCCGACAGCACGGTCGGCACCTGCATCACCAGCACGGCATCGTTGTCGCGGTCGTCCAGCAGAGCACCAAGTGTGGATTCATACCGCCCGCCATCCGCGTCACCAAGCATGTCGACGGCATTGCGGCGTGACCAGCCGCGCGGCAGTGCACCCTCCAGCGTCGTGACCGTGGCCTCCGACAAGGCCGCACGCCTGCCACCGAGATCGACGAGGCGGTCGAGAGCGAGCATGCCCACGCCGATGCCGTTGGTCATCACCGCGAGCCGGTTGCCCGGAACGCCGCCCAGGTGCGACAGCGTTTCAGCGGCGGCGAACAGTTCGTCCAGCGCATGCACACGCAGCAGGCCGGCGCGCCGGAACGCCGCGTCGTACACCGCGTCCGGCGCGGCGAGTGCGGCGGCGTGGGTAATCGCGGCCGTGTCGCGTGTCGCATGGCGTCCCGGTTTGACCACCACCACCGGTTTTGCCCGCGCCGCCGCGCGCGCCGCCGACAGGAACTTGCGGGCATCGCGCACCCGCTCGACGTAGAGCAGAATCGCGCGGGTATGCCGGTCGGTCGCGAAGTAATCGAGCAGATCGGCGAAGTCGATGTCGAGGGCATCGCCCAGCGACGCCACGGCGGAGAAGCCGATCCCGCGCGGCCGACTCCACTCGATCATCCCGGCCGCAACCGCGCCGGACTGGGAGATCAGCGCCAGATCGCCGGCGATAGGCGCATGGGCCGCAAAACTCGCGAACAGTTTCGCGTGCGGCGCGATCACGCCGAGACAGTTCGGCCCCACGATGCGCAGCCCGTGGGCACGCGCGACTTCGGCCAGCGCGGCGTTGTGCGAACCCACGCCGCCGCCCATATCTCGTGTTAACACGATCGCGGCCTTGGCACCGGCGCGCGCAGCGGCATCGGCGATGCCCGGCACATCTGCCGGTGGCACTGCGATCACGACCAGTTCCGGCGCGAACGGCAATGCGGCGAGCGTCGGTGACGCCTCAATCCCATCGATCGATGCGTAACGCGGATTGACCAGACCAATCGGCCCCGCAAAACCACCTGCACGCAGCTGCTGCAAGACGAGCCGCCCCAAAGACCGCGCGCGGGGACTCGCGCCGACGACCGCAACCGAAGCGGGATGGAAAACAGACTGCAGTGCGTAGGTACTCATCGCGTCTTACGCGGCCTTTCCGGACGAGGGCAGACGATACACGACGCCCGTTATGCGCCTCTGCCTGTTGCAATCCTTCTAGGCATTGAGCTGTCGCGACCAGAATGATGTCATTGACCGGGGCTTCTCCATTCCTGAGCCGGATCGAGCCAGGCAAGTCCATCACCGCGCGTCCGGGAGCTGTCTGGATCACTGCCTGCTCTTCGTAATCGGGGGTGGTGCCGTGGGCACCTTACGCGGAGCCGGCCCGGCCCCACCCGTGCGGCGGAGATAGCGGGATCGCCCACACCGAGCCGCTGCCCGATTTTCGGATAGATTCGCCAGCGCTGCTTGCGGAGTAAATCCCCTTCGCCACAAGATCCGCACCGAAGTTTCTCCGCTTCGCCGGACATTCTCCAAATCTGCCACAAAGAAAAACCCCCGCCGGAGTACCGGCGGGGGTTTTGGGTAAAAACCCTGGCGATGACCTACTCTCGCATGCTAGATGCACACTACCATCGGCGCATGTACGTTTCACTTCCGAGTTCGGAATGGGATCGGGTGG
>NZ_JAVDVJ010000006.1:0-206602 GCF_031456825.1 Luteimonas sp. 3794 | reverse complement strand
AGGGGACCGATGCGGCTTCATCGCATCGGCTCGCGTCCGGCGAAGGGACCTTTTGGTTCCTTTTGGGTCCATCCAAAAGGGACTCGCACGCGCAGCGGGCAAAAGCCCTGCACTTGCTTGAGGCTCTTCGCTCGTCGCTTTGCGACTTTGATATTCATGTTGGAGATGAAGATCAACCGCAGGAGCGAAGATCAAGTACAGGGCTTCCGCGCTGTCGCGCGGCTTACTTTTGTCTTGGCAAAAGTAAGCAAACCCGTCTTCGCCGGACGCGATCCGACACGGCTGCGCCGTGCCGTTCCCCTGCGCTTCTCGGGCGACTGGGCACGCAGCCCAAACTCGCTACGCTCAGACATGGGCTGCTCTTCGACCCCGCCGCCCTGCGATGCTCGGCTCGCTTTACGGCTCGATTCAGATCAAAAGCTGGAAGCCAAAGCCAAAGCCAAAGCCAGAGCCAGAGCCAGAGCCAGAACAAAGCCCCAGCACAAGCAGAAACGAACGCCGGGCGCGAAATCCATGGACTGACCAGCCATTCGGCTGTTGAAAAACGCTTCCGCCTACGCGGGAGAGACGACCTCAGAACGACACACGCACACGAGGGCAGACAGGCGCCGCGTCCGGCTCAATCAGCCGCCGAGGCTATCCTGATCTTCCTGCAGTTCCGGCTTCCACGGCACATCCGGCGGTGGCCGGCCGTCGGTCTCCACGTCCTGCATGTTCGGATCGGTGATGCCGCAGCCGCCGCCGAATGCCAGCAGCGCGACATTGCACTGGATGGTCTTGCTCGTCCCTGGAATCGGGATCAGTACGGTCTTGACGCTCCGCCGCACCCACTCCTCGAGCAGGGTTTCGCTGGGCGTCCAGAAACGGTCGAAACTCGTGGGCTCGTAGTCGGTCGGCGGTCGCTTGAGCCAGGTCCCTTCGCGATCGATGCGGGCGAAATCTTCGGTGATCGTGCCCGGTGGCAGGCCGCCCCCCACGCGGCCGTCGCCGGCGAGGCGTGGGCGGCCATCGGCGCCGATCAGGCCGGACGGACTGCCAGGCGGGCCACCCGCACGCGCGCTCGTCCCATCGCCCCAGTCGTCGCCGGCGCGCGCCGACGGCGCAGCGCCCGGTGGCATGCCCGGACGCGAACCTGCACCCGCGGTTGTGCTCGGGGTGGGCGTCCGCGCGCCAGGCGGAGACGGCGTCGGCGGCCGTGGCGACGGCGTCGCCGCGACGGGGGGTGCGGGGGCCGGTGACTCGGGTGCCGCTGCCTGGGCCGGCGCTTCGCGCATCGGCACCGTGCGTTCGCGGGCAACCACCTCCGCGACTTGCCGGGTCGGCACCTCGGGTGCATCGACCGCGATCGAAGGCAAGGCGCGCGTCGGCAGGCGCAGCGACTCGCTGGGCTGCGGCACGCTGCGGTCGCGGACTTCGACCTCGACCTCGCGCCGCTGCGCGGTGACTTCAGCCAGAGGCGCAGGGGCGCGCAGCGCCGGAATCTCGACGGCCTGCAACTGCGCCTCGGGCACCTGGCGGTCGCGCAACGCGACCTCGGGCGGGGCGCCTGGACGTGGTGGCGGCAGGGTGAAGTCGATGTCCGGTACCGGTGTCTGCGTGACCTGCAGCACCTGCGCCGTCGGCTCGACCGGCTCGGTCGCGACCACGGCGTCCTTGGCGGCGGAGGTGTCCTGGGAGGCGGACGGTGCCGGCGGCGGTTCAGCCGGCGTGGGTGTCGATGTCGAAGCAGGTGGCACCTGCGGGGCCGCTGCCGGAACCGGCTCGCCGTCGTCGGCGGCGCCCGCATCCTCTGGCGTGCCGTCCCCGATGAAAACGGCCTGCACCACATGCGCCTCGCCCTGTGCCGCTGGCGCCGGCGCCAGGAAGTGAGCCTGGGTCAGCAACAGCAGCCCGCCGACCCACAGCACCTGCACCAGCAACGCGAGCGCCATCGACACGCGCTTCGGGCCGCGATGCTCGCGCGGTTCGGGCTCCCAGCGTGGATGCAACAGGCTGGCCCAGGCGGCCAGCTTGTTCTTCGGGACGTGGCCCTTGCGCCGCGGTGGCGCCGGTCGCGCGACGAGCACGGCGACGATCGCCTCGGCGGTCGCGCCACGCACGGCACCGACACGTACGCGCATGGTGTCGAACCAGCGCGCCCAACCGGCGGGAAATCCTTCGGGCGCGTCCTCCGGCCGGATCGAACGGCGCCGGCGCCGGCGCAGCACGTCGATCAGGTCGGCAGCAGTGAACATCCGGGGACGGCCGCCGGCTGCGGTGGGATCAGGCCGCGTCGCGCGGCATGTAGGGCGCGTCGCCGGTGTCGTGATCGGTCGCATCGCGAACCGCGGTCACGCCCGGCGCCTTTTCCATCAGCGTCTTTTCGATGCCCTGCTTCAGCGTGACATCCACCAGACCGCAGCCGTGGCAACCGCCGCCGAACCGCAGCACGACGACACCTTCGGCCGTTACTTCCTGCACGCTGACGTGGCCACGGTGCTGGGCGAGCTGCGGATTGACCTCCTGCTCGACCACCCAACGCACGCGCTCGACCAGCGACGCGGCTTCCGGCGGCGCCTCGCCCTTGATCTTCGGGGCGCGAATCTGCAGCTGTCCGCCGGTGGCGCGCGCCTCGTAATCGATCTCGGCGCCGTCGAGATACGGCACGCTGGGCGCATCGAGCCACAGCGTGAAGCCTTCGCAATCGATCGCCCACTCGTCGCCCTGCAGGTCGTCGCTGCCCGCGAACTCCAGGCGTACATCCGCGCGCGGCGTGCCGGCATGCACGGCCGACAGCCGCACACCGAGGCCGGGTAGCGTCTCGCGCTCGATCAGCTTGCGGAAATGCGTCTGCGCGGTTTCGGAGATGTTGATCATGCGGCGTATTCTAGCGGGCCTGCGACCGCGCAAGCGCCGGTCGCCGTCTGCCGCATGAACGGCCCTCGACAGGAGATTCCACGATGTCCGACCTCATTCCACTCAGCGATGCCCACTGCGTTCCCCGCCGCGGCGACGAGCACCGTCTGGCCGAAGCCCGCGTCCGCGAACTGCTGCCGCAGGTGGCCGCCTGGACGCTGGCCGAAGACGGCCAGGCGCTGACCCGCACCTTCCGCTTCGACGACTACCACCGCACGATGGCCTTCGTGAACGCACTGGCCTTCATCGCCCACCGCGAAGACCACCACCCGGACCTCGGCGTGCACTACGACCGGGTCGAAGTCCGGTATTCGACCCACGACGTCGGCGGCCTGTCCGAAAACGACTTCATCTGCGCCGCGAAGGCCGATCGGCTGGTCGCGTGATGCGTGGCGCGCCGACCCCAGGCGCTGCCAGAGCGACGCGGCAAGCCGGAGCGCATCGGCCCATGGGGCTCCGTGCCTTCGTACCCCTCCTCGCCCTGTGCCTGGCAACCGCCGCACCCGCCAGCGATGCCGACGCGACAGCCGCTGGGACAATCGGCGCCGCCGAGGCGGCCACGCATGGCGCCTCGGTCGACATCCGCAGCAAGAACAGTCAGCCGCCGGCCTACCCGCTGGAGGCCATGCAGGCGGGCGCTTCCGGCACGGTGGTCCTGCAGGTCGATGTGGACGCAAAGGGCACGCTGCAGAACGTCTCCGTCGTCGAGAGCAGCGGCAACGCTGCGCTCGACGCGGCCGCGATGGAAGCTGCGCGCCGCTGGACCTATGCCGCCGCGATGCATGCAGGATCGCCGGCACCAGGCCACGTGCGGATTCCGGTGCTGTTCGCGCTCTGACGATCGCGGCCCGGCCAGCTCAGCGCAGCCGGTCGAGCGCCTCGCGCAGGTCGTCGGCCAGCGGCGCATTGAGCACATAGGCTTCGCCGTCGTCGAGCGTGAACTCCAGTGACGCGGCGTGCAGAAACAGGCGTCGCAGGCCGATCTGCTCGCGCATGCGCTTGTTGACCTCGACATCGCCGTACTTGTCGTCACCGGCGACCGGATGGCCGATGTGCTGGGCGTGGACGCGGATCTGATGAGTCCGGCCTGTTTCGATCCGGACCTCGCAGTAGGACTGCCCGCCGCGCCGCTCGAGTACGCCGAAATGGCTCAGCGAGACCTTGCCCTGCGGATTGACCTGCACATGGCGCTCGCCGCCCTGGCGCAGACCGACGTGCAGCGGCGCGTCGACACTCATCGTGCCCTCGGGCATGCGCCCGGCCAGCAACGTGAGGTAGCGCTTGCGGATGCCGGCGCCGTGGTCCTCGCGCAACAACGCCTGCAGTTGGGTCAGCGCCGACCGCTTCTTCGACAGCACCATCAGGCCCGAGGTGTCGCGATCCAGGCGATGCACCAGTTCCAGTGGCTGGTTCGGCCGCAGCGCGCGCAGGGTTTCGATGACCCCGAAGCTGATGCCACTGCCGCCGTGACTGGCGATGCCGCTAGGCTTGCTGATCGCCAGCAGGCGGGCGTCCTCGAACACGATGCTCGCGTCCATCGCCGCCAGCAGGCCCTTCGAGGGGGTGCCGGCCTCGCCCGGCACCTCCAGCCGCACGGGTGGCACACGCACCTCGTCGCCGGCCTCGAGCTTGCGCTCGGCCTTGGCGCGGCCGCCGTTCACGCGGACCTGCCCGCTGCGCACGATCTTGTAGATGATCGACCTCGGCGCGCCCTTGAGCAGGCCGAGGAGAAAATTGTCGAGGCGTTGGCCGTCACGATCGTCCGGAACCCGGACCAGTCGCACGCCACCGCCGCCGGCTGGGCCGGGGCTGTTGTCAGTCATCGTCGCCTGTTTATCTGGTACACTCGGGCCGCGATCTAAGGTGCTGATTTCTTTGGAAGAACACGGGCCAAAAGCCCGCCTTGCAAAGGCTTCCGGACAGTGCGCGGCCACCGCCCCAGGGGCGGCCATGTTAGCGGCTGTACGGCAGCACCGGCCATCGCCCGATGCCTGGCATCGGCGCTGAACACGTCCCGTGTGACGTCCGCGACCGCCAAACCACCGGTCGCGAGCGGTCCGCGGCCTGCACTACCCAGACAAATCAAGAGCGCTCCCGCGGCCCGCCGTGGTGTCGTAGCGCTGGACAATCCGGTTTGTCGCTGCGCGTGCGCGGCGGCTTCAGGCTTCATCCAGGCGAAACGCCCCGGCGTTCCGCGCGTGAGAGCGCGCAAGGAAACGCAACCATGAAGCGCATGCTGATCAACGCGACGCAGGCAGAAGAACTCCGCGTCGCCATCGTTGATGGCCAGTCCCTGTACGACATCGACATCGAACAGCCGTCCAGGGAACAGAAGAAGTCCAACATCTACAAGGGCCGCATCACCCGTATCGAGCCCTCGCTCGAAGCCGCATTCGTCGAGTACGGCGCCGACCGCCACGGCTTCCTGCCGCTGAAGGAAGTCTCCCGCGACTACTTCCAGTCCGGCGTCGACCCGAACAAGGGCGCGATCAAGGAACTGCTGCGCGAGGGCCAGGAGGTCGTCGTCCAGGTCGACAAGGAAGAGCGCGGCAACAAGGGCGCTGCCCTGACCACGTTCATCTCGCTGGCCGGCCGCTACATGGTGCTGATGCCAAACTCGCCGACCGCCGGTGGCGTGTCGCGCCGGATCGAGGGCGAGGACCGCGCCGAACTGAAGAAGGCGATGGACGCGCTCGACATTCCCGACGAGATGGGCGTGATCATCCGCACCGCCGGTGTCGGCCGCGACGCCGAAGAGCTGCAGTGGGATCTCGACTATCTGCTGAGCATCTGGCGCGCGATCGCAGAAGCCGCGCTGAGCAAGCCCTCGCCGTTCCTGATCTACCAGGAATCGCGGCTGATCACCCGCGCTCTGCGTGACTACATGCGCGCCGACATCACCGAGATCCTGATCGACACCCCGGAGATGTATGCCGAGGCGAAGGAATTTGTCGAGCAGGTGATGCCGCACAACCTGCGCAAGCTCAAGCACTACACCGACGACGTGCCGCTGTTCAACCGCTACCAGATCGAGTCGCAGATCGAGAGCGCCTACGAGCGCACCGTGCGTCTGCCGTCGGGCGGCGCGCTGGTCATCGACCAGACCGAGGCCCTGACCGCGATCGACGTCAACTCCGCCCGCGCCACAAAGGGCGGCGACATCGAAGAGACCGCGTTCAACACCAACCTGGAAGCGGCCGAGGAAGTGGCCCGCCAGCTGCGCCTGCGTGACCTCGGCGGCCTGGTGGTCATCGACTTCATCGACATGTCGTCGAACAAGCACCAGCGCGACGTCGAGAACAAGCTGCAGAACGCGCTCAAGTACGACCGCGCCCGCGTGCAGCAGAACAAGATTTCCAAGTTCGGCCTGCTGGAGATGAGCCGCCAGCGCCTGCGCGCGTCGCTCGGCGAGTCCAGCCAGATCGTCTGCCCGCGCTGCGAAGGCCACGGCCGCATGCGCAGCATCGAGTCGCTGTCGCTGTCGATCATCCGCGTCGCCGAAGAGCACGCGATGAAGGACAACACCGGACAGGTGCTGGTGCAGGCCCCGGTCGAGATCGCGAACTACCTGCTCAACGAGAAGCGCAGCGCGCTCGAGGAAATCGAGAAGCGGCACGCCGCGCCGATCATCATCGTCGCCGACGAGCAACTGCACACGCCGCATTACGAGGTCTCCCGCATCCGCGAGAACGAACTGGGCGAAGAAACCGCGCGTCCGAGCTACCAGCGCGGCACGCCGCGTCGCGTCGCCACGATCGCGCTGAGCAAGAACAACCTCAACGTGCCGCCGCCGGCGGTGACCAATGTGCGCCCGACGCAGCCTGCGCCGATCCGCGAACCGAAGCCGGAGGCCGCGGCGCCCGCGCCTGCACCGACGCCCATGCCACAGCCCGCGCCCGTGCCCGTGGCACCGGTCGCGACCGGCGGCGTCATGGGTTGGCTGAAAGCCCTGTTCGCACCACCTGCGCCTGCCAAGCCGGCCGCACCCGCGCAGCACGAGCGCGCGTCGCGCACCGATGGCGGCCCGCGTGGCGAGAACCGCGCTGATCGCAATGACCGCGGCGGCCGCAATGGTGGCCAGCGCCGCGATCGTCGCGGTGGCCGTCAGGGTCAGGGTGGGTCGAACGCCGCACCGGTCGCGAACGAGGCGAAGGCGGCAGCGCCTGCGCAGCCGGCCCGCGACGACGCGCAGCGCGAGGCGCGTCGCGAGCCTGCGGCTGTCGCTGACACAGGTGCACGCAAGGAGCGTCAGCAGGAACGTCGCCAGCGTCAGAAACAGCGTGGACCGCGTCAGCGGACCGAGGGCGACGTGACCGAGACGCAGGCGGCGATGGCCGTCGCTGCACCGGCTGCGGCGTCGATCGATGCGCCCCGGTCTGCCCAGCTCGACGCCGAGCAGACAGCGCCGGCGACCGACAGCCCCCCTGTCGCAGCCGCCACGCAGACTGCCCCGCGACGTGAGGCAGCGACTCCGCATGTAGACGCGGATGCCGACGACGCCAGCGACCTGGGCGATGTCAACGCGTCCGATGCAGACGGCAACGGCGACACCGGTGACGATGACGGCAGCAATGCCCGTCGCCGTCGCGGTCGTCGCGGTGGTCGCCGCCGTCGTCGCGGCAAGGCCGGTGACGGCACTGCCGGTGACGAGACCTCGCTCGACAGCGATGACGCCGGCGATGACGACACCGCGCCGGCGACCGGTCACGGCCAGCCGGAGTTCGATTTCGACGACCTGCCCGCGCCTGCGGCGAAGCCGGCGAACGAACCGCGCGCGACCACTCAGCAGGACCCCCGCCCTGCCGTGGCAGCCGCCGCAATCGTGGCGAGCACGGTGAAGCAGGCCACGAGCGAATCCGCCTCTCCGGCCGTCGAGACGGCTGCGCCTGCGCATCAGGTCGACAGCGCTCCCGTGGCACCGGCACCTGTCGCAGACGAGGCACCGAAACCCGCGTTTGAAAGCGCGCCACCTGCGGAGGTGCAGCACGTGCCGCCGCAGGCCGCTGACCCGACCCCCGCGGTGATGCAGCCGGTGCAGGACCCGGCGCCTGCCGAACTCGCAGCGGACGATGCCCTGAACGCAGTGAATGCGATCGAGGCGGTGGAACAGCCATCCCGTGCCGAGCCCAGCGTCGCGGCCCAGGCCCCGGCAGCGCCGGTAATCGACGAGGACCCCGCAGCCGCGCAGGCCGACGCCACCCCGCGTGCGCCCGTGTCGCAGGGTCTGTTCGACACGCCTGCACCTGCTGTCGCGCAGGTCGACGAAGTGCCTGTGGCTGAGCACGAATCGGCCAGCGTCACGGCGCCGGAGAATGCAGCCGTGACGGACGAAACAATCGCGCAAGCCGATTCGGCTTTCGATGACGCCGCGCCGGAAGAGTCCGAGTTCGTGGACGAGGAAGACGAACCGGAGTCGGACTACAGGACCGACCCACGCGCGCGACCGCGTCCCACCGACGCCTGAGGCTTTCCGCCACGTCATCACGAAAAACCCCGGCCTCGGCCGGGGTTTTTTCTTGGGCGTTGTGGCCGGCTGTCCTGCCCGAGTTGGCGGGCAGAGCCGCCTTCACCAGCCCCGGCGCTAGATCGCGAGCTCCACCGGCGCGACGCGGTACTGGCTCGCCAGCCGCGCCAGCGCGATCGAATCCTGGATCTGCAACTTCTCGAACAGCCGGGACTTGTGCGTGTTGACGGTCTTGGCGCTGAGACTCAGGCGCCGCGCAATGTCCTCCTGCCGCAACCCCTGCAGCAGCAGCATCGCCACTTCCATCTCCCGCGGCGACAGCGCATCGAACGGTGTCTCGTTGCCACCGATGCCTGAGAGCGCCAGGTTCTGCGCGATATTGCTTGCCAGATAACGGCGTCCGCGGGCCACGTCACGCACCGCTCGCACCAGTTCGACGGCATTGCCGCCCTTGCCGACGTAGCCCGAGGCGCCGGCCTCGATCATGCGGCGTGGCATCGGCCCATCCTCAAGGATCGACACCACGATCACCCGCGTTTCCGGTTGGCCGCGCACCACGCGCTCGGTGACCTCGAGCCCACTCACGCCCGGCAGATGCAGGTCGCACAGCACGATGTCGGGCTTGAGCCGGCGGATCATCGGCAGCGCCTCTTCCCCGCTCTCGGCTTCCCCCACCACTTCGATGTCCGCTTCGCTGGCAAGGATCATGCGCATGCCGGTGCGGACCAGCGCGTGGTCGTCAACCATGAACACGCGAATCGTCATCCCTGTCCTCTCCCTTCCGTGTCGCAGCTGGTCCGAGGCTACGCTGCGCAGGAGATGAATCGCAAGTCGGAAAAAGCTGACGCCACGGTCAGCCCTTGGCCCGCGTCTTCGTCATCGCCAAGCGGATGTCGTCGACCATCGCGTCGACGGGCTGGTCGTACTGGAATGCGAGCTGCAGACGCCCGTCGGGACCGATGAGGTAATTCACCATTGTGTGGTCCATCGCATACGACGAACTCGTCGGCACTTCGCGATAGGTCACGCGAAACGACTGCGCCGCGAGCCGGGTCTGCATGTCGTCGCCGCGCAGGGCGACGATGTCGCCACCGAACGCAGCGACGTATTGCGCGAGGATTTCACCGGTATCGCGCTTGGGGTCGACGGTGACGAATACGATCTGCAGTTGCTCGTCGTCGTCGCCCAGGGCCCGGCGGATCTGCGAGGCCTTCAGCAGGCTGGTGGGGCACACCTCGGGACAGTGCGTGTAGCCGAACGACAACAGCACGTAACGCCCGCGGAAATCACCAAGGCTGCGTGGCTGGCCCTGCGTGTCCTCCAGATCGAGACTGCGTCCATACGGCACACCGGTCAGTTCGGTGCCGGTATACGGACCGGTCGGCGGCGCGCTGCAAGCTGCGAGCAGCAGGACGGACACGGCGATGGTGGCGAGTCGGAGGGACATGATCGGAAGAACCGGTCGGAGACGAGGCGCAGACGGTGCGCGCTGCAAGTCTAGCGGCGCCTCTCTGAAGGTCCGCCGCGACCGATCGTCGCAGCGCGATCCTCAGAGCATGCGCAGGCGATCGATGGCGGCGTCCAGCGTTGCCTCGTTCTTCGCGAAACACAGCCGCGCCAGCCGCTGGCCAGCCGGCGGCTGCGCGTAGAAGGGCGACAGCGGGATCGCGGCGACGCCCTTCTCGATCGTCAGCCAGCGACAGAAGTCGGCATCGGCGAGATCGCTGACTGCCGAATAGTCGACGAGCTGGAAGTAGCCGCCCGGCACCGGCAGGCACTTCAGCCGCGTGGTCGCGAGCTGCGCGGCGAACGCGTCGCGCTTGGCCTGGTAGAACGCGCCAAGCTGCTCGTAGTGCTCGGGTTCCGCCCGCAGCATCTCCGCGAACGCATGCTGCGCCGGCGCGAAGGTGCAGAACACGTTGTACTGGTGCACCTTGCGGAACTCCGCGCTCAGTGCGGGCGGCGCGATGCAGTAGCCGAGCTTCCAGCCGGTGCAGTGGTAGGTCTTGCCGAAGCTCGACACGACGAACGTCCGCTCGCGCAGTTCAGGCCAGCGCAACGCGGACTCGTGGCGCGCACCGTCGAACACGATGTGCTCGTAGACCTCGTCCGACAGCAAGTAGATGCCCGTGCCCTGCAGCAGGTCCGTGATCGCCTGCATGTCGGTCGCGCCGAACATCGCACCGGACGGGTTGTGCGGGCTGTTGACGATCAGCATCCGGGTCTTCGGCGTGACCGCATCGCGCACGCGCTGCCAGTCAGGCGCGAAGGTCACCGGGTCCAGTGGCACGTGCACGGCCACCGCGCCGGCCAGTTCGATCGCAGGTTCGTAGCAGTCATAGGCCGGGTCGAGCACGATGACCTCCTCGCCGGCCTGCACCACCGCGTGGATCGCATTGAACACCGCCTCGGTCGCGCCGCTGGTCACCGTGACCTCCGCATCGGCATCGGGCAGATGCCCGTAGACGCGTTCGGTCTTCTCCGCGATCGCCTGACGCAGCGCCGGGATCCCCGTCATCGGCGCATACTGGTTGTGCCCGGCCCGCATCGCCGCGGCCAGGGCGTCGACCAGACGCTGCGGCACGTCGAAATCGGGGAAGCCCTGGCCGAGATTGACGGCGCCGTGCTCGGCCGCCAGTTGCGACATGACGGTGAAGATCGTGGTGCCGACCCGTGGAAGTTTGGTCCGGATCATCGCCTGCATGCCGTTGGGGGATCAGAGGGGCCACGAGTGTACGGACGCGGACAACGGGGATAAACCGCCGCCATGAACGACCAGCATTCCATCGACGACACCCGCCTGATCGCACTGCTGCACGCCTATCTTGACGCCCGCTACCGCTGGCAGCATCGCGACGACTGGCACGACATCGTCGTCGGCCTGCCCACGCCCGGTCTGGACCTGCGCTATCCCGATACCGCGGGCTTCGGACTCGTTTCGGCCTGGAATCCGATGTCGGTGCCGCGGGCGCCGACCGAGAACCGCCGCTCGGACAAGGCCCTCGAAGCCGAACTGAGCGCCCTCGGCCTGCCCCACATGCCCGCCTTTGCCAGCGCCACCGACCGCAGCTGGCGCGAACCGAGCTGGCTCGTGTTCGGCATGGCGGTCGACGCGTTCGACGCGCTCGGTCAGCGCTACGGCCAGCTGGGCACGCTGTGGTGGGCGCGCGAGACCTCGGTACGCCTGCGCATGTACGCCAGGCGGCCTGCGGGACTCGAAGGCGACCAGCACGTCGACTGGCTGCGCTGACGCAAACCCGGCCGCTGCGGATAGGATGACCGCGCGGTCGTCCGGGCCGCGCACCCACGGGCCCACCGCCGCCGCATGTCCGAATCCGCTGCCGTCCCACCGCTGCTCGCCGCACGCGGCCTGTGCTTCCTGCGCGACGAGCGGCCGGTGTTCGGACCGCTCGATTTCGATGTTGCGGCCGGTGAGGCCTTGCTCGTGCAGGGCGGCAATGGCGCGGGCAAGACCACACTGCTGCGGGTGCTGGCGGGTCTGCTGGAAGCCGACAGCGGCACGGTCGAGGTCAGCGGGACGCCGGTCGCGCGCGCGATGCGCGCCGGCGCGATGGCCTATCTGGGCCATCTGCCCGGGCTGAAGGCCGATCTCGACGCAGTCGAGAATCTCGATTTCCTCGCCCGCCTGCAGGGCCAGCGCGCCAGCCAAAGCGCCGAACGCGCGCTCGCACTGGTCGGACTCGCCGCGCAGGCGCACCTGCTGGTGCGGCAGATGTCGGCCGGACAGAAGAAGCGCCTGTTGCTGGCGCGGCTGTGGATGTCGCCCGCGCCGTTGTGGCTGCTCGACGAGCCCTACGCCAACCTCGACCTACAGGGCATCGAACTGGTCAACCGGATGGTCCGTGCCCAGCTCGAAGACGGCGGCGCAGCCCTGGTGACCACCCACGGCGCCTACGCCGCGCCGCCGGTGCGCACCCGAGAACTGCTGCTGGACGCCACTGCATGAGCGCGTCACCCACCCTGCCCGGCAGCGCGGCAGCGCTGATCGCCCGCGACCTGCGCCTGCTGTGGCGCAGGCGCGGCGATGCCTTGCAGCCGGCGCTGTTCGCGTTGCTGGTCGTGGTGCTGTTCGCACTGGCGCTTGGCAACGAGCCCGCAACGTTGCGGGCAGTGGCACCCGGCGTGCTGTGGGTCGCGGCGGTGCTGGCGGGCCTGCTCGCCCTCGACACGCTGTTCCGCGGCGACGCCGAGGACGGCTCGCTCGAACAGTGGATGCTCAGCCCCGTGCCGCTGGCTTGGCTAGTGCTGGTGCGCACCTCGGTGCACTGGGCGACGACGACGCTGCCATTGCTGGTTGCCACACCGCTGCTGGCCGAGCTGCTGGGCCTGCCACGCGCCCAGTTGCCCGTGCTGTTGGCCGGGCTCGCGCTGGGCACGCCGTTGCTGAGCCTGCTCGGCGCGGTGGTCGCGGCGCTGACCATCGGCATGCGTCGTTCCGGTATCCTGCTGGCACTGCTTGCCCTGCCCCTGTACGTTCCGGTGCTGGTGTTCGGTGCCGGCAGCGTCGCGATCGCGGCGCAGGGGCATGATCCGACCGGCGGGCTGTTGATGCTTGCCGCGGGCCTTGCCGCCGCGCTCGTGCTGGCGCCCGTCGCTGCGGCGACCGCCATCCGCATCGCACTCAATTGACCGGCCCCGCGACGGGTCTGGAGGGCCCCGTCGCCGACGTGCAATCCGTCCCGCAACGCCGCGCCACGCCCGCGACCGCATGCCCGTCATGCGCGCTCCGAGACCGCAAGCCCGCCACGCCCGCACGCCTCGCCGAATGAATCCTGTCCTTCGCTGGTTCCATCAACTCGGATCGCCCCCCACCTTCGACCGCTTCGCGCGGCGCTGGGCGCCGTGGGCCTTCGGCCTCGGTCTGCTTACGATGGCGGTCGGCCTGTACGGCGCGCTGTACGTGGTGCCGGCCGATTACCAGCAGGGCGACAGCTTCCGCATCCTCTACATCCATGTGCCGAGCGCGTGGATGAGCCTGGCCGTGTTCGCGGTCATGGCGATCTACGCCGCGATCGCACTGGTCTGGCGGATCAAGCTCTGCGAGATCCTGGCGATGGCCTGCGCGCCGATCGGCGCTGCGTTCACGGTGATCACGCTCGCAACCGGCTCGATCTGGGGCCGGCCGATGTGGGGCGCGTGGTGGGACTGGGACCCGCGCCTGACCACCGAGCTGATCCTGCTGTTCCTGTATCTGGGCGTGATCGGCCTGTATCACGCGATCGAGGACCGCCGCACCGCTGCACGCGCGGCCGGGCTGCTGGCGATCGTCGGTGTCGTGCTGCTGCCGGTGATCCGCTACTCGGTGGTGTGGTGGGACTCGTTGCACCAGGGCCAGACGATCCGTGTGTTCGGCGAGTCGAGCATCGACGGCAGCATGCTGTGGCCGCTGCTGTGGATGGTGGTCGGCACAAAGTTCTGGTTCGTCGGCTCGCTGCTCGCGCGCGCGCGGGCCGACAACCTGCGCCGCGAAGCCAGCAAGGACTGGGTGCGGGCGCTGGTCGCACCGATCGGAGACCGTGCATGAGCTACATCGAATATGTCGTTGCCGCCTACGCGGTGTTCGCCGCCGTGCTGGCCTGGGATTTCGTCGCGCCGCGCATCCGCACCGCACACCTGCTGCGCGCGGTGCGCCTGGTGGCCGCGCGTCGGGCCGCGGCGACCACCGTGGCCGCTGATGACGCCGCGGAGCTGCGCCGATGAATCCGGTCCGCCGCCGCCGCCTGCTGTTCGTGGTCGCGATCGTCGCGGCCAGCGCGCTGTCGATGACGCTGATCGCGTTCGCGCTGCAGCGCAACGTCTCCTATCTCTACACGCCGCACGAGGTGCTGGGCGGCATCGCCGGCGCAGCGGTGTCCTCGGGCGAGGCGCGGTTCCGGCTGGGCGGCATGGTGGCCGGCGACTCGTTCTCGCGCGCCGAAGGTTCGATGGAAGCGCGCTTCCGGGTCACCGACGGCGATGCCGAGCTGCCGGTCCGGTACACCGGTCTGCTGCCGGATCTGTTCCGTGAACACCAGGCGGTGATCGCGACCGGGCGCATGGACGGCGACACCTTCGTCGCCGAGCAGGTGCTCGCGCGCCACGATGAGACCTATGTGCCTAAGGAAGTCGCCGACAAGATGGGCCTGGCGCACGACCGGCACGGCATCGTGACGCCAGCCGACACGGACGCTGCGCAGTGATCGAAGTGGTGCGTGGCGCGCATGCCGGAGTCGCCGATGCTGCCTGAGATCGGCCAGATCGCCCTGTTGCTGGCGCTGATCGCAGCCTTGCTGCAGACAGTGCTGCCGCTACTCGGCGCACACCGCGGGCTTGCCCCCTGGATGGCGACTGCGCGCCCCGCTGCGTACGCGCAATGGGCGCTGACGTTGATCGCGTGGTCCATTCTGACGGCCGCGTTCGTGCAACAGGATTTCTCGGTGCGCTACGTCGCCGAGAACTCCAACTCGCTGTTGCCGATGGTCTACCGCTTCACCGCGGTCTGGGGCGGCCACGAAGGGTCGCTGTTGCTGTGGGTGTTCGTGCTGGCGTGCTGGAACGCGGCGGTCGCGTGGTTCTCGCGCTCGCTGCCGGATGTGGTGCTGGCGCGCGTCCTTGCGATCATGGGCATGGTGTGCCTGGGCTTTCTTGCCTTCCTGATTTTCACCAGCAACCCGTTCGAACGCATCCTGCCGATGCCGCTGGAAGGTCGCGATCTGAACCCGCTGCTGCAGGATCCGGGGATGATCGTGCACCCGCCGATGCTCTACATCGGCTACTCGGGTTTCATGGTGCCGTTCGCGTTCGCGATCGCCGCGTTGCTCGACGGCAAGGTCGACGCGCACTGGCTGCGCTGGACGCGGCCGTGGACCAACGTGTCCTGGGCATTTCTGACGATCGGCATCGCCCTCGGCTCATGGTGGGCCTACTACGAACTCGGCTGGGGCGGCTGGTGGTTCTGGGATCCGGTCGAGAACGCGAGCTTCATGCCGTGGCTTGCCGGCGCGGCGCTGATCCATTCCCAGGCCGTCACCGAAAAGCGCGGCAGCTTCCATGGTTGGACGCTGCTGCTGGCGATCGCGACGTTCTCGCTGTCGCTGCTGGGCGCGTTCCTGGTGCGATCGGGCGTGCTGACCAGCGTGCACAGCTTCGCCGCCGATCCCACGCGCGGACTTTTCATTCTCGTATTCCTCGGCCTCGTCGTCGGCGGATCGCTGCTGCTCTACGCGCTGCGCGCGCCCGATGGCCGTGACGGCAAGCCGTTCGCCGCGACCTCGCGTGAAACGCTTCTGCTCGCGAACAACCTGCTGCTGGTCGCGGCCTGCGCAATGGTGCTGCTGGGCACGCTGTATCCGCTGCTGGCGGATGCGCTGAACCTCGGCAAGATTTCGGTCGGCCCGCCCTACTTCGGCCTGCTGTTCCTGCTGCTGATGGCGCCGCTCGTGCTGCTGCTGCCGTTCGGTCCGCTGACGCGCTGGCAGAACGAGGACATGGCGCGACCGCTGCGCATGCTGCTGCCGTGGGCAGCGCTCGCGCTGATCGCGGCGACGCTCGCGTTCTTCACCGCGCCGCAGGGGCCGTGGAAGGTCGCGATGGGCGTCGCCGGTGCGGTGTGGGTGGCCGGCGGCACAGCGCGTTTCGTGTGGACACGTCTGCGCGCGCCGAGCGGCCGCATGGGCGCGGAGATGACCGGCATGGTGCTCGGACATCTGGGCATTTCGGTCTTTCTGGTCGGCGCGCTGCTGGTGGAAGGTCTCAACGTGCAGCGTGAAGTCGCGCTGCTGCCGGGCCAGTCGCTGGAAATCGGACGCGATGCTTTCGTGCTCGACAGCGTCGCGCATCACGTCGGCCCGAACTACGAATCCGATCGCGGCACGGTGCGCATGCTGCGAGGCGCCCGGCTGGTGGCCACGCTGCATCCCGAGAAACGCACCTACGCCAGCGGCGGCCAGGTGATGACCGAAACGGCGATCCGGCCCGGCGTTTCGCGCGATGTCTATGTTGCGCTCGGTGAACCTCTAGGCGGTGGCGCCTGGGCGCTCCGCGTGCATATCAAACCTTTCGTGCGCTGGGTCTGGGCAGGGGCGTTTCTGATGGCGCTGGGCGGTTTCGTCACCGCCGCAGACCGCCGCTTCCGCCGGCCGCGCCGGGAGAAGGCCGCATGAGCGCGCCCCGCGCCTCGCGCGCACGCTGGCTGCCGCTGGCCGCCTTCGGCGTCATCCTCGCGCTGCTGGCGGCCGGCGTGTGGCTGAGCCGCAATCCCGATCGTGACGCCCTGCCCTCGCCGTTGATCGGCAAACCGGCGCCGGCGTTCCAGTTGCCGGTGCTGGGCGCACCCGACCAGTTGGTCACGCAGAACGACCTGCGCGGCGCGCCGTATCTGCTCAACGTCTGGGGCAGCTGGTGCCCGGGCTGCCGCGAGGAACACGCGGTCGTCAACGCATTCGCCAAAACCGGCCGCGTGGGCGTGATCGGCTTCAACTGGAAGGACGAACCGGAAGACGCGACGCGCTGGCTCGCGCAGTTCGGCAATCCCTACGACATCGTACTTGTCGATTACGATGGCAAGGCCGCGATCGACTGGGGCATCTACGGCGCGCCGGAAACCTTCCTCGTCGATGGCGACGGCACGATTGTATGGAAGCATGTCGGTCCGATGACCGAGGCGACCATCCGCGAACAGCTCATGCCGCACGTCCAACAACTGGAGGCGCTGTGATCCGCCCCGTGTTGCTCGCGTTGCTGCTGTGTCTGGCCTGGCCGCAGGCGGCCCACGCGCAGGTTGCGGTCGACGCCGCGCCGCTGCGCTTCGAGGACACCGCCGAGGAGCGGCGCTTCCACAGCCTCGTCGCCGAACTGCGCTGCGTGATGTGCCAGAACCAGTCGCTGGCCGATTCCAATGCGCAGATCGCCCACGACCTGCGCCGTGAAGTGCTGACGCTGATGCGCCAGGGCAACGACGATGCGGCGATCAAGGCGCATCTGGTCGCGCGCTACGGCGAATTCGTGCTGTACCGCCCGCAGATCGGTCCGTCGACGTGGCTGCTGTGGTTCGGACCACTGCTGCTGCTCGGCGCTGGCGGCGTGGTGATCTGGCGCGTTGTCGCCTCGCGCCGACAGGCCGCGCCGCTGCCACCCGACAATACGGAGGCGTGGTGATGCCGCTGTTCGTCGTGCTCGCGATCGTGCTGACGCTGGCGACCGTGGTCGCCCTGACCTGGGGATTGCGCCGGGGCGCGTCGCGGGTCGCGCTCGCAGTGACCCTGCTGGTGCCGATGCTCGTGGCCGGCATGTACATGCTGGTCGGCACGCCACAGGCGCTCGATCCCGCCGAGCTTGCAGCACCCGATTCACTCGACGATGCGATCGCGCGGCTGGAAACCGATCTCCAGCGCGATCCACGGCAGCCCGAAGGCTGGCTGCTGCTGGGCCGCGCGTATGCGGGACTCGAACGCTTCGATGACGCGCGCGATGCGATCGCACGCGCGGCGAAACTCATACCAGAGGACGACGCCGTGCAGGTCGAAGCTGCCCAGGCCAGCGCACGCGCGGCGCCGGATCGACGCTTCGATGCCGCCGCGGTGCAGACACTGCGCGATGTGCTCGCGCGCACTCCCGACCACCAGCATGCGCGCTGGTATCTGGGTATCGCCCAGCGCCAGGCCGGCGACGATGCCGGCGCGGTGGCGACGTGGACGCCGTTGCTGCCGCTGCTCAATGGCGCCGCCGCCGACGCGCTGCGCACACAGATCGCAGTCGCGCGCACCGCTGCCGGCATGTCGGCGGACACCGCATCGCAGACCCCAGAAGTGGCGCCCGCCAGCGCACATTCGGTGCGCGTCCGCGTGCGGCTCGATTCCGCTGTCGCCGCCCTGCCCGGCGACGCGACGGTGTTCGTCATCGCCCGCCAGCCCGGCGGCCCGCCGATGCCTGTCGCGGTGCAGCGCCATCCCGTCTCCGCGCTGCCGCTGGACATCGTGCTGGGCGACGACGACAGCCCGATGCCGACGCAACCGCTGTCCGCGTTCGATGCAGTCGAGATCGTCGCGCGCATCTCGCGCAGTGGCGATGCGTCGCGTAGCGAGGGCGATCTCGAATCCGCGCCGGTGCGGGTGACGCTGCCGACGGACGCGCCGGTCGACGTGACTGTCAGCGCGACGCGGCCTTGAAACCGCCAGCGGTTGCCCTTTTCCGGGCGCACCCGTGATCATGGCCGCCTACTTCTGCTCTGGATTTCAGGCAATCGCGCGCAAGCGCGCGCCTGCAGCACGATGACCGAATTCATCCCACCGGGCAGCCGGTTTGTCGACCTGCCCTCGCCATTTCCGATGAAGCGCGGAGGCGCGCTGCGTGGCGCACGCATGGCCTTCGAGACCTGGGGCACGCTCGACGCCGCGCGCGGCAACGCGATCCTGATCGTCACCGGCCTCTCGCCCGATGCGCACGCCGCCAGTCACGCCGACGACGCCACGCCGGGCTGGTGGGAGGCGATGCTCGGCCCCGGCAAACCGATCGACACCGATCGCTGGTTCGTGGTCTGCGTGAACTCGCTGGGCAGCTGCAAGGGCTCGACCGGCCCGGCCTCGACCGACCCCGACACCGGCGCGCCCTACCGTCTCGCATTTCCCGAACTGTCGATCGAGGACGGCGCCGATGCGGCCGCGCATGTCGTCGCGTCGCTCGGCATCAAGCGCCTGGCCTGCGTGATCGGCAACTCGATGGGCGGCATGACCGCCCTCGCGTTGCTGGCGCGCTTCCCGGGTCTCGCGCGCACGCACATCAACATCTGCGGCGCGGCGCGTGCGCTGCCGTTCTCGATCGCGATCCGCTCGCTGCAGCGCGAAGCGATCCGCCTCGATCCGATGTGGCACAACGGTGCCTACACCGAAGCGGCGTATCCCGAGAGCGGCATGCGCATGGCGCGCAAGCTCGGCGTGATCACCTACCGGTCCGCACTGGAGTGGGATGGCCGCTTCGGTCGCGTGCGGCTGGATTCCGATCGCCGCGAAGACGACGAGCCGTTCGGCCTCGAATTCGAAGTCGAGAGCTACCTCGAAGGTCATGCGCGTCGCTTCGTGCGCCGCTTCGATCCCAACTGCTATCTCTATCTCAGCCGTTCGATGGACTGGTTCGACATTGGCGAAAGCTGCGGTGGCAGCACCGACGACGGGCTGGCGAAACTGCGCATCGAACGGGCGCTCGCGATCGGCGTGCACACCGACATCCTGTTCCCGCTGCAGCAGCAACAGCAGATTGCCGACGGCCTGCGCGCCGGCGGCGTCGACGCGACGTTCCTGCCGCTGGAATCGCCGCAGGGCCACGATGCCTTCCTGGTCGACATCGCGCGTTTCGGCCCGGCGGTCGCGGACTTCCTGACGGCGTTGCCGTCTGCGGCTGCCAGGGCCGCAGGCTAGACTGCGGCAATGCGCGCCGAATCCACCGTCACAGGTCAACCCGATATCGCCTTCAAGGGGCGCGAGCGCCTGATTGCCGCGATCGACGCCGCCGTCGCGGACGGTGACGACCACGCCGTCACCAGTGCGCTGCGCAGCGCCATGTGCGCCTTGATCCGCGATCCCGCAGTCGAGCTGCCGGCCTGCACGCAGTTGCCGGTCGACGGACACTACGCGCGCCGCGAGCTTTACCGCAGCCCGGCGCACGGCTACAGCGTCGTCGCGATGACCTGGGCGCCGGGTCAGGGCACGCCGATCCACGACCACGACGGCCTGTGGTGCGTGGAAGGCATCTGGCGGGGCGCGTTGGAAATCGCCCAGTACGAATTGCTCGAATCCGAGGGCGAGCGCTTCCGGTTCCGCGCGGCCTCGGGCATGCAGGCCGGTGTCGGCAGCGCCGGCAGTCTGATTCCACCGCACGAGTACCACACGATCCGCAACGCGAGCCAGGATGCGGTCGCCGTGTCGCTGCACGTGTACCAGGCGCCGATCATGCATTGCGCGCGCTTCCGTCCTGAAGCGGACGACTGGTATTTGCGTTATGACGACGCGCTGGCGGTCGACACCCTCGACTGAGCATCGCGCGCCTCGCATTCGCATGAACGTGAACAGGGAGGCGCATCCTGCGACCCCAGCCGCTACAGTGACCCGGCTCCTCCCGCTGTTTCTCCGTCGAGGCCGATGATCCGATCGCTGCTGTCCGCCTCTGTGGCGATGTTGTTGCTTGCCGCCTGCGGCCAGTCCCCGACCGCGTACGATGCCGATGGCCGTGCCGTCGATGCGCTGGTCGACGCGCAGTTCGAGGCGTTTCTCGCCAACGATCCCGAGGCGATGACCGTACTCGGGATCGACAACCCGGACGCGCGTATCGCCGCCGGTCGACTGACGGACGCTTCGCTGGTGCGTCGCGCCGAACTGCGCGACACGCTTGCCGCCAATCTGGATGCACTCGACCACATCGATGACGACGCGTTCGCGCCCCAGCATCGGCGCACCCTGGAAATGGCGCGCTGGTTCTATCGCAGCCAGGCCGATCTGCTCGGTTTCGACTGGTCGCCCGCGTGGCTGCCGCTGGGCACCAACCTCTACGCGGTGGACCAGCTGTCGAGCATCCCGATGTCGCTGCCGGGGTTCTTCGAGAGCGCGCAACCGGTTACCGGTGCGGCGCAAGCCCGCAATTACGTCGCGCGACTGCATGCGGTGGCGACCAAGCTCGACCAGGTGGGCGACAACCTCGACCTGCAGGCCGCGCACGGCGTTGTGCCGCCGCGCATCGCACTGGAGGGCGCGGCCTTGCAGATCCGCGATCTGGTCCGCGTCGGGGTCGACGCCAGTCCGTTCCTGCAGGCCTTCACACGCAAGCTCGACGGTGCCGAGGGGATCGCGCCCGCGCTGCGCGAGGAACTGCTGCGCGACGCACGCAACGCGATCCAGGACACGACGTTGCCGGCCTATGCGCGACTGCTCGCGCGCATCGAGGCGGCCATCGCCACGCAGGATGCGGACGATGGC
The DNA here is from genome assembly GCF_031456825.1 of Luteimonas sp. 3794. Classification (NCBI taxonomy): domain Bacteria; kingdom Pseudomonadati; phylum Pseudomonadota; class Gammaproteobacteria; order Lysobacterales; family Lysobacteraceae; genus Luteimonas; species Luteimonas sp. 3794. The sequence goes on along the minus strand of NZ_JAVDVJ010000006.1, from coordinate 185,281 downwards.
GTCTGGGCGCTGCCCGACGGCGATGCCTACTACGCAGCCGCGCTGCGCTGGAACACCGGCGTAGGCCTCGACGCGGCCCAGCTGCACGCGCTCGGCCATGCCGAGGTCAGCCGTATCCGCGGCGAGATGGCGGCGATCGTGCGCGACCGCCTGCCGTTGACCGAGGTCGACGCGCCGGCGGCCGAACCAGGCCTTGTCGCCGACGTCGACGCCGAAACCGGATCAAGCGCCGCGCGTGGATCGGAGCAGGAGCGCGAAGCCTTGCGTGCCTCGGTGCAGACGCGCCTGGACGCAGTCGAGGCGCGTCTGCCCGGCTATTTCAACGCACTGCCGAACCAGGCCCTTGACGTCCAGCTGGCAGCGCCCGATGCGACGGGCACTGCAGCCGTCTACTACATTCCGCCGGGCGGCGACGTGCGGCCCGGCACGCTGGTGCTCGACGTCGCGCAGGTGCGCGCGCTGCCCGAGGGCGGTCTGCAGACGTTGATCTATCACAATGGGCTGCCCGGTCATCACCTCCAGGTTGGCCTCGCCCAGTCGCAGCTCGCCTTGCCAAGGCTCCGGCGCAGCCTTGCACCGACGGCATTCACCGAAGGCTGGGCGATGTATGCCGAGCGTCTTGCAGTCGAGATGGGCGTCTACGACGACGATCCGCGGGGCGACCTCGGCCGCCTGCGCGCAGAACTGGTCCATGCCGCCCGCCTGGTCGTCGACACCGGGCTGCATTCGGAGCGCTGGAGCCTCGCGCAGGCACAGACCTACCTGCGCGATGTTGCCGGCATGAGCGAGGCGCAGGCACGCAGCGAAGCGCAGCGGCAGCTGGTACGACCCGGTCGCGCCTGCGCGCATACGGTCGGTCTGCACACGCTGCTCGCGCTGCGCAGCCACGCGCGCCAGTCGCTGAAGAAACAGTTCGACCTACGCGCGTTTCACGGCGTGCTGCTGGAAAACGGCGCATTGCCACTGGACGTGGTCTCGCGCGCGGTCGATGCGTGGATCGCCGCATCCAGGAACGAAGACGCGGGTGGCGCCGGCTGAGCCGGCCCGCCGTCTCAGTCGGACAGCAGCCGCCTCACCTCGACCCGCAGCGTGCGGCCGCCATCGACCAACCAGGCGCGCCCCTCGACGGTGATGCCGTCACCGACATGCGCCTGTTCGACGAGACCATCTTCGACCGCGCCACCGGAGGCCGCATCGAAACGTACCTGTTCGGGCATCCGCGCGACCGGTTGCGGAACACCGGGGCGCAGCGCAGGCGGCTGCCCCTCGACATCCGACACCATGTAACCGGTCGGGCACGGCGCACGCACACACCTGATGTTGCTCAGATGCACGCGGAAGACACCATCGGCGAGGCGGACCTGTCCGCTCGACCGCGTCGGCGCGCTGGCCTTCGCAGCCGCTCCGGTGAGCTCGCGCTCGGCAACCGGCTCGGCATCGACCACACCGGGGGCGGACTGGCTTGCGCAGGCGGAGACGCCCAGCGACAGCGCAACCGCGAGCAGGAGGCGACGCCGGCGCCCGCCTGGACGATGCGAATGCGAGCGCGCCAGCATCCAGGCCGCTGTCGGATGCGGCGTAAATCGATCGTGCATGTCCCCTCCCGGGCTCCCGGCCCTGCGCCGGCTCGCGCATGATGCCGGCCGGCATGTTTGAAGAACGCAAAGACGCCGGGATTCAGGCCGCGCCGCGCTTCCGCTATACTCCCGCGTCCGTGCCGGAGTGGCGGAATGGTAGACGCAGCGGACTCAAAATCCGCCGCCCTTAAAAGCGTGCGGGTTCGAGTCCCGCCTCCGGTACCAGTCGACGGCCCGCGCATGCGGGCCGTTGCCGTTTCTGGGCCGTCGAAACGCCGCCGATCCGCGCGGGGCTCGCGTCACGCATCGAACTGCTCGGCTAGCATGCCCGCATGTGCCTGATCGCCATCGCATGGAAGACCCGTCCCGACCTGCCGCTCGCGTTGATCGCCAATCGCGACGAATTCCACGCGCGGCCAAGCGCCCCTGCAGCGTTCGATCCGCAGCATGCCGACGTCTACGGCGGCCGCGACCTCGTGCAGGGCGGCAGCTGGTTGCTGGCCTCGTCGCGACGCCGTCTGGCGGCCGTCACCAACGTTCGCGCAGGCGCTGTGCCGGAAACGACTGCATTGTCGCGGGGTTGGCTGGTGCGCGATTTCGTGCGTGGGAATGCATCGGCGGCCACCTTCGCTCAGCGCCTGTCGGAGACGGCGCAGGACTACGGCCGCTTCAATCTGCTGGTCTGGGATGGCGATGCGCTGTGGTTCGCCAGCAATCATCCGCGCTTCAATGCCGCGCCGGTTACGCCGGGTCTGCATGCGATGTCGAACGGCGCCTTCGACGCGCCATGGCCAAAGAGCACTGCGGCGACGCGGACGCTGGCGGACTGGCTGGACACGACTGCGCCCAGTACATCGCTTGCGTCGATCGACGATGTAGCGCTGGAACCCTTGTTCGCAGGGCTGCGTGACACGCGAACCGCGCCGGATACTGCCTTGCCGGATACGGGTGTCGGGCTCGCGCTGGAGCGGCGGCTGTCCCCGGCATTCATTGAAGATCCGCGGTATGGGACGCGGTGTAGCAGTGTCGTGCTGGTGGATCGGGACGGCGTGTTGCTCAGCGAGCGGCGCTTCGATGCTGCGGGTGAGGCAATGGATACCTCGCACCAGCGGTTGAAGACGCGAACACCGTAACGCCCAACCTCCTGGCGCAAGGGCTCGATCGCACCAACGCCGGCGCTACGTGTGCCCCCAAGGGCGCAACGCCCGCGTGTGGGAGTGGCGCTGCCGATGCGTGCAGATCAAGTGCCATCGAGCATGCCGATGACGTCGGCGACCTCAGTTCGACGTCGCCTCGCACCGCACCGGCGCATCGTTCTCCAACGCCTGCTCCCAGCCATTGGGACTGCGCGTGGCGACGGTATTGTTGATGCAGCTTTCGCTCTCGCCCGCTTGGCGGGCGGTCATTGGACCCGACAGTCGACGCCCGGCATCGCTGGCAGGTGATGCGGTCGCCGATGGCGCGCCCGCGCTGTCGGGCTCGGCGAGCATGGCAGCATCTGGATTCGGTGGCGCGACGACAGGCGCAGGTGGCGCGACCTGTTCCGGCACTACAGGCGCGGGTTCGACCGGCGCGGCCATCTCGACGGGCGCTGTGTTCACCGACGCCGGCACCTGCTCGGCAATCGCAGGCGGCGCGTCGTCGAAGCGGTCCCGCAACATGCCGCCGATGGCATCGGCAACCAGGCTGCCGACCATCACCGCGAGCGCGATCGGCAGGAAGAAGGCCCAGGGGGATACGGCTTCACGGTCGTAGCGCATGGTCGGCTCCAGAAACCTCAGGGACACACCCGGCATGTCGGCAGACCGGATAGGCGAAGCACGAGTCTGCCGGATTTCCGCGACCAGTCGCGTTTTCCCTAGGGGAGCGCCAGTGGCTGGACCCGCACTTTCCGGTCTTGCCGCCACGCTGGGCGCGCCGCGCCGGACCCGCCCATCGAACGCCCGTCGACATGATCAAGGACGCGGCCACGGCCACCAGCCGCGACCGGTCAGTGCATAGCGATCCGCCGCGCGCTCGAACCGGTTACGCACGCTCACGCCACCGAACAGCAGATACAGCGGCAGGAACAACGGTCCGAGCACCATGTACTGGTAGACGTGTGCGCGCTCGTGGTCGGCCAAGCGGATCGGCGCGTCTTCGCACCACGCGGCGCGATGCGCGTAGGTCGTGCAGCGCACGTCGAGTGAATCGCCGGTGTGCAGGATCACGTTGCCGAAGGTGATCGCCCCACCCGGCCCCCAGGGCCAGCGGTCGAACACCAGGGCGAGATCGGCACGTCGCCAGCGGCAGTGCGCGCCGAACGGCAGGCCCGCCAAGCCGCCGACGAGTCCGATCAACGTATTGGGCAGCGTCCACACCGCGCCGAGCACCAGCGCTGCGCCGCGGAGCGCCGGGCGCACGCTCAGCCCTCGCCTTCCGGCATCAGCATCCACAGCACCAGATAGACGAGCAGCCCGGGGAACGCGGCCGACACGACCGAGATGATCACGAACAGTGCGCGCACCACGGTCGGATTCCAGCCAAAGCGTCGGGCGATGCCGCCCACGACGCCCGCGAGCACGCGGTCCTCCCGCGTGCGGCTCAAGGTAGGCGCTGTCGACATCAGCGGGCGTGCCCGAGATGTGAGCGCGTCATGCGCGCTGCGCCAGCCAGTCGTGGATCGCCGACGGCACCTGGGTCTGCGCGCGTCCCGACACATAGATGCCGATGTGCCCGCCGCGGAACGACAGTTCCGAGTAGTCCTGGGTGCCGACGAGCCCGCGCAGCGCGCGCGACGCGTCCGGCGGTACAAGATGGTCCTGCTCGGCGAAGATGTTGAGCACCGGCATCTCGACCAGCCCCAGATGCACTTCGCGCTCGCCGATGACGATGCCGCCGTTGACGAAGCCGTTGCCCTGGTAGAACTGCTTGATGTACTGGCGGAAGGTCTCGCCGGCCTGGTCGGGCGAATCGAAGATCCACTTTTCCATGCGCAGAAAATCTTCCAACGCCGGCGCGTCGTCGAGGATGTCGACCACGCCGACGTACTTCTGCACCAGCAGGCGCCACGGCTTCAGGGTGAGGTAGCACGCGTTCATCATGTCGGCCGGCACGTTGCCGAGCGTGTCCACGAACAGGTCGACGTCGAGATCGCGTGTCCAGTGCGCGAGCATGTTGTCGCCCGTGTGGAAATCCACCGGCGTGACCATCGTGATCAGATTGCGCACGCGCTCGGGATGCAGCGCGGCGTAGCTCAGTGCGAACGTGCCGCCCTGGCAGATGCCGAGCAGATTGATTGAATCGAGCCCCGAGCTGCGACGCAGATGATCCACCGCGCCGCCGAGGAACCGTTCGATGTAGTCCTCGAGCATCAGGAAGCGGTCGGAGCGATCCGGGTAGCCCCAGTCGAGGATGTAGACATCCTCGCCGCGCTCCAGCAGACCCTTCACGATCGAACGGTTGTGCTGCAGGTCGACCATGTACGGCCGGTTGACCAGCGCATAGGCGATCAGCAACGGCACGCGCGCGGTCGGCGCCTTTTCGCCAATGAAGCGGTACAGCACGACCTTGCCGTCGCGCCAAACCTCCTGCTTCGTGGTCGCGCCGTAATCGAAATCACCCACTTCGCGCAGCGTACGCAGGCTGGCGCCGAGCTTCTGCTGGACGCGCGCGGCCTCGTCTGCGAGGCGATCGGGCGTGATGTGCAGTGGTCCGGCCATGATCAACGCTTCCCTTTACGCGACGTCCCGCGCTTGCCCTGCAGCGGCTCGGGCGCCAGCGGAATCGGCGAGATGAAACCGAGGTTGGGCAGACTACCGACGCGGGTCGGTGTCCGCGCGGCCTTGCGCGACGCGCGGGCGGGCGCAGCCGCGGCGCTTTTATTGCGACGCGCAGCGCGTGTGCCGCGCGAAACCGCCTTTGTGGCAGCAGCTGGACTGCGACGACGGGATGCAGGACGCGGCGTCGCTGCGGTATCGGACTTCGCAACCGCTGTCTTCGCCGGCGCCTTTTTCGCTGCCGCTTTCTTCGCCGCAGCCGTTTTCCGAGAAGGCTTGCTCGCGACCGATTGCCTGCTCACGGCTTTGTCGGTGGCGGCGGTCTTCGACGCTGTCGTGCGCGCCGACGTCTTCTTCGCGGCGGTTTTCCTGGCAGGCGCTTTCTTCGTCGCAGCTTTCTTTGTCGCCGCCTTCTTCGCGGGCGCCCTCTTCTTCGCAGAAGAGGGCGGCGCAGCACGCGTCGCGGCCGGGGTGGCTCCGCCGGAGGCAGCCTCCGGCGCCGCCGGCGTCACGACCCGGGTCGGGCCTGCCGTGCGCCGCGTCGGTGCATCCGACGTGGACACTGTCTGCGCACCTGCACCGTCCACCGCATCGAGACGGTCACGCACACGGCGGAGTGTGCGCTCGAGATCGGCAATCTTGCGATGCGCGCCATCGAGTTCGGTGCGCGTGGGCAGATCCAGTACGCGGCAGGCTTGCTCGACCTCGCGCTGCACGGCCTGGCGCAGACGCATCTGGCCGCCGACCATGTCGGCATAGGCCTTGCGGAACGCAGGCGACAGCGCGACCTCGGCATAGGCCTCCTCGGCCGCATCGATCCACAGGTCGAACAGCGCGCGTGCGGTCTCGATCGGTGTCGCGGGATCGCGCGCAGCGAGTTTGCGCTCGAAGATGCCGAACGCGGCCGTCGAAGCCTGCATCAGCAGCGTCTGGTAGTCCTGCTGGCTGCGCTGGTACTCGGCGAACGCACGGCCGAGGTGCTGCCAGCGCTCCTGGTGTTCGCGCGTCAGGCCGAAGGTCGGCAGCGCGAACGCATCGCGCCCACCATGACCCATCGCCTGGCTCGCACCCGCCGCGTCGAGCCAGGGCTTGAGCCGCTGCAACCACGTCTCCCAACCTTCGATGCCCGGCCCCTGCAGCCCGCCGAACATCTTGCCGACCGGATTGCCGCCCATCGCCTCGCGCCATGCCGCGGTGATCGCTTCGGGCGAAGCCTCGCGCCCGACGAATCCAGCTGCGACGCGCTGCATCTGTTCGAGCCAGGGCCCGGCCATCGATTGGAACTGCCGGAGTGCATCGGCGCCGGTCTCAGGAGCCTGCGCGCCTTTGAACCATTGCGAGGGGTCACCCCAAGGCGCAGCGCCCGCGCTCGAAGGCGCGGCGCCCATCGGATTCCACTCGTTGCCCGGCATCGTGCGCTGCAAGGCATCGCGCCATGTATCCCAGTAACGGCGCGCAAGACGCTCCAGATCTGCGGCCTGCGCGTCTGGTCCCTGTCCCATGTTGAACATCGTCGACTCCTGCGAACCGCGTTCGATCATAACAACGCCTTGCGACGCCGGCTGTTTCAGAACTTCGGAATGCGCAGGGTCTTGCTGACCATCATCGCGCCGGACGCGGCGAACACCAGTACCAGCGGATGCAGCAGCCACGGACCAAGGCGGATCTCGCCCAGCCACAAGGCATCGCCGATCCGGCCCTGCCAGGCCGCGACGGCGAGCAGGATCACCAGCAGCAGGCTCGACGGAATCGGCGTGCCCTCGAAGAACTTCACCTTGTCGCTGCCCTGCGAGAGCGTCTCGGCAGTCACGTTGTAGCGCGCGAGGCGGCTGACGCCGCAGCAGACGAAACCGGCGAGCACCAGCACGTCCCAGCCGCCCTGCATGCCGCAGGCGTAGGCCAGCGCGGCCGGTGCAACGCCGAACGAAATCACGTCGGCCAAGGAGTCGAGTTCCCGGCCCAGCGTGGAGGCGACCTTGCGCCAGCGCGCGACACGGCCGTCGAGCGCATCGAACACGAACGCCAACGGAATCAGCGCCATGCCGACCAGCAGATCGCGTGCACTTCCATCCTGCAGATAGCGCATCGCCGCGAAGACGGCAGCTGTGCCGCAGAACGCATTGCCCAGCGTGAACCAGTCGGCCAGCTGGAAGTCGCGGAGCATCGAGAAGTGGCGGGGTCGGGACATCGGAACTCCGGGGGCAATGGCGTGTTGAGATGGTGCCGGTTCGACGCCTGCGGTTGCGTGACGTTGACAGGAAGATATCAATTCGATATCAAATACCTGACCACTCCGAGGATACCGCGATGCACGAGAACCCGATCCGCTCCCTGCCCGGCATTCCGGTGCTGCTGGCCCAGTTGCTCCTGCTCGCCGCCTGCGCGGTGGTGTTGGTGGGCAGCGGCGGGGGTCCGCTGGCGATCTTCGCCATCCTCGCGGCGCTCGCCACCGCGTTCACGTTGATCGGCCATTACATGGTCGAACCCAACCAGGCGGCGGTACTGAGCCTGTTCGGCAAGTATGTCGGCACGGTCAAGGACGCCGGGCTGCGCTGGAACAATCCCTTCCTGACCAAGAAGAAGGTGTCTTTGCGCGTGCGCAACTTCGAGAGCGGACGGCTCAAGGTCAACGAACTCGAAGGCAGCCCGATCGAAATCGCCGCAGTCATCGTCTGGCGCGTCGTCGATTCCGCGGAGGCGGTGTTCAACGTCGACGACTACGAGAGCTTCGTGCACATCCAGTCCGAGGCGGCGTTGCGTGCCATGGCGACCACCTACCCCTACGACCAGCATGAAGACGACCAGATCTCGCTGCGCAGCCATCCCACCGAGATCTCCGATCGTCTGAAGGAACATCTGGACGAGCGGCTGACCGCGGCCGGTGTCGATGTGCTCGACGCGCGGATCAGCCATCTCGCCTATGCACCGGAAATCGCCCACGCGATGCTGCAGCGGCAACAGGCGAACGCGGTCATCGCCGCGCGCACGCGCATCGTGGCCGGCGCCGTCGGCATGGTCGAGATGGCGCTGGCGGAACTGGACAAGAGCGGCGTGGTCACGCTGGACGAGGAGCGCAAGGCGGCGATGGTCAGCAATCTGCTGGTCGTACTGTGCAGCGATCGCGGCACCCAGCCGATCGTCAATACCGGCTCGCTGTACTGATGGCCGCACATCACATCGCTGCGCTGGTGTTCGCATTGATGGCGGTCCCGGCTTTCGTCTCGGCACGGTGGCTTGCGCAGGGTCGCCTGCCGCTGTCGAGCGGCAGCGGCGGCATGACCGTGCGCGACAAGGCGGTGCTCGACGACAAGCTCGCGCGGCTGCTGCGCATGATCGGCCTGGCGATGCTGACCACCGCACTCGGCCTCGCGTTGTGGGGCGACCAGGAACGCCGCGTGCTGGCGCTGATCGGGGTGATGTTCGTCGCGGTCAACGGCCTTGCCGCCGTCTGCATCTTCACTGTCGCCAGCGCCAAGCGGCGCGCTCGCGGAGGCGGCAGGTGAGCGAGAAGAAGGCCTATCCGCTGCGCATCAATGCCGAGATCCTCGCGGCGGTGCAGCGCTGGGCCGACGACGACCTGCGCAGTGCGAACGCGCAGATCGAATACCTGCTGCGCGATGCACTGCGGCGCGCAGGCCGCATCCCCACCGCGACCGGCGGTGGACCTTCCAAGGAGACAGACCATGAGTGAGCGCTGGCAGTACAAGGTGCACGAGATCAAGCCCGGATTTCTGGGTGCGATCAAGGCACCGCAGATCGAGGAGAGCCTGCAGACCCTGGGCCTGCAGGGCTGGGAACTGGTGAACGTGGTGCATCTGAGCGCGATGGTGCCCACGCTGCTGTTCCTGAAGCGCCGCGCATGAGCGGTGCCATGCGCCTGCCGCGTCCGCGCCAGGACTTGCGCATCGCGGTCCTGCTCGCGGCGGCGGCCGCCGTCGCAACACTCGCGGTCATTCCGTATCTGCTGCAGATCGACTCCGGCCGCATGACGGGCGGCGGCGCGATCGCCTTGCCCGCGCTGGTCGCGATCCAGGCCATGTCGATGTTCATTCTCTGTGCGCTGCTGGCCTGGGCCGGGCTGCGCATGGGCCATCGCGTCGGACTCGGCGCACCGCTGCTCCAGTACTGGGTCAGCCGGCATGGAGAGACGCACATCCCTGATCGCAAACCCTGGCAGGCGATCGGACTCGGCATCGCCGCCGCACTCGCGATCCTTGCGCTGTCGCGGGCGCTCGATCCACTGCTGCTGCCGGCGACGGATGTCGAGATGACCGATATCGCGGGTGCGCGCAGTGCGCTGTACGGGCTGATGGCCTCGTTCTACGGCGGCCTCGTCGAGGAACTGCAGTTGCGCCTGTTCCTGATGACGCTGATTGCATGGGCCGCCACCTGGCTGATGCGCAGGCGCGCCGGCTTCGACGGCACGCTGTCGCCGCGCGTGGCCTGGGCCGCGATCCTGATCGCCGCACTGCTGTTCGGGCTGGGCCATCTGCCGACGGCGTCGATGGTCTGGGGCCTGGATGCCGGCGTCGTCGTGCGCACGCTGCTGCTCAACGGCATCGGCGGTGTCGTATTCGGCTGGCTGTACTGGAAACGCGGTTTCGAGATGGCCGTGTTGTCCCATTTCGCAGCCGATCTCGTGCTGCACGCACTCGTGCCACTGCTGCTACCGCAAGGGGTGCTTTAGCAAGGCATGTTTCCATCAGGCCTCGTTCTGGATTCTGGAAGCAAGGACCCGATCATCCGTGTCCGCTCCCTTCCGCTCGCCGCCCTGCTCTGCGCCAGCACGGGCAGCGCGATTGCTCAGACCGCGACCACCGACGCCGAAGCCACCGCCCACCGCGTGCTCGACCAGCTGGACGCCGGCGATTACGCCGCGGTCACGGCGACGTTCTACCCGCAGATGACCGCCGCACTCAGCGCCGACGCCCTGCGACAGGTGCAGACGCAGATCGAAGCCGCCGGCCCGGTCACGTCACGCAACGCCCCACGGGGCACGCAGCAACAGGGCATGACGGTCGTGGTGACGCGCTTCCAACTCGCGCAGGCGAGTCTTGATGCGTCCGTCGCGCTCGACGCCGAAGGTCGCGTGGCCGGCCTGCACTTCGCGCCGGTCGCCGCGACACCCTGACGGCAGGTACCGGAGCCGCTAAGCTGCACGGCATGCACCCCAAGCCGTCGTCCCGCTTCCTGTTCAACACGCCCGACATCGAACTCTGGCCCGCGGCGCTGTTGCGTGCGCGCAGCAACCGCGATGCACGCGTGCTGTCGCGCGCGACACAGGTGCTGCGACGCAAATGCGATGGCGCGTATCTCGCCGCGGTCCTGCCGGAAGGGATCATCGGCCTGATGCCGCGCTGGCAGCGAGAGGCCGGCATCGGTGACGCGCTGGATCTGCTCGACGCCGGCGCACTGCACGCATCTGGGGCCGCCGCACCGGATCTGCCGTTGTCACAGGTCGAAGCCCGGCTCGAGACCCTCGGTCTCGACGCCGACGACTACGCCGGGCGCACTGGCCTCGGTCTGGTCGCCGAACCGGCATGGCTGGCGTTTGCCGGCTTCGACCGCTATCGCCGGCCGTTGTGGTTGGAGACTGGGACCGCCCGCGCCTGGCAGGGGCTGCGTGCGGCAGCTGCGCGCGACGACGTCGCACTCGACGCGGTGTCAGGCTATCGCAGCCACGATTACCAACTGGGCATCTTCGATCGCAAACGCGCGCGGGGCCTGTCGCTCGACGCGATCCTCGCGGTCAATGCCGCGCCCGGTTACAGCGAACATCACTCCGGCTGCGCGTTGGATATCAGCGCGCCGGGCGAGCCGCCCGCTGAAGACACCTTCGAGAAGACCGCGGCATTCGAGTGGCTCACGCGCCACGCCGCCGATCACGGCTTCACGATGAGTTACCCGCGCGACAATCCGCACGGCATCGTCTACGAACCTTGGCACTGGCGGTACCGGGCCGCCGTCGACTGACTCAGCCTTGCGCTGAGCGATCAGCGCCGCACTGCGGCCACAGCCTGCAACAGCCAGCCCAGCATCGTCAGCATGCCGCCCCACGGGGCGAAGAACGAGGGTCCGCCGAACAGATGGCGCGACACCAGGGCGCCAGCGAACAGCAGCGTGCCGATCAGCAATGCGACCAGCGAGGCCAGTTCGAGCGTGCCGCGCACGGCGCGACCCAACACCACCAGCACGATGCCATGGCCGAACGCGAACACCGCCGCGGTCTGCAGTGCCGCGCGCGCATCGCCGTCGACGGCGTGCGATGCGTAGGCCGACAGGCCCACTGACAAGCCGGCCAGCAGTGCGCCGACAGCAACCAGCGCGCCGACATTCCGTGAACCACGCGGGGACCCGCCTCGCATTGCCATCTCCATTCATTGCAGCCAGCGCTGCGGCGGACCGCAATGCCATGAAACCACGGCTCTGAAACGACACACGCCGCATCCCGGAGGATGCGGCGTGCGCGTTGTTCAAGCGGCGCGGTGGACTGCGCTTACTCGGCCGGTGCGGCCTCGGGCGCCTCGGCAGCCTCGGCCGGAGCCGGCGCTGCGGCCGGCGCCGCTGCAGCAGCAGGCGCGGCATTCGGATCACGCAGCGTCCAGAACACTTCGAACTCGCCGTTTTCCGTGAAGGCGGTATCGACACCGTTGAGATAGTGCTCGTACGGACGATCAGTGACTTCGTAGCCCTGGGTCAATGCCCAGGCGCGGACCGCGTTGCGGACGTTGTCCAGCTCGGCCATGAAGCCCTTGTAGTTCGCCTTGGCGACGCGGGCGCGCGGCACGAACACCGCCTTCACCGGGCCCAGCAATTCCAGACCGGTCAGCTCGACTGCATCGGTGGTCGACGCGGCAACCGGCGGCGCTGCGGCAGCGGTTTCTTCACCCTCGCCACCGGCAGCCGCCGGGGCAGCGGGCGCGGCCGGACCGGTGCCACGCTTGCGCACCGGCATGCCGATGTCGAACGTGTAGGTCTCACGACCCAGCTCGGTGGTGATGATGCGCAGCGGACCGGCGGCCTCGAGATTGTTGGCAGCCATGGTGCGGTTGATCCACTCCACGTTGGCCTTCATCGAGTCCTGGATGACCTGGTTGTTGCGCTCGACGGCGCCCGCGGCGACGACCAGCAGGTTCTCGGCCGGACGATCAGTGGCGGTCAGGTTGGCCAGGGTGCTGCCTTCGGCGCGGTAATCGACGTTCGGCACCGCGGCCAGCATGTTGGTCAGACGACCCAGACCCAGCTTGATGCCATCACCGACGTTGCGGCTGACGTAAAGACCGGCAAAACGCCCCAGCAGATCCCAGCCGTAATCGACGCTGTAGGTCTGGGTGATCTCGATGTTGCGGTTGTTGCGACCGGTCGGCCTCAAGGTGAAGGTGGTCGTCTTGTTGTTGCCGCGGGTCGGATTCTCGACCGCGTAGACCACGCGACGGCCCGGCTCGGATTCGGTGATTTCCCAGCTGCCGTCACCGACGCGCTTGAGGGACGAGCTGTAGTCGATGCGGGCACCGACGCCGGCTTCGGGACCGGACACCTTGAGCTCGGCGTTCGGATCGTAGGCGGTGACCGGAGACCAGTCCTTGAAGCGAAGCACGCTGTTGAGCGTGTCGAACACGATCGTCTGGCGGCGGTTGGTTTCCGCTGATTCGGTCAAGGTGCGGCTGGAGGGAAGCAGTACGGCCACCACGAGAAACAGCACGGCGACGATGACACAAGAAATCAGCAGTTCGAGCAGACGGGTCATTCAGAGTTCTCCAGGACCAAATCCGGCCTGAGGCGGCACAGACCGGCAATCGTATCAAGTTGCGTGTTACCGGGCGAGTGTATTCAAGCTTCGATTTGAAGCGCCGCCCGGCGGGTTGGAGATCGGCCTGCGCGCCGCTCGTCGCGCCAGGGTCGGCACAGTTGGCAAGTCGATGTCGGCAGCGGGTGCGTGCGTGCATCACAAGAGGGCGCGGCGGCCAGTGGGGACCTCAGGCCGGCGCGGGTTGTGGGTGCCGCGCGCCACCTAGGTGCGCTCACGTATGCCGAGCTTGGACAGGGTGAGAAACGCCTGCTCGCGAACCGCAGGTACGCAGACGTTTCGAACGCCCGCCGCGCTGCAGCGGGCCGGGCACCCTGCCGTCAGACCAGCTGCAGCTCGAAGGCCTTGAGCACAGCCCGGGTACGGTCGCGCACGCCGAGCTTGGACAGAATGTTCGACACGTGGTTCTTGATCGTGCCTTCAGCCACGCCCAGCGAATTGGCAATTTCCTTGTTGGAAAAGCCGCCCGCCATCAGCCGCAGGATTTCGGTTTCGCGATCGGTCAGCGGGTCCGGACGTTCGAGACTGACGAATTCGTTGCGCATCTGCTCCAGACCGGTGAGCAGGCGCTGTGTTACCGCGGGCTGCACCAGCGAACCACCGCCGGCGACGGTGCGGATGGCGCCGACCAGCTGGTCGAGCGACACGTCCTTGAGCAGATAGCCCTTGGCGCCAGCCTTGAGGCCCGCCAGCACCAACTGGTCATCGTCGAAGGTGGTCAGGATGATCGTCGGTGGCAGCGTGCCTGCGCGCGACAGCGCCTGGATCGCCTCCAGTCCGGACATCGCCGGCATGCGCATGTCCATCAGCACGACGTCGGGCTTGACCTGCGGAATGGTTTCGACCGCCTGCTTGCCGTCGGAGGCCTCGGCGATCACCTCGATCCCGCCATCAAGCGCGAGCAGCGAACGGATGCCCTGGCGGACCAGGGTCTGGTCGTCGACCAGACAGACTCGAATCATGGTGTGTCCCCTCGATGCGGATTCATGCCGGCGCCTGCGCCCTGCCCCGCCGCGCAGCATCGCGCAGCCCGGTCGCATCCGCCAGCGGCAGTTCCAGCTTCAGCACGAAGCCCCGCTCGGGTGCGGTTTCCACCTGCAGGGTGCCGCCATAGGCCGCGAGGCGCTCGCGCATGCCGGTCAGCCCATTGCCGATGCGCGCCGCCTCGGCGCCCCGTCCATCGTCGCGTGCGTCGACGCGGATCGTGTCGCGGTCCTGGCTGTAGCGCAGGCGCAGCAGGCTGGCCCCGGAATGGCGCACGGCATTGGTGATGATCTCCTGCGTGCAGCGCAGCAGTACGTGCGCGCGCTCGGGATCGTCGACGACGAACTGCACCGGCAACTGCATGTCCACCTGCAGACTGGGCACATGCTCGGCCAGCGGCAGTAGGGTCGCGCGCATGTCGATCGCATCGTCGTCGCGTAATTGGCTCACTGCTTCGCGTACGTCGCTGAGCAGCAGCTTGGCCAGCGTCTGCGCCTGGCCCACGTGTTCCTGCGCCTGACCGCTGGCGAGATGGCTGGCGATTTCCAGATTGAGGCTCAACGCGGTGAGGTGATGACCGAGCAGATCGTGCAGTTCGCGCGAGATGCGGGTGCGCTCGTTGACGCGCACGCTTTCGGCCAACAGGGCGCGGGTGGCGCGCAGTTCGGCGTTGAGGCGGCGCTGTTCCTCGCGGGCCTGGGCCTGCTGGCGCGCCACCAATCCGATGACGAAAACGAATCCGGTAAACCCCACGTACAGCGCCGCCTGCAGCACCGCCTCGGCCAAAGTGAAATCCAGGCCGCGCACGTACACCGGCACGATCACGAACTCGCAGCCCACCAGCAGCGCCACGCCCATCCAGACCGGCAATAGCCACGGCAACACGCAGGCGACCACCATCAGCAGGATGCTGCCAAGGCCGGTCTGGCTGTAGTAACTGATCCCGATCGCACTACCTACCAGCAGCAGCAGTAACAGTTGGTCGAACTTGCGGATCCGCCGCTCGCCCAGGCCGCGCGTCAGCCAGCCGTAGCTGAGTCCGAACACCACCCAGGCCGTCCACGTGGGCCAGCTGTCGAGGATGGCGCGCTGGCCGCCCTCTCCCAACTGCTCGGCCGGCGCCATCGTCACCATCAGCAACGGCAGACCGATCACCGCCCAGGTGAAGAGGCCGGCGATGCGCAGCAGACGGTTGTGGTTCAGATGACGGAGCATGCCGGCATGTTAGGCGCATGTCGGTGCGTGTGAACGGGTCTGAAGTCATGCAATCGACGTCGCAGCCGGTCGCCCCTCCGCCACCGGCATGCAATAATCCGGCCCTGTGCGACGCGCAGCGGCAGGAGCGCCGCACCCGGTCGTCTCGCGCGTCCATCGGTAGTCTCTGGAGTCTGGAATGTCGATCGTCGTCCGCGACGTGCATGCGCACGAGCTGGATTCCATCCTCGAACTCAACAACGCCGCCGGCCCCTCGATCCTGCCGCTGGATGCGGTCCGCCTCCGCAGGCTGCACGACACTGCGGAGTACTTCCGGGTCGCCGAACGCGACTCGGTGATGGTGGGGTTTCTGATCGGCTTCGGCGCCGGCAGTGGCCATGACAGCAGCAACTTCCGTTGGTTCGAGTCCCATTACACCGAGTTCTTCTATATCGACCGCGTCGTGGTCGCCAGCCGTCGCCGTGGCGGCGGCGTGGGCCGCGCGTTCTACGCCGACGTGCAGAGCTATGCGGAAGTGCGCTACCCGCTGTTGACCTGCGAAGTCTTCCTCGAACACGACAACGACCCGGTGCGCCTGTTCCACGGGAGTTTCGGCTTCCGCGAGGTCGGCCAGCACGTGATGCCCGGTGCAGGCATCCGGGCCTCGATGCTGGTCAAGGACATGTGCAGCTACGCCTGGGTCCGCGAGACCTATGGCGGCACGCTGCCCGACGCACCCTGGCTGGGCCGCCCCCGCGTGCCTGTCCGCACCACCGAGGAGACGAAAGCCTGATGGCGTCCCGCCCTGCCCCCGCCACCGATTTCGAACCGGCCGGCGAACTGAAGATCGGCCAGGTCGGCATCGCCAACCTGCGCGTGCGCACCCTCGATGTCGCCCGCCTGGCGGATGAAATGCGCAGCCGCGTGACGCGCGCGCCCAAGCTCTTCGACCGCGCCGCGGTGATCCTCGATTTCGGCGGACTCGCCGAACTGCCCGACAAGACCACGGCGCAGGCCCTGATCGACGCCCTGCGCGATGCCGGCGCACTGCCGGTCGCGCTGGCCTGGGGCAGCCCGGCCAACGCCGCGCTGGCCGAAGCGCTGGACCTGCCGGTGCTGTCGAAGTTCCGCGCCCAGTACGAAAACGCCGACGCGGTGACTGCACCGGCACCGCCGCGTGCGTCGACCGCGCCGGAGCCGGCCGCAGCGCCGCCGGCCACAAAGGCGGCAGCTGCCGCCGCAGCTGCGGAACCGGGTCTGGTGCAGGCGTCAGCGGTGCGCTCGGGACAACAGCTGTATGCCCAGAACCGCGACCTCACCGTGCTGTCCTCGGTTGGTGCCGGCGCCGAAGTCATTGCTGACGGTTCCATCCATATTTACGGTCCGCTACGCGGCCGTGCACTGGCAGGCGCACAGGGCAGTCCGACTGCGCGTATCTTCTGCCGCAGTTTCCACGCCGAGCTGGTCGCAGTCGCGGGCCATTACAAAGTGCTGGACGATATTCCCCGCGAACTCCATGGCAAGGCCGTCCAGGTCTGGCTGGAGCATGACGAATTGAAGATCGCCGCACTCGAGTGACGGCGACATACCAGGAGATGTGTTTTGGCTGAAATCATCGTAGTCACCTCGGGCAAGGGCGGCGTCGGCAAGACCACCAGCAGCGCGAGCATCGCCATCGGCCTCGCCCGGCAGGGCAAGCGCACGGCGGTCGTCGACTTCGACGTGGGCCTGCGCAACCTCGACCTGATCATGGGCTGCGAGCGCCGCGTGGTGTACGACCTGGTCAACGTGGTGCAGGGCGAAGCGTCGCTGAAACAGGCGCTGATCAAGGACAAGCGGTTCGACAACCTCTATGTGCTGGCCGCATCGCAGACCCGCGACAAGGACGCGCTGACCACCGAAGGCGTGGAGCGCGTGCTCAAGGAGCTCGCCGACGACGGCTTCGAGTACATCGTCTGTGACTCGCCGGCCGGCATCGAGAAGGGCGCGTTCCTGGCGATGTACTTCGCCGACCGCGCCGTCGTGGTCGTCAACCCGGAAGTCTCGTCGGTGCGCGACTCCGACCGCGTCATCGGCCTGCTGCAGTCCAAGACCCGCCGCGCCGAAAACGGCGAGCGCGTGCAGGAACATCTGCTGCTGACCCGCTACAGCCCCGCGCGCGTGGAGACCGGCGAAATGCTGTCGATCACTGACGTCGAAGAAGTGCTGGGCCTGAAGACGATCGGCGTGATTCCCGAATCCGGCGATGTGCTCAATGCGTCCAACAAGGGCGAGCCGGTGATCCTGTCGGCTGAATCCAGCGCCGGCCAGGCCTACGACGACGCCGTCGCGCGCCTGCTGGGCCAGGAGCGCCCGATGCGCTTCACCACCGTGGACAAGAAGGGCTTCTTCAGCAAGCTGTTCGGAGGCTGATCATGGGTATGTTCGATTTCCTCAAGCCGAAGAAGAACACCGCGTCGATCGCGAAGGACCGGCTGCGCATCATCGTCGCGCAGGAACGGACCAACCGCGGTGCCCCCGACTATCTGCCGCTGCTGCAGCGTGAGCTGCTCGAGGTGATCCGCAAGTACGTCAGCATCGACGTCGACGCCGTCAAGGTAGATCTGGTCAAGGACGGCGACCACGACGTGCTGGACATCTCGGTCGCCCTGCCCGAAGAGCGGCAAGCCACCGCCTGAGCCGCACCGGTGGATGCGCAACGCACGATCGACGCGCCGGACACGGCCGAACCTGTGCTGTGTCTGGCCGACATCGGCTTCGACGCACCGGCCGCCCTGCTCGCGGGTTACGGACTGACCCTGCATCGCGTGCCCGACGGCGCGCCGATTCCGGGCAGTTACTGGGGCGCACCGGAAGCCGGCATCATCGGCGTCGACGTGCATGCGCGTGGCGACACGCCGGTGCATTCGCTGCTGCACGAGGCCGGTCATCTGATCGTGCTGCCGCCCGAGCGCCGCGCCGCGGTGCATACCGACGCGACCGATTCGGTCGAGGAAGAAGACGCGACCTGCTATCTGCAGATCCTGCTGGCCGATGCGCTGCCGGGTGTCGGCCGCGATCGCCTGATGGCGGACATGGACACCTGGGGCTACACCTTCCGCCTCGGCTCGACGCGCGCGTGGTTCGAACAGGATGCGGAAGATGCGCGCGCGTGGCTGCTCGCGCGGGATCTGCTGCCCTCGTAGGCGTGGCGCATGGCCGCGACGGGACACTTCCGGTAACGCCCCTCGCGCCCCTGGACCGCTCTTGCATGCACGTTCCTGCGTTCGATTCACTTGCGGGCATCCAGCCGCCGCACTAGCCTCCCGGTTCCCATGCTGACCGGAAGCTGTCCGTGAAGAAGTCCCACGCCACCCTGCTCGCCCTGGCCATCGCCGCGAGCCTGACGCTCGCCGGTTGCAACCGTTCCGAATCGCCCGACGCTGGCACTACCGCCGCTGCGCCCGCAGGCGAGACCGCCGACCAGTTCATCGCCCGCGTCAACGAGGAAGTCAGGGCGCTGATGCCGGAGTTGACCGCCTCGCAGTGGCTGTCGGCGACCTACATCAACGACGACAGCCAATTGCTTGCCGCCAAGTACAACGAGCGCTATCTCGCCCAGCTCAACAGCTGGATCGAGCAGGCACGCAAGTTCGAAGGCCAGCAGATGTCGCTCGAGACCGCCCGCGCGATCAACCTGCTCAAGCTCGGCGCCGCCATGCCACCGCCGCGCAATCCCGAGCACCTCGCCGAGCTCACCCGCATCGCGTCGAAGATGGAGGGTACCTACGGCGCCGGCCAGTACTGCACCGGCGAAGGCGAGGCGCGCAGCTGCCGCCAGCTTGGTCAGCTCGAAGACGTGCTGCGCAGCAGCCGCGACTACGACGCGCAGCTCGACGCCTGGCAGGGCTGGCACACGATCGCCCAGCCGATGCGCGCCGACTACATGCGCTTCGTCGAACTCGTCAACGAAGGCGCGCGCGATCTCGGCTTCGCCGATGCAGGCGAGGCCTGGCGCTCGGGCTACGACATGCCGCCGGCCGAACTCGCTGCCGAGACCGATCGCCTGTGGAACCAGGTCAAGCCGCTGTACGAGCAGCTGCACTGCTACACCCGCACGCGCCTGGAAGCACGCTATCCGGGCCGTGGCACCGTCGAGGGCGGCCTGCTGCCCGCGCATCTGATGGGCAACATGTGGCAGCAGGACTGGGGCAACCTCTGGGACGTGCTGCAGCCCTACCCGAACGCGGGCGACCTCGACATCACC
The DNA here is from genome assembly GCF_031456825.1 of Luteimonas sp. 3794. NCBI lineage: Bacteria > Pseudomonadati > Pseudomonadota > Gammaproteobacteria > Lysobacterales > Lysobacteraceae > Luteimonas > Luteimonas sp. 3794. Next base: position 165,715 of record NZ_JAVDVJ010000006.1, on the reverse strand, counting down.
GGCGCGCTGGAGAAGACCTACCAGGCGCAGCTCAACGAGCGGATGGTCAAGGAGAACGCGCTGATCGATTCCGATCGTCGCGCCGACATCGCCCATGCCGCACAGCTCGACAACGCCAAGCAGATGAACGAGCGCGCGCAGGATTTCTACACCTCGCTCGGCATGCCCGCGCTGCCTGAGAGCTTCTGGACCAAGACCCAGTTCATCAAACCGCGCGACCGTGACGTGGTGTGCCACGCCAGCGCCTGGGACATGAACATGGCCGGCGACGTGCGCACCAAGATGTGCACCAAGCCGAACGAGGAAGACTTCACGACGATCTACCACGAGCTGGGCCACGTCTATTACTACCTCGCCTACAACGGCCGCCCGCCGCTGTTCCAGAGCGGTGCGCACGACGGCTTCCACGAAGCGATCGGCGACACCATCGTGCTGTCGATGACGCCGCAGTACCTGCAGTCGATCGGCCTGGTCGGCGAGCAGCAGCAGACCCAGGAATCGCTGGTCAACTCGCAGATGCGCATGGCGCTGGCGAAGGTGTCGTTCCTTCCGTTCGGGCTGATGATCGACCGCTGGCGCTGGGGCGTGTTCGACGGCTCGATCACGCCGGAGACCTACAACAGCGCGTGGTGGTCGCTCAAGGCGCAGTACCAGGGCGTCGCCCCGGCCACCACACGCGGCGAGGAATTCTTCGACGCCGGCGCCAAGTACCACGTGCCGGGCAACACGCCGTACACGCGCTACTTCCTGTCGCACGTGCTGCAGTTCCAGTTCTACAAGGCGTTGTGCGATGCGTCGGGCCACACCGGCCCGTTGAACGAGTGCAGCTTCTACGGCAACAAGGCGGCCGGCGAGAAGTTCTGGGCGATGCTCGAGAAGGGCAACAGCCAGCCCTGGCAGCAGACGCTGAGGGAATTGACCGGCGGCGAACAGATGGACGCCGCGCCAGTGCTCGAATACTTCGCACCGCTGCAGACCTGGCTCACCCAGCAGAACGAAGGCAAGACCTGCGGCTGGACCGCGCCGGCCACGGCGCAGTCGCCTGCACCTGCACCTGCCGCGCCGGCGCCGACGCAGGGCTGAGCCGACGTCGCGTGGAACTCCGAAAAGGGTCGGCATCCGCCGACCCTTCTTCGTGTCCGCCGCCCACCGGACTCACATCTGGTCGGTCGGCTCCAGCGACGCGGGATCGCGCGGGCAACCCGGCGGTCGCGTGCCGCGCGAGAGCTCCCATCGCCAGAACATCCAGCCGACCAGCATGAACGCCGCCGACGTCACCGCGAGCAGCAGCGGCTGATGGCTGACCAGGGGCGACAGCAGTCCGGCGACTGCGGCATTGAGCACCAGACCGGTGAACGCCTGCAGCGACGAGGCCGACCCACGCTGACGCGGATACATGTCGAGGATGGCGAGCGTCAGGATCGGGAATGTCAGCGCGATGCCGAAGGAATTGAGCATCGCCGGCATCACCGCCCACGGAATCGCGGGCTGGTCGACGAGCAAGTTGTAGGCGACGTTCAATACCATTGCGACGCCGCTGCAGGCGAATCCGATATTCGCCAGCCGCGTGCCGGTGATGCGCCCCGCCGCGCGCCCGGACACCCATGAGCCGAGCATCATGCCGCTGATCATCGGCACGAAGAACCAGCCGAACTGGCGCTCGTTGAGGCCCAGCACGTCGACGACGAACACCGGCGTCGAGGCGATGTACAGAAACAGCGCCGAGAAATTGAACGCACCCGCGGCGGCAATGCGCTGGAAACGGCTGTTGACGACGATCGCCACGTAGTCGCGCAGCAGCCGGCGCGGCGCCAGCGAGATGCGATGTTCGCGCGGATGGGTTTCCGGCAACCACAACCAGACCACGACCAGCAGCGCCAGCGAGAACGCGACCAGGAACCAGAAGATCAGCGGCCACCGCCCCCAGCCCAGCAGCCAGCCACCGATGATCGGCGCGATGGCCGGGGCGATGCTGAAGATCATCATGACCTGGCTCATCAGCCGCTGTGCATCGTCGCCCTGCAATACGTCGCGGATCACCGCGCGGCCCACGATCAGGCCCACGCCGGCAGACAGCCCCTGCAGCGCGCGGAACCACAGCAGCGTGGTCAGATCGGTCGACAGCGCGCAGCCCACCGACGCCAGCACGAAGATCGCCAGGCCCCCGAGGATCACCGCACGCCGGCCGATCGCATCCGACAACGGCCCATGCACGATGCTCATCAGCGCGTAGGCGATCAGGTACACCGCGATCGTCTGCTGCATCGCGGCCGGGTCGGCGTTTAGATCGCCGCCCATCGCCGGAAACGCCGGGAAGATCGTGTCGATCGAGAACGGGCCGAACATCGCCAGGCCCGCCAGCAGCAGCGCCAGGGTGCGGATCGACGGCATGCGCGGCTGTCTCACGCGCGCACCCGCAAGGCGCCTGCGGCGACGGCTGCAACACGAGGCGCTGGCACGCAGGCGACGGCAGGAGAACAGGATTCGGACATCGGGACACCGGCAGACGTCCGCATTCACGGACCGGGCGCGGCGCAGACGCCGCGAGAAGCGCGACATCATAGGCCGGCCGACGCGCACGCCCCGGCAACGGCGCGTTCCGTCCGGGCGCCGAGGCACGCGCGGGCGCGCGGAGTGGCCGGTATACTGCGACGCGTATGCAGTGGGAGAAGCGGGCGCTCGTTGTGAGCGTCCCTGCCGTAGGCGCAACCGCCCGGAATCGCTCAGGCCCAGTACCGCTGCAGCGGCAACACTCTGGAGAGACCGGAGGCCCGTGAAGGGCGCACCCGGCGCCGAAGGGGCACGAAGCGCACCGCTTCCAAACTCTCAGGCAAAAGGACAGAGGGGCACGCGGAAGACCGGCGGTCTTCGGCCATCGTCGTCCAGAGCGGATCGACGTGGGCATGCGCCGGCATTCCTTGAGCCCCGCCCTTTTCCGGATGCCCGCCATGACCGCTTCGACCCTGCGCGACCTCGAACACCATTCGGCCTTCGTCGAGCGCCATATTGGCCCGAACGATGCCGAGATCGCCCACATGCTCGGCGTGGTCGGCCACGACTCGCTCGACGCGCTGACCGACGCGATCGTGCCCGGTAGCATCGCCTCGCGCAGTCCGCTCGCCCTGCCCGACGCGATGACCGAAGTCGACGCGCTGGCGAAGATCCGCGGTGTCGCCAAGCAGAACACCGTGCTGCGCAGCGTCATCGGCCAGGGCTATTACGGCACCCACACGCCGAACGTCATCCTGCGCAACATCCTCGAGAATCCGGCCTGGTACACGGCCTACACCCCCTACCAGGCGGAAATCTCGCAGGGCCGCATGGAAGCGCTGATCAACTTCCAGACGATGGTCACCGACCTGACCGGCATGGATATCGCCAACGCCTCGCTGCTCGACGAGGCGACCGCCGCCGCCGAAGCGATGACGCTGGCCAAGCGTTCGGCGAAGTCGAAGTCCAACGTGTTCTTCGTCGCCGACGACGTGCATCCGCAGACGCTCGACGTGCTGCGCACGCGCGCCGATGGCCTCGGCATCGAACTGCTGATCGGCCCAGCCGCCGACGCATCGGGCGCCGACACCTACGGCGTGCTGCTGCAGTACCCCAACACCTTCGGCCGCATCGAGGATCACTCGTCGGTCGCCGACGCAGTGCACGCGCGCGGCGGCGTCGTCGCGGTTGCGACCGACCTGCTCGCCCTGACCCTGATCCAGGCCCCGGGCCGCTGGGGTGCCGACATCGTCGTGGGCAACTCGCAGCGCTTTGGCGTGCCCTTCGGCTTCGGCGGCCCGCACGCCGGCTTCATGGCCTGCCGCGACGCCTACAAGCGCTCGATGCCGGGCCGCCTGATCGGCGTGTCGGTGGACGCGGCCGGCAATCAGGCCTATCGCCTGACGCTGCAGACCCGCGAGCAGCACATCCGCCGCGAGAAGGCGACGTCGAACATCTGCACCGCGCAGGTGCTGCTGGCGGTGATGGCGTCGATGTACGCCGTCTACCACGGCCCCGACGGCCTGACCCGGATCGCCCGCCGCACGCACCGCTTCGCATCGATCCTCGCAGCGGCGCTGGGCAAGGCCGGCGTCAACGTCGGCAATGCGTTCTTCGACACGCTGCACGTGACCGGCGTCGATGCCGATGCGCTGCACGCCAAGGCGCGCGACGCCGGCTTCAACCTGCGCGCGATCGACACCTCGTCGGTCGGCATCAGCCTCGACGAGACCACGACCCGCGATGAAGTGATCGCGCTGGCGGAGCTCTTTGGCGCGCACGCCGACATCGAGGCGCTCGACGCTGCGACCGCCGATGCGCTGCCGACGGCGCTCGCGCGCGACACGCAGTTCATGACCCACCCGGTGTTCAACACCCACCACAGCGAACACGAACTGCTGCGCTACATGCGCACCCTGGCCGATCGCGACCTGGCGATGGACCGCACGATGATCCCGCTGGGCTCGTGCACGATGAAGCTCAACGCGACCGCCGAGATGATCCCGGTCACCTGGCCCGAGTTCGCCAACATCCACCCGCTCGCGCCGGCCGCCCAGACTGCGGGCTACACCGAGCTGATCGACGGCCTGGAAGCGATGCTGGTCGAGATCACCGGCTATGACGCGGTGAGCTTCCAGCCCAACTCCGGCGCGCAGGGCGAGTTCGCCGGCCTGCTCGCGATCCGCGCCTACCAGCAGGCGCAGGACCAGGGCCATCGCGACATCTGCCTGATCCCCGAATCCGCACACGGCACCAATCCCGCATCGGCGCAGATGGTCGGCATGACCGTGGTCGTGACCCGCTGCGACAAGGACGGCAACGTCGACATCGACGACATCCGCGCCAAGGCCGAGAAGTATTCGGACCGCCTGGCCGCGCTGATGATCACCTACCCGTCCACGCACGGCGTGTTCGAGGAGGACGTGGTCGCGATCTGCGACATCGTCCACCAGCACGGCGGCCAGGTGTACACCGACGGCGCCAACATGAACGCCCTCGTCGGCGTGGCCAAGCCCGGCAAATGGGGCTCGGACGTCAGCCATCTGAACCTGCACAAGACCTTCTGCATTCCGCACGGCGGCGGCGGCCCGGGCGTCGGCCCATGCGCGGTAAAGTCGCACCTGGCGCCCTACCTGCCGCGCGCGCTCGGCGGCGACGGCGCAGTCGGCATGGTGTCGGCGGCGACCTTCGGCTCGGCCTCGATCCTGCCGATCAGCTGGATGTACATCGCGATGATGGGCGCGCAGGGCCTGCGCCGCGCCACCCAGGTCGCGCTGCTCAACGCCAACTACGTCGCCAGGCGCCTGGCGCCGCACTACCCGACGCTCTACACCGGCCGCAACGACCTCGTCGCGCACGAGTGCATCCTCGACCTGCGCCCGATCAAGGACGCGACCGGCATCAGCGCCGAGGACGTGGCCAAGCGTCTGATCGACTTCGGCTTCCATGCGCCGACGCTGAGCTTCCCGGTGAGTGGCACGCTGATGGTGGAACCGACCGAGAGCGAATCGCTGCACGAGCTCGACCGCTTCATCGACGCGATGATCCAGATCCGCGACGAAATCCGCGCGATCGAAGACGGCCGCCTGGACCGTGAGGACAACCCGCTCAAGCACGCGCCGCACACGGCGATGCAGGTCACCGCCAGCGAGTGGACCCACGCCTACCCGCGGGAACTGGCCGCGTTCCCGCTGGCGACGCTGCGCCACACCAAGTACTGGCCGCCGGTCGCGCGTGTCGACAACGTGCACGGTGACAAGAACGTCTTCTGCAGCTGCATTCCGATCGGCTCGGCCGAAGACGAGCCCGAGGCTTTCAGCGAGCCGGACATCGTCTGAGCCATGGCGCGCAGAACGACCGGCGCTGCCCGGTCTGTCTGCGCGTGATGTCGCGGTTTTCCAGGCTTCCGTCGCGGTAGGGGAACCGCATCCGCCTGCGCGCATTCGCGCGCCGCCAGTGCATCCAGCGACGCATCGATGCGATGGCGACAGTGTGCCGATGCGCCCTGTAGCACGACACCAGGCGCGTCAGCGCGCCGCAAGTCCGCCAGCGAGCGCATGGTCAAACGCAGGCCGCGAAGCGCACACATGGAGCCCACGCTCGGCTTGACCGGTAGCTGCTGCACGACACGGCATGTCGATGCCGGCCCGGCTCGGCCGGGACAATCAGTCGATATCGCTGGTCTCACCCACCAGCGTGTCGAGCAGCGTGTCGATGGGCATCGGACGGCCGAGGTAATAGCCCTGCGCCTGGTCGCAGCCATGCGTGCGCAGCCAGTCGAGCTGCTCGGACGCTTCCACGCCCTCGGCGATGACCGACAGGCCCAGCCCGTGGCCGAGCGCGATCATCGCGCGACAGATCGCGGCGCTGCGCGGGTCGCAGGTCACGTCGCGTACGAAGGCCCGGTCGATCTTCAGGTGATCGAGTGGCAGATCCCGCAGATAGGCCATGCTGGAGAAGCCGGTTCCGAAATCATCGATCGACAGGCACAGGCCTGCATCCCGCAGTGTGCCCATCACCGCGCGTGCGTGGTCCGGCTGGCGCAGCAGCACGCTTTCGGTGAGTTCAAGATGCAGCGCACGCCGCGGCAGCGCATGGCGCTCGAACAGATGGCGAATCGATTCCGCGCACAGGCCGGACTCGAACTGGACGGCCGAGACATTGACCGCAATCGCGATGTGGCCGTGCCCGGCGGCCGCCAAGCGCGCATGCATGCGCGCGGACTCCTCCAGTACCCAGTTGCCGATCGGCACGATCAGGCCCGATTCCTCGCATAGCGGAATGAACCGGGCCGGCGGCGTATAGCGTCCATCGGCGTGACGCCAGCGCAACAGGGCTTCGATCGCGACGACACGCCCGTCGCGCAGGCGCTGGATCGGCTGGAAATGTAGTTCGAACTCCTCGCGCTCGTGGGCCTGGCGCAACTGCCGCACCATCTCCAGACGCGCCGACGCCTGTTCGGCCATGCACGCGCCATAGGGCACCACACGCCGGTTCTCGCGACGCGCGTGCAGCGACGCGAGCGCAGCATGTCCGATCACCTTTTCCGCGCCCCCTTCATCGCAGGGCCCGCTGGCCAGGCCGATCCACGCTTCGAGCGAGAACGTGCCGCCCTCGGAATCGACCGGTGTGCCGATCGCCTGGAGCAGGCTTGCGACCATGGCGTCCAGTTCGCCGGGATCGAGCGCCGCGATGACGAAGGTCTCGGCCGGCATATAGCCGCAGGCCCCGTAACGTGCGGCGACTTCGCTGAAACGTGCTGCCGCCGCACACAGGATGTTCTCGCCTGCACGGCGTCCCAGCGTGGGCGCGATGAGTTCCAGGTCGCGCAACTGCACATAGGCGATCGCGAAGCCTGCGCCGCCGTCTGCGGCGCAATGCGAATCGAGCTGATCGGCAAGTGCGGTCAGGGTCAGCATGCCGGTGGTCGGGTCATGGTCCGCGCGCCAGGCGAGGTCACGCTCGTAGCTCATGCGCGCACTGACGTCTTCAGCCAGCACCAGGCGCGCCGCGCGCCCGTCGAGCTCGATCGTGCGCGCGTGCACGCGGACCTCGATATGCCGCGCATCCCGCGTCATCAACGTCCAGAGACGGTCCTGCGCGCTCTGGCCGCCGCCGGGCATCAACGCCTCGCGGCCCGCCGCCCGCTCCTCTGGCGCGAGCAGCTCCAGAACCGTCATCTGCAGCAGGTCGTCGCGGCTGTAGCCATAGGCCTCCACCGCGGCCTCGTTGACCGCCAGAAACCGCAGGTTTTCGAGGTCGTAGACCCAGGCAGGCAATGGATTGCGCTCGAAGATGTGCCGGAACTGCAATTCGGCGCGCGCAACGCGCTGCTGGGCATCGTGCTGCTCGGTCACATCGAGCGCCGTGCCGGCCATGACCGGCTCAGGCGCATCACTGACCGTCGCGCCGCGCACCCTGAGCCAACGGATGCGACTGTCGGGCAGCCGCACACGATATTCCTGTATGAACGGTCTCCGGTCGCTCTGCGATGCCGCGAGCTCTGCCGCGATTCCAGCCCTGTCGTCCTCGTGGATGCGATCGACGAAAGCCTGCGCCGCACGCCATTCGTCCGCGCCCTCCAGCCCGTAGAGCGCCGCCATTTCCCGGCTTGCGCGGACCTGCCCGGTGCGCGGAAACAGGCGCCAGACACCGGTCCCCGATGCGAGCTGGGCCTGCTGCAACCACTGCGCCTGCGCCTCGAGTTCCGCCATCAATGCCTCACGCGCGGCCTGATCCCTGTGCGCGCGGCGCACGACGAATCCGAAGACGAGCCAGTACAGCAAGGCCAGCACCAGCGCGCAGGTTGCATACACCCGCCACTGCGCCAGTGCTTCGTGCAGGCCAATGCCGGCGCTCACCACGAAGGGATAGTCGCTCGTCTTGCTGAAGGTCACGGCACGCTCGACGCCGTCGAGCTGGCTCACGTGGTGTTCGCTGAAGGGGGCATCCTCACCGCGGGCGCCGGCCGGCAGATCGACCTGCTTGCCCACGTACTCGCCGAACTGGCCGAAACGCGCCACGACGACCCCGTCCTGCGTATAAATCGTCGCACTGCCCTCGCGCCCGATATCGAGCGCATCGACCATGCTTTCAAGTTCGCTGGTGCGAAACAGCGCAACCAGCCAGCCGTCGTCGCGGGTCGGCATCGCAAGCGGCAGCAGCCAGCCCTCGGCACGCGGCAACAGCGGTCCGGCCGCCAAGGGCGCCTCGGACGGCACCAGTTCTGAGACCCAATGCGCGATCCGCGGATCGCTGCCGGCTGGGCCGGCACCGTTCGGATCGAACCGGAGAATGTCTTCCAGCTCGTCATGCCGGCTCACGACCCCGCTGATCCAGATGTCGAGACGCGACGCCGCTTCCGGCGCAGGCGTCGCCGCGTTCGCGACATCCCCGGCCACAATCCCGCGCATCGCGCGCTGGATGTTGCGAAGTTCGTAGTGCAGCAGGCGGTCGACACCGGTCGCCAGCGCCATGCTCTGGCGGGACGCCGCGTCGAGGCGCGCCTGCCGCTCCAGCAGTACCAGAGCGCACAACCCAGCTGTGAGGACAACGCCGAGCCAGATGCCGATGTTTCGCATCGCACGCACGGATCGCGGTCGTCGCAATTGCCTGACTTCGAGTCTGTCGTCCATCCCGGACCTGTCGGTGCTCCGCAACAGCGTGGCTCGTCCGCTCCCTGGGAGCACCAGCATGCCGCGCCCTGGGCGGCCTGTGGCGCTGAGAAAATTCTGAAAGGACCCGTGCGCCTGCGCGCGACGCCGGACTGGCGCGCCGTCCGGCCCGGGGAACGCGGGATTCACGGCGTATCGGCAGCGGTTGAGGCACGTTCGACCGCCCTACTCACGAGCTGCCATCGCCATGACCATCAAACCCTCCACACCCGCCACCGCGCCCGATCAAAACGTCCAGTCCGGGCAGGTCGCCGTCAACGACCGCAAGGCGTCACGCGGTGACGACTACGCCCACGACAACAACCGCTCTGCGGAAGGCAACGACGCGTCACTGATCTCCGGGCCGAATTTCGAACGTCGCGTCCACGCCGACGGCACGGTCGAGGCCGCCCCAACGGAATCCGACGACGAAAAGGATGACAAGGGTGACGCAGCTACCACGGAACGCCCTTCGGGTCAGGGTAGCTGAGGCAGCCGGTTGCGGCAGCGCAGCGTCGCGAGTGCGTCTGTCCATTTCGATCTATCGGGCCCGAACCCGAGCGCGCGGTGCCACGCTGACGCTAAGGCTTGATTGCGACGCGACTCCGAGCCGCGGTGAAATCCCGAGGTGCAAGTGTCCTGACGGCAGCCTACCGGAGCCATATCAGCACGCGCAGCGCGCAACGCTTGGCGACGCGCTCGTGACACCGCAACGGAAAGATGACACCCGGTTCGCGCACGGCCTGCGGCGATCCCCTAGAATCCGCACCGTCCTCGCCCCCGGAGTCATCGCATGTCGTCTGCCCCGCTCGCCTATCGCCGCGTTTTGTTGAAGTTGTCCGGCGAGGCCCTGATGGGTGACGAGGATTACGGCATCGACCCCAAGGTCATCGGCCGCCTGGCCGATGAAGTCATCGAAGCCCAGAAGGCCGGCGCGGAAGTGGGGCTGGTGATCGGCGGCGGCAACATTTTCCGCGGCGCGGGCCTGGCCGCTGCCGGCATGGACCGTGTCACCGGCGACCAGATGGGCATGCTGGCGACGGTCATCAACGCCCTCGCCATGCAGGACGCGCTGGAGAAGCGCGGCGCCCGCGCGCGGGTGATGAGCGCGATCAAGATCAACGACGTCTGCGAGGACTACATCCGCCGTCGCGCGATCCGGCATCTCGAGAAGGGGCGCATCGCGATCTTCGCCGCCGGCGTCGGCAGTCCGTTCTTCACCACCGACTCGGGCGCTGCGCTGCGCGGCATCGAGATCGGCGCGGACCTGTTGCTGAAGGCGACCAAGGTCGACGGTGTGTACGACGCCGACCCGAAGAAGGTGCCCGATGCCAAGCGTTACGACCGCCTGACCTATGACGAAGTCCTGCGCCAGGGACTCGAGGTCATGGACACCGCAGCATTCGCGTTGGCGCGTGACTCGGATCTGCCGCTGCGCATCTTCGACATGAGCCAGGCCGGCGTACTGCTGCGCATCCTGCGCGGCGAGCCGATCGGCACGCTGGTGCAGGGCCGCAGCTGAGCCCCTACCGCGCGGCCGGGCGCCGCGCTGCGGCATCACCCGGCCCCGTCGTCGGCCCCGGACGCTTATAATCGTCCGATTCGCACACGGACCGGGGCTGCCCATGCTCAACGACATCAAGAAAGACACCCAGACCCGCATGGCCAAGAGCGTCGAAGCGCTCAAGCACACGCTGGTGAAGGTACGCACCGGGCGCGCGTCCACCGCCCTGGTCGACAACATCAAGGTCAACTACCACGGTTCGGACATGCCGCTGAACCAGGTCGCCAGCGTGGTGGTGTCCGATGCCCGCTCGCTGATGATCACACCGTGGGAGAAGCAGATCGTCGGCGCGATTGAGAAGGCGATTCTCGGCTCCGACCTCGGCCTGACCCCGAACACCGCCGGCACCACGATCCGCCTCAATCTGCCCGCGCTGACCGAAGAACGCCGCCGCGACCTGTCGAAGGTCGTGCACAGCGAGGGCGAGGACAGCAAGGTCGCCATCCGCAACATCCGCCGCGATGCCAACCAGCAGATCAAGGAACTCCTGAAGGAGAAGCTGATCTCCGAGGACGACGAGCGTCGCAGCGAGGACGAGATCCAGAAGATCACCGACGCGGCGATCAAGGACGTCGATGAGGTGGTCAAGGCCAAGGAACAGGAACTGATGTCGGTCTGACGGCCTGGCCGCAGTCCGCATGAACGCTCCGATTCCGACCGGGACCGTCCCGCGCCACATCGCCGTCATCATGGATGGCAACGGGCGTTGGGCGGCGCGCCGCAAGCGTCCGCGTGCGATCGGCCATCGAGCCGGCGCACGCACGGTCAATCTCTGCATCGATTTCTGCCTCGAACGCGGCGTCGGAGCGCTGACCCTGTTCGCCTTTTCCAGCGAGAACTGGGGCCGCCCCGACGAGGAAGTCGGTGCGCTGATGAAGCTGTTCCTGGGCGCGCTCGACCGCGAGGTCGGCGAATTGCATCGCCGCGGCGTGCGCCTGCGTTTCATCGGTGAGCGCAGCCGCTTCAGCGAAGGCATTCGGGGTCGCATGGCGGCGGCCGAAACGCTGACCGCTGGCAATACGCGTCTGACGCTGGCGGTGGCCGCGAGTTACGGCGGGCGCCAGGACATCGCATCGGCGGCGCGCTCGCTGGCCGAGGATGTCGCGGCCGGCCGGTTGCGTCCCGATCAGATCGATGAAGCGGCGCTGGGTGCACGCGTCGCGCTGGCCGATCTGCCGGCACCGGATCTCTTCATCCGGACCGGTGGCGACCTGCGCATCAGCAATTTCCTGTTGTGGCAGCTCGCCTACACCGAGTTGTGGTTCACCGAGACCCTGTGGCCCGAATTCGGCGTGCAGGAACTCGAACAGGCGTTACAGGTCTATGCCTCGCGCGAGCGACGCTTCGGGCTGACGGGCGAGCAGATCGCCTCCGCACAGGATGCACCGCCCGGGGAGGGCCACCCATGACATCGACCCGCATTCTCGCGGCCCTGCTGATGGCGCCTGTCGCCATCGCGGCCGTGCTGCTGCTCAATACACCGTGGATGGCCGCCGTCTCGGCGATCGTCTTCCTCGCCGCGCTGTGGGAATGGTTGCGGTTGACCGACATCGACGACACGCTCGCGCGCACCGCGCTGCTGGCGCTGAATCTGCTGCTGATGGTGGCGATCGTCTGGGCCTCGGCGACCGGTGGCGGTTCACTGGTGTTGCTGAAGATCCTCGCGATGATCGGCGTCGGCTGGTGGCTGCTGGCCACGCTATGGCTGCGTTACTACGACTTCGCGTCCGATCACGACACCAAGGCGCGTGTCTTCAAGCTCGCCGCCGGTACGCTTGCGGTGATCCCGGCCTGGGCCGCGCTGTGCGTGATTCACGCCGGCGAGAACGGCGGCTACGGCAACCGCTGGCTGCTGCTGGCGCTGGCGATCGTCTGGGCCACCGACACCGGCGCGTATTTTGCGGGTCGCAAGTTCGGCAAGCACAAACTGGCGCCGCGCATCAGCCCCAACAAGACCGTTGAAGGCCTGGCGGGCGGCGTCATTGCGGGTGTCGCCGTCGCGGTGGCGTTCGCGCCGCTGGCAGGCGCGACCGTCGCGCAATTGCCGCTGGTCGCGCTGGTCGCGGTGCTCACCGTGCTGGCATCGGTGGTCGGCGATCTGTTCGAGAGCTTGCTCAAGCGGCATGTCGGCGCCAAGGATTCGGGCACGTTGATTCCCGGCCATGGCGGCGTGCTCGACCGGCTCGACAGCGTGCTGGCGGCGCTGCCGGTGTTCGCGTTCGGCCAGATCTGGCTCGGCTTCTGACAATGCAATCCGTATTTCTGTGCCGCGGCCGGACGTGCCACGCATGATCCGCAAGGTCGCGGTCTTCGGCGCCACCGGTTCGATCGGCACCTCGGCGCTGGACGTCATCGCCAGGCATCCCGAGCGCCTGCGCGTGAGTGTGCTGGCCGCTGGCAGCAACGTCGATAGACTTGTCGCGCTGTGCGTCACGCATCGGCCGGACCATGCGGTGATCGCCGATTCCGGCCTGCTCGACGCGCTGGCGACCGCATTGCGCGACGCCGGCCTCGACACGACGCCGCACGCCGGCATGCCGGCGCTCGACATGCTCGCAGCCGACGCGGACACATGCGACACGGTGGTCGCGGCCATCGTCGGGGCCGCCGGTCTCGATTCCACGCTCGCCGCGCTGCGTGCCGGCAAGCGTGTGCTGCTGGCCAACAAGGAATCGCTGGTACTGGCCGGCGCGCTGATGATGCAGGCCGCGCGCAACGCGGGCGCGACCATCGTGCCGATCGACAGCGAGCACAATGCGATCCACCAGTGTCTGCCCGGCGACGGCGACTGCAGCGGCGTCGCCCGCATCATCCTGACCGCATCCGGCGGCCCGTTCCGCGGGCGCGATCGTGCCTCGCTGGCCGACGTGACGCCGGCCCAGGCAGTCGCCCATCCCAAGTGGTCGATGGGGCCGAAGATCTCGGTCGATTCGGCCACGCTGATGAACAAGGGGCTGGAACTGATCGAAGCGCACCATCTGTTCGCGATGCCGGGCGAGCGCCTCGACGTGCTGGTGCACCCGCAGAGTCTCGTCCACTCGTTCGTCGAGTTCATCGATGGTTCCACGCTGGCGCAGCTCGGATTGCCGGACATGCGCACCGCGCTCGCGGTCGGACTGGGCTACCCCGACCGGATCGCCTCCGGCGTTGCGGGGCTGGATCTGCTGCAGCATGGTCGCCTGGAATTCGAGGCTCCGGATATCGAGGCATTTCCCTGCCTGGCCTTGGCGCGCGACGCACTGGTGGCCGGCGGCACCGCGCCTGCCGTGCTGAACGCGGCCAACGAGATCGCGGTTTCAGCGTTTCTTCAGGGGCAACTCCGTTTTCTAGCCATCCCCGGGCTGGTCGCGCATGTGCTCGACACATTTCCCACCACGGACGCGACGTCGCTGGCCGTGCTGCGTGACGCCGATGCGCGTGCGCGACACGCCGCCACACGCGCGATCGAAACAGGTGCCATCCATTGAGCAAGCGTGATGTCTGAATTCCTCGGCTCGGTGTGGTGGCTGATCGTCAGCCTCGGCGTGTTGGTGACGTTTCATGAGTTCGGCCACTACTGGGTCGCGCGCCGTTGTGGCGTGCGCGTGCTGCGGTTCTCGGTCGGCTTCGGCCGCGCGCTGTGGTCGCGCCGCGGCAAGGACGGCACGGTCTACCAGATCGCGATGATCCCGCTGGGCGGCTACGTCAAGATGCTCGACGAGCGCGAAAGCGCAGTGCCGGAGGCCGAAGCGCACGCGGCCTTCAACCGCGCCTCGGTGTGGAAGCGCATCGCCATCGTCGCCGCCGGTCCGATCGCCAACCTGATCCTGTGCGTTGCGCTGCTGTGGGCGATGTTCGTCATCGGACGTCCCGACTATGCACCGGTCGTCGGCCAGGCCAGCGGCATCGCCGAAACCGCGGGGCTGCGCGCGGGTGACCACATCGAATCGGTCGGCGACCGCGAGACCCCGACCTGGATGGAAGTCCAGCTGGCCTTGTTGCCGGCCGCGCTCGATCGCGAGGACGTCGCGCTGCGCGTGACGGACGCGCGCGATCGCGAAGTCGTCCGCGAGCTGCGCCTGTCCGAGCTGCCGGAGGATTTCGACCAGCGCCGCATCGCATCGGCCATTGGCCTGTGGCCGCGGCATCTGATGCTGCCGGCACTCGTCGCCGCCGTGGAGCCTGGATCCGCGGCCTGGGGCGTGCTGGCCGAGGGCGACCGGCTCACCGCCATCGATGGCAGCCCGGTACGGGTCTTCGAGGACATCGGACCCCTGGTGCAGACGCTGGGCGACCGCGGCGGCGCGGCGATGGTCGAAGTGGAACGCGATGGCGAACGCCTCGCGCTGGAGATGACCCCCCGGCAAATGCCGCCGTCCGAGGGACGCAGCGCATACTGGGCGCTCGGCATCGCACCGCCGCGCAATCTGCCCCTGCCACCGAAGGACGCGTTACAGCAGTACGGCGTGCTCGCCTCGGTGCCGGCGGCGTTCCGTGAAGTCAGCCATTTGACCGGCCAGTTGGTCGGCATGATCGGCCGGGCCTTCAGCGGCCGGGTGGCGATCGAGAACACCGTTGCCGGACCGATCACGATCGCCCGCGCCGCCAATACCTATGCCGGCCAGGGCCCTGCCTGGTACCTCACCATCCTCGC
Source organism: Luteimonas sp. 3794 (assembly GCF_031456825.1). Classification (NCBI taxonomy): domain Bacteria; kingdom Pseudomonadati; phylum Pseudomonadota; class Gammaproteobacteria; order Lysobacterales; family Lysobacteraceae; genus Luteimonas; species Luteimonas sp. 3794. Next base: position 150,375 of record NZ_JAVDVJ010000006.1, on the reverse strand, counting down.
GCTGCTGTCGCTGAGCCTGGCGATTCTGAACCTCCTCCCTATCCCGCTGCTGGATGGGGGACACCTGTTGTATTACCTTATCGAGTTGGTCAAAGGCAGCCCGGTCAGCGAGCGCGCGATGGTGGCCGGTCAATACGTCGGCCTGGCCCTGCTGGCCGGCCTGATGGGCCTGGCGTTCTACAACGACATCCTCCAACTCGTGCGCTGACACCTGCCCGACCCGGATTCCGCCGCGCGCACCGCGCCGGAACCACTCCCCTACCCGGATTCAAAGATGACGCGAATGCCTGACCGCCGACTGCTTGCCCTCGCCCTCGCCACGGTGATCGCCGCGCCGGCATGGGCCCAGACGGCCGCGAACGCACCTGTCGCCGCGACGGCTCCCGCCTCGCTTCCTCCGCTGGCACCGCCGAGCGCCAGCAGCTTCACGGTGAGCGACATCCGTGTCGACGGCCTGCAGCGCATCGGCGCGGGCACTGTGTTCACCTATCTGCCGGTCGAGCGCGGCGACACCGTCAACTCCACCCGCATCAGCGACGCGGTCCGCGCGCTGTACCGGACCGGCTTCTTCGAGGACATCCAGGTCGCGCGCCAGGGCGACATTCTGGTGTTCACGGTGAGCGAGCGTCCCGCGATCAACCGCCTCACGCTGACCGGTAACAAGGACATCAAGACCGAGGACCTGACCAAGGGCCTGAACGAGATCGGCCTGTCGGAAGGCGAGACCTTCGACCGCCTCGACCTCGACCGCGTCACCCAGGAACTGGTGCGCCAGTACAACAACCGCGGCAAGTACAACGTGCGCATCACCCCGACCGTCTCGCGCCTCGACCGCAATCGCGTCGACATCGCAATCAATGTCGAGGAAGGCAAGGCGGCCAAGATCCGCCACATCAACATCGTCGGTAACGAGATCTACGACCTCGACACGCTGACCGACAACTGGGAATCGGGCGAGTCGAACTGGCTCAGCTGGTACCGCCGCGACGACCAGTATTCGCGCGAGAAGCTCGAGGGCGACCGCGAGAAGCTGCACAACTTCTATCTCGACCGCGGTTACATCGATTTCAGCGAGGACAGCGTCCAGGTCTCGATCAGCCCCGACAAGGCCGACATGTTCATCACCGCCGGTATCACCGAAGGCGAGATCTACAAGGTGTCGGACGTGCAGATCACCGGCAACACGGTGCTGCCGAAGGAAGAGATCGAAAGCCGCGTCTTCGTGCAGAAGGACCAGGTGTTCTCGCGTGCGCTGCTGGAATTGAGCTCGGATGCGATCGTCGCGACGCTCGGCAACATCGGCTATGCGTTCGCGCAGGTGAACCCGATTCCGGAAGTGGACCGCGAGAACCGCACGGTCGCGATCAATCTCCAGGTCGTGCCGGGTCCGCGCGTGCAGGTGCGCCGCGTCCAGTTCAAGGGCAACAGCCGCACATCCGACGAAGTGATGCGCCGCGAAATGCGTCAGTTCGAGGGCAGCTGGTACTCGCAGGCCGCGGTCGACCGCTCCAAGGTCCGCCTGCAGCGCCTGGGCTATTTCGAATCGGGCAGCGTCAACGTCGAAAGCCAGCCGGTGCCCGGCAGCAACGACGAAGTCGACGTGGTGTTCAGCGTCACCGAGACCACCTCGGGCAGCTTCGTGTTCGGCCTCGGGTATTCGCAGCTCGCCGGCGTGACCACATCGGTGCAGCTGTCGCAGAACAACTTCCTCGGCAGCGGCAACCGGGTCTCGGTGGAAGCACAGCGCAACGTGTATCTGCAGCGCTACTCGTTCTCCTTCATGAACCCGTACTTCACCGACGGCGGCATGTCGCTGGGCTACAACCTGTGGTGGCGCGAGTTCGACAACTCCGAGTTCAACACCGCGCAGTACTCCTCGACCAGCGCCGCGGCGCAGACGATCCTCGGCATTCCGCTGACCGAGAACGACTCGATCTCGCTGCTGCTCGGCATCGACCGCAACCAGATCTTCACCTTCCGCGGTTCTTCGCCCGAATCGATCGTCGACTACGTCGATGCATTCGGCTCGCGCACCTTCCACGCCTGGCGCAGCGAGCTGGCGTGGGCGCGCGATACCCGCAACGACTATCTGCAGCCCACGCGCGGCATGATGCAGCGCGTCTCGCTCGAGACCACCCTGCCCGGCTCGAGCGCTGAGTACTACAAGCTCAACTACGAGATCTCGAAGTACTGGCCGATCAATCGCCACCTGGTGCTCAATACGCGCGCAGAGCTCGGCTACGGCGACAGCTACGGCAGCGACATCGTGCGCAACGTGTGCTTCACCGGACCCACTTTGGTCGATAGCAATGGTGACGGCACCATCGACACCCAGGTGCCGGGCGCTCCGCCGAGTGACCCCTGCGACCTCACGTCGAACGACTACATCCGCACGATCACCGCCAGCGGCCTGCCGTTCTACGAGAACTTCTATGCGGGCGGCCCGCGTTCCGTGCGCGGTTTCCGCGACAACACGCTGGGCCCGCGCGAAACGGCGTTCAACAGCTCGTTCCTGCAGCCGATCGGCGGCGCGGTGAAGACGATCGGTTCGGCGGAAATGTTCTTCCCGTCGCTGATCAAGTCACCTGCGGCGCGCATCTCGGCCTTCGTCGACTTCGGCAACGTCTATAAGGATGTCGACAGCTGGGATGCGAAGGAACTGCGCGCGTCGGCAGGTGTCGCCCTGATGTGGCGCGCGCCGGTCGGTCCGATCTCGATCAGCTATTCGTACCCCTTGCGTCAGCAGAACGAGGTGCGTGGCGGCTCGGGTGAGCTGATCAAGCAGGCCGATGAAGTCGAGCGCCTGCAGTTCACCTTCGGCGGCGCGTTCTGATCCAGCGCGACCGATGACCGACACGCAGACCCGCCATACCGCCGAAGCCCTCGCGCAGCGCTTCGGCCTTGTCGTCCACGGCGATCCGCAGACTGCAGTCAGCGGTGTCGGAACGCTCGCCGCCGCGACCAGCGTGCAGCTCGCGTTCCTGTCGAACCCGCGCTACCGCCCACAGCTGGCCGCTACCGCCGCCGGCATCGTGGTGATGCGCGAGGCGGACGCGGCGGGCTACGCCGGCACAGCGCTGATCGCCAAGGATCCCTACGTCGCCTACGCGAAGATCGCCGCGTTGTTCGAGCCGGCAAGCGATGCGCCGGTGGGGATCCATGCCTCCGCCGTGGTCGATCCATCCGCGCAGGTCCACGCCAGCGCGTCGATCGGCCCGCACGTCAGCATTGGCGCGCGCAGCGTGATCGGCGCCGGCGCGACGCTCGGCGCCGGTTGCGTGATCGGCGAAGACTGCGTGGTCGGCGACGGCAGCCATCTGATCGCCCGCGTGACTCTGGTCAAGCGTGTGCGCCTCGGCACCCGCGTCACCATCCATCCCGGCGCAGTGCTCGGGTCTGAAGGATTCGGCCTGGCGATGGACGCCGGCCGCTGGATCAACGTGCCGCAACTCGGCGGCGTGGTGATCGGCGACGACTGCGACATCGGCGCCAACACTACGATCGATCGCGGTGCGCTCGAAGACACCACGCTGGCCGAGGGCGTGCGCCTCGACAACCTGATCCAGATCGGACACAACGTGCGCATCGGTGCGCATACCGCGATCGCGGGCTGCGTGGGTATTGCCGGCAGCACGAAGATCGGCAGCTACTGCCTGCTCGCGGGCAAGGTCGGCGTCGCCGGCCATCTTGAAATCTGCGATCACGTCGTCGTCCACGCGATGACGATGGTGTCCGCATCCATTACCGAGCCTGGCGAGTATTCGGCCGGCATTCCCGCCCAGCCCACGCGCGAGTGGCGGAAGAATGCCGTGCGGATCCGCCAGCTCGATTCGCTCGCGCGCCGCGTCACGGCGCTCGGCAAGGGGGAACCATGACAGACCAGATCACGCTGCCGATCCTCATCGACGGCGTCCACAAGTTGCTGCCACACCGCTATCCGTTCCTGCTCATCGACCGCGTCGTCGAGTTCGAGCACGGCAAGCGTGTGGTCTGCTGGAAGAATGTCTCGGCCAATGAGGAGTTCTTCCAGGGGCATTTTCCCGGCCAGCCGGTGATGCCGGGGGTGCTGGTCATCGAGGCCCTTGCCCAGGCCGGCGGGATTCTCACCCATCTGACCAAGGGCAAGAACTGCGAGGGCAACCTGTCGTACCTGGTCAAGGTGGACGCGGCGAAGTTTTCGCGCATGGTGGTGCCGGGCGACCGTCTCGAACTCGAGGTCACGATCAAGCGCGAGATCCGCAACATGACCATGTACAGCGGCATCGCACGCGTGGATGGTCAACAGGCGGCATGCGCGGAGATCCTTTGCGCCGAGGTCCCGCGCTGACATGGGCGCTGCGCAGGTCCATCCCAGCGCGGTCGTCGATCCTGGCGCGACGCTGGGTGAGGACGTGCGTATCGGGGCGTTCACGCTCATCGGTCCGGAGGTCGAGATCGGTGCCGGCACCATCGTCGGCCCGCATTCCAGCATCCATGGCCCGACACGCATCGGCCGCGAGAACCACATCCACGGCCATGCCGCTATCGGCGGCGAGCCGCAGGACAAGAAGTTCGCGGGCGAACGCGCGGAGCTGGTGATCGGCGATCGCAACACGATCCGCGAATTCGTCACGATCAACCGCGGCACCGGCGACGGCGGCGGCATCACCCGGATCGGCGACGACAACTGGCTTCTCGCCTACACGCACGTCGCGCACGATTGCGTCGTCGGCAACCGCTGCGTGTTTTCCAACAACGCCACGCTGGCCGGCCACGTGACGGTCGGCGACCACGTGATCCTCAGCGGGTTCGTCGGCATCCACCAGTTCTGCCGGATCGGCGCGCATGCGTTCATCGGCATGGGCGCGTTCGTCAACGGCGATGTGCCCCCGTTCGTGATGGTGGCGCAGGACGGCTATGGCCGCCCGCGCGGCATCAATGCCGAAGGTCTGAAGCGTCGCGGCTTCGATTCCGCACGCACCTCCGCGATCAAGCGCGCCTACCGCGCCTTGTATGTTTCGGGTGATTCGCTGGCCGATGCGCGTGTGCGACTGGCAGAAATGGCGCAGGGCAGCGAGGATGTGCGCGCGTTTCTCGATTTCATCGACGCCGGCGATCGTCCGCTGTTGCGTTGAGGCCGGGGTTGGGAATTCGGGATTGGCGATTCCAAGAGGCACAATGCCGCTATCCAACCCGTGCGTCGCCCTGCTGTGCCGAATCCCGAATCCAAAATCACGAATCTCCCGAGTAGCGCCACGCTCCGCGTGGCCCTTGTGGCGGGCGAAGCATCGGGTGACCTGCTCGGCGCCGGGCTGATCGAACAACTGCGCGCGCGCTATCCGCAGGCGACATTTGCCGGCGTCGGCGGCGATGCGATGCGTGCGGCCGGCATGGACACCTGGCACGACGCGTCCGAACTCGCGGTCATGGGGCTGTCGGAAGTGCTGCGGCACTTGCCGCGCCTGCTCAAGCTGCGCAAAACGCTGCGCGCGCGCCTGCTCGACTGGCGGCCGGACGTGTTCATCGGCATCGACGCGCCCGATTTCAATCTCGGTCTCGAGCGCACGCTGAAAGACCGCGGCATTCGCTCCGTGCATTACGTCAGCCCCTCGATCTGGGCCTGGCGCCAGGGCCGCGCGGCGAAGATCGGACGCAGCGCGGATCTCGTGCTGTGCCTGTTCCCGATGGAGCCGCCGATCTATGCGACGCATGGCGTCGATGCACGCTTCGTCGGTCATCCACTGGCCGAGATGCTGGCGCTCGAGCCTGACCGCACAGCGGCGCGCGATGCGCTTGGACTGCCGCAGGACGCGCCTGTGCTCGCGGTGCTGCCGGGGTCGCGTCTGGGCGAAATCGGACGCCTCGGCGACGTGTTCCTCGATGCCGCCGCGCGTGTCGCCGACGCTCTGCCCGGGTTGCGCATCGTCGTGCCGGCCGCGAACGCAGCTTGCCGCGCCGCGATCGATGCGCTGCTCGCACAGCCACGCTTTTCCACGCTCGATGTGCGGGTACTCGACGGCCAGGCGCGCGCCGCGATGGTCGCCAGCGATGTCGTGCTGCTCGCCTCCGGCACCGCGACGCTGGAAGCCTTGCTGGCCAAACGCCCGATGGTCGTCGGCTACCGCATCGCGCCGAGCACGGCGTTTCTGGTGCGCCTCTTCAAACTGATGAAGGTCGATCGCTTCTCGCTGCCCAACGTGCTGGCCGGACGCACGATCGCCCCGGAGTTCATGCAGGAGGACTGCACGCCCGGGAATCTGTCGGCGGCCGTCTTGCACTGGTTCCGCGATCCGGCCGCGGCCGATGCCTTGCAGCCGGTCTATCGCGATCTGCATCTGCAACTGCGTCAGGGTGCCTCGGCGACCGCTGCGGATGCGGTCGGACGGCTCGCCGTATCGGCACTGCCCGCACCGCCAGTCGAATCGCGATGACCCGTCGCCTGCGCATCGCCGGCGTGGATGAGGCCGGGCGCGGCCCGCTCGCCGGACCAGTCGTGGTCGCCGCGGTGATCCTGCATCCCAAGCGCCCGATCGACGGCCTCGACGATTCCAAGAAATTGACCGAGAAACGCCGCGAGGCGCTTTACCCGCAGATCCTCGAGCGGGCGCTGGCGTGGCGGGTCGAGTTCGTCGATGTCGACGAGATCGATCGCATAAACATCTTCCAGGCGACGATGGTCGGCATGGCGCGTGCCGTCCAGGCGCTGGCGCCCGCGGCCGAGCGCGTGCTGATCGACGGCAACCGCCTGCCGCGCGGCCTGCCTTGTCCCGCACGCGCGATCATCGGCGGCGACGCGCTTGAGCAATCGATCATGGCGGCGTCGATCCTCGCCAAGGTCGCGCGCGATCGCGCGATGGTCGAACTGCACGCGGCGTTTCCCGATTACGGTTTCGACCGGCACAAGGGCTACAGCGCGCCGACCCACCTCGCCGCGCTGCTCGCGCACGGCCCCTGCGTGCATCACCGTCGCAGCTTCGCGCCAGTGGCGCGGTTGTTGCCCCAAGCCATGTCGGATGCCATCGTCGAACCCACGACCGCAGATCTGTTCGCCGAGCCGTTGCCGGCCTGATATCCGGACGTGGGATGAGGCGAGCGCAGCGAACCCGTCACGCAGCACCTGCAGGCGCGCCATCCGACGGGTCACGCGGCGCTTTGCAGCCCGAAAGTGGCGCTGGATGAACCGTTTCCGGTCGGCTACCACGCACCCGCCGCGCCAGAGCGCGACCCGCCCCCTGTCAAGCCTTGTCCGGCCCCCGCCCCGGCCCTAACCTGACCCTCCGGTCGCCACGCCCACGCAATGTCCGCCCGCTTCGCCCATCTGCACGTCCACAGCGAATACTCGCTCTCCGATTCGACAATCCGGATCAAGGAGCTGGTGAAACGCTGCGCCGCGCTCGACCAGCCCTCGGTTGCGCTGACCGACCGCAACAACCTGTTCGCGCTGGTGAAGTTCTACAAGGCGGCTGAAGGCGCCGGCATCAAGCCGGTGATGGGCGCCGACATCTCGCTCGCCGAAGGCGACGAACCAGCCTCGACGCTGACCCTGCTGTGCCGCGATCACGACGGCTACCTGTCGCTGTCACGCCTGCTCACGCGCGCATGGATGGAAGGCCATCGCACCGATGGCGTCGTCGTGCGCCCGGACTGGTTGCGCGAGGCGAATACCGGCCTGTTCGCGATCGCCGGTCGCCACGGTCCTGCGGCGAAGCTGCTGGCCGGTGGCCGCGACGATCTCGCGCGGCAGTGGTACACGCAATGGCGCGAAGTGTTCGACGACCGTCTGTTCCTGCAGCTCACCCGCTGCGGCTTCGACGACGAAACCGTGCACAACGCGCTCGCGCTGCAGGTGTCCTCCGATCTGTCGCTGCCGGTGATCGCCGGCAACGACGTGCGCTTCCTCGATGCCGAAGGCTTCGATGCGCACGAAGCCCGCGTGTGCATTTCCACGGGCCGCGTGCTCGACGATCCGCGTCGCCCGAAGCTCTACACACGCGAGCAGTACCTGAAGTCGGCCGACGAGATGGCCGCGCTGTTCTCCGATGTGCCCGACGCGATCGACAACACGCTCGCGCTCGCGCAGCGCTGCAATCTCGAACTGCGCCTGGGCACCTATTACCTGCCGGCCTATCCGGTGCCCGACGACCACACGCTCGACACCTGGATCCGCGCGCAGTCGCACGAGGGTCTGGTCGAGCGTCTGGCGAAGTACCCGATCGCGCCGGGGCATACGCGCGAAAGCTATATCGAGCGTCTCGACATCGAGCTCGACGTCATCTGCAAGATGGGCTTCCCGGGCTACTTCCTGATCGTCTCGGACTTCATCAAGTGGGCCAAGGAGCACGACATTCCGGTCGGTCCCGGCCGCGGTTCCGGCGCCGGCTCGCTGGTCGCGTGGGCACTGAAGATCACCGACATCGATCCGCTGCCCTACGACCTGCTGTTCGAGCGCTTCCTCAATCCAGAACGCGTGTCGATGCCCGACTTCGACATCGACTTCTGCATGGACCGCCGTGACGAGGTCATCGACTACGTCGCCGCGAAGTACGGCCGCGACCGGGTCAGCCAGATCATCACCTACGGCACCATGGCCGCGAAGGCCGTGGTGCGCGATACCGGTCGTGTGCTCGGCTATCCCTACGGTATGGTCGACGGCATTTCCAAGCTGGTGCCGCCGACGCTGGGCATCGGTCTGGAGGACGCACTCGGACGCACCGACAAGTCGCGCAGCGACGACGCCTGGCGGTCCGATGAACTGATCGCGCGCTACAACGACGAGGACGACGTCCACGACCTGCTCGATCTCGCCCTGCAGCTCGAGGATCTGACCCGCAACGCCGGCAAGCACGCCGGCGGCGTGGTCATCGCGCCCTCCCCGCTCAGTGATTTCTGCCCGCTGTACGCGGAACACGACGAAGGCAACCTTGGCCGCAACCCGGTCACCCAGTTCGACAAGGACGATGTCGAGACGATCGGCCTGGTGAAGTTCGACTTCCTCGGCCTGCGCACGCTCACGATCATCGACTGGGCGGTCAAGGCGATCAACGCGCGCCGCGCCGCGGCCGGCGAAGATCCGTTGGATATCGCCGCGCTGCCGCTCGACGACGTCGAGAGCTACAAGCTGTTCGCGCGTGGCGACACGGTCGCGGTGTTCCAGTTCGAATCGCGCGGCATGCGCGAGCTGCTCAAGCGCGCGCAGCCCGATACGTTCGAGGACATCATCGCGCTCGCCGCGCTGTTCCGGCCCGGCCCGTTGGGCTCGGGGATGGACAAGGAGTGGGTCGACCGCAAGCACGGCCGCACGGACGTGAGCTATCCGCATCCGTCGCTGGAGCCGGTGCTCTCGCCGACCTACGGCGTCATCGTCTACCAGGAACAGGTGATGCAGATCGCCCAGGTCCTGGCCGGCTATTCGCTGGGCGGCGCCGATCTGCTGCGCCGCGCGATGGGCAAGAAGAAGGCCGAGGAAATGGCCAAGGAGCGCGCCAAGTTCGAGGCGGGCTCGGCGGAGAACGGCGTCGACCCGAAGGTCGCCACGCAGATCTTCGATCTGATGGAAAAATTCGCCGAGTACGGCTTCAACAAGTCGCACTCGGCCGCCTATGCGCTGGTGGCCTACCAGACCGCCTGGCTGAAGGTGCACTACCCGGCCGAGTTCATGGCCGCGGTGCTGTCGTCGGACATGGACAACACCGACAAGGTCACCGGCTTTCTGACCGAAGCTCGGACGATGGGCCTGGACGTGCTGCCGCCCGACGTCAATGCCTCGGCCTACATGTTCGAGGCGATCGATCCGCAGACCATCCGCTACGGCCTGGGCGCGGTGAAGGGCGTGGGCCGCGGCGCCTGCGAGAACATCGTCGATGCGCGGGTGCAGGCCGGCGTGTTTCCCGACCTGCTGGATTTCTGCCGTCGCGTGGATTCCTCGCGGCTCAACAAGCGCACGCTCGAAGCGCTGATCAATGCGGGCGCGATGGACGCGCTGGGCAAGAACCGGGCATCGCTGATGCTGCAGTTGCCCGAGGCGCTGAAGGCGACCGACCAACTCACCCGCAACCGCAACGCCGGCATCGTCGACATGTTCGGCAGCAGCGTCGGCGACAGCGATGCGCTGCACATCGATCTGCCCGAATGCGAGGAATGGCCGCTCAAGCAGAAGCTCGACGGCGAACGCGACACGCTCGGCCACTACCTCAGCGGCCACCCGCTCGATCCCTATCGCGACGAACTGCAGGCCCTGGTCGGGACCGACCTCGGGCAGCTCGACAGCCTGTGGGCAGCGCGCGACCAGAAAGGCGGCGGCAACAGCTGGCGGCCGGAAACCCAGGTCATCATCGCCGGCCAGGTCGGCGCGATGCGCAAGCGCGGCGACTCGCAGGCCTTCGTGCTGCTCGAAGATGGTCGCGGCCGGCTCGAGTGCGGCTTCTTCGCCGATGCCAGCAGCGAGTACGCGCACCTGCTCACGCGCGACCGCATCCTGATCGTCGAAGGCGGGCTGCGCGAGGACGAGTTCAGCGGCGGCTTCGCGCTGCGCGTGAAGCGTTGCTGGGATTTCCATACCGTGTGCCCGGAACACGCGCGCCGGCTGTCGCTGCGCCTGGATCTGCGGGTGCCCGGCACGCTGGCGCGCGTGGAACAGGTGCTGGCCCAGCATCGTCCCGGCAAGACCCCGTTGCGCCTGGACCTGCTGCTGGAGGCCGGCAGCGCCGGCACGCTGGACGTCAACGGCGCGCATTCGGTGCGCGTGGATGCCGAACTGCCGGGCACCCTGCGCGCCCAGGCCGGCGTGCGCATCGCCCGGCTGGACATCGCCAAGCCCTGGGCGAGCTGACTGCGCGCCGGCGCGACATCCGGCGCCCCAACATCCGTCAACATGCGGCGATCTGCGATCCAGACGCCCTCGTACGGCCCCATCGGGCGCTGTCCGCTAGACTGTCGCCCTTTCCGGCTCCGGTCGGGCCCGCGTGGCGCATCGCGCCCGGGTCCGCACCGCGGTCGCCTCCCAATGGACGGCTTTCCCGAATGAATCCGAATTACCTCGACTTCGAACAGCCCATCGCCGATCTCGAAGCGAAGATCCAGGAACTGCGCCAGGCCAGCGACGGCCCGGCGGTCAACATCGACGCCGAACTCGCCACGCTGCGCGACAAGCTGCGCAAGCGCACCGCGCACATCTTCCGCGACCTCACCCCGTGGCAGGTCTCGCAGCTCGCGCGCCATCCGCAGCGCCCGTACACCAACGACTACATCCGCAGCTTCTGCGACGAGTTCGAGGAACTCGCCGGCGATCGCGCTTATGCCGACGACGCCGCGATCGTCGGTGGCCTCGGCCGCATCGACGGCCGCAGCGTGGTGATCATCGGCCACCAGAAGGGCCGCGACACCAAGACCAAGGTGCGTCGCAACTTCGGCATGCCGCGCCCCGAGGGCTACCGCAAGGCGCTGCGCCTGATGAAGATGGCCGAGCGCTTCAAGCTGCCGCTGCTGACGTTCATCGACACGCCGGGCGCCTACCCGGGCATCGGCGCGGAAGAGCGCGGCCAGTCCGAGGCCATCGCCCGCAACCTGCTGGAAATGGCCGAACTCAAGACTCCGATCATCTGCACCGTGATCGGCGAAGGCGGCTCCGGCGGCGCGCTGGCGATCGGTGTCGGCGACCGCACCGTGATGCTGGAATACAGCACCTACTCGGTGATCTCGCCGGAAGGTTGCGCGTCGATCCTGTGGAAGGATGCCGGCAAGGCCCGCGACGCCGCCGAGCAGCTCGCCCTGACCGCCAAGCGGCTCAAGGCGCTGGGCCTGGTCGACAAGGTGGTGCGCGAGCCGATCGGCGGCGCGCACCGCAATCCGCGCCAGACCGCAACCCGCCTCAAGGCCGTGCTGATGAACGAGCTCGACCAGCTCGAGCAGTTGCCGGTCGAGGCACTGCTGCAACGCCGCTACGAGCGTCTGCGCAGCTACGGTGCCTACGAGGCAGCGTAAGGGAGCGACACGATGGGCCCGATCCTCCTGTTCTCGATCCTGTTGCAGATCGGCTGCGGCGTGCATGCGGTCCGCACCGGCAGGCCGCTGTACTGGGTCTTCATCCTCCTGATCGGCTCCTACATCGGCGTGCTGGTGTATCTGCTGGCCGAAGTACTGCCCGGACTGCGCAACAACCGCGGCGCGACCCGTGCGCTGGGACGTGTGCGTGACCGGATCGATCCGACGCGTCACACGCGTGCGGCCAGCCGCGACCTCGAGATCGCCGACACCCTCGAGAACCGCCGCAGGCTTGCCGAGCGCAAGTTCGCGAGCGGTGATTACGCCGGCGCGGAAGCCTTGTACCGCGACGCCCTGCGTGGTCTGTATGCGACCGACCCGACACTGATGCTCGGCCTGGCGCAGGCGCAGTTCCATCGCGGCGAACCGTCCGCCGCACGCGAGACGCTCGACGCGCTGATCGCCGCGAATCCGGACTTCCGCTCGCACGATGGTCATCTGCTCTACGCCCGCGCTGTCGAAGCGGGTCACGACTTCGACGCGGCCGTCGAAGAATACGAAGCGCTGATCCAGGACTACCCCGGAGAAGAAGCTCGAGTGCGCTATGCCGGCCTGCTGCAGCGTCACGGACAGGCCGACAAGGCGCGAGCGCTGTATGCCGACACCCTGCGCCGCGTCGATCTGGCGCCTGCGTACTACCGCCGAGAACAGCGGGAATGGGTCGATATCGCCAAGCGCGAATCGCGCGCCTGAGCCCTCACCACGCGCGCAGGTACTGGTCCGGCGTCTCGATCTCAGCGCCCAGCTCGCGCGCCGCGCGCCGCGGAAAATAGGGATCGCGCAACAGTTCGCGCGCCAGCAGCACGAGGTCGGCATCGCCGTCGGCGACAATGCGCTCGGCCTGCGCCGGCGTCGTGATCAACCCCACCGCACCTGTGGCCATACCCACCTCCTCACGGATGCGCCGCGCGAACGGCACCTGGTAGTCCGGCACGGCGTCGATCGACTGCAGTGGCGACAGGCCACCGCTCGAGGTGTCGACGAGATCCACCCCGCGCGCTTTCAGCAGACGCGCCAGTTCGATGCTCTCCTCGATCTCCCAACCGCCTTCGACCCAGTCGCTCGCCGAGATGCGCACCCACAGCGGCAGGCGCTCGGGCCAGACGCCGCGCACCGCATCGACGACATCGAGCACCACGCGCACGCGATTGTCGAAATTGCCGCCCCAGGCGTCGTCGCGCGTGTTCGACAGCGGCGACAGGAACTGGTGCAGCAGATAGCCGTGCGCGGCATGCAGCTCGGCGACCTCGAAGCCTGCCTCCAATGCGCGCACCGTGCTCGCGCGAAAATCGTCGACGACCTGCGCAATGCCGGCCGCATCGAGCGCCTGCGGCGCCGGGTAGTCCGCGTTGTAGGCCAGCGCCGAAGGCGCCACGACCTGCCAGCCGCCATCGGCCAACGGCACGGCGCTGCGCCCCAGCCAGGGTGCGAACGTGCTGGCCTTGCGCCCGGCATGCGCCAGCTGGACCGCAGGCACAGCGCCCTGCGCGCGGATGAAGCGCGCGATCGGCGCCCACGCCTCCAGTTGCGCGTCGTTCCAGATGCCGGCGTCCTGGGGCGAGATCCGGCCTTCGGGCGACACCGCGCAGGCCTCGGTCATCACAAGTCCTGCGCCGCCAACCGCGCGACTGCCCAGGTGCACCAGATGCCAGTCATCCGGCACACCATCGACAGACGCGTACTGGCACATCGGCGAGACCGCGATGCGATTGCGCAGTGTCAGATCGCGCTGACGGAACGGGGTGAACAGAACGGACATGCGTGGGGTTCCTGCGAATTCGATCCACGACTGTAGGCCGATCGCATGCGTGCGACGATCGCATGGCCGGATCGCAGCATCGCGTCCGACTCAGTCGACGCCGACGACCCGGGCGACCAGTCTGTCGACCGCAACGAATCCGAACAGCCGACCGTCGTGGCTGTTGTCGCGGTTGTCGCCGAGCAGCAGTACGTGACCCAGCGGCACCCTGCGCCCTTCCATCCACACGGAATAACTCTGCGTTAGGTTGCCGGGCGCCACGTAGTCCTCGACCACCTCCCGGCCATCGACCTGCAGGCTTCCGTCGACGATCGCGACCTGTTCCCCGGGCAAGCCCACGACACGCTGTAGCCAGCGATTGCCGTCCACGGGCGAGACAAACACCACCAGATCGCCACGCGCAGGTACGCGTCGTCGATAGGGCCCGGCACGCGCGATCACGACCTGACCGGGCGTCAACGCAGGCGCCATCGCTGCGGACGGCACCCGGTAAAGCGCATGGCCGAGCACACGTTCCCGCGGATCCCAGCCCTGTGCGCCGAACGGATTCAACAGGTAAGACCCGACCAACAGCAGGCCCACGGTGATCGCGAGCCCGACCAGTCCACGCACCCACCACGATTCCCTGCGCAGCATCCAATCGCCCCATTCACCGCCCAGGTTGCAGGGATACCATGCCGCCATGCAGATCGAACTGCCGGCCCCCGAACTCCCTGACGCGATGCAAGGCCGTCTGTTTGTCGGCTACAGCGGCGGGCTTGATTCCAGCGTGCTGCTGCACGTACTCGCGCATACACCTGCGCTGCGTGCGCGTGACCTGCGCGTCCTTCATGTCCACCATGGCCTGCACGCCGACGCCGACGACTGGGCGGCGCACTGCGTCGCCACCTGCGCGCGCCTCCACGTGCCGTGCAGCGTGATCCATGTGGAGGTGCCGCGTGATAGCGGAGGGGGCCTCGAAGCCGCAGCGCGCGGCGCGCGATATACCGCATTCGCCGGCCAGCTCGAACCGGGTGATGTGCTCGCCCTCGCCCATCACCGGGACGACCAGGCCGAAACCGTGCTGCTGCGTGCGCTGCGCGCCTCGGGGCCGGACGGGCTGGCGGCGATGCGTCCGCTGCGTCCGCTCCCGAACGGCTGGCTGTGGCGGCCGCTGTTGGCGCTGCCACGTGCGCAACTGCACGCCTATGCACAGGCGCACGCGCTGCATTGGATCGAAGACCCGAGCAACGCAGCCATCGAGGCCGACCGCAACTTTCTGCGCAATCGTGTGCTGCCGTTGCTGCGCACGCGCTGGCCACAGGCGGACGCCGCGCTGGCGACGGTCGCCACCTTGCAGGCGGACACCAGCGCACTGCTGACCGTGGGCGACGACGAGGCGCTGGCGGCCGCGCGAACACGCGATCCGGCCGTGCTTCGACTCGACACGCTGCGCGCGCTTCCCGCCGCGCGGCGCGCACGCGTGCTGCGTCGCTGGACCGAAGTCCTGCAGATGCCGCCGCTGCCGGCACGCGCGGTCGACTGGTGCAACGCCGATCTCGAAGCCGGCCGCGTGGATCGCGTGCCCTGCTTCGACTGGGCCGGCCATCGCCTGCAACGCTGGCGCAGCCTGCTGCAGGCAGGCCCGATCCGGGCGCCATTGGGCTCGACGTTCATCGCGCACTGGGACGGGCGCGCGCCGCTGCATCTGCCCGATGGTGGCCTGCTGCGGCTGGACGGCCCAGCCGATGGTGTCGACTGGACCGTGCGTGCCCGCCAGGGTGGTGAACGCATCCGCCTGCCCGGCCGTGCGCATTCGCACGCACTCAAGCATGTGCTGCAGGCGCTCGGCGTGCCGCCGTGGATCCGCGCCCAGCTGCCTGTACTGGCCGATACCGAAGGTCGCGTGCTGGCAGCGGGAAATCTCGCCTTCGACACAGGCTTCGAGGCCTGGTTGCGCGGGGGCGATCGGCAGCTGCACTGGTTACCGCCTGGCGCGATGCACACGGCCCCCGACGCGCCGATCGCTTAAAATGCGCGCATGCCGAAGAAACCCGCTGCCGCCGAAACCAGTCCCGTCGCCGACTTCGAAAACGCCCTGACCCAGCTCGAGACGCTGGTCGAGCGGATGGAGGGCGGTGAACTGAGCCTCGAAGACTCGCTGGGCGCCTACGAACGCGGCGTCGGCTTGTACCGGCGCTGCCAGCAGGCGCTCGAGGATGCCGAGCTGCGGGTCAAGCTGCTCAGCGATCCCGCATCGCCCGAGCGCGCGCAGCCGTTCGGCGAAGCCGCCGTCGATGACCCCGATGCCTGATCCGGCGGTCGAAACCGCCGCACTGCTCGACACCTGGCGCGCGCGCACCGACGCCACGCTGCAGCAGGCACTCGACTCCGTCGCCGACGGCGAACCGCGGCTGCACGCGGCGATGGGGCACGCGGTGCTGCTGGGCGGCAAACGCATGCGCCCGTTGCTGGTCCATGCGACCGCATACGCCTTCGGCGCCCCCGCAGGCGCCGCCGACGCCGCCGCCGCGGCGGTCGAACTGGTACACGCCTATTCGCTGGTCCACGACGATCTGCCGGCAATGGACGACGACGCCCTGCGCCGCGGCCAGCCGACCGTGCATGTCGCCTTCGACGAAGCCACCGCGATCCTGGCCGGCGATGCGCTGCAGACGCTTGCGTTCTCGCTGCTCGCCGAATCGCCGCTCGCTGCCGAGGTGCGTCTGGAGATGGTCGCGACCCTCGCCCGCGCATCGGGCGCGAACGGCATGTGCGGTGGCCAGGCGCTCGACCTGGCGGCGACCGGCGATGGCAGCTCGATCGGCGTGGCCGCACTCGAACGCCTGCATGCGATGAAGACCGGCGCCCTGCTCCGCGCGGCGGTCGCGCTGGGCGCACTCACGGCAGGCGTCGATGCGCAGACGCGCGCGCGTCTGGACGATTTCGCCAATGCACTGGGCCTGGCCTTCCAGATCCGCGACGACCTGCTCGACATCGAAGGCGACAGCGCGACGCTCGGCAAGACCGCTGGCAAGGACGTTGCCCAGGACAAGGCGACCTTCCCTGCGCTGATCGGCGTCGAGGCCTCGCGCGCGCGGCTCGATGGGCTGGCCGCACGCATGCGCGATGCACTCGCGCCGTTCGGCGAGACCGTTGCCCCGCTGGCCGCGCTTGGCCGCCGGGCGATTGAGCGCGATCACTGAGCTGCGGGCGCGGCCACGCACGCGCCCGCAGGATGGCGGCTAGCCGCCGAAGAACCGGATCGTCAGTGGATGCACATAGTGCTCGCCGTTCAAGGCGCGCACCGCGGCGACGATGCTGCTGATCAGCCACAGCATCGCCAGTCCGCCGGCCGCGATGGCAAGCAGCAGGCCTGCGGGCAGCGTGACGATCGCGCCGATACCCAGCGTCAGCACGGTGGCACCGAGCAGACCGATGGCCGCGACTACGATCGCGCAGGCGTACAGACACATGCTCAGGTGGAAGTTCAACGCCTCGCGCGCGTGCGCGGCGACAAAGGCGTCGCTCTCGCGCTTGAGCAGATACACCATCCCGGCAACGAGCGCGCCGGCCACGCCCGAGATCCAGCTCGTCAGCAGGGCGAGCACCAGCGCGCCCAGATGCATGGCCGCTGCCCAGTGGCGGCTGTCGCTGGCCGGCAGCGTCTGCGGAAAGGATGCGGTCTGCATGGATGGCCTCCGTTCGTGGATCGTGAGGCCAGCGTGCCCATCCGCCGCGCCTGGCGCCAGGCGCGGAGGTCACCCGGACTTCCGGCACCCTAAACGCGACAGGCCCCGGCGCGGACGCCGGGGCCTGTGCGGTGCCGCTGGACGGATCGCTTACTTGATCAGGCGCAGCGCGAAGGGATACCGGTACGCCACACCTTCATTCGCCTTCATCCCGCCAATGATCGTCAGCACCAGCCAGGCGATGCCGATCAGGATCGACAGCGGGAAAGTCAGCACCGCGCCGAGGCCGAAGGTCACCAGGGTGATCAGCAGCATCACGACGGCCACGATCAGCAGGGTGATGTTGAAGTTGAGCGCCTCGCGCGCCTGGTCGGCGGCGAAGGGCATGGTGTCCTTCTTGATCAACCAGATCACCAGCGGGCCGACGATGTTGCCGACACCGCCGGTAAACAAGCCGGTCAGCGCGGAGAGATGGCCGAACAGGCCCCACTGGCGTTCTTCCGAGGAAGCGACGCCGGCAGGGGGAGGCGATGCAGTGGTGTACTTGTCGAACTCGCTCATGCGGGACGCCTTATGTTGTGTGGAAGGATCAGGCCGTGGCCTTGCGGCGCACTGTTCAGGGATGCGGGGCCACCGTCAAGTGCAGGAACGTCAGTCGCCGCCGGCAACGGTCATGCGGCCGAGCAGAATCGAGCCAGTGCGCACATGCGAACGCGGGTCGATGTCGCTGCCGACAGCTTCGATACTGGCGAACATCTGTTTCAGATTGCCGGCGATGGTGATGCCGTCGACCGCGTGGCGGATCTCGCCGCCCTCGACCCAGAAACCCGAAGCGCCGCGCGAGTAATCGCCGGTCACTGCATTGACGCCCTGCCCCATCAGGCCGGTGACCAGCAGGCCGCGATCCATGCCGCGCAGCAGGTCCTGCAGACCGCCCGCGTTGGCGGGAATCTCCAGGTTGTGCACGCCGCCGGCATTGCCGGTGCTCTGCAGGCCGAGCTTGCGCGCCGAATAGCTGCCGAGCACATAACGCTGCAGCACGCCGTCGTCGATCAGCGGCGATTCGCGCGTGGCAACCCCTTCGGCGTCATAGGCCGAGGACTGGAAACCGCGCGAGAGGAACGGGCGCTCGAAGATGCGGAACCAGTCGGGAAACAGCTGCGTGCCGACGCTGTCGAGCAGGAAGCTCGCGCGGCGGTACAGCGCACCGCCGGATACCGCGCCCAGCAGGTGGCCGATCAGCGAACGCGCGACTTCGGCCTGGAACAGCACCGGATAGCTGCCGGTCGCGAGCGGCCGCGGGTCCAGACGCGCGAGTGTGCGCTCGGCCGCGCGGCGACCGATCGAGGCCGGCGTATCCAGATCGGACTGCGCCAGCGCCACGCTGTACCAGCCCTCGCGCTGCATGTGCTCGCCCTCGCCCGCGATCAGCGCGCAGCCGATGCTGTGGTGGCTGCCGCGCTCGGCGCCGACGAAGCCGTGGCTGTTGGCGTAGACGCTCAGGCCCTTCGAGGTACTGACCGAGGCGCCATCGGAATTGGCAATCCGCGGGTCGGCATCGCGACCGGCCGCCTCGCAGGCCAGCGCGAGATCCACCGCGGCGTCCGCCTCCAGTGCCCAGGGATGCCAGGCGTCGTACTCGTCGAAGCGGCCATCCGGGCCGGGACGCGCCATCAGGTCGGCGTCGGCGAGGCCGGACGCTTCATCGTCTTCGGTGAAGCGCGCGATCGCGCAGGCCTGGTCGACGGTCGCGGCGAGGCTGTCCTCGCGCAGATCGGCGGTACTGGCGGTGCCCTTGCGCTTGCCGAAATAGACCGTCACGCCGATGCCGCGGTCGCGCGTGGACTCGACGGTTTCGACCTCGCCCATGCGCACATTGACGCTCAGCCCCGCGTCTTCCGAGCACGACACCTCGGCCTGGGTGGCGCCGGCGGCGCGGCAGCGGTCGAGCAGGCGCTGCGACAGCGCGGCCAATGCGTCGAGGCGGACGGCCGAATCGTCGGCCGAATGAACGTCGATCAAGGCGTGGGACATGGGCAATGACTTATCCTGTTGCAATGAGAGGCATAAACGAAGAATCGGGTGAGTACCTGGGCCCCAGCCGCAAGCAGAACCGGCGCGAAGCGCTGGAAGTGCTGTCGCTGGCCGACGACCTGGCCGGACTGTCCGAAAACCAGCTGGGCAAACTGCCCATTCCCGAAGGTCTGCTGACGCACATCGCCGATGCGCGGCGCATCACCTCGCACATCGCGCGCAAGCGCCAGCTGGCGTTTCTGGCCAAGCAGATGCGCCGCGAGAGCGACGAGACGCTGGAAGCGATCCGCGACGCGATGGATGCCGGCGGCACCGCCGCACGCGTCGAGACCGCCCAGTTGCACCGCGCCGAAGCCTGGCGCACGCGCCTGCTCGACGACGGCGACGTGGCACTGGCCGAACTGCTCGATGCGTACCCGGAGGCCGATCGCCAGCGCCTGCGCCAGCTGGTGCGCAATGCACTGGCCGAGCGCGCGAAGAACAAGCCGCCGGCCGCGTTCCGCGAACTCTTCCGCGAGCTGCGCGGCGTGTTCGCAGCGGCATCGCTGGCGGCGGGCGAAGACGCTGCGGCCGAGGAAGCGCGTCTGGAAGACGAAGCCGACGAACCCGGCAACGGCGACGACGCCCCCTGAGTTTGATCTGCCGTCATTCCGGCCTGCGCGGGAATGACGGCGCGGTCAGGGCGCAGTCTCAGGCCGCTCCGGATCCCGAAATCCCGATCCCGCATGCCGGCTCTCAAGCCTGCGTGCCGCCGACGGTCAGTTGGTCGATCAGCAGATGCGGCTGGCCCACGCCGACCGGCACGCTCTGCCCGTCCTTGCCGCAAACGCCGATGCCTTCGTCCAGCGCCATATCGTGGCCGATCATGCGCACGCGCTGCATCGTCTCCGGGCCGTTGCCGATCAACGTGGCGCCCTTGACCGGCGCGGTGATCTTCCCGTCCTCGATCAGATAGGCCTCGGTCGCCGAGAACACGTACTTGCCGTTGGTGATGTCGACCTGGCCGCCGCCGAAATTCACCGCGTACAGGCCCTTCTTGACCGAGCGGATCATGTCCTGCGGATCGTCCTGGCCCGCCAGCATGTAGGTATTGGTCATGCGCGGCATCACCAGGTGCGCGAACGACTCGCGGCGGCCGTTGCCGGTCGGCGCGACGCCCATCAGACGCGCGTTGAGCGTGTCCTGCATGTAACCGGTCAGCACGCCATCCTCGATCAGCGTTGTGCAGTGGGTCGGCGTGCCTTCGTCGTCGATGTTGAGCGAGCCGCGGCGACCAGCGAGCGTCCCGTCGTCGACGATGGTCACGCCTTTCGACGCGACGCGCTGGCCGAGGCGACCCGCATACGTGCTGGTGCCCTTGCGCGCGAAATCGCCTTCGAGGCCGTGGCCGACCGCCTCATGCAGCAGCACGCCCGGCCAGCCGGCGCCGAGCACGATCGGCATGGTGCCGGCCGGCGCATCGATCGCTTCGAGGTTCACCAGCGCCTGGCGCAGCGCCTCCCGCGCGAAACGCTCCGGCTTGCCGTCGCCCAGCAGCTCTTCGTACGAGTAACGCCCGCCGTAGCCTGAGTAGCCGGATTCGCGGCGACCGTTGTGCTCCACCAGCACCTGGATGTTGAGGCGCACGAGCGGACGCACGTCTCCGGCGAGCACGCCGTCGCTGCGCGCCACCAGCACGGTGTCGACGCCGCCCGACAGGCTGACCATCACCTGCTGCACGCGCGGATCTGCGGCGCGCAGCATGCGGTCGACGCGGCGCAGCGCTTCGACCTTCGCCTCGCTGCCCAGCGCGTCGATCGGATCCTGCGCCGGATACAGGTCGTGGGCACGGGTGCGCGCCAGCGCGAGCGGCGCATGTGCGCGGCCATCGCGCGCGATCGCACGCGCCGACTGCGCCGCGGCCAGCAACGCGGCCGCATCAATGTCGTCGGAGTAGGCGAAACCGGTCTTTTCACCGCTGATGGCGCGCACGCCGACGCCCTGTTCGATCGCGTGCGAACCGCTCTTGACGATGCCGTCCTCGACCGCCCAGCTTTCGCGACGCGAATGCTGGAAATACAGGTCACCAAAATCGATGCCGGGACCGAGCAAGGCGGAGAACGCGCGATCGAGACCGGATGTGTCGAGACCTGCAGGCAGCAGCAGGCGGGATTCGGCCAGCGCGAGCGCGCCGCCGGAGGAAACGGGGGATTCGGACATCCAACAAGTGTGGGGGCAAAGCTGCCGATGGCAAGCCGGACGCGATTCCGCGCGCTTGGACTCAGTCCGCCGACTGCGGCCGCGTCGAGGGCGCACTCACTGGTGCCGCTGCGTCGCGTCTCTCCACCACATCCACTTTCGGATCCTGCCATGGACCGCTGACGTGATAGTTGCGCGCGCCCATCTCGGCCAGCGGCTTGCGCAGCACTGCGTTCGCGACCGCGCCCACCGCCACGCCCACCGGCCCCAGGGTCAACGCACCGACTGCGGGCAGCAGGTTGCCGGTCTTGGGCAGCACCTCGATGTCCTGGTCATAGGTGCGTGCAACGAGATCGGCACTGCCGCGGATGCGGATTTCGGCGGCCGGCCCGTCGATGACGAGGTTGTCGCCACGCGCGACACCGTTGCCAAAGCGGATCTCGCCGGCGATGCGGTTGAAGCCGAAGCCCTTGCTGAAGAAGTCGCGGAAATCGAGCGTCAGACGCCTGGGCAGTTCGGCGACGCTGAGCAGGCCTAGCACGCGTCCGGCGCCCGGCTCCACCTCGACCAGTTGCCCGTCGCGCAGCGCCAGACTCATCGAGCCCTCCAGTTGGGCGACTTGGAACGCATTCGGCGCGCCCGGCCAGGCGGCGTCGAAATCCACGCGCCCCTGACCGCCGACGATGCTGCCGGCAAAGCCGAGCCCTGAGGCGAGCCGGCCGAAATTTTCGCTTTCCACGTCGGCCTGGAACGCAGTGCGTGCTGCAGCGCCGCGGCCGGTCCAGCGGCCGGTCACGTCGATGCGGTGGTCGGGCCCGCGAACCTGCAGCCGGTTGACCGCCAGGCCGCCCGGAATACGCTGCGAGGACGCGTCGACACGGCCGAGCACCACCGCGCCGTAACGCAGGTCGTCGATCGCAAGCCGGATCGGCGGCACCGATGCGGGGTTAAGCGCGTCGTCGGCCGGAGGTGACGCGGGGACGCCGGCGATCGCGGGGGTAGCAGGCGTGGCGTTCGCCGCGGCGTCCAACTTCGGCGCGGGCGCTGGCCAGTGCAGACGCTGCAGCGCGATCGCGAGCGGGGCGTCTTCGGTGTCCGGGATGCGTACATCGCCGGCCAGAGCGGCGCCGTCGAGACGCAGATCGGTGCCATCGGCGCGGCGCGCGGCGGTGATCCGCGTCTGGCCAAGACGCCCGCCGGCCAGGCGCAGGTCCGCCGTGGTGACATCGACCTGCTGCAGCGCCAGGCCGTCACCCTCGCCGCCGCCCATCAGGCCGATCCAGTCGAGCACGTCGACCACCGGCGTGCGGCCGAAAACGACGATGCCGGCAGCCGGGGCGGCGCTGTCGACCCGCGCGCGCCCCATGTCGACACGGATGCCCGCACGTGCGCCGCTGGTGCGCGCGCGCAGCGCGAGACGATCGCCAAAGCCGACCAGGACATCGCCGGTCCCGAAGGGCAGCGGCGCCTCGATGGTGGTGCGCAGCGCGCGCGCCGCCGGCTTGTCGAGGGGAGCCGGTAGCCGCAGCGTGGTGCCGATGAGGTCGGAGCGCAGCAGCAGGTGCGCAGCGGGCGCGCCGTTCGCTGCAGGCGCGTCGGGGACGGCGACCTGGACCTGCCAGGGAGCACGGCCACCGACATGCCGGCGCAGCCAGGCCAGATCGGGCGCGCGCGCCAGCAGTGCGCTGGCATCGAGCGGCATGTCGAGTTCGCCTTCGAAGGCGTTGGCGCGCTGGCGCACGTGCCCGGCTCCGGCGCGCAAGGCGAGCGTGCCGCCCTGCCCGTCCTGCTGAGCCTCGAGCGCGTCGGCGTGAAAGCCCGACTGGTCGAAGGTCACCCGGCCGCGGACATGATCGAAGGCGAGGTCGAAACGCGACTCGCGCATCGCAACGCCTTCCAGCGCCACCTCGCCATCGAGCTGCATCGGCGCGTGACGGGGCACCGCAACCGACACCGCAGCGTGCGTCGGCCCCGTAACGTCCAGTGCGTCGAGCGTCTCGGCGTGCGCGGCCTGGAACGGGCTCTGCCGCAGCAACGCAAGCAACTGCGTCGCGTCGGCATGCGCGGTGGCCCCGGCTTCGACCGGACTCTGTCCGTAATTGCGGATCCCGGCAACGACATCGCGCAGCGGAACGCCGGCCAGCTCGCCAGTCGAAGGCTCGAGTCGGAACCCGTCGTTGATGAAACGGATATGGCCGCCGAGCTTCGTCATCGCCGGCCACTCGTCCTGGAAGCGGATCGTCGCGTCGGCGATATCGCCCTCGGCGAAGAACACCCCGCGGCGGTCCTTACCCTCTTCGACGCCGAACGGCCAGTCGTCGAGATCGCCGGCGACGATGCCGCGGCCGTTGCGCACCATGCCCGCGACCAGCGCCATGTCCAGCCATTCACGCGCCGCCGCCGACATCGTGTGACGGACCCAGAACTTCTTCGCCACCGGAATCTGGGCCGCATCGACATCCGCCGCCAGATCGAGCCGCGGTCGCGTGCTGTCGCCTTCGAACGACAGTCCGCCGCGCGCATCGGCGGCGTAGCCGTCGCCTTCCACGCGCAGGCCGGGCGTCTGGATGCGCCACGCGTCGCCGTCGCGCCAGCCCGCGATCTCGCCATCGAGTCGCAGCGGATGCGGCACACCGAAGCCGGTCGGCCAGTCGAACACCAGCCGCGCGTCGGGATCAGCACGGAACACCACGCCCTGCCCGTCGCCGACCAGTGTGCCGCCAAGGCCATGCAGGCCAGGTCGGTCATCGACCGGCGAGAAGCCGAAATCCTCGATCCGCGCCGACACCCGCACCGGGCCGTCCGCGCGTGCAGCGAACGCGACGTCGGCCAGCACCGCGTGCGGCGTCGCTGCCTGCAGCCAGGCGCGCAGCGACGGCGATACGCCATCACCGAGCGCCGCGAGCGCGATCAGCGGTGCCACCTCGACCCGCTCGGCATGCATCGCCCACTGCTGGCCGCCTGCGAGCACAAGCCCGTCAAGGACCTGCTCGCGCCCGAGCTGCGTGACCCGCAGCGTTGGTGCATCGAGACGCCATTCGTTGTCGGCATGCGTCCAGCGCAGACGCGCATGTGCGCCCTCGAAGGCCACCGTCGGTGCGTCGATGGCGGCCTGCGCCACATCGCTGGCGCGCTGCAGCGAGAGTGCGTCGAGTTCGACATCACCGGTGATCGCTTCAACGCGGCGCGCGCGCAGATCGATCCACGCCGTCACCCGGCCATGGCCTGCGCGGATCGCGACCCCGCTGGGCGCCAGCAACGGCGACCACAGTTGCAGATCGTTGCGCGGCATCGCGACGTAGGCGCGGCCATCACCCTGCGCGCGCAGCAGCTCCAGGCGCAGGTCCAGCGGCGTGCCATCGACGTCCACCCAGGCCCGCGCCGCCGCGCGTACACGGCGACGGTCGACCTGCATGCGCAGATCCACACGCGGCAGCGTGTGTGCCAGCCCCAGGGATGGCGCATCGATGGTCAGCCGCGCATCGACCACTTGCAGTTCACCCAAGCCCTGCAGGGCATCGAGCGGATCCTCTTCCGCATGTGCGGCGCCCGGCAGACCCCGCACCTGCCAGCTGCCGTCGTCATTGCGCTGCAGCGTCAGCTCGATGCCGTGCAGCCGCAGTTCGGTCAGCGAGCGGCCCGGCAGCAGCCCCGAATACTGGGCGACCTGGATCTCGGCGGTGCCGATCGGCACCGCGGCTGCGGGGTCGCCGATGCGCAGGCCGGTCACGCGCAACAAGGGGCCGCGCCGCGTCCACGAGGCGTCCAGCGTGTCGAACGCGACCGGGCGCCCGGCGCGTTCGCCAAGCCAGGACGCGACCGTCTGCGGATTGCGCTCCAGCCACGGCAACGCGAACTGCGCGACTGCGACCGCCACCAGCGCCATCGTCACCAGCACAGCGGCGAGCAGATACCAGGCGCTGCGGCGCGCGCGTTGCAGGCGGGCCGTCCAGGCACTCATGCGGGCGCCCGACCGCCGGAGGCAGGGAGCGCGAGCCGCCGATGCTGGCGGTCAGAGCAGCACAACGTCGAACTGTTCCTGCAGGTACTGGTCGTCGGACTGGAAGCGGATCGACTTGCCGAGAAATTCCTCCAGCTCGACAACAGCCGCCGATTCCTCGTCGGTGATTGTCGACACGACCTTGGGCGAGGCGATCACCAGCAGGCGCTCGGCCTCGAACTGGCGCACCGCGCGCACGATCTCGCGGAAGATCTCGTAGGTCACGGTCTCAATCGTCTTCACGATGCCGCGCCCGTTGCAGGCCGTACAGGTCTCGCCGAGCTGACGCTCCAGACTCTCGACCGTGCGCTTGCGGGTCATCTCGACCAGGCCCAACGGCGAGAAGTCGTAGACCGTGGTCTTGGCGTGGTCCTTGGCCAGCGACTTCTCCAGCGTGCGCAGCACCTGGCGCTTGTGTTCCGGGTCCACCATGTCGATGAAGTCGATGATGATGATGCCGCCCAGGTTGCGTAGCCGCAGCTGGCGCGCGACCGCCTGGGCGGCCTCGAGGTTGGTGCGGTACACGGTCTCCTCGAGATTGCGCTGGCCCAGGAACGAGCCGGTGTTGACGTCGACCGTCGTCATCGCCTCGGTCTGGTCGATCACCAGATACCCGCCGGATTTCAGCGGCACGTCCTTCTTGAGCGCGCGCTGGATCTCGTCCTCCACGCCGTACAGATCGAAGATCGGCCGCGTCCCGGTGTAGCACTCGATGCGATCGACCAGGCGCGCCTGCTCGGCCGGACCCGGCGCCGGCAGGTACTGCGCCGCGAAGATGCAGAGCTTTTCGTAGGTGTCGCGGGAATCCACCTTGACCTTGTCGACATCGCGGCGCATCAGGTCGCGGACCGCGCGCATCGGCAGCGTCAGGTCTTCGTAGACCCGTGCACCCACGCGCGAATCGCCCGTGGTATGACCGATCAACGCCCACGCGCGCTGCAGGTAGGCGATGTCCTCGGCCAGCGCCTCGGCGCTCTGGCCCTCGGCATTGGTGCGCACGATGTAGCCGTGACCACCGGTCGCGGCAGCGAGTTCGGAGACGAGCGTCTTCAGCCGGGTGCGCTCGGCATCGTCTTCGATCCGCGCCGACACGCCGACCACGCGCGACTGCGGTAACAGCACCAGGTAACGCGACGGGATGCTGATCTGCGTGGTCACGCGCGCACCCTTGGTGCCGATGGGATCCTTGACCACCTGCACCACGATGTCCTGCCCGTCGCGCAACAGTTCGCTCACCGGCAGCGTGGGCGAGGCCGGCGGGAACACGCCATCGCCCCCGCCTTCGCCGTCGTTGCCGGCCTGCGGCGGACGCATCACGTCGTTGGCATGCAGGAACGCGGCGCGCTCCAGGCCGATGTCGACGAACGCGGCCTGCATGCCCGGCATCACCCGCTGCACCTTGCCCTTGTAGATGTTGCCGACCACGCCACGACGCCAGCCACGTTCGATGTGCAGTTCCTGCAACATGCCGTTCTCGACCACTGCCACGCGCGTCTCGCGCGGGGTCACGTTGATCAGGATCTCTTCCGACATGTCCGGGTCAGGCCTTGTGGTCATTGGCGGCGAAGGGCCGCGGTTGCATTCCGAAGGACCGCAACAGCGCCGCTGTCTGCTGCAGCGGCAGTCCGATCACGCCCGAATGGCTGCCCGCCATGCGGACCACGAACAGTTCGGCGCCGCCCTGGATGGCATAGGCGCCCGCCTTGCCGCGCGGCTCCCCGCTGGCGACATAGGCCGCGACGGTGTCCGCATCCAGCGTGTCGAACGTGACGTCGGTGACCACAGTGACCCCGGCCTGCCGTCCAGCGGCAGCCAGCACCACGGCGGAGATCACCTGGTGCGTGCGCCCGGAGAGGATCTGCAGCATCCGCGTCGCATCGGCGTCGTCCCGCGGCTTGCCGAACACCACCCCGTCGAGGACGACTTCGGTATCGGCGCCGAGGACAACGGCATCCTGCACCTCACCCACCGCGTGCAGCCCGGCACGCGCCTTGTCGGCAGCGACACGCAACACATAATCGTCAGCGGACTCGCCGACGGCCTGGACCTCGGGCACGTCGACATCCACCCGCCCGAAGGGCAGGCCGAGACGGGCCAACAGATCGCGACGGCGGGGAGATTGCGAAGCAAGATGCAGCATCGCGCAAGGATACCGTGCGGGCGCCGCCCGACCGCCGGCTGAACCGGCGTGACCCCGGTCGGGCTCACGACCCGTTCACCGGAGCGCGCCAACCCTTGTTCATCTCAACGGAGCTTCGCATGCACCTCATCCCCCGCCCCCTGCTGCTCGCCTGCGGCCTCGCCCTTGGAACCCTGACGATGACGGCCAGCGCCCAGCCCGCCACGCACCATGCAATGCCGAGCGACGGCACCCTGCTGTCGATCTCGGCGCAGGCGGATGCCAGCCGTGCGCCCGACATTGCCACCCTGTCGACCGGCGTCGTGACCCAGGCAGGCGATGCCAATGCGACGATGCGCGCCAACGCCGAGCAGATGGCTACATTGATAGCCGCGATCAAGGCGGCGGGCATCGCCGATCGCGACGTGCAGACATCGGGTATCAACCTGAGCCCGCAGTACCGCTACGCAGAGAACCAGCCACCCGCGATCACCGGCTATCAGGCCAGCAACACGGTCAATCTGAAAGTCCGCGACATCGGCAAGCTGGGACAGGTGCTCGACGCGCTGGTCAGCAGCGGTGCCAACCAGATCAACGGCCCGACCTTCGAAATCGAGGACGCCGAGGGCGTGCAGGACCTGGCGCGCGCCGAGGCGCTGAAGAAGGCGCAGCAACGCGCCGAGGTCTACGCAGCTTCGCTGGGCATGCGGGTGCGCCGCATCGTCAGCATCAGCGAGGGCGGCGGTTTTCCGCAGCCGAGGCCGATGATCGCGATGCGCGCCATGGAACAGGACAGCATGGGGACCTCGGTTTCACCCGGCGAAACCACGCTGTCGGCCAATCTCGACGTTGTTTTCGAACTGGGACGCTGACATGAGCCACAACAGGACCACCTCCGAGCCGCCGACCCGGCCCGACCAGAATCCCGGCTATTCGGAGAAGAACCCCAACGACAAGGGCGACGCCCAGCAGCCGGCCGACACCGGCGAGCGCAATCCGGACGAAGGCGGTCTCGACCGCGAACCGGAGAGCATGCCGGACGATTGAGTCTGCGCAGTCCAAAGCACCGACGGGGCCCGCCATGTGCGGGCCCCGTCGTATCCGGGTGTGAATGGAGCGGGATCGATCGCGTGGTGTCAGCGTCACCACGGCTTGTCGATTTTGGGGCGCTGCCCCTGCCCATCCGGCGAAAGCACCGCTCGCGCACTGAGCCACCCGCATCAGGGCAGAGCGCAGTGAAATCTCTTGGCTGTGATCAGCGCTGCAACGCACCGCCAAGCCCGCATCGGCCTCCGTTCGTCGGGACGCGCTTGCCGAACCACCGCAATCGGCGCAGGTTCGATGCGAACGATGCGACGGCGCGGCTGGCCATCGACCCCATGGCCACCGCTGCCACGTTGACGCTTCCACGGGCCATCCGGCCCGCACACAGGAGGTGGTGCATGGTGCTGCAGCCCATTGGTCCCCGCATGCGCGGACCCGTCCACGAACCGTCGCGTCCCGATGCCGTGCGCATCGTCGGACTCAGCGGCACCCTGGCCCTCAACGCAATGTTGTTCATGGTCCTGCTGGTGCCGGCCAGTCGCGATGCGCTCGATTACGCCCTGCCCGAGCGTAAGCAAGAATTCGAGTGGATCACCCCGCCCGTGCCGAAGCCCGAATTGCCGCCCGAACGTGTCGAGGTGGTGCCACCGCGCAGCGCGCCGTCACCGGTCGTGCCAAAACAGACGGCGCCCCGGATCGCGCCGGTCGACGCCGCGGTCGTCGTCGATGCCGGAACCCTGCCCGCCCTGCCGACCGTCGAAGGCCCGCCGATCGACGCCGCGCCGGCCACGATCGACACCACGCCGATGTCCGGCATCGCCCTGCAGTACGCGAACGCGCCGGCACCCGACTATCCACGCGCGGCATTGATCGCCGGTGCCGAGGGCGTGGTGCTGCTCGAAATCCATGTCGGCTCCGATGGCCGCCCGCTCGACGTGCGCCTGTACCGCAGCAGCGGCAACCGCGAACTCGACCGCGCCGCGATCCGCCACGTGCAGCGGCACTGGACGTTCCAGCCGGCGATGCGCGATGGCGTGCCGGTGGAGGCGATCGGACTGGTGCCGATCGCGTTCAATCTGTCGCGAGGATAAGACGCGCCCGCGCCTAGTCCGATTCGCATCGTGTTCCAGCGAGCGGGCACCGAGCACCTCTCCCTCAGGGAGAGGTCGACGCGCTTCCCGTCGGGTGAGGGCTGGGGTCGGAGGAATACCGAATGGGGATCTTCTTCCAAGGGGGTAAGAAATAAACAAACCACTGCCCGTCATTGCGGCGGCTTTCAACCGGCGCGTGTCTGGTCAAGCCGGAATGACACTTTGATATGTCGCGGGACCCACCCCACGCAAGCCGCCTCCAGAACCAGCGCCTCCGATCAATCAGATCGAAGCGCGGCAACTCCCAAGCTCTACGCCCGGTGATACGGATGATTCGCCAGCATCGCCGCGGCTCGATACACCTGCTCGGCCAGCACCAGACGCACCAGCATGTGCGGCAACGTCAACGGTCCGAGCGACCAGCGCTCGTCGGCGCGTGCAAGGACCTCCGGCGCGTGGCCTTCCGGTCCGCCGATCAGGAATGCGAGATCCCGCCCCTGCATGCGCCAGTGCTCCAGACGCTGTGCGAGGTCTTCAGAGGAATGCAGACGGCCGCGGCCGTCGAGCGCGACCACCAGCGCATCGCGCGGAATCGCGGCCAGTACGCGCGCGCCCTCGTCGGTCATCGCGCGCACGGTGTCGCGGCCCTTGCCGCGCAGACCGGGCTCGACTTCGATCAGATCCAGCGGCAGCCAGTGCGACAACCGCTTGCGGTACTCGGCGAAACCCTCGGCCACCCACGCGGGGGCGCGCTCGCCGACGGCGATCAGTTTCGCTTTCATGTCGGCTGTCGTCCCGGCGAACGTGCCGGGACACCGCGATCAGGCATCGCGACGCGGGCCGCGCTCGTCTTCCGGCGGCTGGTCGCCGACGGTCCACAGACGCTCGAGCGCATAGAACTCGCGCACGCGCGGCAGCATCACGTGGACGATGACGTCGCCCAGATCGACCAGCACCCACTCGGCCTCGCGCTCGCCCTCGACGCCCAGCGGCTGGCAGCCGAGCTTCTTGGCGTGCTTGACGACTTCGTCGGCGATCGACTTCACGTGCCGGCTGGACGTGCCCGACGCGATGACCATGAAATCGCAGACGCTGCTGCGGCCACGCACGTCGATATCGATGACGTCGACGGCCTTGATTTCTGCGACGGCGGCGCGGGCCACTTCCAGCAGCGCATCCGGGGACGGCGGCGGCTCGGGCAGGCGGGTCTTGATGACGTGTGCGGGATTGGACAAAGGTCTGGCTCGGAAAGTGCGGCGGAAATTATAGCGGAGCGCGGGCCGCCGCCCCGTACAAGCCCTTCTCGTGGATGAATGCGGCCACGCGTGGCGGCAGGCAGTCTGCGGTCGAGTCGCCTGCGGCGAGCCGCGTGCGCACCGCGGTTGCCGAGACGTGCGACAGCGGCTGATGCAGGCGCAACACCCGTCCTGCGGGCTGCGCTTGCAGATCGGCGGCCTGGGGGGTCCAGCGATCCTGCAACGCATCGGCGAGTCCGGCCGGCAGCTGCGCGTCGAGCGCACTGCCCGGCCGCTCGGCCACCACCAGATGCGCAAGCGCGAACAGGTCGCGCCACCGGTGCCAGCCCGGCAAGCCGAGCAAACTGTCCGCGCCAACCAGCCAGGCCAGCGGCTTCGAGGGGCCGAGTTCGTCGCGCAGTTCGGCCAGCGTGTCGACGGTGTAGCTGCGGCCCTGGCGTTCCAGTTCGCGGTGGTCGAGCACGAGGCCCTGCACGCCCTCGATCGCCAGCGCGACCATCGCCGCCCGCGTCGCGCCATCGGCGCCGGGCGGCGCGCGGTGCGGCGGATCGCCGGCCGGCATCAGGTGCACGGCGCAGTCCAGCGCATCACGCGCGGCGCACGCGATCGCCAGGTGTCCGAAGTGGATCGGATCGAAGGTGCCGCCGTAGACGAGGTGCAGCGCCATCGCGGCCGGTCAGGCGGCCAACAGGGCGCCCGCGCGCGCGTCGGCCACGGCCACCAGCAGGCGCTCGAGCGCGAGCCAACCGTCGACGGGATCCACGCCCCAGCGGCCGCGGCCCTTGGCGATACGGTCGACTCGTCCGGCTTCAGCGACGAAACGCACCCAGCGCGCCTCGGGGTGGCGCTGCAGCGCGCGCCGATAGCCCGCCTGGCGGGCGTCCCAGATGCGCTGGGCCTTGAATTCATTGGCCATGTTGCCGCCGCGGGCCTGCACCTGCGCCAGCTGCGCGGCGCGCGCAAGCTCCATGACCACCATGCCCATCAGCGCCGGAATCGCCGCGCCCTCGGCGCGCAGGCCAGCCAGCATGCGCACGACCTGCGCCGGCTGGCCGTTGAGCGTGGCATCGAGCAGGCGGAATACGTCGAAACGCGCGGCATCGGCGACCAGTGCCTGCATACGCGGCCCGTCGAGCGTGCTGCCGTCGGCCAGCAGCGCCAGCTTGTCGACTTCCTGCGCGGCGGCCAGCAGATTGCCGTCGACGCGCTCGGCCAACTGCTGCACGGCGGCACGGTCGGCCAGCACGTTGCGGCTGCGCAGGCGTGCCTCGATCCAGCTTTCGAGTTCGTGCGGCTTGACCTGCCAGGCGACGACGAGATGGCCGATGCCGGTGATCGCTTCGCTCCACTTGCCGCCATGCTGCCGGCTCCACTCGCCGCCGGTGACCAGCAGGGTGACGTCGGATGGCGGATCGGCGCAGAAGCCGCTGATGACCGCAGCGCCCTCCTTGCCGGGTTTGGTCGTCGGCAGGCGGATTTCGACCAGACGTCGCGACGCGAACAGGCTCGGCGCGCGGAACGTGGCCTCGACCGCGTTCCAGTCGATGTCGCGGCCTTCGGGTTCGAACACTTCGCGCTCGGCGACGCCCTGCGCGCGCGCGGCGGCACGTACGGCATCCGCCGCTTCGAGCACACGCAGTGGTTCGGGACCGGCAATCAGATAGGCCGGGCGCAGCGGCTCGCGGGCCAGTTGCGCAACCAGGCGTTCGGGCGTCAGTTCCACGACAACGGCGAGCCGGTGGCGAGCGCCCGCATCACTCGGCCGAGCGGAGCTGCGGGTTGCGGAACACCGCGTCGATACGACGGATGATCGAGGCGGTCATCTCGCGCTCCATTTCACGCGACAGCAGTTCACGCTCGGAATCGGCGCCGATCGAATCAGCTGGTGGCGCGAGGTAATCGCGGGACAGCTCGATGGCCTGCTGCGGCACGATGTCGCGCCCGTCTGCATCGCGCATCGAGAACACCACCGCATAGCGCAGCGTGTATTCCTGGGCGCGGCCCTGGGCGTCGAGGCTGGCCGGCAATGCGGCCCAGCGCTCGGACTGGATGTTGAGCGTCGCGACATCGGTCGCGTCGGAATCGGCGATCTCCGCGCCGGCCGCCGCCAGCGCGCGCTCGACCGAGCGGGCCAGACGGCTGTAGGGATCGCTGGACACGATGTCGACCGGGCCGAGGTTCGGCGGCAGCGTCAGCGCATTGCGCAGATGGAAGCCGCAGGCCGACAGCATCACGAGGGCGATGAGGGCAAGAGGCAGGAAAACCGGTCGTAGGGTGCGCATGGGCGGAGTCTGGACGAGGGGGACAGGGGCGGCAAGCGCCGCGCACGGCGCGCGGCGAGGCCGGGTTCAGCCGGCGACGATGTTGACGATCTTGCCGGGCACGACGATGACCTTGCGCACCGTCAGCTCGCCGAGGAACTTCGCGACATTCGGCTCGTTGAGCGCTATCGCCTCGATCGCGTCCTTGGGCAGGTCGACGGCGACATCGATCGTGCCGCGCAGCTTGCCGTTGACCTGGATCGCCAGCGTCACCGTGTCGCGTTGCAGCGCGGCCGGATCGGCCTGCGGGAAGGCCTGGTCCTCGAGCAGCGTTTCCGCATGACCCAGCACCTGCCACAGCGTGTGCGCGATGTGCGGGGTGATCGGGTTGAGCAGCAGCACGAGGGTCTCGAACGTCTCCTGGCGCAACGCGCGCGCATTCGCATCCATCTCGTCGAACTTGCCGACATGGTTCAGCAGCTCCATCACCGCAGCGATCGCGGTGTTGAAGCTGTGGCGGCGCCCGTAGTCGTCGCCGACCTTCTGGATCGCCTCGTGCAGCTGGCGCCGCAGGGTCTTCTGCGCGGGCGTGGCCGCAGCGATATCGAACGTGCCGGCGTCCCCGCCCTGCACATGCTTCTGCACCTGGTTCCACAGGCGACGCAGGAAGCGCGACATGCCCTCGACGCCGGCCTCGTTCCACTCCAGCGACTGCTCGGGCGGGGCTGCGAACATCGAGAACAGGCGCACGGTGTCGGCGCCGTACTTGCCGATCATCGACTGCGGGTCGACGCCGTTGTTCTTCGACTTCGACATCTTCTCGGTGCCGCCGATCGAGACCGGCTGGCCGTCGAGCTTCGAGGTGGCGCCGGTGATCCGGCCCTTGTCGTCGCGGACGATCTCGACGTCGGCCGGGTTGATCCAGTCCTTGCTGCCGTTCTCCAGCTCCCGATAGAACGTGTCGGCGATGACCATGCCCTGGGTCAGCAGGTTGATCACCGGCTCGTCGCTGCGCACCAGGCCTTCGTCGCGCATCAGGCGGTGGTAGAAGCGGAAATACAGCAGGTGCAGGATCGCGTGCTCGATGCCGCCGATGTACTGGTCGACCGGCGTCCAGTAGTCGGCGCGTTCGTCGACCATATCGGCCGCGCCCGGCGAGGTGTAGCGCGCGGTGTACCAGCTCGACTCCATGAAGGTGTCGAAGGTGTCGGTCTCGCGCTCGGCCGCGCCGCCGCAGGTCGGGCACGTGGTCTTGCGCCACTCGGGGTTCGACTTGATCGGCGACTGCACGACGCCGGGGTTCGCGAATGCGTCCTCGACATCCTCGGGCAGCAGCACCGGCAACTGGTCTTCCGGCACCGGCACCGCGCCGCAGGCGTCGCAGTAGATCACCGGGATCGGACAGCCCCAGTAGCGCTGGCGGCTGACGCCCCAGTCGCGCAGGCGAAAGTTGACCTTGCGGTTGCCGCGACCTTCGGATTCGAAGCGCGACACAAGCGCATCGAGCGCCTGCTGGAAATCGAGCCCGTCGAACTCGCCGGAATTCACCAGCCAGCCGCGATCTGTGTACGCGCCTTCTTCCGCGATGCGTCGTTCGAAGTCCTGCACGACCTGCACGGCGGCGCCCGTGTCGTACACATCGAGCGCTGCACCGCTACCCAGGGCCGAGCGCATCGGATCGGCGCCGCTGCGGCGGTCACGGCCGATTTCCTGCAGCGCATCGCGGACCTCGTCCGGCACGACGACCATCTTGATCGGCAGGCCGTAGGCCTTGGCGAACTCCCAGTCGCGCTGGTCGTGGCCGGGCACGGCCATGACCGCGCCGGTGCCGTAACCCATCAGCACGAAGTTGGCGACCCAGACCGGGATCTCTTCGCCGGTAACCGGATGGATCGCGCGCAGGCCGGTGTCCATGCCGCGCTTGACCTGGGTTTCCAGCTCGGCTTCGGACACGCCGCCGCGGCGCAGGTCGGCGATGAACTCGGCGAGGTCCGGATCGCGTTCGGCCGCGCGAACGGCAAGCGGATGCTCGGCGGCGACCGACACGAAGGTCACGCCCATCAGCGTGTCGGGGCGCGTGGTGTAGACAGCGAGCTTGTCGTCGCTGCCCACCACGTCGAACGAGAATTCCAGGCCCTCGCTGCGCCCGATCCAGTTGCGCTGCATGGTCTTGACCGACTCCGGCCAGCCGCCCAGCGTGTCCAGGCCGTCGAGCAGCTCCTGCGCATACGCGGTGATCTTGAGGAACCACTGCGGAATCTCGCGCTTCTCCACCAGCGCGCCCGAGCGCCAGCCGCGACCGTCGATGACCTGCTCGTTGGCGAGCACGGTCTGGTCAACCGGGTCCCAGTTGACGACCGCGTTGCGGCGGTAGGCCAGGCCCTTCTTCATCAACCGCACGAACATGCGCTGCTCGTGGACGTAGTAGTCCGGCGCGCAGGTCGCGAACTCGCGGCTCCAGTCGATCGCATAGCCCAGCGACTGCAGCTGGCCGCGCATGTGGTCGATGTTGGCGTAGGTCCACTTGGCCGGCGCGGTCGCGTTCTTGATCGCGGCGTTCTCGGCCGGCAGGCCGAACGCGTCCCAGCCCATCGGCTGCAGCACGTTCTTGCCCGTCATCCGCTGGTAGCGACTGATGACGTCGCTGAGCGTGTAGTTGCGCACGTGGCCCATGTGCAGCGCGCCCGACGGATACGGCAGCATCGACAGGCAGTAGTACTTCGGCTTGTCGGCCCGCTCGGTGACCTCGAACGCGCGGGTCGAGGTCCAGAACCGCTGGGCGTCGGATTCCACCGGAGTGGGCTGGTAGGCGTTGGGATCGACGACGACGGGTTCGCTGGACACGGGACGCTGCTTGCTGCGGAACGGTCGGGAAGCCTACCGCAGCGCCGTTGCTGCCGCCATTCGAACCGCGCTGCAGGGCGCGCCGCAGGCCGGCGTGGCGTGACGGGGGCTAGAATCGCGCCCAGAATCGCCCCAGCGCCATCGAGCACGCCCGTTTGCCCGCATCCCGTTCCAGGTGGTCCCCCTACCGCGTGCCCGCCTTCGCGATCGCGCTGCTGTTGCTGTTGGGCGTGGGCATCGCCAGCGTCTGGGGCGTGTCCAGCCTGCGCAGCAGCAACGCCTGGATCGGACACACCTACGAGGTGATCAACCGGCTCGAGATCGCCGAGCGCGCAATCCGAAGCACCGAAGCCAACGCGCGCGCCTACCGCCTGACCGGGCATCCGGAATTCCGCAGCCAGTACCTGATTGCAACGCATCAGGTCGAGGTGGCCCATGAGGCCCTGGGCGCGGCGATCCGCGAGGATCCGCAACAGGACGCGCGGGCCGCACAGATGCACGCCTCGGCCCATGCGCACCTGGCCGAATTGCGCAGGCTGTTCGACCTGCAGGAACTCCGGGGCGCCGAAGCCGCGCGCGAGGCCACCGACCCGGCGCTCACCCTGCAACAATGGAAAGACTTCGACGCCGTGGCGTCGGAGATGCGGCGCGAGGAACTGCGGCTGCTGGCGCTGCGCAAGGCGCGCAGTGACCGCGATGCGAGCCTGCTGATCTTCATCGTCGTGCTGGGCATGCTGCTGTCGGGCGCGCTGATGGTGACGCTGATGGTCAACGTGACCCGCGAGAACCGACGCGCGCGCAGGCTGGAACTCGAAGCACGCGGCGCAGCGCACGAGATGGCCTTGAGCATGGTCCAGGTGGAACAGCTGTGGAAGCAGCGCCACGAACTTGCGCGCTACTCGGGTCTGCTGCAGAGCTGCCAGACCCTCGAGGAGATCGTGCAGCTGTCGATCACGACCATCCGCCGCCTGCTGCCGGGCGCCAGCGGCCGCATCTATCTCAACCGCGCTTCGCAGAACTTCCATGACAGCGTCGCCAGCTTCGGGGACCGACTGGTCAGCAGCGCCGATTCGCTGTTGCCGGGCGACTGCTGGGCCCTGCGCCGCGGGCAGTCCCATGTGGTGACGGGCGAGGAAGATCTGCAGGTGACGTGCGCGCACCTTGATCCCGGCGCGCCGCCGCCCGGCGTCACCGCCTTCTGTCTGCCGCTCGCCGCGCAGGGCACATCGATCGGGCTGCTGCATGTCAGTGGGGCGACCGAGGCGATGGCCCAGGGGTCGGCGCTCGATGAACTCTTCGGCCAGCTCGCGGAACAGTTGGGCCTGGCGATCGCCAACCTGCAGTTGCGCGAGACCCTGCGCACCCAGTCGCTGCGCGACCCGCTGACCGGCCTGTTCAACCGCCGCTATCTCGAAGAGAGTTTCGTCCGCGAGTTGCAGCGCTGCGACCGCCGCCGCCTGCCACTGTCGGTGCTGATGCTGGATGTCGATCACTTCAAGCGTTTCAACGACACCTTCGGCCACGCCGCCGGGGATGCGCTGCTGGGACAGGTCGGCCGGCAGATCCAGGCCGGCGTTCGCGCCGAGGACATCGCCTGCCGCTATGGCGGCGAGGAATTCACCGTCGTGCTGCCGGAACTCGACGCCGCCGGCGCGCTCGCGCGCGCCGAGCAGATCCGTCGCGCGGTCGAAGTGGCGACCGTCCAGCATCTGGGCCAGCAGCTCGGTCCGGTGACGATGTCGATCGGGATCGCAACTTTTCCGCTCGACGGCCAGACCCCGGAAGTGCTGTTGCAGATGGCCGACGCCACGCTGTATCGCGCCAAGGCCGAAGGGCGCAACCGGGTGCTGCACGCGTCCTACAAGGACTGAGCGCCCGCGCGGCGCGTGCGCGTGCTTCAATCCGGGACCGCCGCCGCTCCGGAGTTCCGCATGGCCCCTCGCCCCGTTGTTCGCATCCTTGCCCGTCCGTCGCTGGCACTGCTCGCCGCGACCCTGCTGCTGCCTGCCGGTGCGAGCGCCGCGGCGCAGACAGCCGTGCATTGCGAGCGTCTGTTCGACGCGCGCAGTGGCCGCGTGCTGGGTGAGCACACGATCCTGGTCGAAGACGGCAGGATTCTCGAGGTGATTCCGGGCCGCGCCAAACTGCAGGACGGCGTGGACTCGATCGTGCTCGGCGACCGGACGTGCTCGCCCGGCTGGACCGATCTGCACGTGCACCTCGGCTCGCAGTCGAGCCCGGCGAGTTACTCCGAAGGCTTCCGTCTCGATCCGGTGGACTACGCGTTCCGCGCGGTCGGATACGCCGAAAAAACCCTGTCGGCCGGCTTCACCACGGTGCGCGATCTCGGCGGTGAAGTCAGCCCGCATCTGCGCGATGCCATCAACCAGGGCCTGGTGCCGGGACCGCGGATCTTCGCCGCCGGCAAATCGATCGCGACGACCGGCGGCCATGCCGATCCGAGCAACGGCTACAACTCGATGCTCTCGCACCTGATGGGTCCGCCCGGCCCGACCGAGGGCGTGATCAATTCCGTCGACGATGCGCGCCAGGCCGTGCGCCAGCGCTACAAGGAAGGCAGCGACGTCATCAAGATCACCGCCACCGGTGGCGTGCTGAGCTACGCGCGCAGTGGTGATGCACCGCAGTTCACCGTCGACGAAGTGCAGGCGATCGTCGACACCGCGAAGGACTACGGCTACCGCGTCGCCGCGCACGCGCACGGCACCGAAGGCATGAAGCGCGCGGTGCTCGCCGGCGTGACCAGCATCGAGCACGGCACGCACATGGACGACGAGGTCATGCGGCTGATGAAGCAGCGCGGCACCTGGTACGTGCCGACGATCTACGCCGGCCGCTTCGTCGCTGACAAGGCCAAGGAGCCGGGTTATTTTCCCGAAGTCGTGCGTCCGAAGGCGGCGACGATCGGCGCGCAGATCCAGGACACCGCCGCGCGCGCGTATCGGGCCGGCGTGCCGATCGCATTCGGCACCGACCAGGGCGTCGGCCCGCATGGCGACAATGCACGCGAATTCCTCTACATGGTCGAGGCCGGCATTCCGGCGGCGTACGCGCTGCAGTCGGCGACGCTGCACGCGGCGACCGTGCTCGGCGTCGACGACCAGGGCGTCATCGAACCCGGAAAGCGCGCAGACATCATCGCGATGCCGGGCGATCCGGTCGCCGATATCAATGCGGTGATGGGCGTCGATTTCGTCATGGCGGCAGGCCGTGTGCATCGAACGCCGGACGGCCACGGCAGCGCGGACGATTGAGCCAGCGCAGGGGTCTCCCTGTAGGAGCGCGCTCGCGCGCGATGGGGCTCCACAGGCGCCGCACATCGCGCGCAAGCGCGCGCCTACACAGGACCTCCGGACATCAGCGCGCGGGCGGCACGCGCCATGCCAGCAACAGCGTCCACGCCATCCACGCGGCCAGCACCACGCGCGGGCCCAGGATGGGCCCGAGCAGCACAGGCGCCAGCAGGCAGAGCGCGCAGATGACCAACGACGGCCAGCGCACCGCGCGCAGCGAGCAGCCGGCCATCAGCGCGCCCGCGCAGAACGCCAGGTTCCAGACCATCCACGCCGTGGCGTGCCAACGGCTGGCGCCGCTGTCGAGTTCGTTCGGATCCAGCGTCAGCACGCCTTGCGCCGCGAAAGCCAGCGCGGCCAGCAGCATCAGACGCAGCGCGATGCCGGCGCCGAGGCGCGCATCCGGCAGGGCTGCGCGCATCCGTCGCGCAGCGAATGCGACGACGAGCCCCGGGCCGATCCATGCCAGCAAGTTGAACAGCCACGCCAGCGGCATGCCGCGCGCGCCTGACCAGGCCAGCGGCGCGCCTGCAGGCACACCGGTCATCACCGCGAATACCAGCAGCGCCAGCAAGGTGCAGGCATGCGCGCCGACGACCAGCGGGCGCAGCCGCACGCCACTCACGCCGACCACCGGAAGACGTCCTCGACCCCGACGCCGAACGTCCGTGCGATCCGGAACGCCAGCTCCAGCGACGGCGCATAACGCCCCGCTTCCAGCGCGATGATCGTCTGCCGCGTGACCTGGCAGGCATCCGCCAGCGCCTGCTGGGTCATCTCACCGTGATCGAAGCGCAGGCGGCGGATCTCGTTGGTGATGGGCGTGCCGGTCATCGGACGCGGTTCATCGACGATCGCGCCAGTACAGCATGGCCGCGCGCCACTGGCCGATCGCATTGGCGACGAACATTACGGCGAACACCGCCGCGACCGTGGCACGTGCATCGGGCACGTCGCCCATGCGGCTGGCGTAGAGCGCATACACAGCGGCACCCGCGACGATCGATGTCTCCAGTGTGCGCTTCGACCAGCGCGTGGCCGCCGCCTGGATCGTCGCGTCGCGCTCGTCCTCGACCACGCCGCGGTGGCGCGCCTGCGCCCCCAGCCGGCGTGCGCGGATCTCCGGCCCCAAGAGCACCAGGCTGGCGTAGCCAAAAAGCAGGCACCAGGTGATCCAGCCCTCGCCCAGCCGTCCCGCGGCGATCATCTGCAGGAAGATCACC
Organism: Luteimonas sp. 3794; assembly: GCF_031456825.1. NCBI lineage: Bacteria > Pseudomonadati > Pseudomonadota > Gammaproteobacteria > Lysobacterales > Lysobacteraceae > Luteimonas > Luteimonas sp. 3794. Next base: position 109,563 of record NZ_JAVDVJ010000006.1, on the reverse strand, counting down.
GCCGCCAACAAGAGCTGGGCCGCGTTCCACGCTTCGGTTTCACCGGGCGACGGGCCGGCCCCTTCCCCAGAGAACCGAGCGCTGCGCCACGCCAGGCCTGCGATGCCGACCAGCAAGAGCAGCACCGGTCCAAGCGTGAGCCCACGCAAGGCGGGGTCCTTCGACACGAACAGCAGGCCGAAACCGGTGAACACTGGTGCTGGCCAGATCACCGACCAGACCGACGGCCTATCGCTCCGCGGTTGCCCGCTCGGAGCTGCGAGCTCTCCATGCATCGACATGCTGTCCCTCCATCAGACTCCAGGTAAAAAAGAATTTACATTCTGGATGGACCATGTCAACTATTTTTGACATGGTTGTATCCTGCGCATCCGTCGCCATCCTTCGGGATCGCGCCCGGCGCATTCCCTCTTCAACGGACTTCCGCATGCTCCTCGACGGCAACGCCCCCGCTCCCGCAGCCCTTCCCCACGTCTTCGACGCGACCACCGCGACCTTCGAAACCGAGGTGTTGCAGGCGTCGTTGCAGACCCCGGTGCTGATCGATTTCTGGGCCGAATGGTGCGGGCCGTGCAAGTCGCTCGGTCCGGTGCTGGAGAAGCTCGCGGCCGAGTACAACGGCGCGTTCGTGCTGGCCAAGGTCGATGTCGACAAGGAACAGCAGATCGCGGCCGCGTTCCAGATCCGTTCGGTGCCGACGGTGTTTCTGCTGGTCGGCGGCCAGCCGGTCGACGGCTTCCCCGGCGCGCTGCCCGAAGGCGAGATCCGCGAGTTCCTGAAGAAGCATGGCATCGAGCCGGCTGAGGGCGGCGCTGTCGAAGCGGCTGAGCCCGCGCCGCTGGATCCGGACGCCGAAGTCGCGCGCCTGCGCGACGCAGTGGCTGCCGAGCCGGACAAGGCCGAACTGCGTCTCGACCTCGCCTTGGCCCTGCTGCAGACAGGCGATTCGAAGGCGGCCGAAGGTCTGCTCGACGGGCTGCCGGCGAACCTGGCCACCGACGACCGCACGATCAAGGCGCGCGCCCGGCTGGATTTCGCCACGCTGCTCGCCGATGCGCCGTCGGCCGACGCGCTGCAGGCAGCCATCGCCGCCGATCCCGCCAACCTCACCGCGCGCCACCAGCTCGGCGTCCGTCATATCGTGTCCGGCGATGCCGAGGCGGGCCTGGAGCAGTTCATAGAAATCCTCGCGCGCGACCGCGATTTCCAGGACGGCCTGCCGCGCAAGGCGCTGATCGACGCATTCCGCATCATCGAAGACGCCGCCCTCGTCGGCCGCTACCGCCGCAAGATGGCGTCGCTGCTGTTCTGACCTGACGCCTTCGGGCGCTTCCGTACAGCAGCGTATGGCAAGATCGGCGTCCCCTCGCCGATCGCCCGCCCATGACCCCGCGCCGTTTCCGCTTGCTGATGAATCTGTGGCCGCCGTTCCTGTTCGCGGGCATAAGAGTGACCCGCATCGACGAGAGTTTCCGGCATGCGCGCGTCGAACTGCGTCAACGCTGGTTCAACCGCAACTACGTCGGCACGCACTTCGGCGGTAGCCTGTTCGCGATGACCGATCCGTTCTGGATGATCATGACCCTGCGCGCGCTCGGCAACGACCACGTGGTCTGGGACAAGGCCGGTGAGATCGAGTTCATCCGTCCGGGCCGCGGCACCGTTCACGCGACCTTCGATCTGGACGACGCCACGGTGGAAGCGATCCGCGCCGACACCGCAGACGGCAGCAAGCATCTGCGCTGGTTCACGACCGACGTACTCGACGCCTCGGGCGAGCTGGTCGCCCGCGTGCGCAAACAGGTCTACGTGCGCCGCAAGCGGCGCAGCGGTCAGTTCGGGTCTGTGGTCGATTCGACCAGATAGGCCGGAAGCGGCAATGACCACGTCTCACCGCGCCTGGTGTCGTACTGCGCGATTTCCAGCGATTGCCCGTCCGCGGTGACCGTGATGTCGCGCGCGGGACTGCGCAGCGCCGCGGGGCTGCGTGCCAGACGCTCGGCGAGTGTGCCGTCGTCGGGCTGGTCACGCAGCCAGGCGAGTGTGGCGAGGAGTTGCAGGCGGGCGTTCTGGTCCTGGGCACGCCACGCGTACCCGGCGTACGCGGGCCGAGCGATATCACCGAGGATGCAGCCGGAGATGTTGGCGACACATTCAAGGCGGCGCCATGCAGGCGGCATCACGGACATCGCACTGAGCTGTTGATCCGCAGCCAGTGCGGCGCCTTGATCGAGGCAGGGCGGAACCATCTGCTCTGCCATCAGCGCACGGAATCCATCCCGGTCGAGCACCAGCCAACGCCATGCATTGTGCTTCTGCATCTCGGGTAGCGTGTCGCTCACACCCATGCTCCACGCGAATTCGCCCCGCATCGCGGGACAGATCGATGCATCCACCGCTGAGGGCGGAGCAAGGGCTGCCTCGCAACTGGACGGCAGCGGCGTATCGCGCGGCATCACGGCGAGCATCCGGGCCAGCAGCGCGCCGTATCCGTCCGTGACAAGCGAAACACTCAACATCCTCATGATGAGCGTGTCGCTGTGCGTTCCGACGCGACGCCAGGCCGCCAGGTCGCGGCAGGTCGCCTCGACCGCAGGCACCTGCTCGCCGCTTACAAACTGGACTGCATATGCAGTGATGGGCCACCCCAGCAGCGTGAACGCCGGCAGCGGAGCCCGGTGATCGGCTGGTTGTCGCGTCGCGTGGTGGTCATAGGCCGAGAGTGCCTCGACACGCTCGATCAATCGAGCATTCGCCTGCACCAGCGCTGCGTAGTCGTCGAATGCGGCCGACACCCTGGCCAGACAGTCCGCGCCGCCGAAGCCGCAGGGCGCGACCGCGCCATTGACAGGCGTGAGGTCCGGGTAACGCTTGGCAGCGCTAGTGAATACCAGCGGACCATCAGGTGCGCGCAGCGCCTCGGTCAGCGCCTGCATGTCCGCATCCGCGACCGCGGTGATCTCCGCCTCGGGCACGTCATACGGCAACACCCAGATCGCATCGAAGGCATTGCGCCCTTCAAACGTGTTCGACGCCTCCATCAGCGCCAGCGCCGCGCGCTGCTCCGGCGTCGGTCCACGCAGCCGCGACCATGTCCACAGCGCCGCCAGCACCAGCACCACGACCAGCAGCCCCACACCCAACCGCTTCAACCAGCGCATTCCCGACTCCCCTGCCCCGCGTCCTGCGGACCGGCAGTTTGCCAGCTCGGCCGGCCTGTCTGCGACTGCTCGACGGGTAGACCGGTGCCGTGTCCGGAGGATCGACAGGTATCCTGTCCGCCGCGCCAGACCCTGCGCCGAACGCATCGACGCATCCGAGTGCACGCGTGCGATGCGCAACGCCGCTGACCCACGCCCGCCCGCCACCGCCCTGAATGCCGATGCTCCGACTCACCGATCTCAAACTGCCGCTCGACCACGACGATGCCGCCCTGCCCGAGGCGATCGTCGCGCGCCTGGGCATCCACGCCGACGAACTCACCGGCTTCTCCGTCGCCAAGCGCAGCTACGACGCGCGCCGGCGCGGGGCGATCGTGCTGATCTATTCGGTCGACGTGGAAACCTCGCGCGAGGCCGACATCCTGCAGCGGCTGGAACTCGATCCCGAAGCCGCCGCGGCGGACGACCAGGCCGAAGGCGCCGTGGCCGGTAGCAGCGGCAAGGTCGGCCCGTCTCCGGACACCTCGTACCGCTTCGTCGCACGCACCAGTGATGCCCTGCCGCTGCGTCCGCTGGTGATCGGCACGGGGCCCTGCGGCCTGTTCGCAGCGCTCGTGCTCGCGCAGATGGGGTTCCGGCCGATCGTGCTGGAGCGCGGCAAGGCGGTGCGCGAGCGCACCGTGGATACCTTCGGCCTGTGGCGGAAGAAGGTGCTCAATCCCGAGTCGAATGTGCAGTTCGGCGAAGGCGGCGCCGGCACGTTCTCCGACGGCAAGCTCTACAGCCAGATCTCCGACAAGCGCCATCACGGCCGCAAGGTGCTGACCGAGTTCGTCGCGGCAGGTGCGCCGGAGGAAATTCTCTTCGTGAGCAAGCCGCACATCGGCACGTTCCGGCTGGTGTCGATGGTCGAGCACATGCGCGCGACGATCGAGTCGCTGGGCGGCGAGATCCGCTTCTCCAGCCGCGTCGACGATCTGCTGGTCGAATCCGATGCCGACGGCGTGCGGCACGTGCGCGGCGTGACACTCGCAGATGGCGAGGAGATCCGCAGCGACCACGTGGTCATGGCGCTCGGCCACAGTGCGCGCGACACCTTCGCGATGCTGCACGCGCGCGGGGTGTTTCTGGAAGCGAAGCCGTTCTCGATCGGCTTCCGCATCGAGCATCCGCAATCGCTGGTCGATGCCGCGCGCTTCGGCCCGCAGGCCGGCCATGCGCTGCTCGGCGCCGCCGACTACAAGCTGGTGCACCACGCGCGCAACGGCCGCTCGGTCTACAGCTTCTGCATGTGCCCGGGCGGCACCGTGGTGGCCGCGGCCAGCGAACCCGGCCGCGTGGTCACCAACGGCATGAGCCAGTACTCGCGCAACGAGCGCAACGCGAACGCGGCGATCGTCGTCGGCATCACGCCGGAGGACTTCCTGCCCTATGCGCCCGAAGGCGGACCGCTGGCCGGTATCGCCCTGCAACGGCACTGGGAGTCGAACGCCTACGTGCTCGGTGGCGGCGAGTACGAGGCACCGGGGCAACTGGTCGGCGACCTGCTGGCAGGACGGGCATCGAACGCCTTCGGCAGCGTGGTGCCGTCGTATACGCCGGGCGTGCGCCTGGGCGATCTGTCGAACGCATTGCCGGACTACGCGATCGCCGCGATCCGCGAAGCCCTGCCGGCGTTCGACCGCAAACTGCGCGGATTCGCAATGCATGATGCGCTGCTGACCGGCGTCGAAACCCGCACGTCCTCACCGCTGCGCATCACCCGCCACGACGACGGCCAGAGCTTGAACACGCGCGGGCTGTTCCCCGCCGGCGAGGGTGCAGGGTATGCCGGCGGCATCCTGTCGGCCGGTGTGGACGGCATCAAGGCCGCCGAATCGGTGGCGATGGCGCTCGTCGCGGCCGGGCACGCACGCGCGGCCTGACCGCAGCGCCTCGCGAGCAGATCTGCCGCGCGACACCGTGTGCCATGGAGGCATGGCAACCTGCAACGCATCACATCGTTTTCCAGCGCGTCCTCGGTATGCTGTGCGACGCAAGGGGGAAGCATGCCGCACACACCAACCGGGCCTGATTCAACGGTCTTTCCGGAGATCGCCGGCTACCGCCTGGTGCGCGTTGTCGGCCACGGCGGCATGGCGACGGTCTATCTCGGCACGCAGCTGTCTTTGGGGCGCGACGTGGCGATCAAGGTCATGCTGCCCGAGGCGCTGGCCGACGAGGTAAGCCGCCGCCGCTTCGAGAACGAAGCGCGCACGATCGCCCGGCTCGAGCACCCCAACATCGTCGGCATCCACGAGGTCGGCCGCACCGATGACGGTCTGCCGTGGTACGCGATGCCCTATCTGCCGCACGGCCATCTGGGCAACCGCGACCTCACTGGCGACCACGCCCGCGTGCGCGAGGTCCTGCGCGCGCTGTTGTCGGCGCTGGCCTACGCGCACGCGCGCGGCGTGATCCATCGCGACGTCAAGGCCGAGAACGTGCTGTTCGACGAGGCCGACCGTCCGTTGCTGGCGGATTTCGGCATCGCCCTGCGCCGCGGCTACGGCACGCGCGTGACCATGGTTGGCCTCGCCGTCGGCAGCACCGCCTACATGGCGCCCGAGCAAGCGCGCGGCCAGCAGGTCGATTTCCGCGCTGATCTCTACAGCGTCGGCGTGCTGGCCTGGGAGATGCTCAACGGCAGCCTGCCGTACCAGGGCGAAGACGCGCTGTCGATGGCGATCGCCCATACCCAGAACCCGATTCCGCGCCTGCCGCCCGCGCTGCGCCACTGGCAGCGGTTCATCGACCGCGCCCTGGCCAAATCGCCCGGCCGCCGGTTTGCCGATGCCAACCAGATGCTGCAGGCGCTGGCGCAGGTGCCGCAGCGGGATGGCAAGCGGGAGCCGGTGGTCGCGGCCACGTTGCGGCGCCTCGGCGACGGCGCGCGCCGGCTGCTGCATGGCGCGCGGCAGATGTCGCCGACGCTATGGGTGCCGGTGGTGCTGGTGGTTGCGGCCGGAATCGGGTTTTTGCTACGCACCTCGGCCGCCCCCGACATTGATGGACCTGCTGCGCCTGGCCTGGCCCGCGTCGCCGGGCAAGCGCCCGCGCCGGTCGATGCAGAAGGCCTGGCCCATGACGCGGCCCGCACACCGGCTACTGCCGGAACGGCGACCGAGCCGTCTGCGCCGCAGGCCGCGCCGGTTTCGGCGTCGGATCGCCATCTGGGCGATGCCGAGCGCCAGTTGCGCGCCGGCCAACTGGCAGCGCCGGCAAGTGCGAACGTGTTCGAATCATTGACTCGCGCCTGGCAGGCCGATCGCGAACATCTGCGGTTTGCGCCGCTGTCGGGCCGCGCGTTCGACGCCGCCGGGGCGCGTGCCACTGCCTTGATCGCCAAGGGTGACCACGAGGCCGCCGCCAGCCTGCTGGCCGCCGCGCGCCAGCACGCGACGGCGACCGGACAGGGCGACGGCGAATCGATGCGCCGACTGCGTACGCGGGTCGACGCGGCGCTCGAAATCCGCATCGGCGAGGCGGTCGCCAATGTCGACCGCGCCGAAGCGGTCGCAAGCCTGGCATCGGCCGACGCCCTGGGCCTCGATGCCGCCGCGACCGCGCGCCTGCGCCGCCAGGCCATGACCATTCCCGATGTCGCCGCGCTGGCCGCCCGCGTCGCCGGCGGTGCACGCGTGATCCGCAGCAGCGACGGCGTCTATGCGATCTCGAACACGCCGGTCAGCCGCGCGGACTACGGCGCCTTCGTCGCCGCCACCGGCCACAAGTCGGCCTCGTGCCGCGCGCGTGGTTCGGTCCTGCGGGCACTCTCGTCGAAGGACTGGGAAGACCCGGGTTTCGAGCAATCGCCGTCCGACCCGGTCGTCTGCGTGTCCTGGCACGACGCGGTGGAATATGCGCGCTGGCGCAGCGAACGCGAAGGTCGGAGCATCGTTGTGGCCTCGACAGCGCAGGGCGCCAGTGTCGCGACGCCGGCCAGCGGCCCGGCCGAATGGCGCAGCGATTGCGCGGCCGCCTGCAAGGACCGGATCGCCGCTGGCCCAAGCCAGCGCGACGCGCTCGCCAGCCGCGCGCTCGACCCGCGCCGCGGCTACGACGACGTCGGTTTCCGGCTCGCGCACCTGCCCTGACGCAGCGCCTGCGCCGCAACGCCCGCTGTCGCCCGGCCGGCACACTGTTTCCGCAGCACAGCCGCCGGGGGCATCATGTCGGGCTCCCACCCACCCGCGGATTCCAATGAGTGCCCCCACCCTGGGCGGACGCCTGCAGCGTCTGTTCCTCACCGGCCTGCTGACCCTGCTGCCGATCTGGCTGACCTGGATCGTCGTCAAGTTCGTGTTCGTGCTGCTCTCCGACATCAGCACGCCATGGGTCGCGCCGCTGTCGCACAGGATCGCCGCGGGGTTTCCCAATGCGCTCGGCTGGGCCAGTGCCGGCGCCGTGCAGGCGACGATCGCCCTGCTCGCCACGATCGTGCTGATCCTGGGTGTCGGCTGGCTGACGCGCCGCGTCGTGGGCCAGCGCATGCTGTCGTGGGTGGACGCGCTGGTACGCCGTATCCCGTTGGCGAACGTGATCTATTCCAGCGCGCGCAAACTGCTCGACATCCTGCAGACCAAACCCGACGGCACCCAGCGCGTGGTGCTGATCGACTTTCCGCACCCGGGCATGAAGTCGGTCGGTTTCGTGACCCGCGTGATCCGCGAACAGGGCACCGGCCGGGAACTCGCCGCGGTGTACGTGCCGACCACGCCCAACCCGACGTCGGGCTATCTGGAAATCGTGCCGCTGGAGAAGATCACGCCGACCGACTGGACCGTCGATCAGGCGATGAGTTTCATCATCTCCGGCGGTGCAGTCGCGCCCGAGACGATCCCGTTCGACCCCCAACCGGCACCCGGCACGCCAGTGCCCTGAGCACGTGACCTTCGGCCCTTGCCGGCCGCGTACCGCTTTCGACAGCATCGACCGATTTCCATTGGAGCCCGACATGAAGCAGCCGCTCGTCCTCGCCATCGCCGTCGCTATCGCCGCCGGCGGCGGACTCGCCGGCTGCAACCGCGATGCGCCCGCGCAGGCGTCTGCCGCCACCATCGCCGACGTGCCGGTCGAGGATGCTGCGGCGCGCGCTGCGCGGCTGACCACGCTGTATGCCGATTACTGGGAAGAACTGCTCAAGCTCAACCCGGTGCAGGCGACCTTCCAGGGCGACACGCGCTACAACGACCAGTTGCCGGATTTTGGCAGCGCCGAGTATCGCGAGCAGGTGCGCAGCTTCAACGAGCGCTGGCTCCAGGCGGTCGAGGCGGTCGGCATTGACGGTCTGCAGGGCCAGGACCTGCTGAGCTACCGCATCTTCGTCGACGAGCGTCGTAACGCCCTCGACGGCGACCGTTTTCCGGACTGGATGATGCCGGTCAACCAGATGGGCAGCATCGTCAGCTATTCGGTGCTGCTCGGCTCGGGCACGAATGCGCAGCCGTTTGCGACCGTCGCCGATTACGAGGCCTGGTTGCGTCGCGCCGCGCGCGTTCCCGTGCTGCTGGACACCGAAATCGCCAACATGCAGGCCGGCATCGAAGCCAATGTGGTGCAGCCGCGCGTGGTGATGGAAAAGGTGCTGCCGCAGTTCGACGCGATCCTCGTCGATGACGTGGAGAAGAGCCCGTTCTGGGGCCCGGTCGAACGATTCCCGGACGATATCGCCGAGGCCGACCGCGCGCGCCTGACCGCCGAATTCCGCACCCTGATCACCGAGCAGCTCAATCCAGCGATCCAGCGCCAGCGCGACTTCATCGCCAACGACTACCTGCCGCACGCGCGTGACAGCGTCGGGCTCGACGCCCTGCCCGACGGCATGGCCTGGTATGCGTTTTCCGCAAAACAGCAGACCACGTCCGACCTGACGCCCGAGGCGATCCACCAGATCGGCCTGGACGAGGTGGCCCGCATCCACGAGCAGATCCGCGGCGTCATGGCGGAAACGAAGTTCGAGGGATCGCTGCAGGACTTCTTCCGCTTCATGCAGACCGACCGCCGCTTCGAGTTCCGTTCCGAGGCACAGCTGCTGTCGCACTACCGCGCCATTGAACAGAAGATCGAGGCAAAGGTGCCCGAACTGTTCTCACTGACGCCCAAGGCCGGTTTCGAGATCCGCCCGATCGAGGCCTTCCGCGCCGCGTCGGCCGCGGGCGGCGAGTACATGAGTCCCAGCGAGGACGGCAGCCGCCCGGGCATCTTCTACGTCAACACCTTCGATCTGCCGACCCGCAAGCGCTGGGACGCTGAAGACCTGTTCCTGCACGAGGCGATTCCCGGCCACCACTTCCAGCTGGCGCTGCAGCAGGAGCTGACGGATCTGCCCGCGTTCCGGCGCTTCGGCGGCGAGACCGCCTACATCGAAGGCTGGGGCTTGTACGCCGAGAGCCTGGGCAAGGAACTCGGCCTCTACACCGATCCCTACGACTACTTCGGGCGCTTGCAGGGTGAGCTGTGGCGCGCGGTGCGACTGGTCGTCGACACCGGCCTGCACAGCAAGGGCTGGACACGCCAGCAGGTACTCGACTACATGTTCGAGAACTCGTCGGTCAGCGAGCCGGATGCGGTCGCCGAGGCCGAGCGCTACATCGCATGGCCCGGCCAGGCGCTGGCCTACAAGATCGGCGAGCTCAAGATCCAGGAACTGCGCAAGCGCAGCGAGGCGGCGCTGGGCGAGGATTTCGACATCCGCGAGTTCCATGCCGAAGTGCTGAAGGACGGGGCGCTGCCGTTGCCGTTGCTGGAGGCGAAGATCGATGCGTGGATCGCGTCGCAGCGTGGACGCGCCGACGCTGCGCCGATTGAAACGGCGCCGGCAGGGGTTGAGTCGTAAGACGGGCGCCGGCAAGTCGCGACTGCAAGGCATCGTCCGGAGAGTCGGGGCCCTGGTCTCACGCCCACAGCGCCATCGACCTGGCGCCGGGGTGCCCAGGTAGGACGGCCCTGGCGCACTGGCGTGCGTGGCCTGCGCAGGTCGCGCGCGACTGTTTCGCCGCGCAAGCCGCTGGGTCCCGGCGTTCGCCGGGACGACGACATCCGCCTGACGACGACGTCTGTCCTCCGTCATTCCGGCGAACGCCGGGATCCAGCGACTTCGTTCTGACGATCGCGTGTTCCCGCGTCCGAGACGACACGCGACGCCTGTCGTAGAAGCCCCTGCGCTCCCGACCCACCTCGCGATGCCGCGCGCCGCTTGCCCTCCTCCACCCGCCGCGCGATGCTGCACGCCGGTTCGCGCTGGGGAGGCGCCATGATCCGCACGATGTTTTCGGTGATGCTCGGCATGGTCGTTGCCCTGATGGTGATGCTCGGACTCGAGTTCATCGGCTCGTGGATGTTTCCGCTGCCGGCCGGGCAACTCGCTACTGACGCGGACCTTGCCGAGATCGTCGCGAATGCGCCGACCGGCAAGCTGGTCTGGGTGCTGTCCGGCTGGCTGCTCGCCGCGGTCTGTGGCGGCTGGGTCGCGGCGCGACTCGCGCGCGTACACCCGATGAGCGCCGCGATCACGGTCGGCGTGCTGATCACGCTCGGCGTGATCGGCAATGCCTGGATGCTGCCGCATCCGCTCTGGATGACGCTGCTCGGCGTGATCGGTCCGATCCCCCTCGCGTGGTGCGGTGGCCGGCTCGCGCTGCGGCGCAGGCGCGCCGACGCGCCCGCCTAACGACAGGACGTCTCATGCAGGCATCGTTGCTGACCACACTGCTGTTGCCGCTCGCGCTGGGCGTGATCATGTTCGGGCTCGGCCTCGGCCTGACGCTCGAGGATTTCCGCCGTGTTGCGCGCTATCCGCGCGCCGTGCTGATCGGTCTTGCCCTGCAGATCGGCGTGCTGCCCTGGGCGGCGCTCGGGCTCGCGCTGCTGTTCCGGCTACCGCCCGAACTCGCGGTCGGCCTGATGCTGCTGGCTGCATCGCCGGGCGGCGCGACCGCGAACATCTACAGCCACATCGCGCGCGGCGACGTGGCGCTCAACATTACCCTGACCGCGGTCAACAGCGTGCTGTGCCTGCTCACGCTGCCGATCATCCTCGACCTGTCGCTGGAATTCTTCCTCGGCGCCGGCCAGTACGTGCCGCCACCGACGCGCAAGATCGTCGAGGTCGCGCTGATCATCCTGCTGCCGGTCAGCATCGGCATGCTGGTGCGCGCGTTCGCGACCGGCTTCGCGTCGCGCATGGAGAAACCGATCCGGTTGCTTTCAGTAGTCGTGCTCGCCTTGCTGATCGTCGCTGCCGTCGCCAGTACCTGGGACACGCTGCTCGCGTACTTCGCCGCGGTCGGCATCGCCTGTCTGCTGTTCAATCTCGTCAGCATGGGCACGGGCTACGCAGCGCCGCGTGCGCTGAAACTGCCGCGCCGGCAGGCGATCGCGATTGCGATGGAGATCGGGATCCACAACGGCACGTTGGCGATCTTCATCGCGCTCAGCGTGCTCGGCAACGCAACGATGTCGGCGCCGGCCGCGGTCTACAGCCTGCTGATGTTCTTCACCGCGGCCGCATTCGCCGCCTGGCTCAACCGGCGCGGTGCGCGCGGTGCCGACGCGGCCGTCTGAGGCGGATGCAGGCACGACGCACGCGGCAGATCGTCGCTCCGTCTGCGCACTGGAATCAGCATGCGTCCGTTCCTCACCACGTGCGCGCTCCCACTCTGCGACGCAGCGGGATCCGGAATAAGTCGACACCTGCGATGAGGCGCTCAGCGCGCCACGGGGAAGAGCGGCCGTTGAATCCGACGCGATCCGCTATTTTTGCGCTTCAGTCTCGCTGTCGACATCCTCGAGCCCGACATTGCTGCGCGCCGATTCGTAGATCTCGCGGTCCAGCAGCCCGGTCTCGCGCGCGACCAGCACCGGCACCAGCATCTGCCCGGTGACATTGGTCATCGTGCGCATCATGTCGAGGATGCGGTCGATCGCCAGCAACAGGCCGAGACCTTCAAGGGGCAGGCCGGCCGCCGAGAGCACCACGGTCGCCATGACCACGGCCGTGCCCGGCACGCCGGCGGTGCCAAAGCTGCCGAGCACCGAGGCCAGCAGGATCGCCGCGTACTGGGCGAAACTCAGTTCGATCCCGAAGTACTGGGCGATGAACACCGCCGCGAGCGTCGGATAGATCGCGCCGCAGCCGTCCATCTTGATCGTCGCGCCCAGCGGCACGGCGAACGCGGCGTAATCGCGGTTGACGCCGAGGTTGTGGGTCACGCTGCGCAGCGCGACCGGCATCGACGCCAGGCTCGACGAACTGACGAACGCGACCTGCATGCCGGGCGCGGCGCCGCGGAAGAACTTCAGCGGATTGAGCCCGTGGGCCAGCAGCAGACCACCGTAGACGAATAGGATGTGCACCGCGCAGGCGACGTAGAGCGCGATGACGAAATTGCCCAGCGGCAGCAGCCGCTCGAAGCCGTAGGTGCCCACGAGCGCGGCGATCAGGCCGAAGGTGCCGATCGGCGTGAGCTCCAGCACGAAGCGCGTGACCTGGATCATCGCGTCGCTGGCCTGGCCGACCAGCGTGCGCAATGCCGCGACGCGTTCGCCCAGCTTCACCAGCGCGAAGCCGACCAGCCCGGCGAAGAAGATCACCTGCAGGATGTTGCCGTTCGACAGCGCCGCGAACGGATTGGTCGGCACCACGTTGAGCAGCACTTCGACCGGCGTCGGCACCTCGCGCGGCGTGTAGTCGGCGGCCGCGGTTAGCGAACCCGCCTCGACGCTGAGCCCCGGATTGAAGGTGTAGGCGACCGCAAAGCCGATGCCGACCGCGAGCACCGCAGTCGCGGCGAACCAGCCGAATGTGCGACCGCCGAGCGCGGCGATCGATTGCTGCCCGTGCAGGGCGGCCACAGCATTCATCACCGCGAAGAACACCAGCGGCACCGCGATCATGCGGATCAGGTTGACGTACAACGTGCCCAGCGGCTGCAGCCAAGTGCCCGCCGCCGGGCCCAGCAGCCACCCGACCAGCGCGCCGAGCACGAACGCGCCGAGCACGCGTTGCCAGAACGGAATGCGCAACCACCAGGCCAGAGCTTTCATTCGAAGAGTGTCCGCGACTTCAACAGGCGACGATACGTGAGCGCTTCCATGCTGGCGATGCCGGCACCGGGACGCCAGCGTCCCACAAGCAGAACGATGGGGTCGATATCACTGATCGCGTTCCGCGGAAATGTCCTCGTCCCGCGCGCATCCCGCCTTCGGGCTGCAATGCGCGGCGGGCATAATTGCCCGGCGTTTTTTCCGGAATCCCCTGCCCCATGCGTGTTCTCCCCATCGGCTTCGCCTGCGCCCTGACCCTGCTCTGCGCCGCGTGCGCCTCCACCGATCCGGCCGGCGCCACCCGGATCCGCCCCATCGATGTTCCACCCGCCGCCAGCCGCGTCGCCGAAACCGCGCCCTGGTGGTACCGCAGCGGAGCCGCGCGCGCAGCCGGCAATGGGGCGATGGACGGCCAGGCGAAGAACGTCATCGTCTTCCTCGGCGACGGCATGAGCCTGACCACGGTCGCCGCCGCGCGCATCCTCGAGGGCCAGCGCAACGGCGGCAGCGGCGAGGAACACCAGCTGAGCTGGGAGCATTTCCCGGCTACCGCGCTCAGCAAGACCTACAACACCGACTCGCAGACCCCCGACTCGGCCGGCACGATGACCGCCATCGCCACTGGCGTGAAATCGCATATGGGCGCGATCGGCGTCTCGGCCGGCAACCGTCTCGACTGTGCCGGCAGCCGCGGCCGCCATCTGCAGTCCTGGCTGCGGCTGGCGAACGATGCGGGCCTCGACACGGGCATCGTGACCACCACCCGCCTCACCCACGCCACCCCGGCCGCGACCTACGCCCACGCGCCGGACCGCAACTGGGAAAGCGACGCCGACCTGCCCGAAGAAGCCCGCGCTGCAGGCTGTCGCGACATCGCCCAGCAGATCCTCGACTTCGCCCCCGGCAAAGGCCCGCGTGTGTTGATGGGCGGCGGACGCGGCATGTTCATGCCGGCCAGTGAGCGCGATCCCGAGTACGACGACAAGGTCGGCCAGCGCCTCGACGGCCGCGACCTTACTGCCGAATGGCGGGCGGCCAATCCCGGCGGCGCCTTCGTCTGGAACACCGCGCAGCTGCGCGCGGCGAAAGACGCCGAGGCGGTGTTCGGCCTGTTCGAGCCCGACCACATGCAGTACGAGCACGACCGCGACCAGAGCGAATCCGGCGAACCGGATCTGGCAGAGATGACCCGCTTCGCGATCGAGCGTCTGGCCCGCGACGGCAAGGGCTATGTGCTGCTGGTCGAAGGTGGCCGCATCGACCACGCCAGTCACGAGGGCAACGCCTTCCGTGCGCTCGACGAGACCGTGGCGATGTCGCGCGCGGTGCAGGCCGCCGCCGAGATGACGTCCGCCGACGACACCTTGATCCTCGTCACCGCCGACCATTCGCACACGCTGAGTTTCGTGGGCTATCCGGCGCGCGGCAATCCGATCCTGGGCAAGGTACGCGGTCGCTCCGGTGAGGAAGGCAACCCGGCCGAGTACGCGCTCGACGCGACCGGCCTGCCCTACACCACCCTGGTCTACGCCAATGGCCCCGGCCATACCGGTGCCAGCAACCAGCAACCGGCGGGCACCAAGATCCACTACCACAAGCCCAGCAGCTTCGAGCCGGCGATCGGCCGCCCGGACCTGCGCGAGGTCGACACCGAGCATCCGGACTTCATGCAGGAAGCCCTGGTGCCGCTGGGCAGCGAATCGCACGGCGGCGACGACGTCGGCATCTGGGCGCGCGGCCCGGGCAGCGACGCGGTGCGCGGCACGATGGAGCAGAACGCGATCTACCACATCCTCGTGCAGGCCACGCCCGCGCTGCGTGCGCAGCTATGCGCCACCGGCCACTGCAACGCCGACGGCGTACCGGTGGACCTGCCGGTGATGACGCCGGTCGATGCACCAGCGCGCGCCGCCGACTGAGGCCGCCGCACACATCTGTAGGAGCGCGCTTGCGCGCGATGGGCTTTCCGACCAGAGCCACATCGCGCCCCAGGGCGCTCCTACAGGGGCCATATCCGCGTCCCGCCCCGCAACGCAGACAGCGCCTCGATCGCGCTGCAGCTGATCCGCAGCCGCGAACGGGTAGGAGCGCGCTCGCGCGCGATGGGCTTGCTCGGCAAAGCCCGATCGCGCCCAAGGGCGCTCCTACACCGGCCATACCTGCGTCCGCCTCCCGCAACGCGGATGGTGCATCGCCCGAAAGTACGACGCGCCCTGTCGCATCGCCGGGCTAAGCTGGCCGCATCCCCATCCGAAGCGGAGCGGCATCCATGAATCGACTCGACGGCAAGGTCTGCGTGGTCACCGGCGCGGCCAGCGGCATCGGCAAGCGCATCGCCGAGGTCTACGCCCAGGCGGGCGGCAAGGTCGTCATCGCCGATCTCAAGCTCGACGCTGCCGAAGCGACCGCGACCGAGATCCGCAACGCCGGCGGCGATGCACTGGCCGTGGCCATGGACGTGACCGACGAGGCCCAGGTTGTCGACGGTATCGCCAAGGCGGTCGCGCACTACGGCCAGGTCGACGTACTGGTGTCGAACGCCGGCATCCAGATCGTCAACAAGATCACCGATTTCAGCTACGCCGACTGGAAGAAGATGCTCGCCATCCATCTCGACGGCGCCTTCCTGACCACGCGCGAATGCCTGCGCGACATGGAAACCCGCAAGACCGGCGGCGCGATCATCTATATGGGTTCGGTGCATTCGCACACGGCGTCCAAGCTCAAGGCGCCCTACGTCACCGCCAAGCACGGCCTGCTGGGACTCGCCCGCACGGTCGCGAAAGAAGCCGCGGCCTACGGCGTTCGCGCCAATGTGATCTGCCCGGGCTTCGTGCGCACGCCGCTGGTCGACAAGCAGATTCCCGAGCAGGCGAAGGAGCTGGGCATCAGTGAGGACGAGGTGATCCAGAACGTGATGCTCAAGGACACCGTCGACGGCGAATTCACCACCGTCGACGACGTGGCCAATGTCGCGCTGATGCTCGCCGCGTTCGAGACCAATGCGCTCACCGGCCAGAGCCTGGTGGTCAGCCACGGCTGGTACATGCAGTGAGCCAGACCCGCACCGAGGCCGCCGTGCGCGAGCGGGTCGCGCGCTATCCCATGGTCGCGCTGGTGCTGCAGGGTGGCGGTGCGCTCGGCGCCTACCAGTGTGGCGTCTACGAGCGTCTGCACGCCGAAGGCATCGCCCCGAACTGGTTCGCGGGCATCTCGATCGGGGCCATTAACGCGGCGATCCTCGCCGGCAATGCCCCCGAGAACCGCATTGCGCAACTGCAGGCGTTCTGGAACGTCATCACCGAGCCCGCGGGGCCGGTCTCGCTGCCCGCACTGGCGATCCGCACCATGGTCGCCAGCCTGCCGGAACATCCCGCGCTGCTGTCGTGGGCCCGCGGCATGAGCGCGATGGGCGCGATGCTGCAGGGCCAGCGCGGCTTCTTCGAGGCACGGACGGTCTCGCCGCTGCTGGTGCCTGGCGATGGCAGCGACGCCGCGACCAGCTTCTACGACACCGCGCCGTTGCGCGAGACGCTGCTGCGCTTCGTCGATTTCGACCGCATCAACCATGACCACGCGGTGCGCCTGACGGTCGGCGCGACCAATGTCATGCGCGGCAATTTCCGCTATTTCGACAGCGCGCGGGAAACGATCCGGGTCGAGCACATCCTCGCCTCCGGTGCGTTGCCGCCCGCGTTTCCCGCGGTCGAAATCGATGGCGAGCCGTACTGGGACGGCGGCATCGTGTCGAACACACCGCTCGAGTACATCCTCGACTGCCATCCGCATGAGGACACGCTGGTGTTCCAGGTCGACCTGTGGAGCGCCCGCGGCCCGCGGCCGCGCTCGCTGCTCGACGTGCTGGAACGGGCCAAGGACATCCGCTTCTCCAGCCGCACCCGGCACGGCACCCAGATGGTCGAGACGGCGCAGAAACTGCGCACGTCACTGAAGGAGCTGATCGCGCACCTGCCCGACCGCAAGCTGCCGCCGCACCTGGAATCGGCGCTGGCGCCCTATCTCGACGACCGCGTGTTCAACGTCATCCATCTGATCTACCAGACCAAGTCCCATGAGCAGCAGAACAAGGATTACGCCTTCGGGCGCATCTCGCTACGCGAGCACTGGGACACCGGGCTGCACGACATGGACCGCACCCTGCAGCATCCGCAGTGGTTCGACCTGCCCGACCGCGAGATCGGCATGGCGACACACGACGTGCACCGGGTGAAGCCTGCGGGCTGATCGACATGAAACGGCGCCACCCGTCGGCGTGTCGGGGCCCCGGTACGCTTCTTGCATTGCCCAACGCGCGGGCGTCAGGTGCCCGCACCCACCGGGCGCAGTGATGATTCGACTCTGGACACCTCGTAGAGCGTGGCGCTGCCTGCTGGCAGGGCTGCTGCTCGTGGCCGTGTCCGCCGCCGCGGCGGACGACCGGTCCGCACAGGCGCCGCGGTTCCTGCTCGGCGGCACCGCCACCCACGACGGCACGCCGATGCGAGCCTGCGATCCCGAGGCCCTGGCCGGCGTGCAGACTGTCGAAATCCCGGCGCCGGCCGGCGGCTGGCCGGGTGCGCCGCAGGCCATCAGTGTCTTCAACGTGTTCGCCGGCGAGGTCATGGTCGGGCTGGGCGACCGCGTGGTCTGTGGTCGGATGCACGACGCACGTACCCGCGATTCGCGCTTCCGCGCCGGCGTGGGCCTGGTCGTCGTGCCGCCCGCAGGCACCGATGATCCGGTGCGCGTGGCATGGCGTGCTCCCGTGCAGCCGCAGTGGATCCCGACCATCCGCATCGGTGGCCCCAGCCCCGTCCAGCAGGAGGACACGCTGCGCCTGGTGGTGCGCACGGCGTGTCTGGCGATCGCGCTGGCGCTGGCCTTCTCGGCGCTCATGGGCTACATCGGCGCGCGCGACCGCACCTTCCTGGCGCACGTCGCGATGTGCCTGGTGCTGTTGCTGTGGCAGGCCACGCTGAACGGGTTGAGCGGCTACCCGGTCCCCTGGCTTCCGGTGGGTGACCACGAAACCCGGTGGCAGGTCGCATTCACGGCCTTCGCCTTCGCCGCGCTGCAGTACGGCCTGTGGAGCCAGTCGGGCGTGGTCGGCCTGTGGCCGGCGCTGCGTCACGGCGCGCACTGGAGCGTGCGCGGGTTCGTCATCGCCGGGCTGGTGGTGCCGCTGCTGCCGTACGCCGCGCTCGGGGCGGCGTGGTGGATCCTCGACCACGCGTCGCTATTGCTGACGGTGACGCTGACCCTGATTGCGGTGTTGTCGATCCGGCGCGGCGATCGCCGCGCCTTCGCGCTGATCGCCGCGGCCGCGCCGGTGATCATCCTCTTCATCCCGCCGATCGCCACCAGCCGGATCGTGGTCGAGTACCGGGTCGAGCTCATCCAGCTGGTCGCCACCTGGTTCCTGATCGTGATGGCCTACACGCTGACCAACCGCTACGGGCAACTGCGCGCCCAGCGCGATGCGATGCGCCAGCTGGCGGACACCGATTCCCTGACCGGCCTGCCCAACCGTCGCGCCGGCCTCGCGCAGCTGGACCGCTGCTTCGCCGAGGCACGACGTACGGCAATACCGCTGTCGCTGGGCTTCGTCGACATCGATCTGTTCAAGCGCATCAATGACACCCACGGCCACGACGTCGGCGATCGCGTGCTGGTGGCGGTAGCCGAGGCGCTGGCGACCGGCGTGCGGCGGCGCGACGACGTGGTGCGCATGGGCGGCGAGGAGTTCCTGGTACTGCTGCCTGGGGTCGACGCGCAGCACGCACGCGAGCGGCTCGACGCCATGCGGCACCGGATCGCCGAGACCGCGGCCACGCTGGGCGTGCCCGAGCTGCAGCTCACCGCCAGCATCGGCGTCACCACGCTGCAGGCGGACGATGAACAAGCGGTGGCGCTGCTGCGGCGCGCGGACGACGCCATGTACCGGGCCAAGCACGCCGGCCGCAACCGGGTGATGGCCGACCGCGACCCTGGCGTGACGCCACATGCCTGCCCGGACACGCTGTCCGCAGATTGACGCGGCGTATCGATCCGACGCGCCAAGCCATTCGCTCGTCTGGGTCTGCGCACAACAAAGGGTGCCCTCCGCCGGCGGCGATCGCCCGCCAACGCCCATCACAGGCGTCGGCAGCGTGCGACCTGGGGATAACCCCAGCTGCCTCGAAAAGCACGTCCCGATATTCTGCGCCTATCACTTCCCCCTGCAGAACGCGCGCATGAGCATCAATCCGACCACGTCGCATTCAACGTCGCATCTTCCCCCAGCCCCGACCGCCGAACCGCTGCGCCACACCGTGCAGCCGGCCGAGAGCCTGGTCCAGATCGCGAACCAGTACGGCGTCTCCACCCAGGATCTTCTGAAGGCCAATCCGCAGATCTCGAATCCGGACATGGTCTACCCCGATGACGCGCTGGTGATTCCCTCGCGTGTCACCGACAGCAGCAGCCAGGGCGTGTCGATCTCCAACACCGGCGGCATCAGCGCCAACCAGAGCACGCGTAGCGATGCGCGCACCACCTACACCAGCGACGCCGGCACTGTGCACCAGTCGACGACATCGACCAGCGGCAACGTCAGCGTCAATCCGGATGCCGGCTCGGTCACCGCGTCTGGCGGCGTGGCGTTCAATGAATCGGTCAAGAGCGCGAACGGCTACGGCGTGAGCTTCGGCGGCGGCGCGAACGCGTCGATCAGCGGCAGCGTCAACACCGCCAATGGCGTGACCACGTACAAGGCCTCGAGCGATGTGTCGGTGTTCCTCAAGGGCGGCGTGAGCACACCCCAGGCCGGTCTCGAACTGGGCCGCACCGACGGCATCCGCGCGTCCTACCAGGTGGCGATGCCGGCCGACGCCGGCGTGGATCCATTGTCGGTCAACCCGTTCGACCCGCAGTCGATGCCGGTCGGCGCGACGGTCACGATGAACGGTTCGGACTACACCACCAACGAGTTCAAGGCGACGTTCCGCAACATCGCCACGCAGACCAAGGTGACCGACGAGACCGGCGTCAGCACGGTCGTCGCACGCACCGGCGAAGACACCGTGCGGGTGACCGCCGGGCCGACCGAGGCCGTGAAGGCCTACAACGGTGTCGGTGTGGAATTCGGCATCGGCAACATCATGCTCGGCCGCAACGACAGTCTGTCGGGCGCGACGCTGCGCACCGCCGAATTCGACCTGTCGAACGAGGCCGGCCAGGCCGCCTACAACGATTTCCTTGCCACCGGCACCCTGCCCGATGCGAACGGCGGCGGCGTGGCCAACGTCGCCACCGTCGAACGCCTCGACTACAGCTCACAGACCAATCTCAGCGCCAAGTTGGGCCCGGTGAACCTGTCGCTGGACGGCGCAAAGAACACCGGCAACATGGTGGTGACCACGCACGCCGACGGCAGCATCGAGCGCAGCGTCGATCTGCAGTATTCGGGCAACGTGCCGATGAACATCAGCCAGCGCTGGGATGCGGCCGGCAACGAGATTGCCGACGCCCGCGTCTACAGCTTCGACGTCCAGGTCGACGCCAACAACGTGCAGTTGCTCAACGCTGCGCTGAGCGGTGGCCTCGACGGCGCGCCTGTCGCCGAAGGCCAGACGGTGACGCTGGGCTTCAGCGAAACCCAGATGAACGCACTTGCCGGGCAGACCGCGGCCGCCGTCGACAACGGCGCGCACATGAGCCTGGGCAACCTGCTCGGCTACATGAACACCGACGGCAGCTATCCCACGCCGGCCGCCTGGGATTTCGCACTGTCGCTGGGCCGGAACCTGGGCAATAGCGACTACGGCCTGTCCGAACGGCTGTTCTCGATCTCCGATGGCAGCACAAATGGCGGCTTCGGCGACCGGAGCTTCGCCCGCATCGATGCATCGGTGACGCCGCACGAGTGAGGATAGTGCGCCCTCCCCCGCCTGCGGGGGAGGGTTGGGTGGGGACATTATTTTGGATTGCAGCGCGATCGGATCGGGAGGTTTCGACTCCCACTCGGCTCGCGCTTTCTCTGACGCCAGCCCCCTCCGCGCTTTGGCAATCGCGTTGCCTCGAGGCATTCGCCGGAACGGGCGCCCGTGGCTCCCAAGCTCCCCTCCTCATCCCGGAATGAGTGGCCAAAGCGCTAGCGCTTCCTGTTGGAATCCAAGCAGGTTTGGGCCGAGGGTCATCAAGCAACAAGACGACCGCGTCATCCCGGCGAAAGCCGGGATCCAGCGCCTTGAGACGCAGAATCCGCCGCGAATGTCGTTCGCGCGAAAGCCGGCGCAACAGAAAAACGTCCGCTTCCAAGGTGACAGCCAGAGTCACTGGATCCCGGCTTTCGCCGGGATGATGATCAAGCTCATTGGATGACCAGGCGTTCCCCGTTCCCCTCTGACCCCCAGGTCCGAACAGAGGGAGACCTTGAACCACCGGCAGATAGCGCCGACACTTCCGCGACTTGACCTCGGCGGGCCGCGCCCGCCTCGGTCGTCACGTACCGCGGGATGCGCGCATGGATGCACTGCAGATTGGATTGCTCGTTGTCGGCCTGACCTTGCTGGTCATCGGCTATCGCCGCAACAACCGGAATCTTTTGCTGGGCGCAGCACTTGTGCTGCTCGCGTGCGGCGCGATCCCCGAGTTCGTTGCCGGCTTCCACGCCGGCGTCGGCAGTAGCTGAGTCGTCGGCGCCGCCAGCGCTGCACTCAGAACGGCTTGGCCAATACCAGCCACACCACGCCGACCAGCAGCAGCACCGGAATCTCGTTGAACCAACGCAACGCTTTTGTCGACGGCAGCGAGCGGCCCTTGTCGACGCCCTTGAGCCAGCGTCCGGCCATCACGTAATGCACGATCAGCAGCAGCACCAGCCCCAGCTTCGCGTGCAGCCAGCCTGCGCCGCTGCCCATCGGTGCCATCGTCGGAAAATCGGTGATGAACGTGTAGCCCATCCACAGCACCACACCCAGCCCCAGCGCCAAGCCAAGCATCACGTGACCGAAGCGGTACAGGCGGCGGCCCATCAGCACCAGGCGCGCGCGCACGTCGACGGTCTCGCCGGCCTCGACGAGGTTGATGAGAATGCGCGGCAGATAGAACGCGGCGGCGACCCATGCCATCACGAAGACGAGGTGGAAAGTCTTGACCCACAGATAGGCT
Organism: Luteimonas sp. 3794; assembly: GCF_031456825.1. Taxonomy (NCBI): domain Bacteria; kingdom Pseudomonadati; phylum Pseudomonadota; class Gammaproteobacteria; order Lysobacterales; family Lysobacteraceae; genus Luteimonas; species Luteimonas sp. 3794. Next base: position 87,166 of record NZ_JAVDVJ010000006.1, on the reverse strand, counting down.
TGCATCGCGTTGGCTCCCTCGACTGAGGGGCAAGGATCGCACGCCCGCGCTTCGGTTTCGCATGCGGGGCATGGCCCGCGACGCTGTGTCGCAGCCGACGACACCACCTAGAATGCGCGTCCCCGCACAGCTCCGGCCCCTCGATGTCCAAGCAATACGACCGCGCCTATTTCGACCGCTGGTATCGCGCCGGCGACATCGGCGGACCCGCACGCCTGTCGCGCAAGGTCGCACTCGCGGTCGCAACGGCCGAATACCATCTCGAACGTCCGCTGCGCACGGTGCTCGACATCGGCGCCGGCGAAGGTGTCTGGCGCGCGCCGCTGCTCAAGCTGCGCCCGAAGGCGCAGTACCTCGGCTTCGATGCCAGCGAGTACGCGGTGTCGCGCTTCGGTCGCGCGCGCAATCTGCACCACGCGCGCTTCGCAGATTTCGAGATGCTGCGCCCGTGCCCGCCCGTCGACCTGCTGATCTGCAGCGATGTGCTGCACTACCTCGAGACCCGCGAACTGGACCGCGGCCTGCCCGGCCTGGCCGAACTCACCGGCGGTGTCGCGTTCCTCGAATGCTTCACGCGCGAGGACTGCGCCGAGGGCGACGAGGACGGCTTCAAGCAGCGCCCCGCGCGCTTCTACCGTGAACGCTTCGCTGCCGCCGGCTTCCGCGCACTCGGCTCGCACTGCTGGCTCTCGCCGCAGCTGGCCGATCACGCCACGACGCTCGAAACCGGCTGACGCCGCGCCTTCGCGGGCCTGAACCGGCGGGCGTCTCCAGTTCGGGCCGCCGCGGCCGATACGATATGCTGCGATGCAGCAACCACCTGACTGGAATGCCGATGCTGTTCTACCAACTGCACGAAATGGGCCGCGCCTGGATGAAGCCGTGGACGCTGCTGGCCGATGCCAATGCGCGAGTGTTCGGCGCCGACAGCACCTGGCTGTCCAACCTGCCCGGCTCCGAGCAGCTCTCCGCTGCCAACGAGCTGCTGTACCGCATCGGCAAGGACTACGAGAAGCCGGCGTTCGACATCCACGCCGTCGACAACGACGACAACGAGCGCACCTATCCGGTCGTGCAGCTCGACGCGCTGGTCAAGCCGTTCTGCAAGCTGCTGCGCTTCAAGCGCTACACCGATGACCCGGCGCATCTCGAGGTCATCAAGGCCCAGCCGACGGTCCTCGTCGTCGCACCGCTGTCGGGCCACCATTCGACCCTGCTGCGCGACACCGTGCGCACGCTGCTGCGCGACCACAAGGTCTACGTGACCGACTGGATCGACGCGCGCATGGTGCCGGCGGAGGCCGGTGGGTTCTCGCTCGACGACTACATCGCCTACATCGAGGACTTCATCCGCCACATCGGCGCCGAGTCGCTGCATGTGGTCAGCGTGTGCCAGCCGACCGTGCCGGTGCTCGCGGCGGTATCGCTGATGGCGGCGCGTGGCGAAGCCACGCCGCGTTCGCTGGTGATGATGGGCGGCCCGATCGACACCCGGGAATCGCCGACCGCGGTCAACAACCTCGCGACCGAAAAGCCGCACGAATGGTTCGAACAGAACGTGATCCATCCGGTGCCGATGAACTACCCCGGCCGCGGTCGTCTGGTGTATCCGGGCTTCCTGCAGCACATGGGCTTCATGGCGATGAATCCCGAGCGCCACCTCGAATCGCACTGGGATTTCTATCGCGATCTGGTCAAGGGCGACGACGACGACGCGCAGTCGCACCGCCGTTTTTACGACGAGTACAACGCCGTGCTCGACATGCCGGCCGAGTACTACCTCGACACGATCCGCGTGGTGTTCCAGCAGCATCTGCTGCCGCGCGGCGAATGGGTCGTCTCGGGCGAGCGCGTGGATCCGTCGAAGATCACCGGCACCGCGCTGCTCACGATCGAGGGCGAGCTCGACGACATCTCGGGCGAAGGCCAGACCCGCGCCGCGCACACGCTGTGCACCGGCGTCTCCGAAGCCGACCGCGCGCATCTCACGGTCGAGGGCGCCGGCCATTACGGCATCTTCAGCGGCCGGCGCTGGCGTACCCAGGTGTATCCGCAGGTGCGGGCGTTCATCGCATCGCATGCGGAAGGCGCGCGCCCGGCGAAAGCGAAGCCCGCGGCGAAGACCGCGCGCAAGCGGGCGACGAAGCGCAAGACCCCTGCCGGCTGAGTCCGCGCTATCTGCCGATACGACAAGGGCGCGTCAGAGAACGCGCCCTTTGTATTCGCGACCTGCTCGCCGTGTCGCGATTGAGTGGCGTCACTCGCGCCGCAGCGGCACTTGGATCGAGCTGTCCGGATGCCATTCGATCACCAGCGGCTCTTTCGCATCGGCGACGGATTCGTCGCTGACATCCCAACCCGTGCCCATGTTGACCTGATGGCGCGCATCCTTCAGCACGTCCACTACCACCAACAGCCGGCTGCCTGCCAGCATCTTGCGGCCAGTCATGCGTGTGCGCTCGAACGGCACGGTGGTCCATTCGCCGGGCGTCAACAGTTCACGGCGGGCCGGATCATGGGCATAGCTCGCCCGGCCTACGTAGTACGACAGCTGCATGACCTTCCCGTCGGGCATCAGCTCGTAGAGCGAGACACTGAAGTCGAAATCGCGCTTGTTGATGCGCACCTTCAACTCGCCCGCGAACGTGCCGACCACCGATGTCGGCGGCTCGAACGGGGCGCTGACGAACGCGAACCCGCTGTCCACTTCGATGCCGTCGCGCACAACGGGATTCGGGTAGTAGCCGTGTCCCTCCGTCGTGCGGTCGGCGAAGTCGACGGTCTGCACCAGTGGCGCCGTCGGCGTCGCCGAGGGCGCGAGGCAGTGGTACAGCCCGCAGGCGTTACCAGACAGATGGAGTGTCGTCGCCTCTGCAGCATCCTCCAGCGACGAAGCGTGGTGCCAAGCGTCGGCACCCATCAGCTGGTAATTGACCCTGTCGCGCAGCAACGCCGGACGCGGCCCGCCGTGCAGCACATGGTCCAGCCACTGGAAGGTGATCTCCTGTGTGTCGAACTGCGCGACCGGATCGATGTCGTAACCGCCTACGTTGCGCGGCTTGAAAGGCGCCTGCGCGCCGAAATGATCGTAGGGGCCGATCAGCAGATAGTGCGCCGCGTCCGGACGGTGCCGCAGGTGTTCCTTGAAGTACTGCAATGCGGAGATCTGGCCGTCGTCGTAGTAGCCGGTGATCGTCAGCACCGGAATGTCGATGCGAGCAAAGTCGCCGCCGTAGGGCACCATTGCCTGCCAGTAGCTGTCGTAAGCCGGATGCGAGAGCCAGCGTTGCAGCGAGGGATTCGGCGTGCCGTCGACCCGGTCAATCTCGCGATACGGACGACCGCTGGCATACCAGGCTTCGGGCAGGCGTTGCCAGCGTTCGCGATCGGAATAGATCGCGTCATCCAGCAGACGGTTGCCGGCCACGTAGAACGGCCACGCATAGTTTGCGCTCAGAAAGACGTTGTTCTCCATCGGCAGCCCGAAGCCCGGAATTGCGGCCGCATACGGCACGATGGTCTTCAACGCCGACGGCATGCGCTTGGTCGCCGCCCAGGCTGCGAACCCGGAATAACTGCCGCCGTACATGGCCACGCGGCCGTCGTTCCAGGACTGGCGCGCGATCCAGTCGACGGCTGCCGATGCATCATCGACCTCGGTTTCGTACGGCCGGATCGCGTCTGTGCTCAACCGCTTTCCGCGCGCGTCCACGACCACGCCCGCATAGCCGCGCGCCGCCGCCTGCAATGCGGTTGCGCGACTGGCGGTCGGTACGGTGTAGATCGTGAATTGCATCGCTGCGGGCAATGGCGAGGCCGCCTTGCGGCTCCGCGCGACCACCGCGGACAACGTGACGCCGTCCGGCGTGCGGATCAGCACGTCTTCGTCGACGATGTAGCGCGCGTTCTCGTCGGCCGTGATCAACGCCGAGGTTCTTGACGCCGCGGCGAGCACATCCACGAAGGCCTGCCGACGCGCAAGCCCGAGGGCGTCATCCAGCGCGAGGGGCCCTGCGTTTCCCAGCCTTGAGGCAGCAGCCAGGAGATCGGCTTTCGCGCGCGCCAGATCACCGCCGAACCAGGACTGCGTCCGGTTCGCCTCCAGATCGTCGAGTCCCGCGAAATAGTCTTCAAACGCTGCGGCATAGGCCTGGTCGAACCGGTCCTTCCGGTCTACACGAGACTGCACATAGATCAGATAGGGCACCCAACGCCGCGCACGTTCGTCATCCCCCTTTGCAGCCGCGTCGTCCATCACCTCGCGGACAGCGTCGACCGCCTCGCGATCCTGCCGCGCCGCGATGCGCAACTGCGCCAGACCGGCCACTGGCACGTCCAACTGTCCCGCGGCCCCGGCGGACAGCACGCGCGCCGAGAGCACCGCCACTGCCCTCTCGATTCCGGCCTCATCTGCGCTGGCGACGGCAGGGAAATCGAAGCGGAGGTCCGAGGCCGTTGCGAGCCCGCACGCCAGCGTCAGGGAGACCCACAGCCCCGCGCGCACCCGCCTGCCGCACCTCACGAGTATTGGGCCGTCTTCACCAGTAGATGCTTGGCGATCCCGCCATGCATTCGGCCGACCGCGCGGAACAGATGCAGGCTGGCGAACAGCAGCAACACGCCACTCATCGACACCAAAGGCAGCAGGAATGGGGCTTGTTGCGGGATATCGACACCGAACATCCAGACGTTGAGATGCAGCCCCGGAAACATGGCCAGCGGCGCGGCAATCATGCTCAGCGACAGCGACAGCAGGGTCACATTGATCGTGAAGTAGACGATGCCCAGCGGCAGCATCAGCAGCAGGTAGAGCAACGTGCTCCAGGTGCGTGCGTCGGTGAACATGTCGCCGATGCGCTGCAGCCAGTTGCGTCCCCGCGCCGAATACAGCGGCCGACGTGGCATGCGCTCGCCGAGCATCACTTCGACCAGCCGCCCTTCGACCAGCGACAGCAGCCGCACCGAGCCGAAGAACAGGATCAGCAGCGGAATGCCGATCAGCACGACGACCAGGCTCAGCGACACCGACAGCCCGGTCACCACCCAGGTGAAGTAGAAGATACCGGTCGCCAGCGACAGCACCATATAGAACAGCGAGGCGTAGGTACGCGGATCGGCGGCGACGCCGAAGAAGCGCCCAATCAGCGACGTGCGCGGCCTCGGCGCCGGTGGTCGCAGCGCGGTCTGCACCTTGACCTCGGTGTCGCGGTAGATGTCGGCCACTTCGTCCGGCGCGCCGTAGCTCGATGCGACCGATGCGATGACTTCTGCCTCCGAGCGTCCCGCCTGTTCGGCGAGTTCCGAGCGCAGGTATTCCTCGGCGTCGTAGAGCGCGTCCTGCACGAGTGCGGGATCCGCGCCGGTGAGCGCGACGCGCAACTGTTCCAGGTACTCGGGGATGCTTTGCGGTGGGCGGTGCATATTCATTCGCGTATCCCCTCCAGGACGGCGTCGACGGAATCCCGTGTGGCCCGCCAGGCGGCGGTCCACTGCTGCAGGGTGATCCGCCCTGCCTCGGTGATGCGGTAATAACGGCGCGGCGGTCCGGCGATGGACGGTTCGACATGGCTATCGAGCTGGCCGGCGGCACTGAGGTTGCGCAGCACCGGGTACAGCGCGCTCTGCTTGCCGCTGAGCACGCCGTCGAGCGATTCGAGGCGCTTGGCGATCTGATAGCCGTACATCGGCTCGGCCGCGCTGCCCAGCACCGCCAGCAACGCCAGCGAGACCGTGCCCGCGCTCAGTTCCTTCTGGAACTTGCGCAGCTGCAGCTCGCTGTCATCAGGGGCGTCGGCCATGGGCCACCTCCGCTAGGTTGAGCCAAATACTAGTGCGGACTTCGCTATAGTGGATGTGCCGGTAGTCACGCAGACCATCGACTCGGCCACAATCGGGTCTGTCTTTCCGGGGAATCCCATCCATGCGCCAGCTGTCGCGCCATGCCTTGTCCGCCACCCTCGCCGCCTGCGTGCTCGCGCTGGCGGGTTGCGCCACGTCCGGCGCGCCGACAATCGTCGAGACCCGTTCCACGCAGGAATTACTCGATACGTCCACGCCTGCGGACTGGCGCACGCCGGACCCGGCCAACCTGCTGTACATGGACCTCGACGGTGGCCGCGTGGTGATCGAACTGGCGCCGGTGTTCGCGCCCGAACACGTCGCCAACATCCGCACCCTCGCCCGCGGCGGCTTCTGGAACGGGCTCACCCTGTACCGCTCGCAGGACAACTTCGTCGTGCAGTTCGGCGACATCACCGAAGAAGGTGTTCCGGGCCGCCCGATCGGCAGCGCGCGGGCGCGCCTGCCGGCGGAATTCGATCGCGCGTCCGCCGGCCTCGCCTTCCACGCATTGCCCGACCCCGATGGCTGGGCGGCGCAGGTGGGGTTCGCCGACGGCTTCCCCGCCGCGCGCGACGACCGCAGCGGCAACGGCCGCGCGTGGCTCGCGCACTGCTACGGCACGCTGGGCGCCGGCCGCGACATGGCGCCCGATTCAAGCAACGGCACCGAGCTCTACGTCGTCATCGGCCAGTCGCCGCGCCAGCTCGACCGCAACATCACCACGGTCGGCCGCGTGCTGCAGGGCATGGAACTGCTGAGCGTGCTGCCGCGCGGCACCGGGCCGCTGGGCTTCTACGAAGATCCCAGGCAGCGCACCCCGATCCGTCGCATCCGCCTCGCCTCCGAAGTGCCTGCGGCCGAGCGCACGCCACTGCAGGTGCTGCGCACCGATACGCCGCTGTTCGACGCCGTGGTGGAATCACGCCGCAACCGCCGCGACGACTGGTACGTGCAGCCGGCCGGCCACATCGACCTGTGCAACATCAGCGTGCCGGTGCGCACCCCGCCAGCCGGCTGAGCACGATGCGGATCGACACCGAACGACTACTGCTGCGCCCGCACGCGATCGAGGACTTCGACGCGCTGGGGGCGATGATCCGCGACCCCGAGGTGATGCGGCACATCACCTCGACCGTGCCCAGCGACGAGGACGTGTGGAACCGGCTGCTGCGCTACATCGGCCACTGGACCGCGTTCGGCTTCGGCATCTTCGCGGTGATCGAGCGTGAGACCGGCCGCAATATCGGCAGCGTGGGGTTCGCGGATTTCCGCCGCGGGCTTGGCGATGCGTTCTCCGCATCGCCCGAAGGCGCCTGGCTGTTCGCCAAAGAAGCCCACGGCCGCGGCATCGCCACCGAAGCCACTCAGGCGATGCACGCCTGGTTCGACGCACAGCCCTTCGGCGGGCGCAGCGTCTGCATCATCAATCCGGACAACGCGCCCTCGCGGCGGCTGGCCCGCAGGCTTGGCTATGTCGAAACCGGCGTGACGCGCTACCACGACGAGGCCATCCTGACCTTCGAGCGACTGCGCCCTGGTTGAGGTGCGTGGTCCGGCGCCCCCCCGGGCCAATGAGCGCAGCAGGCATCGCGTGCGTGTCCGCTCGGTCACATCGAGACATGCGAGGCGCCACACGGGCGACGCCGCATTCATGCCGCGGATGCACGCATCACGCATTTCAGGGCGTGTCGTCACGTCGGCTTTCCGTATCGCTGCCTAGCCTGCACGCCATCCCCGTCCCACAAGGAAACGACATGCCCATGCTCCGCATCCGCCTCACCGGCAGCGACGATACCGCCCGCGCGGTGATCAATCTTCTGTCGAGCGTGGAGGGCATCGAGCACGTCGAGGAGATCGATGACCTGATGCCGCACATGGACGATGCCGACTCCAGCTCCGCCGGTCTCAGCGATGTCGCCGGACCGAAGATGCACGAGATCGAGGTCGAGGTCGGCAATCCTTCGACGGAGCGCAAGGTGCGCGAAGCGATCGAAGCGCTGGCGTTCGATCTCGACGCCGTCGTCGAGTTCGAGACCGAAGAAGAGGGCTGAGCCCGCACGCCGGTCGCGGCGGCGGGCTCGCTGGATTCAGCTCGCCGCCGGCAAGTCTTCGATCAGCTTGACCATGCGTTCGCGCTGCGCGCGATCCGGCAGGCGACCACGGCCCGCGCCGAGATTGTCGATCAGGTTCGACGCCCGGCTCGTTGCCGGCGTCGCGCATGTGACCGCCGGATGCGACAGCACGAACTTGAGGAAGAACTGGCCCCACGTCGCCGCATCGAACTCGGCAGCCCAGTCGGGCAACGCCCGCTCGCCGACGCGCTGCCACAGCCGCGTGCGCCCGAACGGCGCGTAGACCAGCACGCCGATGCCACGCTCGGCAGCCAGCGGCAGGATCGTCTCTTCGACATCGCGGTTGTCGACGGCGTAGTCGACGCCGATGAAATCCAGCGGCTCGTTGCGCATCGTCTCGATCAGCTTCGGATACGCCGGCTTGCTGGTCGAGGTGACGCCGATGTAGCGCACGCGCTTCTCGGCTTTCAGTTCCTTGAGAATGCCCAGTTGCGTCGTAATGTCACCCAGGTTGTGGACCTGGATCAGATCGATCGTGTCGCGTCCCAGACGCGAGAACGAGGCTTCGATCTGCGCGCGCGCCGAAGCTGGATCGGCCTTCGCATCCGCCTCGCGGCCGGCCACATTGACCTTGGTCGCCCAGAACACGCGATCAGCAATGCCGAGATCCTGCACCGCCTTGCCGGCGACTTCTTCCGACGCGCCATAGCTGGGCGCGGTATCGAACACGGCGCCGCCCTCGTCGATCAAGGTGCGCAGCACTGCATTGAGCGCGGACGCATCGTCGCGCGCGGTCGCCGAGAACGTGGCCGAACTGCCGAGACCGACGACGGGAATACGCTGCCCGCTCGACGGTATCGGGCGGGTCAGCATCGGCGCAGGCGTGGCAGCAAACAGCGTGCCGGGCAATGCCAGCGACAGGCCGGCACCGAGTGAGAGTTTCAGGGCATCGCGACGGGTGACCATGGCGTCCTCCTTGCGTGGATGACGCAGGCGAGGCCTGCGTCGGGAACCGGCGCGGTGTCCGCAGTTGCGCTGCGCGCCCGGAATGCCGGCATGAACTGCGGCGTCCCGAGTCTGCAGGACCCCACCGCGCCGGGCAACCGACGCGCATTCAAGACCATCAGCCGCGTCGACGACGCCGCCACCACGCGCGCAGCAGTGCGAAAAGCGCGATACACACGATTGCCAAAGGCAACAGGAATGCGCTCACGCGGATCGTCCATGCAGTGCCGGTGGCGAGCGTGCTACCGAATTCACGGAAGGCTGCGCCGATCTCGCTGCGACCCTGCTCACCATTGCGCGCACGCAACTCCACGGTCAACAACTGTGTCTCGATGCGCCGACGATGCTGCGCACCATCGCGACGCGCCGCTTCAATCTGCGCCTCGGTCGCGGCGATGCGCTCCGACAACGCGATCATGTCGGCCACCGACAGATCCGGCCGGGCTTCGAACGCCTGCAGCCGCGCCATCTCCTTGGTCAGCCGGTCCTGCTCGGTGGTGTTGTCGCGCACGACGACTGCCAGATCCTCGGCGCGCGTACTGCGCTCGCCGGCCTCGCCGCCCTCACCCGCCAGCGCGATCATCGGTTCGATGCCCGCCGGCGCCATGCGCAGCACCGCGCGCGCCGACGGGCGCTCGCCGGCCGACTGCTGCGCTTCGATCAATACGCACGTCCCGAAGCGCGCTTCGCTGCACGCGGCCTGGATCGCCTGCAACCGCGGCACGATCATCGCACCGTCCAGCTGCACACCGACGCTGTGTTCGTAGGCCAGCAGGGCGCCATCGGCGTTGTCGGTCTGCGCACCACCCCGGGCGCTATGGACCATGCCGTTTGCAGAAGCGCTGGGGTCCGAGCAAGCCGTCGCCAGCGCACCCGCAAGCACGATCGCGCCGACCATATGCAGGCGCACGCGCGTCACAGGCGCGCTCCATCGCCGCCGCGCCGAGGGCACTGCGAACAATTGCAGTCGCAGGTCTTGGCGATGTCGCCATCCAGTTCGTTCGCCAGGCTGCCGCAGTGGCAGCGCCCCGTATGCGCCATCGTTGCTCCTCCGTTTTGTGCGGGGAGCCTAAGCGATCCGCGGCGGCAGCGTCAGCCCTGTTCGTTGCCTGCGCTGCAGATCACAAGGCCACGCGTCCGGTCGGAATCTCGAAGCGGCTACCAAGTCCGGACGTAACGCCCGGGCTCAGTCGTCGCGCGGCGTGGATGCTTCGCGGACCCGGTCCGGCACCGCGTCCACGGTCGAGCGCACGGCGTCACCAGGCACTGCATCGCGCGGCACCGACCAGCCACCGCCGAGCGCGGTATAGAGCGCGATCTGCGCGAGCGCGAATGCGCGGTCGGTGTCGAGCGACTGCTGACGCGCATCGAGCAGCGCGCGCTCGGCATCGAGCAGGTCGGCAAGGTTCGCCAGACCCACGTCATAGGTACGCCGCGCCATGGCCTGGGTGCGCTGCGCCCGCGCCAGCGCTTCCGCGCGCGCCGCACGTTGCGCGCGGCGTGCGGCGAGTTGGGCGGTGGCGGTTTCCACGTCCTGCAGCGCGGTCGCCAAGGCCTGGCGCACCTGGACGAAGCCGGCATCGGCCTGCGCGTCGGCGAGATCGATCGCTGCGCGACTGGCGCCGAAATCCAGCCACGGAAAGCCGAGCTGAGCCGCGATCGAACGCAGGTCCGACGCGCCCGACAGATCGCCGATGCCCAGACCGCTGCGCCCGAGTGCGGCGCTGATGCCGAGCTTCGGGAACAGGTCGCGGCGGCTGGCCAGTGCCGCGAGCTCGGCAGCATCCAGACCTGCCACGGCGGCGATGACGTCAGGTCGCCGGCGCAGCAGGTCCAGCGGCTGGCCGCGCGGAATGTCCGTGTCGGCCATGGGCAGGCGCCCCGCATTTCCGAGGCGCTGCAGCACGGTGCCGGGCGGCCGGTCGATCAGCGTGTCGAGCGCGAACGCAGCCTCGGCAAGTCCTGCGTCGATGTCGCCACGCTGCGCTTCCAGTCCAGCGCGCTGGGCGCCTGCGGCTTCGATATCCAGACGCGTGACCTCACCGAGCCGGAAACGCCCGTCCGCGACGCGTTCGGCCTCGCGCGCGATGCGTACGCCCTCGTCGAGCAGTGCGCGCTGGGCGAGCAAGGCGCGCGCCTGCACGTATCCCTGTGCGAGATTGGACGCGACCGCGAGCCGCACCGCGACCAGCTGCGCTTCGGCCGACTGCACCTGGCGACTGGCGCCTTCGCGGCGCAACCGGTTCGCGCCGAACAGGTCCACTTCCCACTCGGCCTGCAGCGCCAGTTGCCAGGTGTCGAAGTTGACGTCGCCGCCGACATCGAATTCGTCAGCGAGCGGCGTGTCGGCCAGCGCGTCGGTATTGATGATCTGGCGGCTGGCCTGTCCGCCCAGATCGAGCCGCGGCAGCAGCGCCGCGCGCGACTGGCGCAGCTGCGCGCGCGCGATGCGCAGCTCGGCCAGCGCGGCCTGCTGGTCGAGGTTGCGGACCAGCGCGGTCTCGACGAGTTCGGCCAGCAGCGGATCGTCGAACTGCTGCCACCAGTCGGCGAGCGCCACCGGATCCGCCGGCCGCGCGGCGTCGCCTGCGGGCGTGTAGTAGGCCGCCGGCAACGGCGGCCGCTCGCGCACCGGCGGCGTGCTGCACGCGGCGAGCGCGAGCGCGGCGGCGAGCGCGGCGATTCTGGAGAACGTCATGCGTGCCCCTCCGCGGCCTTGCGATCGTCGTCGCGCGGCACCTTGAAGATCAGCAGATACAGGCACGGCACGACGACCAGGGTCAGCACCGTGGCGAACGCCAGGCCGCCCATGATGGTCACCGCGAGCGAGGCGAACAGATCGTCGAACAACAGCGGCACCATGCCCAGCACCGTGGTGCCGGCCGCCATCGTCACCGGCACCAGACGGCTCGTCGTCGCTTCGACGATCGCAGCACGGCCGTTGCCGCCTTCCGCGATCTGCCGGTCGATCTCCTCGACCAGCACGATCGCGTTTTTCAGCAGCAGACCGGTCAGGCTCAACAGCCCGAGCAGCGCGACGAAGCCGAACGGCTGGCCGGAGATCGCGAGCCCGATCGTCACGCCGCAGATCGACATCGGCACCACCAGCCAGATCACCACCGGCTGGCGCACGCGCGCGAACAGCAGCACGGTCACCAGGATCATGCCCAGATACGGCAGCAGCAGCGTCCGCATCAATGCGGTCTGCGCATCGCCGGAGCTTTCGAACTCCCCGCCCCAGGTCAGCGTGTAGCCGGGCGGCAGCGGCATCGTCTCGATCGCTTCGCGGATCCCGGCGTGGGCGTCGCTCGCCTCCACCCCGACCACCGGCTCGGCCTGCACCGCGATCGTGCGCACGCGGTCTCGGCGCTGGATCGCGGCGTCCTCCTGGACCACGTCGACGCGATCGGCCACCTGGCCGATCGGCACGTAGGCACTCGCGCCCGCACTCCAGGCCAGGCGGTCGAGCAGGCCTTCCGGTGCGGGGCGCTCGTCGTCCGGCGCGCGCAGCAGCACCTGGCGCTGGGCATCGCCCTCGCGCACCACCGCGAGCGGCACGCCTTCGGTGGCCATCGTCAACGCCTGGGCGATGTCCTGGCGGCCGAGGCCGGCCTCGGCCATGCGCTGCAGGTCCAGCCGCGGCCGCAGCACCAGTTCGCGCTCGCCCCAGTCGTGGTGCACGTTCTCGAGCATCGGCGATTCGCGGAAGATCGCCTCGGCGCGCGCCGCGATCTCGCGCAGGGTGTCGCCGGAGGGCCCGCTGAAACGCGCTTCGACGCGCGCCTCGGACGCACCGCCGAACATCAGCCGCGCCGCATGCACACGCAACTCCGGAAAGCGCCCGCCGGCCTCGCGGTTGAGGCGCGTGAGCATGTCCTCGAGCACGTCGGCATCGTCGACCAGCAGGATGACTTGCGCGAACGCACTGTCGGGCATCGCCGGGGCGTAGGTCAGCATGAAGCGCGACGCACCCTGCCCCACGAACGAGACCCGGCTGCGCACGTCCGGGAACTCTTCGGCGAGGTAATCCTCGACCTCGCGCACCGCGGCGTCGGTCGCGCGGATGTCGCTGCCCTGGCGCGTATTGATGTCGACGAAGGCCATCGGCGTGGATGCCGGTGGAAAGAACGATTGCGGCAGGAAGCCGAAACCGATCACGCAGCCGATGGTCAGCACCGTCGCCAGGGTCACCGTGAGGCCTGCCCGGCCGAGCCGGCCGTCGAGCAGGCCGCGGAAGCGGTCGTAGAACCTGCCTTGATAGGGAGTGTCGCCCGCGTCGTCCCCGGTGTCCTCGTCGTCGCGCTCGCGCGCGTCCTTCGATGCCAGCCACCAGTACCCCAGCAGCGGCACGACGGTGATCGCCAGCACCCAGCTGAGCAGCAGCGAGATCAGGATCACCGAGAACAGCGAGAACAGGAATTCGCCGGTGGTGTCCTGGGACAGGCCGATGCCGGCGAAGGCGAGAATGCCGATGATCGTTGCGCCGAGCAGCGACCATTGGGTCAAACGCACCGACTCGCGGGCCGCGCGCATCGCCGAGCGTCCCTGGCGCAGCCGCACCTGCATGCCGTCGCAGATCACCACGGCGTTGTCGACCAGCATGCCCATCGCGATCACCAGCGCGGCCAGCGACACGCGCTCGAGCTGCAGACCCAGCAGGTACATCGCCAGCAGCGTGCCGCCGACGGTCAGCAGCAACACGCTGCCGATGATCACGCCGGCGCGCCAGCCCATCACCAGGCACAGCACGCCGATCACGATCGCCAGCGACATCGCCACGTTGATTGCGAAGCTGGTGACTGCTTCATCGACGACATCGGCCTGCTGGTAGATCGGATGCAGCTCGACGCCGAGCGGCAAGGTCGGTTCGAGCTGCGCCAGCGCCGCGTCGACAGCTTTACCCACGTCGACGATGTTCACCGACGGCAGGCCGGCGACGCCGATCGTCAGCGCCTCGCGGCCATCGTGGCGGATGATCTGCGCCGGGCGCTCGGCGAACTCGCGGCGGATCTGGGCGATGTCGCCGAGCGTGACCCGCGCATCGCCGCGCCCCACCGGCAGCGTGCGCAGCGCCTCCAGCGAATCGAAGGCGCCACCCGGCGCGACGCGCAGGTACAGATCTTCGCTGCGCAGGCCACCCGCATGCAGCTCGGTTTCCGCATCCGCCAGTGCACCGGCGATTTCCTCGGGCGCGATCCGCAGCGCGGCCAGCCGCGCCTGCGGAATCTCGACGACGAAGCGTTCCTCGATCGCACCGGCGATCTCCACCTTGCCCACGCCCTCCACCGGCAGCAGGCCGCGGCGCAGCGTCTTGGCCGCCTCGTGCAGCTCGGTGCGGGTGAGGCCGTCGCCGGTCATCGCGTAGTACAGACCAAAGACATCACCGAAATCGTCGTTGACCACCGGCGCCTGCGCACCGGGCGGCAGGCTGGCCGCGGTGTCGTTGATCTTGCGGCGCAGCTCGTCCCAGATCTGCGGGATCTCCTCGCTGGAATAGCGCTCCAGGATTTCCACGCGCAGTTCGGAGTAGCCAGGGCGCGAGGTCGTGCGGACCTGCTTGAGCTGGTTTAGCTGCTGCACCGCGCTTTCGAGCACGTCGCTGACTTCCAGCTCGACCTGCTCGGCGCTGGCGCCGGGATAGATCGTGGTCACGACCGCTTCCTTGATCGTGAACTCCGGGTCTTCCAGCCGTTCGAGATTGAAGTAGGCGAACACGCCGCCGAGCAGGCAGGCGAGGATCAGCAGCCAGACATTGACCGGATTGCGGATGGCATAACGCGCGATATCCATGCCGCGTCAGCGCCGAGTGCGCGGTTCGACGACCTGGCCGGCCTGGAGCAGGCGCGCGCCGGCGACGACCACCTGCGCCGATGGCGGCAGCTCCCCTTCGATACGCGCATGCGTGCCCTCGATCGCGTGCACGCGCACCGGCACCGGCTGCGCCGCGCCGTCGTCGTCGACGGTCCACACCACCGCCTGCCCATCGGGCGTACTCAGCACGGCACTGGCCGGTACCCGGTGCTGGCCCGCCGCGAGCGTCGATGGCGCGGGATCATCGATCGCGACCTGCACCGCCATGCCCGGCAGCACATTGACGCCCGGCGGCGGCGTGCCGCGCAGCGCGAGGCGATAGGCGCGCGACTGCGCGTCGGGCGCGGTGGCGTGTTCGCGGTACACGAGCGTCATCGGCTGCAGATCATCCAGCGCGAGCACACGGCCACGGGCGACGAGTTCGGGGCCGAACGGCAATCGCGCGGCGTCGCGTTCGGGAATATCGACGATGACCTCGATGAGGTCGGCGTCCTGCATCCGCACCACCGGCTCGCCGGCCGGCACCACGACGCCGGTCGCCGCCAGCCGGCGGACGACGACGCCCTCGTAGGGCGCCCGCAGACGGGTAAAGCCGACCTGTCGCGCAGCCGCATCGCGGTTTGCGCGGGCGCTCGCCAGTTGCGCCTCGGCCTGTTCGACCGCGGCCGGGGCGAGGATGCCTTCGTCGCGCAGGCCGCGGCGACGGGTGACATCCGCCTCCAGGGTACGCAGCGCTACTTCAGCCTCGCGCAGTTGCAGGCGATAGTCGGTGTCGTCGAGTTCGGCCAGCACCTGGCCACGTTCGACGCGCTCGCCGTCGCTGACCAGGAAGCGGGTGATGCGGCCGTCGGCCTGGAATGCGAGCTCGGTGCCTTCGGCGGCTTCGACGCGCCCGGGGTAGCGCAATGCGCGCGCGTCGGATGCGCTTTCGATCGGCTGGACGATGACCGGCCGTGGCGGCGACTGCGCCTCGGGTTCTTCGCTGCAGGCGGCGAGCAGGAGACTCAGGGACAGCAGGACGCGGACTCGCAAGGGACATGATCCGGAGACGGGCCGAGGACCGGCGGGCCGCACAGGGTGACCCACTCCCTATTCACGGTGTCGTGAACAGAGGCGTGAAATGCCGCCGCAGAATGCTAGACACCGGCAGCCTGCGGCCCGCGTCCGCGCCGCGTGCGATGCAGCGCCCACAGCATCGCGGTGACCAGCAGCCACGCGAGGAACCAGACGATCGGCCGGATCGCCGGCGGCGCAGGCGCGCGCGTCTCAGCGCCATCGCGCGCCAGCTGCCGGGTCGCGCCCTGCAGGGCAGTCATCCGCAGGCCGGGCGCTTCCTCGGCGCCGCGCACGAACAGCGCGCCGCCATCCTCGATACGGTGCCAGCCCGATACACGTGGCCACAGGCCGGCGCAGCCGTTCGCCGCCGGATCAGGCAGCGGCGCGATCGCCTGGCCGTCAGGCGTCAGGACGCGCGTGCCCGCGTCCAGCCCACACAGCGCGACACGTTCGCCGACCCGCGCCTCGCCGCGGAATCCGGCCACGTCCGCTGCGCCCGGACGCGCCAGCGTGCCGGCCCACGTACTCCACAGCTCGCTGTGCAGATCGGCGCGGCCGGCCAGTGGCAGTTGCCAGCTGTCGGCCAGCGTGACGATGCCCAGGCGCCCCTGCCCCAGCGCCTGCCAGCGCATCATGTCGCCCGCCCCCGGTCCCGCCGACGGCAGGCCGCCCGTCAGCGGCAGATAGCCCAGCGACGGCGGCGCTTCGCCGGCCAGCTGCGGATCGAAGGGCGCATCGTCGCTGCCCGGCCCGGACCAGGCGCGCAGACGGGCGAGATCATCGGGGCCGGCGTCGACGCGCCACTCGCGCCCGCGCCCGGTCTCGACCGCGAGGCCCGCGCTGCGCAGCCAGCCACGCAGCGCATTCGATGGCGACTCGGGCGCATGCACCAGCATGCCGAGCCCGTCGCGCACGGCGGCCAGCAGCGCAGCGCGTGCGCTCGCGCCGAGGCCCTCCCAGGCGCGGGCCTCGAGCAGCACCAGATCCTGTTCGGCCAGGCTCGCTGCATCGAGCGCCGGCGCATCGCCTGCCGTCGCCCCACCACCGAAGGCGATGCGCCAGCGCAGCGTGCTGCCGGCATCCTCGGACCAGCGGCGCAGTGCGCGGACATCCGGGTTGGGTGCGCCCGCGAGCAGCAGCACACGGACGGGCGCGGCCTCGTCGACGACGACCGGCACCGTCACGCGGCTAAAGGCGCTGTCGTCCACGTCCTGGATCGCGACTTCAAACAGCGTGGCGCCGGCGCCGCGCGCAGTGCCCGTGAGCTGGAAGCGGCCCGCGTCGTCGACCGCGCCGGTATCGACGATGCGGCCGGCCGGGTCGAACAAGGCCACCTGAGCCTCCTCGAAACCTGTCACGCGACCGCGGACGGTGAAGCGTGCACCCGGCGCGATCTGTGCCGGTGGCTGGAGTTCGGCGAGCCCGGGCGGCAGCGCCGCCGGCACGAAGACCAGTGCGCGACCGCCGACCGCGTCGCGGTCGCGCGGCTGCAGGCCGGCGCCGATGACGACCAGGGCACGGACGTCCGGATGCCGGCGCAAGGCCGTCGCGAGGTCCGGCATCCGCGTCGCGCCGAGCGGCACCCGATCAGCTTCCGGCAGTGCGATCACCTGCTGCGATACCGGCACCGGCAGCCCGTCCGCATCGGCGGTCAGCACCACCAGGGTGTCGGGCCCAGCGGACATGGGCGGCAGCAGCATCCGGTAGAGCAGAAGTGCCGAAGCCGCGGTCAGCACGGCCAGCGCGAGGGTGCGCCATGCGGCCGGCCGCTGACCACGCGGCGCGCGCAGGTGCGCGGCCGCCAGCCGGGCGATCGACAGCAGCGCCGCCGCGACCAGCACGGCGCCGAGCCCGTGTTCGGGCGTCATGGCGCGTCCTCCTGCAGGGCGTCGAGATAGCGCGCGCCGATCGGGTCGATCGCAAGTCGCCGGGCCGGCGCAGCCAGCGGCCGCTGCAAGACCCGCCACAACTGGCCGCGCAGCGCCTGCCGACAAGCACCGCAGGCAGGATCGCGTTGCAGGGCGTCGACCGCGGACAGCAACGCCAGCGGATCGTCGACCTGGCGCGGATGATCCTGCGCCCAGGCGACCAGTGCGGCGAGATCGGCCGTGTCGTTCCAGGCCAGTGCGCTCCAGGCGACAGCAGGCACATCGGTATCGCCTGCCTCGGCCGCGGACGCAAGACGCGGTGCGATGCCTGCGCGCTCGCCGCCGAGGCGCCGGCTGAAATCGACCGGTGGCAGGCGGCTGCCGACCCGCGCCAGATAGATACGGTCGGCCTGCTGCACCTGCTTGATCAGCTCAAGCGCGCGGTTCGCATACGGCAGCGCCGCGCGCGGTGCGTGCTGGCGCAGTTGCAGTTCCGACTGCCACATCTCGCCCAGCGCCGCGCGCAGCACCTCACGGGTCGCGGGGTCGAGCAGCGTCGCGGCCTCGGGCAGATCGTGGGTATGACCGAAGGTCGAGAGCACATCCTCGGCGCGACCGAAGGTGGTGGCGTCCTGCGGGCCGTGATCGTGGTCATGGTCGTGATGCGCGCCGGGTGCGTGATCGGGGTCGTGGCCCGGCGCGTCGTGATCGTGGTCATCATGGTTTTCGCCGTCTGCATGACCCGCAGCCGGGACATCCGACTGGCCGAAATCGTCGATCGGCAACGGCTTGCGCGGCGGTGGCGACGGCTCGGCGTCCGCGGTCGGCGGTGGCCGCGCGCCGCCTTCCGATTCCTCGCCGAGGAACTGGCCGTAGCGCAGACGCAGGATGCGCTGGTCGACGCCGAGCGCGTCCGAGCGCGCCTCGAAAGCCGACGGCTCGATGCGCGAACGCTCGGCCAGCAGCGCTTCGGCATCGATGATGATCTGCCGCTGGCTGCGGAAATACGCCGGCAACACGTCGCGGGCCAGGCCTTCGAGGCCATCCGCATCGACCGGCGCCGGCGGTGGCCAGCGCAGGATCAGGCTGGCGCTGCGCGCGGTCTGCGGCGTCGGCGCGCGGGTGTCGCGCACCTCAAGCTGGGCGACGAGATCGCCGCCCTCCTCGATGCCGAGCGCGACCGGATCAAGCGTCGTCGCGAACGTCGTCAGCCGCGCGTCGCCGCGCCCGCGCAAGGTCAGCACACGGTCCTCGAAGGTGATGCCCTCGCCGCTGCCGCGGGTGACGGTGATGCGCAGCCGCGCATCGGCGGCGACGCCGTGGTCGTCGCTGGCCTCGAAGACCAGCGGCCAGCTGCGCTGGCCGCGCGCGTAGGTCGACAGGGTCGCCTCCGGCGTGCGCACACGGATCTCCGGTGGTCGATCGGGCACGGCGTCCAGCCGCCACGGCTGGGCGCGCGCAAGCACGCGGTCGGTGTCGCCATCGACGGCGATGCGGTACAGCCAAGACTGTTCCAGGGGCAGCGTGGCCACCCAGGCCTCGTCCTCGCGCACGAACGCGATCTCGCGGCCATCGTGCAACTGCAAGGCAAGCTCGCGCGGCTGCGGCGCGAAGCGCAGGGTCCAGCGCAGGGTCGCACCGGCCGGCGCCTGCGCATCGAGTTCGGCCTGCGTGCGTGGCGCCTGGCCGGTATAAGCCGGCGCGGTGATCTCCAGTGTCTGCGACTGCAGTACGGGCGTCGCGTCGACGGCGGCGCCGGATGCGCGCGTCGTCGCCGACGCCGCCGTGCGCGGCGCGGATTCCGGCCACCACAACGCCGCGGCGACGAGCAGCGCACCGCCGACCCATGCAGCCGCAAGTGCACGCGCCGGCCAGGGCGTCGGCGCCGGCATCGACGGATCGGCCTGGATGCGCGCCTGCAGGCGTTCGCGCTGCAACTGCTGCAATGGCGGCAACGTCGTAGGCGGCGCGAACAGCAGCGCTGCGCTGTCGTCCATGTCCACGCGTCCTGCATCCAGCGCGCGCGCCAGCCAGCTGTGATCGAAGCCGCGCGCGCGGCGCATGGCGATGAGCACTGCGCATCCACACGCGAGCACAGCGAGGGCGACCGCCGGCGCCAGTCCCGCGATCCGCCACGCAAGCAGCGCGAGGCCGGCGGCAAGCGGCGTGGCGAGCAACAGGACGATGGCGCGTGCTCGCGTTCGCACGCGCACGACGTGCTGCTGCAGCTGTGCGGTCACGTTCATGCCGCGCGATTCCGTCGCGGCGATGCCGCCATCCAGCGCTCCAGCGCGAACACCAGCGCAACCAGCAATGCCCACCACGGTCGCAGATCGCGTGGTGTCGGCGGATAGGCAGCGACGCCCGTCGTCGGCTTGAAGGCCTCTGCGGTAATGCGTCCGGGCGCAGGCGACGGCCGGACCAGCGCGCGCAGTCGTGACGGAAACTCGGGATCCAGCACGGCGGGCAGATGCGCCGGATCGAGCGCCCGGGTCAGGCGGATGCAGGTCGCGGCAGCGCAGGCGGCACGTTCCGCCAGTACCTCGCCATCCGCGTCGCGCCAGATGGGCTGCCACTCCGCATTCGGATCGCGCGCGGCGGCAGGGCCGAGCAGCAGCACGCCGCCGGCTACGTGCTGCTGCAGGTCGGCGTCGGGTGCACCCTCGTGCCACCAGGCCACAAGCGCGTCGGCGCGCGGCGTCGCCTCTGGTCCGACGACCGCAAACGCATCCGCATCGTCGGGTCGCCACGCGCGTGCGACGGCGCGCAGGACGCGCAGCGCGGGATCGTCCGCCTCGATGCCCAGTACGTCGATCCGCGGCGCTGGCGCCGGACCGGACGCGGCATCCTCGACACGCGACGGCGCGATCCGCCAGTCGACCGCACGCGACAGCGCCACCGGCCCGCCATCGGCACCATCGATCACCTCGGGCGCGATCACGGCCAGCGTGGTGCCCATCGGCAGCGTCATGTCGAGTTCGCGCAGCAGGCTGGAGACGCTTGCCGTGCCGAGCGCGGGTGCACTGGGCCCATCGATCGTCGGAAAGCCGGGCGCGAGCCAACGCGGCGGCGCCTCGTCCCCCGCAACCACCGTAATCGCATCGTCGACGACGCCAGGCACAACGACGGTCCAGCGGGCCGGCGCCGTCGCCCCGTGCAGGACCGGCCAGGCCAGCCACAGCGCGACCAAGGCAAGCAGCAACAGCCGCACCAGCAGCAGCGGCCAGTCGTCGAAGCGCAGGCGTCGGCGCGGCCTGGGTTTCTCGCGCAACCAGCGCAGCGCAGCGAACGGCGTGGGCCGGGTCGCATCGCGCCGCGCCAGATGCAGCAGCAGCGGCAACAGCCAGGCAGCGAGCGCCGCGAGCGCGACGGGGGCAAGCAGGCCGAAACTCATCGTGCGCGGTCGCCGAACAGTTGCTGCAGCGCCTGCCCCGGCGACTGGTCGATCACATGCGTCGCATGGCGGATACCGGCAGCCGCAAACCTCGCTGACAACGTGCGCTGCGCCGCTGCCAAGCGCGCGAGGTAATCGGCGCGCAGCGCGGGACCATCACCGAGCAGGGACTCGCCGGCTTCGGGTTCGACGAAGCGACGGCCGTCGGCGAACGGGAAATCGCGCTCGTCCGCCGTCAGCACCTGCAGGGCGACGACCTCGCGGCCTGCATGCGCCAGACGCACCAGCTGGGCGACCGCCGCCTCGTCGAAACAGTCACCAAGCGCGATGACCAGATCGCCGCGTGCAATACGCCCCCAGGCCGGCGCGAGCACTTCCGCTTTCGGCCATTCGCCGATGGCCGTGGCAGTCGCCAGCGCATGACGCAGGCGGTCGCGCTGACGCGGTCCGCTGCCGGGCGTCACCAGTGACAGCCCGGCGCCGCCACACAGCACCAGTCCGCAGGCGTCGCCCTGGCGCTGGGCGATTTCGAACACGCAGACCGCGAGCTGCCGCGCCGCATCGAAGCGGGAGAACTGCGGCCTGGACTCATCGGCCTGCGCCATCGAGGCGGTGGTATCGAGTAACAGCCAGGCGAGCACGGGGCTCTCGCGCTCGGCCTCGCGGACGAAGAAGCGGTCGCTGCGTGCGTAGAGCTTCCAGTCGATCTGCCGCGGTTCGTCGCCGGACTCGTAAGCGCGGTACTGCGCGAACTCCTGGCCGCTGCCGCGGTTGCGGCTGGCGTGATGCCCCAGCCCCTGGCGGCCGAGCGCGCGGCGCGGACGTAGCCGCAGCGTCGCGAGCAGGCCGCGCAGCGCAGGCGTCAAGGCATCGGCGGAGGCGTCGCCCGTCGCCGGCACCGCAGCGGAGATTTCGGCGGCCATCGGGTCGATCAGCGCTCCGGTGCAGGCAGCGCGCGCAGCAGGCCGGCGATCACCGCGTCGGCATCGATCTGCGCGGCTTCAGCCGCGAACGACAGCACCAGACGATGGCGCAGCACCGGCGCCAGCAACGCCGCAACATCCTCGCGCGTCGCCGCGAGCCGGCCCTGCAGCAGCGCACGCGCCTTCGCCGCGAGCACCAGCGACTGCCCGGCGCGCGGACCCGCGCCCCAGCGCACGTACTCGCGCACCACTTCCGGCGCGCCCTCGCCCGGCCGCGTCGCACGCACCAGCGCGGTGATCCACGCCAGCAGGTCCTCGCTGACGTGTACCTGACGCACCAGCGCCTGCAGCGCGAGCACCGCCTCGGCGCCCATCACCCGCGGGACCTCGGCTTCGGCCGTGCCGGTGGTGCGCGCGAGAATCGCCTGCTCCTCGTCGGCATCGGGATAGCCGAGCGCGACGTGCAGCAGGAAGCGATCGAGCTGCGCTTCGGGCAGGGGATAGGTGCCGGCCTGTTCGATCGGGTTCTGCGTCGCCAGCACGAAGAACGGCTTCGGCAACGCGCGGGTCACGCCGGCATGGCTGACGGTGTGCTCGGCCATCGCCTCCAGCAAGGCGGCCTGGGTTTTGGGCGGTGTTCGGTTGAGTTCGTCGGCGAGCAGCAACTGGGTGAATACCGGCCCTTCCTGGAAGCGGAAGTGGCGCTTACCGGTGCCGTGATCTTCCTCGAGCAGTTCGGTGCCGAGCAGATCGCTCGGCATCAGGTCGGGCGTGAACTGCACGCGCCGGAAGCCGAGATCGAGCGCCTGCCCCAGCGTGCGCACCAGCAAGGTCTTGCCGAGGCCCGGCACGCCTTCGAGCAACACGTGACCGCCCGCGAGCAGCGCGACCAGCAGTTGTTCGACGACATCGGCCTGGCCGACGACCGCGCGCCCGATTGCAGCGCGCAATGCGTCCAGTTCGGCGAGGCGGGATTGCAGGTCGGCTTCGGTGGGGGCGGTGTGGATCATGCAGAAGTTCCTGTAGGAGCGCGCTCGCGCGCGATCAGGCTGTCCCGGTAGAGCACCATCGCGCGCGAGCGCGCGCCTACGGGCAGGCTGGTGGTCATGCGCTCAACGCATACATGACGATGTTGACCGCGAACTTCGTATTGTCCTCGGCCAGAAAGCGCTTGTTGCGCCAGTCGTAGTCCCATTCGCAGCCGTAATCCTTGTTGCTGTAGAGCACGGCCAGGCGCCCATCGATCGTGATGCCCTTGAGGTAGTCGTGCACCAGATCGTCGCCCCAGCCGTTGAGCTCGAAGCTCGTTGCGGGCGGGCCATCGGGGAACTGGAAGAAACTGCGGTAGAGCGCATGATTGTTCGGCAGCTTCCGCAACGCAGAAGCGCCGAAAATCGCGGCCATCTGCGCCTCGAACGATTTGGCGAACAGTCCGTCGATGTCGTGGTTGCAGTCATCGACGAACACGAACCCGCCACCGCGCACGTAGCGCTCGAAATTACGCCGCTCAGCGGGACTGAACTCGACCAGCTTGTGGCCGGCGAGATAGCAGAATGGCGATGCCAGCATCTTGGGATCCGACAGCGCGATGACCCGCTCCTCCGGATCGACCCGCAGGCTGGTGTAGTCGATCAGCGACGTGATGACGTTCGACGGCATCCGCTGGTCCACATCCCAGTTGCCTGATTCGTAGCGCAGCCGCGTGAACCAGAAATCGTAGCGGGCCGACTGGGCTGCGACACGAGGCAGCGCGAGCGTCGCGGCGCTGGCGAGCAGCAATTGCAGGGATTGGCGGCGGTTCATTGCGCGCACGTCTCTGCAATTGCGCAATACCGCCCGTACGGCGCGCACCCAGCGAGGCTTCGGCTCTGGCTCTGGCTCTGGCTCTGGCTTTGCAATAAATGGTCAATGCAGAGCGCAGACCCGGAGGGCGCCGCACATGGACGTGCGGCGTTTTTCGACCGAGCCAGGGATGGCGAGTCGAAAAATCCCGAAACGAGTGACTCGCCGAGTGAGCTTCGTCGGGGCTGGCCCTTTTCTTTAGTTCCGTTTCTTTTGGGCCAGCAAAAGAAATGAACCCGCTCGCCGCAAGGCGAGTGGAAGCGTTTGACGTTGCTTCTCTTGCCGAAGTCGAACGCGCAGGCGTAGATCAAACGCTTTCGTCCGCTGAAGCGGCCGAGTTCATTTCTTTTGGTAAGCGCCAACGCACGCAGTGCGAACGGCGAAGCCGGCCCCGAAGGGGCGAGCATCGAAGATGCGAGTAAAAGAAACGGAACCAAAGAAAAGCGCTTCCCCGACAAGTCCGCAGCCCGCGGCGTCGCGTGCACCGGGATTTTCCGACTCGGCATCCTGCCTCGGTCGGAAAACGCCGCCCATCCATGGGCGACGCCCTTCGGGTCTGCAGACGATCGTGAAGCCGTCACGGCGAGCAGAGGCTCACCGCGACGCGTGGATAACCGCGAACCGAATGCCTCAGACCGCATCCGACAACGACGTGAACGTGAAATCCCTGAGCCGCATCGGCGGCAACATCATCACCATCGACGACTCGTCGCCGCCCACGCGCACCGGACGGCCCAGCTCGTCGATGTTGTTGAGCATGATCACCGGCGACTCGTTGAAGCGGAAATTCTTGACCGGGTGCTTGATCTCGCCGTTCTCGATGTAGAACGTGCCGTCGCGGGTCAAGCCGGTCAGCAGCACGGTCTGCGGATCGACCATGCGGATGTACCAGGTGCGCGTGACCAGGATGCCGCGATCGGTGCCGCGGATCAGATCGGCGGTCGTGCCCTCGCCGCCCGACATCAGCAGGTTGCCCGGGCGACCGACCGCGCGCTTGCCCTGCTGCTGCGCCCAGAAGCGCGAGTAGTCGAGGTTGGCGATCTTGCCGTTCTCGATGATCGGCATCTTCTCGCGCGGCAGACCCTCGCCGTCCCACGGCATCACCGCCGCTTCCGGGTGCCACGGGTCGGCGACGATGTTCACGCGCGGGTCGTAGACCTGCTCGCCGAGCTTGTTGCCGCCGCCGCGCTTGGACAGGAAGCTGCGACCTTCGTCGGCAGTGCGCGCGTCGAAGAACCGCATCATGAAACTGATCAGGCCCGCGGCAGCCGCCGGCTCCAGGATCACCGTGTACTTGCCCGGCTCCAGCGCCTTGGCCTCGGCCGAATCGCTGGCCTTGCGCATCGCCACGCGCACGTCGCGCTCGGCATTGAACGCGCTGGCATCCTTGAGGTTGCGCCCCACCCAGCCCGAGCCGCGGCCGTCTTCGGTGCGCACGGTGCAGGTGTAGTTGAAGTTCGTCGCCTGCTGGTAACCGAAGTTGCCGTTGCTGTTGGCGAAGGCGACGAAGTTCTTGCCGTCGTCGAGGAAGCCCGCCGCGATGAGGTTCTCGGCGCGGCACGGGGTGATCGAACCGGCCGCGACCTGGGCGCGGAATTCCGGCGTGATCGCCGCCGTCGATTCGCTGAAGGTCGGGCTGGGTCGGTACTCCTGCTTGCCGATCGCCGGCAGAAATTCGGGGTTCTCCGGCGCAAGACGCGCGAGGTCCTCGGCGCGCTTGACCACGCTGCGCAGCGCGGCCTCGTCGAAGGCATTGATGCTGGCGGTGCCGACGCGTTTGCCGAACGCGACCTGCACCGCGAGTTCGGCATTGCTTACGATGCCGCTGGTCGACACGTTGTTGAGCGCGAAGCGGATGTTGCCGTCGACGGAGCCGGCCAGCGTGGCCGTGCATTCGTCGGCGGTGGACAGGGCGACGGTCTTTTCGAGGATCTCGCGCGCCTGGGCTTCGGTGAAGATGGTCATGTTGGAGTCTCCTTAGCCGAGCGAACGCGCGGTGTTGATCACGTTGATGCCGTCGAAGCGGGCGGTGGACGAACCGTGCGAGACCGCCGAGACCTGGCTCGGCTGGCCCTTGCCGTCGAAGAACGAACCGCCGAGGCGGTAGTCGCTCTCGTCGCAGATCGCGGTGCAGGCGTTCCAGAATTCCGGCGTGCGGATCTGGTAGGCCACATCCTCGACCATGCCGGTGATCGCACCGTCCTTGATCTCGTAGAACAGCTGACCGCCGAATTGGGCGTTGTAGCGCTGCTGGTCGATCGAGAACGAGCCGTCGCCGATGATGTAGATGCCGTTCTCGACATCCTTGATCATGTCCGCGACGCTCAAGCGGGCCTTGCCCGGCGCCAGCGAGACGTTGGGCATGCGCTGGAACTGCACGCTCGACCACGAATCGGCATAGCAGCAACCGTCGGATTCGGTCTTGCCGAGGATGTGGGCCTGGTCGCGGATCGCCTGGTAATCGACCAGCTTGCCGTCGGTGATCATGTTCCAGCGCTTGGTCGCCACGCCTTCGTCGTCATAGCCCACGGCGCCGAGGCTGCCTTCCTGGGTCTTGTCGGCGAACACGGTGACGATGTCGCTGCCGTACTGGAAGCGCTGCTCGCGTTTGTCGAGCGTGGCGAAGCTGGTGCCGGCGTAGTTGGCCTCGTAACCGAGCACGCGGTCGAGTTCGAGCGGATGGCCGATCGCCTCGTGGATCGTGAGCCAGGTGTGCGAGGGGTCGAGCACCAGGTCGTAGCGACCGGGCTTGACCGACGGCGCCTTGAGCTTCTCCTGCGCCTGGCGGGCCGCGGCGATCGCGTCCTCGCGCATGTCGTAGGACTTGCTGTAGTTGGTCACGCCATTGGGCGAGACGATCTTGCCCGACGCCGCGCCGTCCAGATATTCGTAGCCCATGCCCATCGGCGAGGACAGCCCGCTGCGGGTGCGGAACTTGCCGCTGGCCTTGTCGATCGCGGTGACCGTCATCGGCGCCCAGATGCGGTGCACGTCCTGGTCGATGTAGGACCCGTCGGTGCTGGCGAAGTACTTCTGCTCGTTGACCAGAAACAGCGTGGAGTTCACGAAGCTCGCGCCCGCGCCCATCGCCGCGGCGTTGACGCCGAGCAGCAGTTCCACCTTCTCGGCCACCGGCACTTCCATGCCGTTCTTGGTGATCGGCGTGCGCCACGAGGCTTCGCCGACGCCCTTGACCGGCGCCAGCTGCACGGGCGCGGTCTGTACCTTCGCGTTCGCCGTCGCGATCGCCGTCGCCTGGCGCGCAGCCTCGGCCACGCCCTGCTCGGTCAGTGTGTTGGTCGCCGCGAAGCCCCAGGCCCCGCCCGCGATCACGCGCACGCCGACGCCGATCGACTCGGTGCTGACGACGTTCTGCACCTTGTCCTCGCGCGTCATCACGAACTGGCGCAGGTAGCGGCCGACGCGGACATCGCAGTACGTGGCGCCTGCGGACGTCGCGGCATTGAGGCCGGCATCGGCGAGCCGCTTCTTGAAACCGATGTCGAGCGTGGACACCAGCTGCTCGGCGGCGATGACCCGGCCGAAGACGGCAGGCAGCATCAGGCCGCCCGCGCCGACACCAGCGAGGGCGAGGAAGTCGCGTCTATGCAAGGGAGCTCTCCGGTAAACGGGTCCGCAGCGGCACTCGCCACGGACGGGGTTGAAGGCGGCTTCGCGTCCTGCGGGGCCACCCCGATTCTTGACGCGATGCGTGCGCAGCGTCCAGTGACTTTCGGCACAGGCGCGTGTGACGCGGGTCGCCGGGTGGGTGTGCGCGGCCGATGCGTTGGAAATGGACGCTTTAGGTCCGCGCAGAGGCGTTGCACTGCCTCACTGCCGGCCCTCACCCGACGCGCGGCGCGCATCGACCTCTCCCGGAGGGAGAGGTGCCGGCTCATGCGATGCGCTCAGCGCGTCGTGGAAGTAACGAAAAGCCTAACCCACGCACGGACTGAGCCCCTCTCCCTCGGGGAGAGGGGTTGGGGTGAGGGCAGACGACCGCATCAATGCGGACTTCTGCTAGCAGCATGGGTTTCGCTCCGCTCTACCCATCCTACGAAGCGCGTTGCACGCCTCAAATATTCCGCGCCGTATTGATGATGTTGATGCCGTCGAAGCGCGTGGTGGCCGAGCCATGCGACACCGCCGAGACCTGGCTCGGCTGGCCCTTGCCGTCGAAGAACGAGCCGCCGAGACGGAAGTCGCGTTCATCGCAGATCGCCGAGCACGCGTTCCAGAACTCCGGCGTGCGGATCTGGTAAGCGGCGTCCTCGACCATGCCGGCGATCTCGCCGTTCTTGATTTCGTAATACAGCTGCCCGCCGAACTGCGCGTTGTAGCGCTGCTGGTCGATCGAGTACGAGCCGCGGCCGTGGATGTACAGGCCGCGCTCCACGTTGCCGATCATCTCGCGCACGGTCAGCGGCGCCTTACCCGGCGCCAGCGAGACGTTGGGCATGCGCTGGAACTGCACGCTCGACCACGCATCCGCGTAGCTGCAACCATCCGACTCGGTCTTGCCGAGGATGTGCGCCTGGTCGCGCGTGGTCTGGTAGTCGACCAGGATGCCGTCCTTGACCAGATCCCAGCGCTTGCACTGCACGCCCTCGTCGTCGTAACCAACCGCGCCGAGGCTGCCCGGCTGGGTCTTGTCGGCAAAGAAGTTGACGATGTCGCTGCCCCAGCGATAGCCCTCGTCGCGCTTGTCGAGCGTGGCGAAGCTGGTGCCGGCGTAGTTGGCCTCGTAGCCGAGCACGCGGTCGAGTTCCAGCGGATGGCCAACGTTCTCGTGAATGGTCAAAAACAGGTTCGACGGATCGAGCACGAGGTCGTAGCGGCCCGGCCGCACCGAAGGCGCCGAGAGCTTCTCGCGTGCTTGCCGCGCCGCGGCCGCGGCATCTGCGCGCATGTCGTAGGCCTGCCCGTAGGCGGTCACGCCGCCCGGCAGTTCGAAGCGCTGCGCGGGATCGGGCGACAGGTATTCATAGCACAGACCCATCGGCGCCGACAGGCCATCGCGGGTGCGGAACTTGCCGCTGGCCTTGTCGACGGCGGTGACGGTGAACGGCGCCCAGATCCGGTGCACGTCCTGGTCGATGTAGGAGCCGTCGGTGCTGGCGAAGTACTTCTGCTCGTTGACCAGGAACAGCCGCGAACTCACGAAGTCCGCGCCTTCCGCAGTCGCCGCCGCATTGACCTCCATCAGCAGCGAGACCTTCTCCTCCAGCGGCACCGCCATGCCGTTGCGGCGCACCGGTGTGGCCCATGACACGTCGCCGACGCCGCGCACCGGGGCCAGTTGCACTGGCTCGGTCTGGATGCGTGCATTGGCTTTCGCGATCGCCAGCGCCTGCCGTGTGGCCTCGGCAATCCCGTCGGGATCGAGCGCACGCGTGGCCGCGAAGCCCCAGGCACCGTTGGCGATCACGCGGATGCCGACGCCGGTCGATTCCTCGTTGACCACGTTTTCCACCCGCGTCTCGCGGGTCATCACGTACTGGCGCAGATAACGGCCTATGCGCACATCGCAATAGCTGCCACCGCCATCGCGCGACGCTTGCAGGGCGACATCGGCGAGCCGCTTCTTGAGCGCCGGATCGAGCGTACTGGTCAACTCTTCCGCCGCGATCGCGCGGCCGATACCGCCGGGCAACAACAGGCTGCCGAGCCCGATTCCACCGTAGGCCATGAAGTCACGACGCCGCATTGCACTCTCCCCGCGGCGATGGCCGCACACCGCCCGATTCTTCGGTGCGTTCCACGTGCACGTCAAATCGCAGGGGCCGCGCCGGGTCAAAACGCATTGAACAGATCAAGGGCGGCGCGCAATCAATCGCCCATCGGCTGCCGGCTTTGCGAAGGAGAGAACAATCCGGTGGCAAATCAGCGGCGATGCCGCGACAGGCTCAGAGCCCAGTGGTGGCCATGAACCGTTCGCGATCCTGCTGGGTGCGTCGACGGATTTCAGCCAGTGCTTCGCTCTCCGTCGCCTCGAGCATCGATTCGAACAGCCGCTGGAAGTGATTGCGCATGGCCGTGCGCGCGCCGGCCGGGTCGCGGCGACGCAGCGCATCGAAGATCGCCATGTGTTCCTCGCGGCGGGTGTCGCCGTCGTCGTGGCAGACCCTGGCATGCACCTCGCGCACGCGCGGCACTTCGCCGCGGATGCGCCAGATCAGCTGCACGCAGTGCTCGACCACCGGATTGCCGGCGATGCGGGCGATGGCCAGATGGAAGCGGCGGTCGGCCTCGCTGACCGCCTCGGTGCTGGCAGCCGGATCCGACAACGCCAGGACAAGGGTTTCCAGTTCGCACAGGTCGGCATCGGTGACGCGGCTGGCCGCCATCGCCGCCGCCTCGGCCTCGATCACCGCACGCGCGGCGGTCAGGTCGAACGCGGTCACATCCGGCAGCCCGCCGGGCGCCTGCGCCGAGCGCGCCTTGACGTAGACGCCGGAACCGATCCGGATGCTGATCAGCCCCCGCGCCTCCAGCGCGATCTCCGCTTCGCGGACCGTGACCCGGCTGACGCCGAAACGTTCGGCCAGGTCGCGTTCGCCCGGTAGGCGCGAACCGGGCGGAAACTCGCCACGGTCGATCAGCTTGCGGATCTCGCCGGCGATGGTCTGGTAGAGGCGGTTCTCGGACATTCGAGCTGAACCCTGTCTGGTGTCTTGCGCATCAGCCCGGCATGTGACGCGGGCCTGATCCGACTCGAACAAACGGCGCGGCCGGAGGGCCGCGCCGCTGCGTTCAGAACCGGTATCGTACACCCAAAAACGCGCGTCGCCCGTAGCTGACATACTCGCGGAAGTTGCCGAACGCAGGCTGGTAGGCCACGCGCGGCTCGTCGGTCAGATTCATCAGTTCCAGCGACAGCGACAGGTGGCGGTTGACCTTGTAGCGCGCGCGGAAATCGACGCTGAAATTGTCGTCGTAGTAGCGGTTGTGCTGCGAGGCGTTGCCGGTGAAGTCTTGGTAGTACTGCGAGCGGTACTTGCCGATGACCTGCATGTTGAAGCGGCCGATGTCCCAGTAGACCGAACCGGACGCCACATGCCGCGACGAACCGCTCAGGCCGGCCGGCGCCACGATCGCCGGCAGCACCGTGCCGTCGTCGGTGGTGCGTTCGCCCAGGCTGAAGTCCTGGGTCTGGTAGTCGGTGTCGGCGTAGTTGTAGCTGAACTTCAGGCCGAGCCCGTCGAACGGCGCGGGCAGGTAGGAGAAACGGTGCGCGGCGGTCAGCTCGAAACCGGTCAGCCGGCTCCTGGCGTCGGTGGTGATTTCGCGCGCCACCGGCACCACGACCGGTTCGCCGTCGATCACGAAGTCCTCGTTCGACTGGACGATCTCGGTGCCGCCGTTGAACTGCTTCCAGTACACCGCACCGGCCAGCAGGGTGTCGGCGTTGACGTACCACTCCAGCGACAAGTCGCCGTTCCACGACATCATCGGCGTCGCCTGCGGGTTGCCCTTGGCGTCGACATTGGCCAACGCCTCGGCCAGGCTGGTGTAGTCGCCGCCGGCCTCGCTGATGCCCAGGTCCAGACCGGCCCCCAGGGCGGCGATGTCAGGGCGCGACATCGCGCGGAACGCGCCGACGCGCAGCAGCAGGTCGTTGCGCAGTTCGAAGGCCGCGTTGACGCTGGGCAGCAGGCGATCGTTGCCGGAGTCCTCGGTGAAGGTCGAGTAGGCGCCGGTCGAGCGCAGGTACACGGTGCCGTCCCCGTTGGCGGTCAGTTCCAGTTCCGAACGCACGCCGGTCGACTCCGCCTCGGTCCTGACCCAGCGCACGCCGGCGTTGCCGCTGAGCGGAATGCCGAACAGCTCGCTGCGGAACTCGCCCATCAGGTAGACGGAGCGGGTTTTCTCGGTGACGTCGACGTTGGCAGGATCCTGGTAATCCGGGTCCAGGCCGAGCGCGCTGGTGCCCCGGAACACCTCGTACGCGCAGGCCGGGTCGAAATAGGCCCAGCTGGAGATGGTGTTGCCGCTGGCCGAATCCAGGAAGTCGGTCTGCGGGAAGCCGGTGCGGCACGCGCGGTTGGCGGCGATGATCAGGGCCCGGCTGGCCGCGTTGTTCTGCGCGTAGTCGGTCTGCCGGGTCTGGTCCTGGTAGGTGTAGTCGGCCTCGCTGACGCGTGCGCCGGCCTTGACCCGGGTCAGGAAGCCGTCGGCCGGCAGGTAACCGACATCGAAGCGGCCGGCGCGGATGCGGTGCTCGTGGGCGGTCACCCGCGAGGTGACGCGTGCGGCGCCGGCGTAGGCGTCGTGGTCGTAGCGGTCGAACAACGGATCCAGGGTGATGCTGGGCACGTCGCCGTGCCAGTCCCAATCGTAGTTCACGTAGCCGGTGGTGCCGCTGCTGATGCCGGGCACGATGTTGCCGTCGATGTCGGTGCGGTTGGCGCGGAACCTGACCACGCGCTGGGTGTCGGTGCGCTCGGTGCGCGAGTAGGACAGATCGCCCGACAGTTCCCAGGCCTCGTCGGGGCGGAAGATCACGTTCAGGCCGCCGCCGGCGTAGTTCTCGTTGCGACTGTACACGGTCGAACTGCTGTCGATGGCACTGCTGCCGGTCAGGTGACGTGCGATGCCGTTGCCGTCGACGATCACGTTGCGGATGTTGCGGTTGCCGTTCGCCAGGCTGAAGTCGGAGCGGTTCTCATCCCAGTTGCGGTCTGTGTGCTGGTAGTCGAGGTTGATCTCAAGCTGGTCGTTCGGACGCCACTGCAGCGAGGCGAACTCGCTCTGGCGGTCGTTGCGCTCTTGCTTGAGGCGGTAGATCCGGCTGCTTGGCACCAGCACGTAGTCGGCCCCAGCGGCGATCTGCTGCGGAGTCAGCGGGACGCAGTTGGCCGTTCCATTGCCCGTCACCGGGCAGGGATACCAGGTCGACCCGGTGGTCATGCTCTCCTCCGGATCGGTGCCGTCCAGCGCCTGCACGCCGATCGACACGCCGAGCCTGCCGCCGTTGGCGAACGTGAATTGGTCCACGTAGCTGCCGGTGCCGCGCCAGCCGATCCCGTCCTTACGCGCGTAGCGGCTGTCGAACTCCGCCCAGCTGCCCTTGCCCTCGACCTGGATCGAGCGCTTGCCGTAGTCGAGCGGGCGCACCGCCTCCAGCGCCATCGAACCGGCCACCCCGCCTTCGATCAGGTCGGCGCGCTGGGTCTTGTAGATGGCCACGGTGTTGATCAGTTCCGAAGGGAACATGTTGAAGTTCACCGAGCGGTCGCCGCTGCCGTTGGTGATTTCGCGGCCGTTGAAGGTGGTGTTGCTTAGGTAGGCGCCGAGGCCGCGGATTGAGATCTCCGACGCGCCGGTCTTGTCGCGGGTGGACGAGGCGCCGGTCAGTGTTTCGATCGCGTCGGCCAGCGAGGCGGCCGGCAGGTCGCCGATGTCGTCGGCCGACAGCACGTCGGAGATGACCGTGTCGTCGCGCTTCTTGTTGATCGAGGTCTGGATCGACTCTCGAATGCCCTGCACCCGCACCTCGTCGAGGGTGGTCGGGTCGGACTGCTGCGCGCTGGCCGGGACGGCAGCGCCCAGTGTGGAGAGCAGGGCGGTACAGAGGATGCTGCGGCGCATGCCGGCCAGTCCGGTGCGCATGGTGCGGTGCTGCATGACGATCTCCCTCCCAGGATGATGGTCCGTTTGCACGGATGTCGGCCCGGAGCGTGCGATGCATTTCGACCAATGTCAATAAATTGGTACTAACCTTTCTATTGTCCATATTGCCTGACTAGATACGACTAGATATACGCGGTCGCAGCATAATTCGGTCTGGACAATTGATCTGATAATTGGACTAAATTCATGCCGTGAATTGGTTGACGATCGGTATCCCTCTGCTACCATCGGCCGCACTCGCACCGCACGGAACTGATCTGGGAGGGTAAGACCGTGACGAACCACCTCGGCCGCAGCGCGCGGCCATTCCTGCGTCACCGCCTGTTGCTGGTCGCGCTGGCGGCGCTTTCGACCCACCTTCAAGCGGCCGACCTGCTGGTCGCGACGCCCGAGGAGTATGCCCAGGCGGCGAAGGCGGCCAAGCCCGGGGACACGATCGTGTTAAAGGACGGCGAGTGGCGGGACTTCGATCTGCTCCTGCGCGGGCGCGGACAAATTGGCAAGCCAATTCGCCTGACCTCTCAGACTCCCGGCAAGGTGGTCCTGACCGGCCAGTCACGCCTGCGCCTAGCTGGCCGGCATCTGGAAGTGTCCAATCTGATCTTCCGCGATGGTCATGCACCCGGGGGCGAGGTCGTCGCGTTCCGGCGTTCTTCCACCGACTGGGCCGAGGACAGCCGGGTCACCGGCATCGTCATCGACGGCTACAGCAAGCCCGACCGCAGCCAGTCCGACCACTGGGTCGCGCTGTACGGCCGCAATAACCGCTTCGACCACAGCCAGCTATCGGGCAAGACCAATCTGGGCAGCACCCTGGTCGTGGTCCGGAACGAGACCAGCGGGCTAGAGAGCCATCACCGGATCGACCACAACTGGTTCGGTCCGCGACCGAACCTGGGCTCGAACGGCGGCGAGACCATCCGCATCGGCACCAGCCGCGATTCGCTGTCCGATTCGCGCACCCTGGTGGAGAACAACTGGTTCGAGCACTGCGACGGCGAGGTCGAGATCGTCTCCAGCAAGTCCGGCGGCAACATCTACCGCGGCAACGTGTTCTTCGAATCGCGCGGTTCGCTTGTGCTCCGCCACGGCAACGGCAACCTGGTCGAGCGCAACGTGTTCATCGGCAACGGCAAGCCGCACACCGGCGGGGTGCGCGTGATCAACCGCGACCAGGTGGTGCGGGACAACTACTTCCAGGGCCTGGCCGGCGATGGCTTCGCCGCCGCGCTGACCGTGATGGCCGGCACCAGGAACGCGCCGCTAAACCGCTACGGGCAGGTCGAGAATGCGGTGATCGAGCGCAACAGCTTCATCGACGTGCGCAGTGTGTTCCTCGGTGCCGGGACCGACGAGGAGCGCAATGCCGCACCGGTCGGCAGCACGATCGCGTCGAACCTGTTCATCGGCACTGGTAAGCGCGAGCTGCTGCGCACGCTCGGCGACCTGTCCGGCATCGCGTTCCGCGACAACGTGCAGAGCCCGCGCGCGTCCGGGGGATTCCCCGGTGGCGTGCAGGGGCGCGAGGTGACGCTGCAGCGGGCTGCCAACGGGCTGCAGCATCCGCTGGAGCTGGAGGGCGTCGGTGCGCCGCGCGACCTGCAGTTCATCGCGCGGCGAGCGGTCGGCGTGGACTGGTACCCGAAGAACGCTGAGCGCGTCGCACTGGACGGTGGACGTACGCTCGAGGTCGCGCCGGGCGAGGACAGCCTGGGCACCGCGCTGGCTGCTTCCGGGCCCGGCGACCGCCTGCAGCTCGGTGCGGGTCGCTACGTGGTCACGCGCACGCTGGAAGTGGCGCATCCGGTGAGCGTGGTCGGTCCGACCCGCGGCACCGCGCGGATCGCGTTCTCGCGGCCGGTGCTGTTCGACCTCCAGCGCGGCGGCTCGCTGCGCCTGGCCCGTCTCGACATCGACGGTGCGCTGGCGCCGGACCAGGCCGGCAATGCGGTGGTGCGCATCGCTCCGGGCTCGCAGGCGGCCAACTACGAGTTGCGGATCGAGGACAGCCGCATCCATGGCCTGAGCGTCAACGCCGGCTTCGACCTGATCAACGCCGGCAAGGGCAGCATGGCCGACCTGATCGCGCTGCACCGGGTCGAAGTGGCCGACGTCAGTGGCGCGGTCCTGTCGGCGGCCGCCGAGACCGACGACCTGGGGACCTACAACGCCGAACACGTGGAGATCGGTGGTTCCCGGTTCCGGCGCGTGGCTGGCCCGGTCGTCGACCTGTACCGGGGCGGCACCGACGAGAGCACCTTCGGCCCGGAGCTGATCGTGCGCGACAGCGTGTTCGAGGACGCCGGCCGCGGCGACGCCGCACTGCGGCTGCGCGGCGTGCAGCGGGCGGTGCTGGACGGCAACCGTTTCCGGCGCAGCGGCGACGTGCGCTTCAGCCATCGGGTCGGTGATCCGTCCCTGCTGGCATCCCGCAACCAGTTCGCCGCTGGCGGACGCATCCTGGCCGATATCCCGGTCGAGGCCATCCAATGAACAACGCATCGCCCCTGATCCTCGCCCTCGGCCTGCTCCTTGCCCCGGTCTGCATCGCATCGGCGGCCACTCCGTCGTCCAGCGCCGTGGCGCGCCAGGATTTACTGGCGCCTGTGCTGGTCACCGCGCCGCAATGGGAGCAGATGCGCCAGCAGGTGCGGCGCTACCCGCTGTTAGCGGGCGAGGCGCAGCGCGCCGAGCGGCGCGTGCGCGCGATGATGGAGGCCGGCATCGACGTGCCGGCGCCCCGGGACAAGGGCGGCGGTTACACGCACGAACAGCACAAGCGCAACTACCAGGCGATCCAGGCTGCCGGTGCGCTGTACCGGCTCAGTGGCGACCAGGCCTATGCCGACTTCGTCAGGGACATGCTGCTGCGCTACGCCGACCTCTATCCCACCCTCGGCCCGCACCCGCAGGGACGCGGGCAGATCCCCGGGCGCCTGTTCTGGCAGACCCTGAACGACTCGGTCTGGCTGGTGACCGCGGTGCAGGGTTACGACGCGGTGCGCGAAGCGATCGACCCGGCCAGCCGCGAGAGGATCGACACCCAGGTGTTCCGGCGCATGGCCGAGTTCCTGGCGGGCGCACCGGAGAATTTCGACAAGATCCACAACCACGCAACCTGGGCGGTCGCCGCGACCGGCATGACCGGTTATGTGCTGCGCGACCGGAGCTACGTCGATAGGGCCCTGATGGGCACCCAGCGCGATGGCGAGGCCGGCTTCCTCAAGCAGGTGGACCAGTTGTTCTCGCCGGACGGCTATTACGAGGAGGGCCCCTATTACCAGCGCTACGCACTGGCGCCCTTCATCCTGTTCGCCAACGCGATTGAGCGTAACGATCCACAGCGCGGCATCTTCCGGCACCGCGACGGCGTTCTGCTCAAGGCCGTCGATGCGCTCGTGCAGAGCAGCTACGGCGGTTACTTCTTCCCGATCAATGACGCCATCCTCGACAAGGGACTGGACACCGAGGAACTGGTCGCCGGCATCGGCATCGCCTACGCACAGACCGGTGATGCGCGCCTGCTCTCGATCGCTGAACAACAGGGGCGCGTCCTGCTGTCGCCTGAAGGGCTGCGGGTCGCCCGGGCGCTGGCCGAAGGCGAAGCCAGGCCCTTCGACTACCGGCCACAGCTGCTGCGCGACGGGCCCGACGGCACCGAGGGCGGTCTGGCGATCCTGCGCATGGGCGGTGAGAACGGCCAGACGCTGGTGATGAAGAACACCAAGCAGGGCATGGGTCACGGCCATTTCGACAAGCTCAACTGGCTGTTCTACGACAACGGCCAACGCGTGGTCACCGACTACGGCGCAGCGCGCTTCCTCAATATCGAGGCCAAGGCAGGTGGCATCTATCTGCCCGAGAACAGCAGTTGGGCACGACAGACGATTGCGCACAACACGCTGGTGGTGAACGAACAGAGTCACTTCGGCGGCGACTGGAAGAAGGGTCAGGCGCTGGCGCCGACACCGCTGTTGTTCGACATCACCGACGACACGCAGATCGCCTCGGCACGCATGGACGATGCCTACGCAGGTGTGCGCTTCACCCGCACCCAGGTGCTGCTGTCCCACCCGGCGCTTGGCGAGCCAGTGGTGCTGGACCTGCTGCGCGTGGAGGGCGACGAGCCAGCGCGCTACGACCTGCCCCTGCATTTCAACGGTCACATCATGGACGTGGGCTTCGAGGCTCGGTCGGCGGTGACCACGCGCCCGGTCCTGGGCAAGGCCAATGGCTACCAGCACGTGTGGATCGATGCCAGCAGCGAACCGAGCGCCGATGCGCGCAGCCTGACCTGGCTGCTGGATGGACGCTTCTACACCTACCGTTTCGCCAGCACCGCGCCCTCGCGCGCGATGATCGGCGAGAGCGGCGCGAACGATCCTGCATTCAACCTGCGCCGCGAGCCGATGCTGCTGCAACGCGTGGATGGCCAGGCCAGCACGACGTTCTACGGTGTGCTCGAACCGCACGGCCGCTACGACGGCACGGCCGAGACCGTGCGCGGCGCCAACAGCCGCATCGACCGCATTGCCCATTACCGCGGCGCCGACGCCGACGTGCTGGTGCTGCATCTCGACGGCGGCAAGACCGTCGCGCTGGGCGTGGCCGACGACCCCGCAGCGGACGCCGCGCACGAAGTCAGTGGTGATGGCCAGCGATGGCATTGGCAGGGTGGCTGGAAACGCTTCGACACGTCCACCGGCGAGGACGTGAAATGAAGGTGACCACCAACGCCCGCTCCTACGTGCGCTGGCTGATCATCGCCATGATCGCGGTGGCGACGGTGATCAACTACATCGACCGCAACGCACTGGCGGTGATGTGGCCGCAGATCTCGCAGGATGTCGGCGCGACCAAGGAAGACTATGCGCTGCTGGTTACGATCTTCATGCTGTTCTACGCCGCCGGCCAGTTCGTGTTCGGACGTGTGTTCGACATCATCGGCACACGGCTGGGCTTCGCACTGTCGATCGTGGTGTGGTCGATCTCCATCGCCCTGCATTCGGTCACCCACTCCATCCTGTCCTTCGGCATCGTGCGTGCCATGCTCGGCATCAGCGAGGCCGGTGCGTGGCCGGGCGCGGTCAAGGCCAACGCCGAGTGGTTTCCCGCGCGTGAGCGCGCGCTCGCACAGGGCGTGTTCAACGCCGGCGCCTCGATCGGCGCCATCGTTTCCGCACCGCTGATCGCGGTGCTGTTCCTGTGGCTGGGCTGGCGCGGCACCTTCATCCTGATCGGTGCGATCGGCTTCGTCTGGCTGCTGCCGTGGCTGATCATCTACCGCGCAGGCCCCGACAAGCATCCGTGGGTGAGCGCGGCCGAGCGCGCGTTAATCCTCGATGCGCCGGCCGAAGCACCGGCCACTCCCCGGGCGGAGTACCTGCCGACCGTGCGCCAGCTGCTCGGGCACCGGCAGACCTGGGGCATCCTCGCCTCGCGCTTCTTTCTCGATCCGATCTGGTGGCTGTTCGTGTCCTGGCTGCCGATCTACCTGGCCGACACCTTCGGTTTCGACATCAAACAGATCGGGATTTTCGCCTGGGTGCCCTATGTCGGCGCGATGATCGGCAGCCTCGGCGGCGGCTGGTTGTCCGGGCGCCTGATCGGCGCGGGCTGGAGCGTGGACCGCGCACGTAAATGGGTGATCACCCTGGGCGGCGCGATCATGGTTCCCGCCCTGATCGGCGCGGTGGTGGCGACCGATCCGGTCTGGGCGGTGCTGACAATCGCTTGCGTGCTGTTCGGCTTCCAGATCGCCATCGGCAACATCCAGACCCTTCCGGGCGACATTTTCCACGGCAAATCGGTCGGCTCGGTCGCGGGCCTGGGCGGCATGGCCGCGGTTGCCGGCACGCTGATCACCACCTGGCTGGTGCCGGCGATGACCCGCGAGTCCTATGCCCCGATCTTCATCCTGGTGGCGGCCTTGGTGCCGGCCTCCCTGCTCGCACTGTGGCTGATCACCGGCCGCGTCGAAAAACTCGACGGTCCCGTCGAGTCCCGCTGATTTCCCCCCACGCTTCACTGGAGCTTTCAATGACCCAATTCAAGGACAAGGTGGCGATCGTCACCGGCGGCGGCCGTGACATCGGCCGTGACATCTCGCTCAAGCTGGCGGCAGCCGGTGCGAAGGTCTGCATCAACTACGCCAACGACGAGGCCAGCGCCCAGGACACGCTCAAGCGGGTCCAGGCCGCAGGCGGCACCGCCATCGTCCATCGCGCCGACGTCACCGATGCGCAGGCCGTTGCCGGCATGGTGGCCGCCACCCAGTCCGCGTTCGGCGAGCGCATCGACGTGCTGGTCAACGTCGCCGGTGGCATGGTCCAGCGGCGTCCGCTGGCCGAGATCGACGAAGCGTTCTTCCACCAGGTGATGGACCTCAACATGAGCTCCGTCTACCTGACCACCCATGCGGTGGTGCCGCACATGCCCGAAGGCGGCGCGATTGTGAACTTCGCCTCGCAGGCCGGCCGCGATGGCGGTGGCCCGGGCGCGGCGATCTACGCCACGGCCAAGGCCGCGGTAATGACGTTTTCCCGCGCAATGGCCAAGGAGCTGGGCCCGCGCGGCATCCGCGTCAACGCGCTGTGCTGCGGCATGATCGCCACCCGCTTCCATGACGAATTCACCAAGCCCGAAGTGCGCACCGCCGTCGCCGGCAACACGCCACTGCGGCGCCAAGGGCGTCCGGAAGAGGCCGCTGATGCCGCCGTCTATCTGGCGTCGGACGCGGCCGGCTTCATCACCGGCGCCAACCTCGATGTCAACGGCGGCACCTACTTCTCCTGACCGCCCCGGGAGGGCTGCCATGCGGCGTTGGATCACTGCGTTATCGATCGCACTTGCCACCAGCGCCGCAGCGCTGCCGGTCCACGCCCAGGTCTGGGTGCCTGCATGGACCGCATCGCCGGCACCGGACCGCCGGGAAGGCACAGCGGAGGCGCCGGTACAGTTCGCACACCAGACGGTCCGCCAGGACATGCGTCTGGCCAGTTCGGCCACGGCGCTGCGTTTCCGCATCAGCAATGAACTGGGCGAGGCGCCGCTAAGAATCGGCGGTGCGTCCGCCCATCTCACCGGCGCCGCCACACCGGCAAAGCCGGTGACCTTCGACGGTCGCAGCGACGTGGTGGTGCCGGTCGGCGCCGCCCTGCTCAGCGACCCGGTGGCGATAACGGTACCCGCGCTGGCGGATGTCTCGCTCACCGTGTATTTCCCGGATGCCACAAAGCCCGCCGTGCGCCGCACCGCGCTACGCATCGCCGACGGCCAGCAACCCCAGGTCGGCGACGATGCGCCGCTGGCATACCGCCAGAACGTGGTCTCGGTGGTGCTCGCAGAACGCAGCGACACGCCGGTCGTGGTGGTCGCGCTCGGCGACTCGATCACCGAAGGCGCCACCGCCACACGCGGCAGCAACGGCGACTGGCCGGCACTGCTGGCCACCCGCCTGCAACAGGCCTGCCCCGACCAGGTGGTGCTGGTCAACGCGGGCATCAGCGGCAACAAGGTCATGGATCACGGCCGCAGCCACAGCGCACTGGCGCGCCTGGACCGCGACGTGATCGCGCTGCCGAACGTGGACCGCGTGATCCTGTTCGAAGGCATCAACGACATCCGCCACGACGGCGGCACCCCACCGTTGGCCGGCCGCAACGCCGAGGACATGATGCTGGGCTATCGCCAGATCGCCGAACGCCTGCATGCCAGCGGCATCGGCGCGATCGCCGCAACGATCACACCGTTCGGCGGCTCGGATCGCTACGAGCCGATCTCGGCCGCGACGCGCACCACGCTCAACACCTGGATGCGCAGCGGCCGCAGCGGTTTCGATGCACTGATCGACTTCGACCACATCCTGCGTGACCCGGACAACCCGGAATACTTGCCCGACGAGATCACGCGCGATCATCTCCATCCCAACGACGCAGGCTACCGGCGCATGGCCGACGGCATCGACCTGTCGCTGCTGGGGTGCCCGGCGCAGTAGCCGACCCGCATCGCGTGCGTTCGGATCTCGCGCATCCCGGCCCAGGTGCGCCATCGGCCGGCGTATCGACACGATCGGCACATGCATGCGCGCAGGCGCGCCTCTATGCTGCCCCGCTGTCCTACTGCCGGAATCGTTCGAATGCGCCGTTCCCTGCTCGCTGTCGCCGTGCTCACCGCCGCTCTCGCCGGCTGCAACCGCGAGGCGCCGACCACGCCCGCCACCACGCAGGACGGCGCGACCGCCACTGCGCCGTCGCAAGCCGACGCCGCATTCGCCGAACTGTCGAAGCGCTTCCTCGACGAGTCGATGCGAATGTCGCCGATCTCGGCCACGCAGATCGGGGACCACCGTTTCGACAGCGAAGTCGATGACGTGTCCGAAGCCGGCCGCCAGGCGGGGCTCGACTTCAACCGCCGTTACCTGACCGAGCTCGACGCGATCGATTTCGCCCAGCTCTCGCGCGACAACCATGTCGATGCGCTGATCCTGAAGAACACGCTCGAATACGGCATCTGGGACACCGAAACACTGCAGAGCTGGGCCTGGGATCCGCAGATGTACAGCGGCCTGGCCGGCGGCGCGATCTACACCCTGATGGCGCGCGAGTTCGCGCCGATGCCCGAGCGCCTGAAGTCGGCGACCGCGCGCATGGAGAAGATCCCGACAATCCTCGCCCAGGCGCGCGAGAACCTCGACCCGGCGCGCGTGCCTGCAACACATGCGCGCACCGTCGCCGCGCAGAACAAGGGCGTGCTGTCGCTGATCGAAACCTTCATCACGCCCAACGCCGACCAGTTGCAGGGCGAGGACCGCACGCGTCTCGACGCCGCGGTGGAAACCCTGCGCGCCGCGGTCGACGAACACCAGGCCTGGCTCGACGGCACCCTCGTGCCGAACGCCAAGGGCGAGTTCCGCGTCGGCGCCGACATCTACGACCAGAAGCTCAAGTTCGCGCTCAATTCCTCGCTCAGCCGCCAGGACATCCGCCAGCGCGCGGAAGCCGAACTCGTGCGCATCCGCGACGAAATGTATGTCGTCGCCCAGGCCGTGCTGAAGGATCGCGAAGGTGCACCGGAAACCCCTGCGCAGCCGAGCGAGGACCAGCGCCAGGCGGCGATCGAAGCGGCGATGGAAGTCGCCTACGCCGACAAGCCGGGCCGCGATGAAGTCGTCGATTTCGCCAAGCACACGCTGGATGTGGCGACAGAGTTCACCCGCCAGCACGACCTGGTCACGGTGCCCGACGACCCGGTCAAGATCATCCTGATGCCGGAATTCCAGCGCGGCGTCGCGGTTGCCTATTGCGACTCGCCCGGCCCGCTCGACAAGGGCCTGGACACCTACTACGCGATCTCGCCGATCCCCGACGACTGGGACGACGGCCAGGTCGATTCGTTCCTGCGCGAATACAACAAGCACATGATCCACGTGCTGACGATCCACGAGGCGATGCCCGGTCATTACCTCGAAGGCGCGCATTCGGTGAATCACCCCTCGACGCTGCGCGCGGTGTTCCGCTCAGGCCCGTTCGCAGAAGGCTGGGCGGTCTACACCGAGCGGATGATGGCCGACGCCGGCTATGCCGACAACGATCCGCTGTTCCGCCTGATGCAGCTGAAGTTCTATGCGCGCGCCGTCGCCAACGCGATCCTCGACCAGGGCGTGCACGTCGACAACTGGACCAAGGAACAGGCGATGGATCTGATGGTCCGCCAAACCTTCCAGCAGACCAGCGAAGCCGAAGGCAAGTGGATCCGCGCGCAGCTGTCGTCCACACAGCTCGCCACCTACTTCGTCGGCG
The DNA here is from genome assembly GCF_031456825.1 of Luteimonas sp. 3794. NCBI lineage: Bacteria > Pseudomonadati > Pseudomonadota > Gammaproteobacteria > Lysobacterales > Lysobacteraceae > Luteimonas > Luteimonas sp. 3794. The sequence goes on along the minus strand of NZ_JAVDVJ010000006.1, from coordinate 43,921 downwards.
CGCAGGAACACTTCGACGCACGCAAGGCGGCCGAAGCCAAGGCCGGCGAGGCGTTCAACCTCAAGCAGTATCACGACGCCATGCTCGCCCAGGGCGCCCCGCCGGTGCGCTTCGCGCGTCAGCTGATGCTGGACGAGACGATCGAGTAAGCGTTTCGGTTTCCGAACCCTTGATTGCGTAATGCCGTCGCCCCGGCGCAGGCCGGGGCCCAGTGATTTTGCGCCTGAAACGCGGTGATGCGGACGATCGATGCAATCCGCATCTGCGGCGCCGCAATCAACGCAATCTAGCGTCGACCCAACGAACCCTAGGATCGTCGCCCCAGCGGACGCTGGGGCCCATTTTGGTTTCTGCACGACAGCAAAATCAAAATGGATGACCAGCGCTGCGCGCCGTTGTGAAGCTCTCCAGCATGACCAGACATGCGTCTGTTGAGAGCCGCTGGGATGACGGCGTCTGGAGGCGTGCTGACAGACAGCAGATCGAGTTTCGGGTGTTCCGAAACGCAATTTCTTGATGACTTGCTCGTCGTCAAAGCAGAAGGCGCACCCGCGATATCATCGCGCCATGCCCACACGCGCCTCACTCCGCCACGCCGCCGCACGCATGCTCGATCCGCTGTGCAGCATGGGCCTGTGGCTCGGCACTATCTGCTTCGCCGCATCGCTCACGCCCAGCCTGATCCCACGCGATGCGCTGCTGCAGGGCGTGCTGTCGGGCATCGCATTCGCCGCCGGCTATGGCATCGGCGTGCTCGGACGCTGGCTGTGGATTTTCCTGGGATTGCCGCGACTGCGTGATCTGGCGATCGGGCGCGTGGCGACCGCGCTCGCCGTCGTCGTCTGCGCGGCGATGGTGATCGTGTTCCTGGCGCAGGCGTCCGGCTGGCAGAACGACATCCGCGCGCGCATGGGCATGGACGCGGTGGCGAGTGCGCGTCCGGTGTTCGTCGGTCTCGTGGCGAGCGGCGTCGCACTGGTGCTGCTGGTGCTCGGTCGGTTGTTTCGGGGCGTCGTACATTTCCTGTCGCGGCGCCTCGGCCACCACCTGCCGCGGCGCGTGTCGCTGATCGTCAGCGTCGCAGTTGCCGGCGTGGTGTTCTGGTCGATCGGCAACGGCGTGGTGTTCGAGGCCGGCCTGCGGGCGCTGGATTCGTCGTACCGGCAGCTCGATGCGGTAGTCGACACGACGCTCGAGCCGCCACTGGACCCGTTGAAGACCGGCAGCGAGGCATCGCTGATCGGCTGGTCCGGGCTCGGCCGCATGGGGCGTGCCGCGGTGGCCGCGGGCCCCACGCAGGCCGAGATCGAAGCGCTGACCGGCCTGCCCGCGCAGGAGCCGCTGCGTGTGTATGTCGGCCTCAACTCGGCCGCCGACATCCGCGCGCGCGCCGATCTCGCGCTGGCGGAAATGATCCGCGTCGGCGCGTTCGAGCGCTCGATGCTGGTGATCAACACGCCCACCGGCACCGGCTGGCTCGACCCCGCGAGCCAGATGGCGATGGAGTACCTGCAGCGCGGCGATGTGGCCACGGTCTCCATGCAGTACTCGTATCTCGCCAGCTGGCTGGCGCTGATGGTCGACCCGACCTACGGCGCGGATTCGGCGCGCGCCTTGTTTGCCGCCGTGCACGGCCATTGGCGCACGCTGCCGCGCGACCGGCGCCCGCGCCTGTATCTGCACGGGCTGAGCCTGGGCGCGCTCAACTCGGATCTGTCGGTCGATCTGTTCGACATCCTGGGCGAGCCCTTCGACGGCGCGCTGTGGGCCGGCCCACCGTTCCCCAGCCGCACCTGGCGGCATGCAACGCAAGCGCGCGACCCCGGCACGCCCGCATGGCGGCCACGTTACGGCGACGGCTCGGTCGTGCGCTTCATGACCCAGGACGGCGCGCCGGCCGGCAATGCCGCCTGGAGCGGCCCGCGCATCGTCTATCTGCAATATCCCAGCGACCCGATCACGTTCTTCGAACCCGGCTCGGCGTTGCGCCGGCCGGTGTGGCTGTCCGGGCCCCGCGCAGACGATGTGTCCGATTCGCTGCGCTGGTTCCCTGTGGTGACGTTTCTGCAACTGGGCATGGACATGGCGGTCGCGACATCGACGCCGACTGGCTACGGGCATGTGTTCGCAGCCGAGGACTACGTCGATGCGTGGCTCGCGACGACGGCCTCGGATGGATGGGATGCGCCGACGGTGGCGGCGTTGAAGGCCAGGCTGGCGGCAGAGGGGCTGTAGCGGCGCGCTTGCGGCTTCCACGGGACACGCGCGCAACGGGAAATCCACATGCAAGCTCGTCCGATCCGCGGACGCGGCTCGCGCCCATGTCGGAAGACGTTGCATCAGCCCGATTCGAAGCCGCGCAGCGCGGTGATCGCGGCGATACCCCTCACTGCACGGCAGCCTCTGCGATTCTGTCAGGCGCGCGCGATGCGCGTCCGCGCGTCAATCACCGGGACGCGACGCCGGCACTTCGCGATGAAGTCGCTGGACCGGCGTTAGCGTGACCGCGCAGCGGTCGAGCATCGGCTCGATCTGGTCGAGGAAGCGCTCGATCGCTTCGGGCGTGTCCACCAGTTCGACGATCACTGGCAGATCGTCTGACAGGCGCAGGATCTTGCCGGTATGCAGGTGGCTGGTGTGGCCATACCCCAATGCGCCGCGCAGCACCGTGGCGCCCGCGATGCCGAGTTCGCGCGCCTTGAGCACGACGGCCTCGTACAACGGCTTGCCATCGAAGGTCTCGGCTTCGCCGACGAACATCCGTAGCGATGTGCCCGGGGTGGTCTGTCTCATCACAAGGTCTCCTGGAGACGGTTGAGTCGCGCGCCGACCGCATGGCCGCCCCACACCGCCAGCAGCCACGCGCTGATCGAGACGGCCAGATTGAGGCCGGCCAATGCCAACGCGCCCGCCTCGACAAGGTAGAGCGTTTCCAGACTGAAGACCGAAAAAGTCGTGAAGCCGCCGCAGAACCCTGCCAGCAGGAACTGACGCTGCGCGGGCGTGGCGAAGATCCGGCCGCCGGGTTCGGTTACTGCGGCAAACAGGCCGATGAGAAACGAACCGACCACGTTGACCGCCAAGCTGCCCCAGGGAAAGCCCGGCCCCAGAAGTTCGAGTGCCGCCACCGAACAGCCAAAGCGCGCGACCGCGCCCAGCGCGCTGCCGAGCATCACCGCGGCATAGACACGCCCGGCACTCATCCCCGGCCCCAGACCTGCAGCATCAGCAGATACCCTGCCGACACCGCGGCCAGGCATCCGATCAGCGACGCGGCGACATTGCCCACGGCGCGTGCGTACTCGCCGTCGCGCAACAGCGCCAGCGTCTGCAGCGAGAACGAAGACACGGTGGTGTAGCTGCCGAGCACGCCGATCACCAGCCCGGTCCACAGCGATGCATGGAGCACGGCATGTCCGGGGCGGTCGGTCAGCAGCGCGGCCAGCACGCCGATCGCGAATGCGCCGCTCAGGTTGACCACGAGCGTGCCCCAGGGAAAGGTCTCGCCGATCCGGCGCGCAACCAGGCCCGACAGCCAGAACCGCGCCGCGCCGCCGAGGGCGCCCCCGATCGCGACTCCCATGAGCTGCAGCGCCCAGTGCATGGCGTCTCCTGTGGACGGATCGTCCGCGCGCCGCCCGGACGGACAGCGCCGCCGCACACTACGTGCGATGCCAACGGGTGGCAAGACGTCTGATTGCGCGGCAAGCCGGCATGCCCTGGTCGAGAACAGGCGTGATACGCGCGCCCGGCGCAGGCGCCTGGGTCAGACTGAAATCGCCGGGATACACGCATCGGGCCATGCGTGCGCGCCTGCCGCACGCGAATCCATCGCATGCCTGTCCTCAACTATCGCGCCCGCTGTGCCGTGTCGATCCGCCCCGACCGCATCTCACTGCCACTAGATGCGCGCCGACGCGAACGCTTCGCCCAGCGTCTGCACGTTTCCGCAGTAGCTCGGGTCGTAGCCCGGCAGCAGCCCGAGTTCGCGCCGGAAGCGATCGCTGCGCAGCAGCGTCAGCAGGTCGACCAGCCGGCCGGCGTCGAGCATGTCGCTGTGGCACAGGAAAAAATAGTGCTCGGTGATCAGCGGGAAGAAATCCAGTCCGTACTTGCGCGCCGGCGGTTCCAGCGCGAAGCCGACATCCGCCAGGCCGCTGGCGACATAGGCCGACACGGCCGCGTGGGTGAGCTCTTCGACATCGCAGGCGCGAATGCGTTCGAAAGCAATGCCGTGGCGCGCGAGCATCGACTCGAGCAGCAGCCGCGTGCCCGAGCCGGGCTGGCGGTGGATCATGCGGATGTCCGGGCGCTCGAGGTCCTGCAGCGTGTGGATGGCGCGCGGATTGCCGGGCGCGAGCACCAGGCCCTGCCGACGCATCGCCAGATGGATCACACGGTCGGCGTCGAGATCGAGACGGTCGCGGTAGTGCGCGAACAGTACCGGTTCCAGTTCCCCGATCGGCAGGTGCAGGCCGGCGACGTCGCAGGCACCGCTGCGCAGCGCAACCAGCGCGTCGTCGGGACTGCGGTACTTGAGATCTAGCGCGAGGCCGGCCTCGGCCATCGTGCGGCGCAGCGTTTCCACGCCGAACCCGTGCGAGGCATGGATGCGCAATGGCGTGGCGTGCGCACTGACGGTGCGCTCGAGCTCGGCTTCGAGCTCGGTCGCGAGGCTGTCGAGCATCGGCGACAGGCGCGCGGCGATACGGCTATCGGCCCAGACCAGCCGTTCGCCAATCGCCGTCAAACGCGCGCCACGGCCGCGGGTCATGCGCAGCAGCGGCTGGCCAAAGACCTCGCGCGCATCCTGCAGTTGCCCCCACGCATAGCGATAGGAGAGGCCGACCTTGCGCGCCGCCGCAGCCAGCGAGCCGGTGGCGCGGACTGCGATCAACAGCTCGACCAGGTGCGAGGGCAGCGTTGCGCCGGCGCTGTTCTCCAGCTCCCAGCGCGGCTGGACGCGGACCTTGTACATCGGCGCTTCCTCCGAACCTGCTGCAGCGCAGCGCGCACGGGCCGCAGGTTCAATATGTTCTGGAAAGCCGGATATTCGACCATTGGAACTGGTAGCACAAGCAACACGGGAGTACGGTTGCGGCGATTTGTCGCAGCCAATATGTATTCAAGAGCATACGTGGGCGACAGAAGTCAGATATCGGCACATCGACCCGGGGAGGATTCATGGCCACCAGTTCCGCAACGACACATCCCGCCAGCAGCGCCCGCGAAGGCAGCCTGCTGTCGAAAGAACGCATCATCGCCAAGCCAGGTTTCAACCGCTGGCTGGTGCCGCCGGCCGCCCTGGCGATCCATCTGTGCATTGGCATGGCCTACGGCTTCAGCGTGTTCTGGCTGCCGCTGTCGAAGGCAGTCGGCATCGATGCCGCGATCGCCTGCGGCCCCGACATGGGCTTCTTCGCCCGCATCACCTCGGCCAGCTGCGACTGGAACATCAGCGAGCTGCAGTGGATGTACACGCTGTTCTTCGTGTTGCTGGGCTGCTCGGCGGCGATCTGGGGCGGCTGGCTGGAACGCGTCGGCCCGCGCAAGGCCGGCTTCGTCGCGGCGCTGTGCTGGTGCGGCGGCCTGCTGATCTCCGCGCTCGGCGTCCACCTACACCAGATCTGGATGCTGTGGCTGGGCTCGGGCGTGATCGGCGGCATCGGTCTGGGCCTGGGCTACATCTCGCCGGTGTCGACGCTGATCAAGTGGTTCCCGGACCGCCGCGGCATGGCGACCGGCATGGCGATCATGGGTTTCGGCGGCGGCGCACTGATCGGCAGCCCGCTGGCCGACATGCTGATGCGCCACTTCGCCACCCCGACCTCGGTCGGCGTGAAGGAAACCTTCCTGGTGATGGCCGCGGCCTACTTCGTCTTCATGATGGCCGGCGCGTTCGGCTACCGCGTACCGCCGACCGGCTGGAAGCCCAAGGGCTGGACACCGCCGCCGGCGAAGGACAACGCGATGATCACCCAGGGCCACGTGCACGTGAAGCGCGTCTGGGGCATTCCGCAGTTCTGGCTGGTGTGGGCGGTGCTGTGCCTCAACGTGTCGGCCGGTATCGGCGTGCTGGGTCTGGCCTCGCCGATGCTGCAGGAGATGTTCGGCGGCCGCCTGATCGGCATCGATGTGGGCTTCGGCGAACTGAGCACCGAGCAGCTGTCGGCCATTGCCGCGATCGCCGCGGGCTTCGTCGGCATGCTGAGCCTGGCCAACATCATCGGCCGCTTCTTCTGGGCCTCGATGTCGGACAAGTTCGGCCGCAAGGTCACCTATTCGATCTTCTTCGTGCTCGGCATCGCGCTCTACGCCGCTGCGCCGACGCTCGGCAATGCGGGTTCGATCGCGCTGTTCGTCGCGGCGTTCTGCGTGATCCTGTCGATGTACGGCGGCGGTTTCGCCACCGTGCCGGCGTATCTGGCCGATCTGTTCGGCACCCAGCACGTCGGCGCGATCCACGGCCGCCTGCTGACCGCCTGGGCGACGGCCGGCATCCTCGGTCCGTTCGTCATCGGCTACATGCGCGAGTACCAGCTGGGCCTGGGCATGCCGCCGTCGCAGGTCTACAACACCACGATGTACATCCTCGCCGGCATGCTGGTCCTGGGCCTGATCTGCAACCTGCTGGTGCGTCCGGTGAACGCCAAATACTTCATGTCGCCCGAGGAACTCGCCCACGAGAAGCAACTGGCGCACGAGAAGGTCGACGCGTCGGGCAAGTCGCTGGTGTCGCAGGACGAGATGGACCGCATCGGCGCAGGTGGCAACCCGGCACTGGTGGCGTTCTGCTGGGCCGCGGTCGGCATTCCGCTCGCATTCGGCATCTGGAAAACGCTGGAAAAAGCCCTGGTGTTGTTTACCTGAGGCATGACGCAGGACCGGCGGCCGCTCACGCAGTCGTCGGTACCCTCCTGACATGACACGTTCCCACGACAGCGATCTCCATGCCGACCCGACGACTGCCGGCGCCGTGCGCCGTCCGGTCGAACGCTGGCGCGACGGCGCAGTGCGCCAGATCGACGACCACGTCGCCGAGGAAGTGCCGGTGGCCTTCGTCTACAACGACGTACCGTTCGCGGTGATGATGGCCACGCCTGCGGATCTCGAGGATTTTGCGCGGGGTTTCGCGATCAGCGAAGGCATCGTCGATGCACCCGGCGATGTGGCGATCGAAGGCGTCGAGCATTTCATCGAAGGCATCGAAATCCGCCTGCGGATTCCCGAGGCGCGCGCGGACGCATTGGCATTGCGTCGCCGCAGCATGAGCGGCCGCAGTGGCTGCGGCGTCTGCGGCAGCGAACTGCTGGAAGCCGCGTTGCGTTATCCGGCTCCGGTCACGACCGATGTCCGCGTGTCACCCGAATCGCTGGCACGCGCACTGCGCGCACTGCGCGATGCGCAATCCATCGCCGCCCTCACCGGCGCCACGCACGCGGCAGGCTGGGCGTCGCTCGATGGCACGCTGCAACTCGCACGCGAGGATGTCGGCCGCCACAACGCGCTCGACAAACTCATCGGCGCGCTGCACGCCGATACCTTCGATCCCGCCGATGGTTTCCTCGTCGTCACCAGCCGCGCCAGTTATGAAATGGCGATGAAGGCGGCCAGCGTCGGCATCGCATTGATGGCGGCGATTTCCGCGCCGACCGCGCTGGCGATTTCGCTGGCGCAGCGCGCCCATCTCACCCTGATCGGTTTCGCCCGCGACGACGGGCATGCCGTGTACACCCACGCGCAGCGGCTGCTCCCCCCGTCGGCGACATCGCCGGCTGCCGCGCGCCCAGGCAGGAATTCCGCACCATGAGCAACGACACGATCCGCAAGTACGACGGTCCCGCCGGTGGCTGGGGCGCGCTCAAGAGCGTGGCCAGGCATCTGAGCGAACAGAAGATCGCGGTCAGCGGCGCCAAGACCCTCCTGCGCGCCAACCAGCCCGACGGCTTCGACTGCCCCGGCTGCGCCTGGCCCGACCGCGACCACACCTCCACCTTCGAGTTCTGCGAAAACGGCGCCAAGGCCGTGGCGGCGGAAGCAACGAAATTCCGTGCCGGCCCCGAACTGTTCGCCAAGTACACCGTCACGCAGCTGGCCGAATACAGCGACTACTGGCTGGAACAGCAGGGCCGCCTGACCACGCCGATGCGTTACGACGCGGCCACCGATCATTACGTACCGGTGACCTGGGACGAGGCGCTCGGGCTGGTCGCGCAGCACTTGAATGCACTGCCCTCGCCCGACAACGCGATCTTCTACACCTCGGGCCGCACCTCGAACGAAGCCGCGTTCCTCTACCAGTTGTTCGTGCGCGAATACGGCACCAACAATTTCCCCGACTGCTCGAACATGTGCCACGAGTCGTCCGGCACCGCGCTCAAGAAGCAGATCGGTGTCGGCAAGGGCACCGTCTCGCTGCACGATTTCGAGCTGGCCGACGGCATTTTCATCTTCGGCCAGAACCCGGGCACCAACCATCCGCGCATGCTCGGCGAGCTGCGCGAGGCGGCGAAGCGCGGCGCGAAAATCGTCTCGTTCAATCCGCTGCGCGAACGCGGTCTGGAGCGCTTCGCCGATCCGCAGGACAAGCTGGAGATGGCGACCTACGGCTCGACGCAGATCTCCTCGGACTACTTCCAGCTCAAGATCGGCGGCGATCTCGCGGCCGTGAAAGGCATGATCAAGCACGTGCTGGAGCGCGACATCGAGGTCACCGGCAACGGCGGCGCGACGTTGCTCGACCAGGCGTTCATCACCGAGCACACGACCGGTTTCGACGCGTTCGCCGCCGACGTGCTGGCCGAGCCGTGGGACGTGATCATCGAGGAATCCGGACTCGACGAAGCGCAGATCCGCCGCGCCGGCGAGCTGTATCTGTCCTGCGAGCGCGTGATCCTGTGCTGGGGCATGGGCATCACCCAGCACAAGCATTCGGTCGCAACGATCAACGTGTTGACGAATCTGCTGCTGCTGCGCGGCAACCTGGGCCGCCCGGGCGCCGGCGCGTGCCCCGTGCGCGGCCACAGTAACGTGCAGGGCGACCGCACGATGATGATCTACGAGAAGCCGCCGGTCGCATTCCTCGACCGCATCCGTGACGTGTTCGGCTTCGAGCCGCCGCGCGAGGATGGCTTCGATACGGTCGGCGCGATCGAGGCGATGCTTGACGGCCGCGGCCAGGTGTTCTTCGGCATGGGCGGCAACTTCGCCATCGCCACGCCCGATTCCGACGCGACCGCGCGCGGCCTGCGCAACTGCGCGTTGACCGCGCACGTGACGACCAAACTCAACCGCAGCCACCTGATCCACGGCAAGGACGCGCTGATTCTGCCTTGCCTGGGGCGTACCGAAATCGACATCCAGGCAGGTGGCCCGCAGGGCGTGACCGTCGAGGATTCGATGAGCATGGTGCACCTGTCGTCGGGCATCAATCCGCCTGCCTCGGACACGCTGCTGTCGGAACCGGCGATCGTCGCGCGTCTCGCACACGCCACGCTCGGCGCACGGTCGAAGATCGACTGGCTGGGCGCAATCGAGGATTACGACCGCATCCGGGACATGATCGCGATGACCTTCGAAGACTTCCACGACTTCAACACCCGCGTGCGCGTGCCCGGCGGCTTTCGTCTTTCCAATACCGCGCGCGATCGCAAATGGGCGAACCCCGCCGGCAAGGCGGTGTTCTTCGCCTGTCCGGTGCCCACCGACAATCCGATCCACCGCGCACGCCGCATGCACGGCACACAACCGGTGTTCACGCTCGCGACCACGCGCTCGCACGACCAGTACAACACCACGATCTACGGCCTCGACGACCGCTACCGCGGCGTGTTCGGCGAGCGCCGCGTGCTGTTCGCGCATGCCGACGACATCGCCGCGCTGGGCATGAAAGCGGGCGACTGGGTGGACCTGGAAAGCATCTGCGAGGACGGCGTGCGCCGGCAGGCGCCGCGCTTTCTGCTGGTCGAGTACAACATCCCGCGCGGGTGCCTGGCGGCCTACTACCCGGAGACCAATCCACTGGTACCGCTGTCGAGCTTCGCCGACGAATCGCGCACGCCGACCTCCAAATCGGTGCCGGTCATCGTCACCCCGCACGTCACCGACGTCGGCGCGCACATGCCGCGCCAGCGCGACATCCCCGCCGCCGTTGTCCGCTGACGAAGCCCTGCTGCAGGCGCTGCTGACCGAACTGGCGGCAGCACCCGACGGCATGTCGCTGCCGCGGCTGTGCAAGCGCCTGGGCATCCGCATGAGCGTGCTGCTGCGCACCCTCGCCTACCTGGGTGATGAACGCATCGGCGATGCGCAGGGACCAGGCTGGGTGCGCACGGTCGAAGACGGCGCGCGAACACTCGCACACCTCACCGACAGCGGACGCGCTGTCGCGATGTCGCTGGTGGATCCGGACGACAGCCCGGCGCACTGATGCCGGGTACGGTGTCTGCTTGCGCTTGACCGCGTCGAACTGCTGGGTTCCCGAAGCGTTGTCCACACCGGGTGTGGACGGTCTGCTGACAAAGGTGTGGATAAGCCTCGCGAACCCGCTCCGCCGGCGGCCCGGAAACGACTGATCAATCTTTCACCACCGGCGTCTTGCGCACACCACGTCACTCTTGATCCGCGCATTGCAACGTGCATGCGTGCACTGAGCGCCCGACGTCGCACAGCGCGCATCGAGATTGACGGCCCTCGCCGCCGAATCAAGGCGATGCGAGCTGCACATATTGCGCGAGCGAACGTGCTTGACGCGCGGCCATCGAATCACCCGGCGCCGGTTGTCCACACCGGGTGTGGATGCTCTGATGACAAAGGTGTGGATAAGCGCCGCGAGGCCGCATCGGAAGCGGCCTTTTTCGATGCGGTCAAAAAATCGCCACGCGCGCATCCCCGATGAAAACCTCCACTTGATCCGCGCAAGCGGATATGCACTTGCGACGTTCGATCGGGTGGAGGCTTCGATCAATCCGCCGGATCGGACCACACCGCGAACTCGTTGCCGCTGGGCTCGGCGAAATGGAAGCGGCGACCGCCCGGAAACTCGAACACCGGCTTGAGGATCGTGCCGCCCGCCGCTTCGACCTTCGCCAGCGTCTCTTCGATGCGTGCGCTGTAGAACACCAGCAGCGCACTGCCCGCTTCGCTGCGCGCCTGCAGGTCGGCGCGGTAGAAGCCGCCGTCGAGCCCCTGGTTCGCGAACGCGACGTAATCGGGCCCGTAGTCCTCGAACGTCCAGTCGAACGCTTGCGCGAAGAAGCGCTTTGTCGCGTCCAGGTCTCGGGCGGGGAATTCAACGTAGTCGAGTTTTGCGTGGGCGGGCATGGACATGGGCTCCGGTTGTGGTCCGAGGATCATGCCGCATTGCGCCGGGCCGGACGCGGCGAACGCTTCGTGTGCTGCGGCGAATCTGCGCAGCAGGCGCCGCGCCACCCACCAGTTCTTCGCCGGCACGATCAGACCGGACTCGAACGGGGTGAACACGACCGTCATGACCAGCATCGGCGCCAGGCCGATCGTGCCCGCACGCGGATCGATCGCTCGGCACAGACGGTGAACCCGCGAGGCACAGACCAGCACCGGCGGCACGGTCAGCAGCGCCAGCAGGACCGCGATTTTCAGACCGGGCCCGTCACGGTGCAGCCAGGCGAACCCGCACATGGTCATGAACCAGAACGCATGCAGCAGGTAGGCACGCTTCAGCCGCCTGCACGCATACGACAGCGCAATCGCTGATGAAGGCGTGCCGTTGATGCCGGCGTCGTCGCGCATCGCTCGAAACCCGGGAGCGCCGGCAGAACACCGCGCAGTGGAATCATCCGACGTATGCAAGCTGACACCGCAACACGCCCTTGATCGCATGGTCTGCAGAACGGAGCCACACATGTTCGCCGGTGCCCTCAAGCACAAACGACGGCAAGGTGTCGGCCGACGCAGATGCCGTGTGGATCATCCGTATCCGCTGCGTGCGCTGGTCGAGCGTGGTGATCTCGTAGGCACCCAGCCGCGCACCACGTGGCGCGTTGACCTGGATCATCGCGATGGAATCGCCCCCGATGAACTCGAAACCGTATTCCCGACCGCCGCCCCTGGCTTCGAAATCACACATGGTGTGCGTGGCACCGGCTTGTGCGCAGACGACCAGCAGCACGAGCTGTGCGGAGCCACGCCAAAGAATCCGCGCCACATTCGTCTTGCGTTCCTGCGTGATTCCCATCTGTGCGCTCCTTCGCCGTCCAGCCGGTATCGCCTGCCGAGTGTTGCGTGCCTGCGGAATCCGATGCCCGCAGCGAACCCTCTCAGGCGACGCCTGCGGGCACGAAGCCCGAGTCGTAAAGCGTCTGCAGGGGCGCGAACAGGGGCCGCGGCAGATCGGCCCATTGGAACCAGTGCCAGCCCAGACACTTGTCAGGTTCGAGCGCCACCGGGTCACCGGTCGCCCCGGCAGTGACGAACAGGGTGACGTAGTGACGGCCCTCGGCCACGAAGACGTCGCTGGTGTACGGCGCGGATACGATGTCGTGTATCGCGAGACCGGTTTCCTCCAGCACTTCGCGCCGCGCGCAATCGGCGACCGTTTCGCCGAACTCCAGATGCCCACCCGGCAAGGCCCAGGTGCCCGCGCCATGCGAGCCGGCACGTTCGCCGAGCAGCACGTTGCCATCGCGGACGATGATCACGCCGACGCCGACGCGTATCGCCTGTGTGTCTCCGGTCATCTGGTCGCCTTGTCCTGCAACGCGCTGAAGTGGAATCGATACAGGATACGGCCCTCGCCACTGCCGGCTTCGCGCATCTATCGCGATGGGCCGCTCCAGAAATCATGCGCGGCTATCGGGCACGGACCCGATGCGGCCCGTTCCGGCGAAGCACTCCGCACTAAGGACGGTTATAGCGTGGGCATTTGACCCGTCTCGACGCACCTGCCGCCGGGCGATCACGCGTGACGTGCGCCCCACGCCATCTCGAACCACCGCGACAGGCGCGCGCCTGCCTCAAGCCGAAACGGCTCCAGATTGAACCCATCGGGCGGGCCGCTCTGGGGCTCGATGCAGGTCGCGTGCGCGGGCGCGTCGTAGACAACCCAGTGGCTGCAGTCCGAGCTCAGCTGCAGACGGTGGCCTTCACGATGCAGCACCGCGCCTGTGGCACCGACGAAACAGTCGTCCCACGGTGGTGTCGGAATCGGCCCCAGCGGCAGCGTCGCGAGACCCTCGGCATCGCGCGGGTACACCTGCGCCGGCGCGAACGCCACACGGTCCGGCTTGCGGAACCAGGGATGCCAGCCGATGACCGCGGGCATTGCATCCTGTCCCGCATCCAGGCGCAGCGTCAGACGCAGGCGTCGCGGCGTGAGCCGGATCGTCTGACGCACCGCCCCGCCGAACGGCCAGCGCGCATCGCACGGCAGCCGCAGCGCCAGCACGATGCAATCGGCGGTATGTAGTTCGACCGTCCATGGCAGCGCGAAGCCGACGCCGTGGATCGCGTGCGCGCCGAGATTGGGCGTCAATGTATGGTCGCGCCCGTCGAACCGGAAGCTGCCGTCCCGCACCCGCCCGGCCCACGGCACCATCGGGTAGCAGCCCCACGCGATCGTGCCCGGATGCCCGTCCTCGGGACCGACCAGCTGCGGCACGCCGTCATGGATGATCTGGGCGATACGCCCGCCCGCCGCAGGCGCGACGATGACCGATAGCGTGCCGCAGGCGATGCGCAGCAACCGCCCGGCTGCGAGTGGCGCCAGCGCGGCGTCAGGCTCAGCCGCCATAGGGATCGATCGTGCGGATCCGCCCCGTCTCGTCGTGATGCAGTTCGGTGACCTTGACCGTGCGCAGATGGGTCACGCCGCCCGAGTACAAGGCATCGTGGTAGTACAGCCACCAGCGGCCATCGAACTCGACGATGGAATGATGCGTCGTCCAGCCGACCACCGGCTTGAGGATCACGCCTTGGTAGGTGAACGGCCCATAGGGGTTGTCGCCCACGGCGTAACACAGCAGGTGCGTGTTGCCGGTGGAGTAAGAGAAGTAGTAGCGGCCCGCATGCTTATGCACCCACGGCCCTTCGAAGAAACGTCGCGTGTCGTCGTCGGCGCGCAGCGGCGCTCCGTGTTCGTCGAGGATCAGCACCTCGCGCGTCGGCTCGTCGAGCTCGAGCATGTCCGCGCGCAGCCGGGCCACCCGCGCGCCCAGCGCGGGCGCGCCGCCAACGGGTTCTTCGTGCGTGGCGTCGCGGACGTTGTCGCGGTACTTCTGCAGCTGCCCCCCCCAGATGCCACCGAAGTAGAGGTAATGCGCGTCACCGTCGTCGTAGACCGCCGGATCGATCGAATACGTGCCGGCCATCGCTTCGGGTTGCGGAATAAACGGGCCTTCCGGCCGCTCACCGACCGCCACACCGATCCGGAAGATGTCATCGGCGTCCTTGGCGGGGAAATAGAAGTAGTAGCGCCCATCGCGACACGCGGCGTCCGGCGCCCACATCTGGCGCACGGCCCATGGCACGTCGCGCACGTGCAGGGCGATGCCGCAGTCCACGGCCTCGCCATCGGGCGTGTCCATGCGCAGCACGTGGTAATCCTCCATGCCGAAGTGCCCGCCCTCGTCGTCGAACGGCGTGCCGGCATCGATGTCGTGCGAGGGATAGATGTAAAGGCGTCCCTCGAACACATGCGCCGAGGGATCGGCGGTGTAGAGATGGGTCACTAGCGGCGGCGAGATCGCACGGCCGGCCAGCAGCTCGAGTTCGGCCGACAGCGCCTCGTCTCCGGGCGCGGACGCCGGGGGCGGTGGCGTGGGATGTGCGCTCATACGGCCTCCACCCCTGCGCGCAGACGGCGCTCGGCGAGCTCGCGCTCCAGGCGCGACTCCATGGTCCGGTCGATCCGGTAGAAGAACAGCAGACCGACCGCGAGCAGGAACGGCGTTGCGCAGTACAGGCTGATCGCCAGGCGGATGCCATCGACGACCGGCGCCGATTGCGCGCCGCCGCCGGTCTCGTAGCCGTAGCGCGCGAGGATCGCCGCGACCAGCGCGCCGCCGATGCTGAGCCCGACTTTCAGGCCGCAGATCATCGCCGAGAAGATGATTGCAGTCGCGCGCCGGTTGTTCTGCCATTCGGAATAGTCGGCGACGTCGGCGATCATCGCCCACAGCAGCGGGATGGTGATGCCGTAGAAGAAGCCGTGCAGGATCTGCGACCCGAACACCAGCCAGATCGCATCGGGCGGGTAGACGTAGAACGCCAGCACGAACAGCGTCGACACGAACAGCGCGCCGCCGAACACGTCCCGTTTTCCGAACCGCTCCGCAAGCGGCCGCGACAGGCCGATGCCGAGGATCATGAAGACGATGCCGCCGGCATTGAACAGGCTGAAGGCCGACGTCGGTGCGTCTTCCGGCCACTGGAAGCCGGCCAGGCCCACGCCGGTCAGTGTCGCGTTGAGCCCGCCGATGAAGCTGTTGAAGCCGGTGCCCTGCAGGAACGCCGCGAGCGCCGTCGCGTCGAGGTAGTACTGGAAGTAGTAGATCGTCATGCCGCCCTTCAGCGCCAGGGTGACGAACACCAGCACGGTCAGCGTCAGCATGATCAGCCAGGGCCGGTTGTGGACGAGATCGGTCAGGTCCTGGCGCACGCCGGACGATTGCGCAGCCGTCGGCACGATGCGCTCGCGGGTGGTCAGGAACGTGATCAGGAAGAACACCGTGCCGACGATGGCGAAGATCGTCATGACCTGTTCGAAGCCGCGCACGCGGTCCCCGTCACCGAGGATCAGCACCATCGGCAGCAACAGCACCTGGATCACGAACTGCGCCACCATCACTGCGACGAAGCGGTAAGACGACAGGCTGTTGCGCTGGTCCATGTTGCCGGTCAGCACGCCGCTCAGCGCCGAATACGGCAGGTTGTTGGCGCCGTAGACCAGCACAAGAAGCGTATAGGTCACCAGCGCATAGATCACCTTGCCGCGCTCGCCGAGGTCGGGCGTGCTGAAGGCCAGCAGCGACAGCACGCCGAACGGGACCGCGGTCCACAGGATCCACGGCCGGAACTTGCCCCAGCGCGTGCGGGTGCGGTCGGCCAGCAGGCCGATGATCGGCGTGAACACGAACGCGCCGAGCAGGCCGACGACGAAGATGATCGTCGCAGCCGTGGCGGCAGGCAGTTCATAGACATCGGTGTAGAAGAACGCCAGATACGTGACCAGCGTCTGGAAGATCAGGTTGGCGGCGAGATCGCCAAGGCTGTAGCCGACCTTCTCGCGGACGGACAGCACCTCGGACACGCTGGGGGGAAGCACAGGATTCATTGCGCGGGGGGATCCGGATTGGAGGCGGACGATGCCGACGTTGCGTCAAGTGCACGGGGGCGTCCACCGGCGGTCATCGGAGACCGCATGGCATGCGGATCGATGACACGAGGCCGTGACCCGCGCGGGAGAGAACACGGTCCGCCCCGGCGTCGGAGCGCCGGGACAGACCGTGGGGAGACAGGCGCACCGGCAAACAGGCTCAGAACGTGCCCCGGATACCGATGGTGTAGGTGGTGCCGGGATCGTAGAGATCGTTCACGGCGTTGGCGTACCAGAAATTCGACCGCCGCTCTTCCCCGGTGATGTTGAGGATGTTGAAGGTGATCTGCGGCTTCGACGGCAGATTCGCCAGCGTGTAGCTGGCGGCGAGATCCAGCTGTCCGCGATCCTCCCCGAAGATCTGCGCCTGCGGAATGCCCTGCTGGTTGGGACCGGTGCCGACGGCGCCTTCCTGCCAGGTGTAGGACAGCCGCAATGACGCGACATCGTTCTCCCAGTAGGTGGTGGCGTTCCACAGCGAGGGCGCCACGCCGTAGACGTTGCCCGCGAGTGCGTTGGCGTCACGTCCGACGGTGGAGATATCGAGTTTGGTGTAGTTGGCCATGAAACCCAGGCCGTCGAACACAAAGCCCAGCGGCTGCACCCAGATCGCTTCCCAGCCACGGATGTTGAGCGCGGCATCCGCGTTGACCTGCTGATTGACGTTGACCGTGGCCACGTCCGGGCCACCGCGGTTATTGATCGCCTGGCGCTGGGTCTCGGTGAGATCCTCGAACGGAATGCCGAGCGACAGGAACGGCCGCGTGGTCACGCCCTGGAAGGTGTAGCCCTCGACGCGCTTGTTGAACAGGGTCAGGCCGACGAAGCCCTCGTCGCCGGTGTACCACTCGCCGCCTAGATCGAAGTTCGTCGACAGGTAGGGCGTGAGCTCCGGGTTGCCCTGGGAGGCGATCTGCGCCGACTGGTCGGTGAAGACCGTCGAGGGCAGCATCGAACTCGGATTGGGGCGGGTCATGGTGCGCGAACCCGACATGCGTAGCACCACCTTGTCGGCGACGTCCCATGCCGCGCTGAACGAGGGCAGCCACTCGCTGTAATCGCCGGTCAGCGTCTGGTACTGGCGTACGCCGCCGATCGTCACCGGGCCGGCAATGTCCTGATCGGTGCTGGCCCAGCGCATGCCCGCGTTGAAACGCAGGTTGCGGTTCCAGACCTCGGTCTCGCCATTGAGTTCGATATAGGCAGCCAGCGTGCGCTCGGTGAAGCCGCCCGTCGCGCCGCCGGTGTTGGGACCGCCGGATTCCGGCGCCGTATCCCGGAAGCGGTAGTAGTCGGCGTCGTTCTTGAAGCGGTCGCCATCGACGGTGATGAAGCCCAGCGGGCCGGGCATCAGGTACGCGGCCAGCTCGGCATTGGTGATCAGTGCGCCTGCATTGCCATCGCAGGCGGGACGCGGATCGGGCACGCTGCCGTCCGGGTTGAGCCCGCGGCAGACCAGGTTTTCCCATGCTGGACTGTTGTCGAAGCCGCGGATCGTGCGTGCATTGCGGTCCCAGGCTATGCCGACCCGGACGTTGCGGCGGTCTTCACCGAACTGCAGGTCCGCGCGCACGCCACTGGTCTCGGTGACGCGCTTTTCGTTCTGCACGTTGACCCGGCCACCGCCGGCCCAGGTCCAGCCGAGGTTGGGATCGTTGAGGTCGAGACCGGTATCCCAGCGCGGCACGCTGCCGTCATTGACGTACTGGAGCGTGGTGAAGGGCGAGTTGACCATGATCGTGGGCGACTCGCGGAACATCCAGCTGCGGCTGTGGTTGGCCTCGACGCTCAGCTTGAGGTCGTCGGTGAACCAGAACGTCGCGCCAGGCGTCACATGCCAGTACTGCACGTCCTCGATGTAGGGCCGGTACTCGAGCGCGAACTGCGCATTGCTGAAGGTTGCCGAGGTGACGACATTGTTCGCGTCGAGCTGCATGTCCAACGGAATCATCTGTCCGTTGCGACCGATCAAGTTGATGTCGATGCGCTCGTTGGTGCGCTTGGCCTTCGTGTAGAGCGTATCCATGAACACGTGCAGGCGGTCGTTCGGACGCCATTCCAGCGACGTAAGCACCGCATCTCGGTCGCGGTCGCCGGACATGTAGACCGGGCGACCGAGGCGCGGTATCAGCGCCTCACCGATCTGCGCCGTCGTCAGTCCTGGATTGTTGGCCAACAGCCACGCGGCATCGATCGGCTGGCCCGGCGTCAGGCCTGCAGCGATCGTCGATGGATTGTTCGGCACGAGATCGGGGATACGCCAGCCATTGCCACCGGTGGCGTTGCAGGGCTGCCCCAGCGCGGGGAAGCCGCCGGGGGCACCGCCATTGCCGCATTGCGCGTTGGTGAGGTTGGGGTTGGTCCAGCCGATGGTTTCAAATCCCTCCACACCAATCTTGCCGCGCGCGGACGTCACGCCGACCAGGGTGCCGAAGGTGCCTGCATCATTGGTCCAGCTGAAAATCGACGAGGCCCGCGGACTGGTCTTCTCGCTGACGTCGTTGTAATCCGCCTGCAGCTGGTACGAGACGTGCGTGCCCGGCCGGTCGAACGGGCGCACGCTGCGCATGTCGACTACACCGGCGGCGCCGCCCTCCGGCAGGCTGGCCTGCGGCGACTTGTACACCGTGACGTCGCTGAAGAATTCGGTCGGAAAGATGTTGAGATCGACCTCGCGGTTCTGGTTGGTCGCGTCCAGGCCGATCGATGCGGTGGCGACCGAAGCGCCGTTGATCAGGGTCTTGGTGAAACTGCTGCCGAGCCCGCGGATGGCGATGTTCAGGCCTTCGCCGTTGACGTCGCGATTCAACTGGATGCCCGGGATGCGGGTCAGCGATTCGGCAATGTTGGTATCGGGAAACTTGCCTAGATCTTCGGCGAAGATCGAATCGGTAAAGCCGGTGGAATCGCGTTTCGCGTCGGTGGCGAACTGCAGACTCTGACGGTAGCCGGTGACCGACACCGTATCGAGCTGGGTGACGGCAGCGGATTCCGCCGGTTGCGGCGGTGTCGGCTCCGGTTGGGATGGAGGCGGCGGATTCTGGGCCAGCACGGATGCGCTCGCCATTCCCAGAAGCGCCAGACTCAACGCGCGTGACAATGTGGTTCGTGTGACATTCACTTGCACCGTACTCCCCTCCCGTTTCTGGTGACTGGCTGTCCGGACGCGCGTGCGCGTCGGCAGCATGGCTTGTTCTGCGTGTACCCCGACCCCGCGGAAACCGATGTTCCGAGATGACGTTTTCAAGGTAGCGCTATCATTCGGCCGCCGTCACGCTGCGCAGCAGCATGGCGAACAACGCGCCGATAATCGTGTTTTTACGCTGCATTGCAGCGCATATCGGTCGCTAGGAACTCTGCATCGCGGGATTGATGCGCTGCAGAACGCCTTCGCGAATCGCCTGTGTTAGTGATAGCGCTATCACTGATCGGGCGCGTGCCGCCGGGGGATATCGATGGTGCCGACACATACGCTCGCGTCCGACGCGCAGGACGCCCGGGCATGAGCACGCCGGTTGACACCGTGCGGGATGCAGCCACACCGTCGGGCACGATCAGCCGCTACCGCTGGGTGATCTGCGCGCTGCTGTTCTTCGCGACCACGATCAACTACGTCGACCGTGCAGTGCTGGGCGTGCTGGCGCCGACGCTGCGCGTCGAGTTCGGCTGGAGCGAGCAGGACTACGGCGTGATCAGCGCGTCCTTCACCCTGGCCTACGCGATCGGCTTCCTGTTCGCCGGGTGGTTCATCGATCGCGTGGGCACGCGCGTCGGCTACAGCGTGTATCTCACCTTGTGGTCGTTCGCGGCCGCGGCGCATGCACTGGCGAAGTCGGTCGTCGGTTTCAGCATCGCGCGCTTCGTGCTCGGCCTCGGCGAATCAGGCAATTTCCCCGCGGCGGTGAAGACTGTGGCCGAATGGTTTCCCAAGCGCGAGCGCGCGTTCGCGACCGGCGTCTTCAATGCCGGCTCCAACATCGGTGCGATCGTGGCGCCCCTGCTGGTGCCGTGGCTGGCGCTCACCTGGGGCTGGCGCACGGCGTTCGTCGTGACAGGCCTCGCGGGTCTGGTGTGGCTCGCATTCTGGCTGCCGGTCTACCGGCGTCCGGCCGAACATCCGAAGGTGTCGGCGGCGGAACTGGCGCTGATCAACAGCGATCCACCCGACCCGCCGGTGCGTGCTTCGTGGCTGCAGCTGCTGCGCTTCCGGCAGACCTGGGCGTTCACGGTCGGCAAGTTCCTCAGCGATTCGGTGTGGTGGTTCTACCTGTTCTGGTTTCCGATGTTCATGGCCGACCGCTTCGGCGTGGACCTGCGCACGATCGGCCTGCCGATGGTGACCGTGTTCCTGCTCGCGGACGTCGGTTCAGTGGGCGGCGGCTGGTTCAGTTCGCGGCTGATGCAGCGCGGCTGGAGCGCGAATGCCGCGCGCAAGACCACGATGCTGATCTGCGCGCTGTGCATCCTGCCGGTGGTGTTCGCGCCGCATGTCGAAGGCCAGTGGGTCGCGGTGTGGCTGATCGGGCTCGCGGCCGCCGCGCACCAGGGATTCTCGGCCAACCTGTTCACGCTGACCTCGGACATGTTTCCACGCGCCGTCGTCGCGTCCGTGGTCGGCATCGGCGGCTTCGCCGGCGCGATGGGCGGCTTCTTCATGAACCTCGGCGCTGGCTGGCTACGCGGCTATACCGGTAGTTACGCCGCGATGTTCTTCATGGCCGGCGGCGCGTATCTCGCCGCGCTGCTGGCGATCCATGTCCTGGCGCCGCGTCTCGAACCCGCGCGTCTGGATCTCGCGCCGCCCGGGTCGTCGTGAGCGCGACGGCATCTCCGCTCCGCAACATCCGCCCGCGAACGCGGCACACCGTCGGCGTTCAACACTGTTCGTCGCTCCAGGAGGTATGACCACCATGCATCGCTTCAAAACCGCCCCCCTTGCCGCGCTGATCGCGCTCCCGCTCGCCCTGGCCGCTTGCGGCGCGCAGGACGGCCAGTCACCGACGGAAGCCGCCCGAGCCGATGCGGATGCGCGCACGTCGATCGCCGCCGGCCAGGCGAAGTTTCTCGGCGGCGCACACAGTCCGCCACAGGCCGAGGGCTTCACCGACTACTGGAACAAGGTCACACCGGAGAACGGCGGCAAGTGGGGCGAGGTCGAGGCCGAACGCGACGTCATGAACTGGGACGAGCTCGACGCCGCCTGGCGCGTCGCACAGGACAACGACCTGCCGTTCCAGATGCACGTGATGGTCTGGGGCAACCAGCAGCCGGAATGGATCCGCAGCCTGCCACCCGAAGAGCAGCGCGCCGAGATCGAGGAATGGTTCGCCGCCGTGGCCGAGCGTTACCCCGGCATCGACATCGTCGAAGTGGTCAACGAGCCGCTCAACGATCCGCCGTCGAAGGATGACGAGGACGGCGGGAACTATGCCAGAGCACTAGGCGGCGACGGCGAGACCGGCTGGGACTGGATCCTCGAATCCTTCCGCCTCGCGCGTACGCACTTCCCGGATTCGAAGCTGATGCTCAACGAGTACAGCGTGACCAACAGCGAGGATGCGACGCGGCGTTATCTGGAGATCGTGCGCCTGCTGCAGGCCGAGAACCTGATCGACGTGATCGGCGTGCAGGGACATGCGTTCGCGACGACCGAAGAGACCTCGATGGACGTGCACAAGGCCAATCTCGATGCACTCGGCGCGACAGGGCTGCCGGTGCACGTGACCGAGTTCGATCTCGATGGTGTCGACGACGCCGTGCAGCTGGCCAGCTACCAGCGCGTGTTCCCGGTGTTCTGGGAGCACCCGGCCGTCGAGGGCATGACGCTGTGGGGCTTCCGTCGCGGCCTGTGGCGCGACGAGCAGGGCGCCTACCTGATCCGTGAAGACGGCAGCGAGCGTCCGGCGCTGGAGTGGCTGCGCAGCTATGTGCGCGGGGAGCTCACGCAGTGATTGCGTTTGTAGGAGCGCGCTCGCGCGCGAACCCGGGCCGCGGAGAAAGCCTCTTCGCGCGCAAGCGCGCTCCTACAGGTGCGCTGCTTCTTCTGGCCCTGTTCTGGGTTGCACCGCTTCAGGCCCGCGACTGCGCGCAGCCTGCTGCGGTGTGCGTGCAGCCGGTACCCGATGCACTCGCGCTGATCGCAGACGGACAGCCGCTGCCGGTATTGATCGACGACACCGATTTCCCCGGCATCGCGCGTGCCGCCGAGGACCTGCGCGCGGATCTCGCCGCCGTCTCGGGCGTGGAGGCCCGCGCCCTGCCCGCGCCGGCCGGCACGCCGCGGCTGGCGATCATCGCCGGCACGCTCGGCCACAGCCCGCGCATTGATCGCATCGTGCGCGACCATGCGCTCGACACCGCCGGTGTCGACGGACAGTGGGAAGGCTATTCGCTGCAGCTCGTCGACGCGCCTGAACCCGGCATCGAGCGCGCCCTGGTGATCGTCGGTGCCGACAAGCGCGGCACGATCTTCGGCCTGTACGAGCTTTCGCGCCGGATCGGCGTCTCGCCGTGGACCTGGTGGGCCGACGTGGCGCCCGAACGCAAGACCGCGCTGCACATCGCCCCGGGTCGCTTCGTCGACGCGCCCGCGGTGCGCTATCGCGGGATCTTCATCAACGATGAGGATCCGGCCCTCGGCGGCTGGATGGCGGCGACCTACGGCGGGCCGAACCGCCAGTTCTACGAACGCGTGTTCCAGCTGATCCTGCGCCACAAGGGCAACTACCTGTGGCCCGCGATGTGGGGCCGCGCGTTCTACGACGACGATCCGCAAAACGCCGCCCTCGCCGACGAGATGGGCGTCGTCATCGGCACAAGCCATCACGAACCGATGATGCGTGCCCACGTCGAATGGTCGCGCCATGGCGAGGGCGCGTGGGACTACACCCGCAATCGCGAGCGCCTGCAGGAATTCTGGCGCGACGGCATCCGCCGCATGGGCACGAATGAGAACGTCGTGACCCTGGGCATGCGCGGCGACGGCGACGAACCGATGAGCGATGCCACCGCGACCACGCTGCTCGAAACCATCGTCGCCGACCAGCGCCGCATCCTCGCCGAGGTCACCGGCCGGCCGGTCGAGGCCACGCCGCAGGTGTGGGCGCTGTACAAGGAAGTGCAGGACTATTTCGACGCCGGCATGCAGGTGCCGGACGACGTGACCCTGCTGTTCGCCGACGACAACTGGGGCAACATCCGCCGCCTGCCCGCGCCCGGCGCGACCCGCGCCGGCGGCTACGGCGTCTACTACCACTTCGATTACGTCGGCGGGCCGCGCAACTACAAGTGGATCAATACCACCCAGATCGAGCGCGTCTGGGAGCAGATGCGCCTGGCGCACGCGCACGGCGCCGACCGCCTGTGGGTGGTCAATGTCGGCGACATCAAGCCGATGGAATTTCCGATCAGCTTCTTTCTCGACTACGCCTGGGCACCCGATGCGTATCCGGTCGAGGCAGTGACCGCCTATCCGCAGGCCTTCGCCGCCGAGCAGTTCGGCGATGCCCATGCCGCGGAGATCGGCGAGATCCTGACCCGCTACACCCAGTACAACGCGCGGCGCAAACCCGAGCTGCAGTCGCCGGAGACCTGGAGCCTTGTCAATTTCGGCGAAGCCGATCGCGTACTGGCGGACTGGGATGACCTGGTCGAACGCACGCAGCGCATCGGCACCGCCCTCGGTGACTCGCATCGCGATGCCTGGTACCAGCTGGTCGAGTATCCCGTGCTGGCCAGTGCCAACCTCGCGCACCTCTACGTCGCCGTCGCCCGCAACCGCCTGCATGCCGCGCAGGGGCGCGCCTCGGCGAACGCCTGGGCCGACGAGGCCGAACGCCGCTTCGCCCGCGACGCCGAACTCGCACGCGTCTACGAGCAGGACATCGCCGGCGGCAAGTGGATCCACATGATGTCGCAGCCGCGCATCGGCTACACCCACTGGCAGCAGCCCGATCGCAATGTCATGCCGGCGCTGTCGCGGGTCGACGTGCGCGAGCGCGGCACGATGGGCGTGGCGGTCGACGGCGATGCGCGAGGCTGGCCGGTGCCGACGACGCGTGCGCGCCTGCCACAGCTGGACCCGCATGGCGTGCCATCACGCGAGGTCGTCGTCTTCAATCGCGGGCTCGCGCCGTTCAAGTTCACCGCGACGGCTTCGCAGCCGTGGCTGCGGGTAACGCCGGCTTCGGGCGAAGTCACGGCCGAAACGCCGCTGCGCATCGACGTCAACTGGGATGCGCTGCCGGCCGGCGACCATGTCGGCCAGATCGATCTGCTCGGCAGCGACCGCACCGAAGTGCGCGTCACCGTGCCGGTGTCGAAACCGGCCTCGGCGGCTACCGGCTTCGTCGAGAGTGAAGGCGTCATCGCAATCGAGGCCGCGCACCACGCGCGTGCGGTCGCGCCGGATGGTCTTGCCTGGGAGACGATTCCCAACCTGGGCCGCACGCTGTCGGCGGTCACCTCGGTACCGGTCACCGCCGCCGCGACGACCGCGGACGCGTCCGGCGCGTGGCTCAAATACCCGGTACATCTGGCGAGCGCCGGCGAGGTTGAGGTCCGGGTCGTGCTGTCGCCGACGCTCGACTACCAGCACCGCGGCGGCCTGCGCTACGCCGTCTCGTTCGATGATGCCGGGCCGCAGGAGGTCACGATGCATCTCGATCCGACACCCGGCCATCCGCAGTTCCAGGCCTGGGAGCGCGCTGTGAGCGACAGCGTGCACGTGGCGACCTCGCGGCACCGGGTCGAAGGCGGCGCGCAGACGCTGAAGCTGTGGCGGATCGATCCGGGTGTCGTGGTGCAGCGGATCGAGATCGTGCGGGATGGGGTGCGGCCAAGCTATCTGGGGCCGCCGGAGAGTGTGCGGCGGTGATGTCGGCGTTGACGTTTCTGGCTGATCCCGATCGGGCTCCGAAGATGGCTGGGCCTTCGGCTGTGGCGTCTGCTCCTGCTCCTATTCCTGCTCCTGTTCTTGCTCCTGTTCTTGCTCCTGCTCTGGCAGTTGCCTTGGCACTTGGTCTTGAATCGAGCCGTAGAGCGAGCCGAGCACCGGAGCCTGACGTGGCCGAAGAGCAGCCCATGTCTGAGCGCAGCGAGTTTGGGCTGCGTGCCGCGTCAGGCGAGGAGCGGAGGGCACCGATGCGGCTTCATCGCATCGGCTCGCGTCCGGCGAAGGGACCTTTTGGTTCCTTTTGGGTCCATCCAAAAGGGACTCGCACGCGCAGCGGGCGAAAGCCGTGCACTTGCTCAAGCTTTTTCGCTCGTCGCTTTGCGACTTTGATGTTCCAAGCAAAAAAGAATCGACTGCAGAAGCGAGGATCAAAGACAAGGCTTCCGCGCTGTCGCGCGGCTTACTTTTGTCTTGGCAAAAGTAAGCAAAACCGTCTTCGCCGGACGCGATCCGCCGCGATACAGCCGCGGCGGTTCCCTGCGCTTCTCGGACGACTGGGCACGCAGCCCAAACTCGCTTCGCTCAGACATGGGCTGCTCTTCGACCCCGCCGCCCTGCGATGCTCGGCTCGCTTTACGGCTCGATCAGATCAAGATCAAAAGCACCAGCACCAGCACCAGCAACAGCACCAGCAACAGCAACAGCAACAGCAACAGCAACAGCGTACGCGGCGAAGGCGATCGATTGCGCAGAGGAGCCTTGCACCGTCCGCAAACCAACGCTCACGAGTGCAGGCCGGCATCCCGTGCCGCCGGCCCGAAGCTCACGAACCTGCGCGATGGCGTCGTATCCGGCGTACCGCTGCAGCAATGAATCCAATTCGCCCCCGCCAGCAGACACCAACACATTCGATCCGAGCCTCGTCATGACGCACGCACCAAGCCCCCTCACCCTGCACCCCTACCGGCTGTTCCCATCGGACCCGACGCAGCGCGACATCGCGCGCCGCCTGCATGCCGAAGTCACCAGCCTGCCGATCGTCAGCCCGCACGGCCACACCGACCCGGCCTGGTTCGCGACCGATGCCGCGTTCGCCAATGCGACCGAGCTGCTGCTGGTGCCGGACCATTACGTGTTCCGCATGCTCTACAGCCAGGGCGTGGATCTGGATGCGCTGGGCATCCCGCGCGCCGACGGCTCGCGCGCCGAGGTCGATCCGCGCGACGCGTGGCGGTTGTTCGCCGACCACTGGACGCTGTTCCGTGGCACGCCGTCGTCGATGTGGCTGGATCACGTGTTCCACGATGTCTTCGGCCTGCGCCAGCGGCTCTCGGCCGCGACCGCAGACGAGTACTACGACACCATCACCGCAGCGCTGCAGACGCCGGCGTTCCGGCCGCGCGCCCTGTTCGAGCGCTTCAACATCGAAGTCATCGCGACCACCGAGTCGCCGCTCGATCCTCTGACCCATCACGCGACGATCCGCGAAAGCGGCTGGGCCGGTCGGGTCCTGACGGCCTATCGTCCGGATCCGGTCATCGATCCGGAGCACGAGCAATTCCCCGATGCGCTGCGCCAGTTCGGCGCGCTCACCGGTGAAGACGTCTTCGACTGGACCGGCTACCTGCGCGCACATCGCCAGCGGCGTGCATTCTTCGCCGCGCATGGCGCTACCTCGACCGACCACGGCCATCCGAGCTGCGCGACCGCGGACCTGTCCGAGGCCGAGGCGCGCCGGTTGTTCGACACCGTCGTGCGCGGCAACGCGACACCGGCCGAGGCAGAACTGTTCCGTGCGCAGATGCTGACCGAGATGGCGAAGATGAGCCTCGACGACGGGCTGGTCATGCAAATCCATCCCGGCTGCTTCCGCAACCACAACCGCGACCTGTTCGACCGCTACGGCCGCGACAAGGGCGCCGACATCCCGCTGCGCACCGACTACGTGCACGCGCTCAAGCCGCTGCTCGACCGCGTCGGCAACGAACCCGGCTTCACCCTGATCGTATTCACGCTCGACGAAAGCACCTATGCGCGCGAGCTCGCGCCGCTGGCGGGCCACTACCCCTGCCTGTTCCTGGGCCCGGCGTGGTGGTTCCACGATGCGCCCGAAGGCATGTGGCGCTTCCGCGAGCAGACGCTGGCAAGCGCCGGCTTCTACAACACGGTGGGCTTCAACGACGACACGCGCGCGTTCCTGTCGATCCCGGCGCGGCACGATGTCGCGCGCCGGGTGGACTGTGCGTTTCTGGCCAAGCTGGTCGCCGAGCACCGCATCGACGAGGACGAGGCGACCGAGGTCGCGATCGATCTCGCCTACAGGCTGCCGAAGCGGGCTTACCGGCTCTAGGACGGCGTCAGCATGGATTCTTTCGCAGCCGAACGATTCCCGATTGCGCAGACTTATCGCGCTATCAGCACCAGGCAGACGCACGCAGCGCGTTGCCACTTGAGCATGCGTCGGTCGCGCTGTGCTCTGCGGAACGCGGGCAGGATCGACGACCGGACGAGCCCGGTTTCAGACGCTCACGCGCGGTCGCAGCGCGGCCAGCGCCATGGCACACCTTCAGCATCAAGGAGATTCCGATGACCCGACGCATCTGCTTCGCATCTGCACTCGCGGCGGCGCTGCTCTGTGGCCTCACCCTGCCGGCGACGGCCGCGCCGCGCGAACCGGCCACTGCCTCGCAATCCACCAGCGCAGGCGAAGCGGCATCGACGCTCAAGGACGCCTACCGCGGCGCCTTCCTGTTCGGCACCGCGGTCAACGACGACATCGTCGCCAGCCGCGACCCGCGCAGCGAAGCGCTGGTGCCCCGGCACTTCAACGCGTTGACCGCCGAGAACGTGATGAAGGCCGAGGTGCTGCATCCGCAGCCCGGCGTCTGGGACTTCGGGC
Organism: Luteimonas sp. 3794; assembly: GCF_031456825.1. NCBI lineage: Bacteria > Pseudomonadati > Pseudomonadota > Gammaproteobacteria > Lysobacterales > Lysobacteraceae > Luteimonas > Luteimonas sp. 3794. The sequence goes on along the minus strand of NZ_JAVDVJ010000006.1, from coordinate 15,778 downwards.
CGGCCGATGCGTTCGTCGCCTATGGCGAGCGCCACGGCATGTACCTGATCGGCCACACCCTGGTGTGGCACAACCAGACACCCGCCTGGTTCTTCGAGGCCGACGACGGCACGCCTGCAGGCCCCGAAGTGATGGCCGAGCGCCTGCGCGCCTACATCGAAGTGGTGGCCGGACGCTACGCCGGCCGCGTCGATGCCTGGGACGTGGTCAACGAGATCATCGGCGAGGACGGCGAATACCGCGACACCGTGTGGACGCGCGCCTTCGGCGGCGACGGTGACGCGGTGGTGCGCCTGGCGTTCGAGGCTGCCAGCCGGTATGCGCCCGATACTGCGCTGTACTACAACGACTTCAACGCCTGGCGGCCGGAGAAACGCGCCGGCATCGTACGCATGGTGCGGATGCTGCAGGACGCCGGCATCCGCATCGACGGCATCGGCATGCAGGGCCACTGGGGCCTCAATTATCCGTCGCTCGAAGACATCGAAGTCTCGATCGACGCCTACGCCGCGCTCGGGGTCAAGGTGATGATCACCGAGCTGGACGTCGACGTGCTGCCGCTGACCCGCGAAGGCCAGATCATCGGCACCGGCATGCTGCACCCGCAGTTCCAGCTGCCCGAGTTCAAGCGTTATCTTGATCCCTACCGCGACGGGCTGCCGGCCGAGGTGCAGCAGCAGCTCGCCGATCGCTATGCCGAGCTGTTCCGGCTGTTCCACCGCAAGCGCGACGTCATCGACCGGGTCAGCGTCTGGGGCGTAGAGGACGGCATGTCGTGGAAGAACGATTACCCGATTCCCGGTCGCATCAACTACACGCTGCTGTTCGACCGCGAGGGCCAGCCGAAGCAGGCGCTGGAGGCGGTGCTGGCGGTACCGGTGGAGGCGGGCTCGCGCTGATGCGGTCATGCGCGAACAGGAACCGCACCGCAAGGGAGCAGACCCGCGCTCGCGGCTTATGGCTCTTCGCTCGTTCGCGAGCATGCGCTGCGCCACACGCATTAGTTGCTGTCGACAGCCCTCTGGCCAACCACGCCAAAGCACTGCCGTCATTCCCGCGAAGGCGGGAATCCAGGGACGTTGCTGGTCGCAAGTTCGAAGTCCATGGATTCCCGCCTTCGCGGGAATGACGGAACAGGCATCTAGCGGCGGTTAGCGCCATGGCGCCGGTCACTCGCTACCACTGCCCTCGTCGAACGACCCGATCTGCAGACGGACACACAGGGCTCCCGCGACTCAAACCGCGGCGAGCGCCCGTGCGACTTCGGCCGGCGTCGCATCCCCGAATGCGGCATAGGCACGCACGAGCGCATCGACGATCCGCGCGTCATCGACCACCGCGTCGAACACCGGGTCCAACGCCAGGATCGCAGTCACGTCCTGGCGCGCGTCGACGATCATCGTGGCGCCGACCGAAGCCAGCCTGTCCGCCATCGGATCATCCAGCGCGACACCGGCCTGCGCCTGGCGCCGGACGAAGTGCATCCATGCGGCGACCGGCAGGCACAGCCTGTCGATGGATCGACCCACTGCGCGGGCATCGGCGATCGTGCCGAGCAGGCGCACCGGAATCTTCTGCGAGCCGTCCCAGGCGATCTGGCCCAGCCGATGGCGGATCGCGGGATTGCGGAACCGGTCCAGGATCGCGCCGATGTAGGCCTGGGCGTCGAAGCCGTCCATCGCCTCGAGCGTAGGTGCGATGTCCTCGCGCATCAGGCGCTCCACGAACGTGGACAACGCCGGATGCCGCATCGCGTCGCTGACGGTCTCCAGTTCCAGCAACCGGCCGAGATAGGCCAGCGCGCTGTGCGGCCCGTTGAGCAGGCGCAGCTTGGCGCGGTCCCAGCCGGCAATGTCGTCGCTTAGGATCACGCCGGCGCGCTCCAGTGGCGGCCGGCCGTTGCAGAACGCGTCCTCGACCACCCACTGCGTGTAGGGCTCGCGCTGCACCGGCCAGGCGTCGTGCAGGCCGAGCGCGGCGTCGACGTCGGCGCGCAGCGCGTCGTCGGTGGCCGGGGTGATGCTGTCGACCATCGAGCGCGGAAACGTTGCATGCGCATCGATCCAGTCGGCGAGGCCTGCATCGAACTGGCGCGCGTACTGCAGCACCGCGCGCCGCAGGCGCTCGCCGTTATCAGTCAGGTTGTCGCAGCTCAGCACCGTGTACGCCGGCAAGCCGCGTGCCCGCCGCAGGGCGAGCCCAGCGACGATGTACCCGATCGCGCTCGACGGCGAGGCCGGCGTTGCGAGATCACGGACGATATCCGGATGCGCGAGATCGACACCGCCGGCCGACAGGCAATAGCCCTTCTCGGTCACCGTCAGCATCACCAGGCGCACATCCGGATGCGCAAGCCGCGCGAGCACCGCATCGCGTTCGTCGGCCGCGCACAGCACCTCGCGCAGCGCACCGATCACGCGCAGCGTCGGTCCGCCATCGAGCAGTGCCAGCGTGTACAGGCCGTCCTGCGGTCGCAGCGCATCGCGCACGTCCGGACTGCGCAGCGACACACCGCAGATCGCCCAGTCCGGTTCGTCGGCCAGCAGGTCGTCGATGTAGACCGCCTGGTGCGCGCGATGAAACGCGCCGACGCCGAGATGGACGGTGCCGATGCGTGTGCCGGCGCGATCCAAGGCGGGCCGCGCCACCGTCGACGGCAGCGTGGCCAGCGTCGCGTCCGCCAGACGCGGCAGGTTCATCGCTCGTCGCGCGCGTACGGGCCCAGGGTCACGCCGACGAAGCCGCCGGCATCGTCGGTACTGAGCATGGTCGCGTCGGCGCCTTCCAGCAGCGGCTGCCAGTCACCGTCATCGGCCGCGAATGCGAACGCGATCTCGCCCTCGTCGCCCGAGATTCGCAGGCGCAGCGCATCGGCAGCCGGCACCGTGCGTGTGGCCAGCACCTCGGTCGGCGCGCCCTCGCCCTTGGCGCGTTCGACGAACAGTTGCAGCGCATCGTCGGCATCGCGACGTGCACCGACGACGTACCAGTGGTTGCCGCTCTGGAACGCCGCGAGGCCTGCGGCGACGCCTCGCGCCGGCGGCGTGAGCGCGGCGCTGGCCTCGAACACGAGGTGTTGCTGGCGACGCGCGAGGAACGACGGATTGCCGCGCGTGTCCAGCCCCTCGCGCAGGGGGTGGATCGCCAGCTTGCCGGGGTGCGAGGCGAGATCGGCCCAGTCGCGTTTGGGCACGCGCACGAACATCCATTCGCGCCCGAGCTGCGTACTGTCGAACTCGTCGCGCCGGGTGAAGTTGCCCGACATCGGCGCCTGGTCGGCGCTGCGCGTCATCCACGACGGCGCCGGCAGCGTGTACGGGATCGTCTCGCCCAGCGGCAGGATCGTCGGCCAGCCGTCTTTCCAGGTCACCGGCAGCAGGAAGGTTTCGCGCCCGGTGTTGTACTGGCGCACGTCGTAGTTGCGGCTGGCGAGGAACACCGCCCACCAGTTGCCGTCCGGGCCTTCGACCATGTCGACATGGCCGGCGTTGGTGATCGGCAGGTCGCGATCGGCCGGCAGGTCGCGCTGGGTCAGGATCGGATTGTGTTCGTACGGAATGTACGGACCCCAGACATCGCGGCTGCGCAGCACCACCTGCGAATGCTGCGGTCCGGTGCCGCCCTCCGCATTCGACAGCACGTACCAGCCGTCGACCTTGTAGATGTGCGGGCCCTCGATCCAGATCGGATTCTCTTCCGGCTTCACGCCACCGTCGATCAGCACCTTGCGCGGGCCGAAAGGCTCGAGCGTGTCGATGTCGATCGCCTGCATCCAGATCGCGCGATGACCGTCGTAGCGCGGCGGCCCCTCGGGCTCGTCGTTGTTGAGGATGTAGGCGCGGCCGTCGTCGTCGAAGAACAGCGACGGATCGATGCCGCCGATGCCCGGCAACCACACCGGATCCGACCATGGGCCGGCGGGATCGGTCGCGGTGACGATGAAGTTGCCGCCGCCGTCGACCGAGGTGTTGACCACGTAGAACGTCCCGTCGTGGTACTCGATCGTCGGCGCGAACACACCGCGCGACAGGCCCAGACCGTCGAAATCCAGCTGGCCGGGGCGATGGATCGCACTGCCGACTTGCGTCCAGTGCACCAGGTCCTCGCTCTCGAACACCGGGATGCCGGGGAAGTAGGTGAACGTGGAATGCACCATGTAGAACTTGCCGCGCGCGGCGACGATGCTCGGATCGGAATGGAAGCCGGCGAGGATCGGATTGCGGAAGTGGCCTTCTGGCAGCGGCAGCTCGAACGCGCGGTCGCGGCCGGTGTATTCGAACCAGTCGAACAGCACGGGTTCCGGATCGGGCGTCTGGGCAAAGGCGAGGCCGGGCAGCGCGAGCACTGCGAGCAGAGCCGCGGACCCGATGCGCGCGAAGAGCGCCCTCACCCCAACCCCTCTCCCGCGCGCGGGAGAGGGGCGATGCAAGCCAGCATTGATCATGTTCCTGTCTCCTGTTGCGGAATCCGGGCCAATGAAGCGACCGGAAAAATCATGTTGCACATGCCCTTCTCCCGCATGCGGGACATCAGTCCCCCTTCCTGGCAGAAGCTGCCCCGAAGGAGCGGATGAGGGCGCTTTCCATACTGCTCACCAGTCCCACATCGCCCCGTCTTCGAGACGGGCGATCGGCAACTGCTTCGGGCTGTAGGGATACTTCGCCGCCAGCGTCTCGTCGATCGACACGCCGTGCCCCGGCGTGTCGCCGACGTGCAGCCGGCCGTCGCGGAACACGTAGTCGTGCGGGAACACGGCATTGGCCTCCTCGCTGTGGAACATGTATTCCTGGATGCCGAAGTTCGGCACCCAGGTATCGAAGTGCAGCGCGGCGCCCATCGTCACCGGCGACAGGTCGGTCGCGCCGTGGAAGCCGGTGCGCACCTGGTGCAGGCCGGCGAAATCCGCGAGCCGGCGGATGTGGGTGATGCCGCCGCCATGCACGATGGTCGTGCGGATGTAGTCGATCAGCTGCTGCTCGATCAGGTGCTTGCAGTCCCAGATCGAATTGAACACCTCGCCCACCGCCAGCGGCGTCACCGTGTGCTGGCGGATGATCTCGAACGAGCGCTGGTTCTCGGCCGGCGTGGCGTCCTCCATCCAGAACAGGCGGTAGGGCTCGAGTTCGCGACCGAGCCGCGCGGCTTCGATCGGGGTGAGCCGGTGGTGCACGTCGTGCAGCAGCTCGACGCCGCTGCCGTGGTCGGCGCGCACCCGTTCGAACAGCGCCGGCACGGTCTCGAGATATCGCGGCGTGTTCCATTCGGTCTCGGCCGGCAGTTCGCTCTCCGCGGGCTCGTAGGGCTTGCCGCCCGACGAGATGCCGTAGGCCTTCTTGACGCCGGGCACGCCGCATTGCGCGCGCACCGCGAGGAAGCCCTTGTCGATGTAGGCCCCGACCGCGTCGCTGGCCTCGGCGATGTCGCGGCCGTTGGCGTGGGCATAGACCAGCGCGCCCTCGCGCGAGCGGCCGCCGAGCAGCTGGTACAGCGGCAGGCCGGCCATTTTGCCGAGGATGTCCCACAGCGCGACGTCGACCGCGGCGATCGCGGTCATCGTCACCGGTCCGCGCCGCCAGTACGCGCCGCGGTAGAGGAACTGCCACAGGTCCTCGATGCGGCCGGCGTCGCGGCCGATCAGGTTCGGCACCACGTGGTCCTGCAGATACGACGCGACCGCGAGCTCGCGTCCGTTGAGCGTGGCATCGCCGAGGCCGGTCACGCCCGAGCGGGTGACGATCTTCAGCGTCACGAAGTTGCGGCCGGGACAGGTGACGATGACCCGCGCTTCGACGATCTCGCGATCGCGGTTCGAGCTGTACGGGCTCGGGTCGTGGGGACTGGTGGTCGACATCGTGGCTCCCGGAACGGTTATTCGGATGGTGTGGAGCGGGTCCTGCAGCGCCGCGCGCACGGGCGACGCGGCGCAGTCGTTGCGGTCAGCGGATTTCGATCTCGAACGGACCTGCCGGCTGATCCGCGGCATCGAACAGATTCACCAGCGGCGCGTCGGCCCAGGCGTAGCGCACGCGCACCGGCGTGTGCCCGGCGTCGGCGCGCAGGCGCACGCGGTTGCCTTCGACGCGGGCATCGACGAAGCGGCAACTGTCGGCCTCCGCACCGCACAGCTCGAAGCCGACCGGTCCGGTGGCGCCATGGGCGAACAGCCCACCCTCGACATCGGCGAACGTCACCACCACGTCCCCGCCCTCGCGATGCGCCTGCTGCGGCACCGGGCCCGACGGCGCGATCCGTTCGCCGTAGACCGAATGCCGCGCGGCACGCGAGAGCCGTTTGCCGAGTACCTGCTTGTTCGCCGGATGGATGTCGTAGCGGTCGCCGATGTCGATCGTCACCGCCAGCGCCGTGTGCGGGTCGTCGGCGACGGCGCGCTGCGCCTCGCGCAGGGCCGCCCAGTCGCTGTCGCCGGGCGCGTCGGCAGGCGTGCCGTAATTGGCCAGCTGGACGACGAGGAAGGGCTGCTCGGGATTCCCGAAGCGGCTGCGCCAGTCGTCACGCAAGCCGCGCAGCAGGCCGGCGTAGGCATCGGCCTCGAAGGTATTGGACTCGCCCTGGTACCAGAGCATGCCGCGCAGGCGCATGCCCGATAGCGGCGCGATCATGCCGTTGTACAGCGTCGACAACCCGGCCGCAGACTGCCACGGCGCACGCGGCGGCGAGCCGACCGCATTCGGTACCACGCGATAGCGCCAGCCGCCGTCGAATGGCGCCGTGCTGCCGTCGGCGAATTGCAGGAAGTGCGCGGAGGCCGGTCCGGCCAGCCCGCCTTCGCGGTAGGTATCGAGCACGTTGACGACAATGTGGTTCTCACCGGGACGCAGCAAGCCCTCAGGCAGTGCGTAGGCGCGCGGTGTGCCGGCGCCGTAGGTGCTGCCGACCGCCTGGCCGTTGACCCAGGTGGTGTCCATTTCGTCGGCCGGCCCGAGCACGAGGGTCGCCGGCTGCGCGGCCTGTGCCTGAGTCAGCGTCACGGCCGTCCGGTACCAGAGCATGCCGTCGAACGCGGCGAGTTCCGGCACGCCCCAGCGCTCCCATGCACCGAGCTCCGGCGGTGCGGCGCGCCAGTCGTCGCCATCGGCGTTGCCTTCCCAGGGCCGGTCGTCGTTGGCGATGCCCGGACGCTGCTGCCACCAGCCGGTCCACACCTGCCCCCAGCGCGCGAGTGCGGCGACCGGATCGGTGGCGTAGAGCGCGAGCACATCGAGCTCGGCGTCGTAGCCGCCGCCTGCGCGCAGCGCGTCGGCACTGGTCCAGGCCTGGATGCGCGACCCGCCCCAGGCCGCGTTGACCAGGCCCATCGGCACGTCGACGGTCTTCTGCAGTTCGCGCGCGAAGTAGTAACAGGCCGCGGAGAAATCGCGGATCGAGTCCGGGGTCACCGTATGCCAGCGCGTCTCGGCGCCGAAGCGCGGCTGCGGCGCCGGGTGGCCGGCCTGCGGCACGGTCAGCAGACGGATCATGTCGCTGTCCGCGCCGGCGATCTCCGCGCGCGCATCCAGCGAACGCCAGACCTGCAGCTCCATGTTCGATTGCCCGGAGCACAGCCAGACGTCGCCGACCAGCACGTCGGCGACGGTGCGCGACACATCGCCGGTGCGGGCGGTCAGCGTGTGCGGCCCACCTGCAGGGAGCGCCGGCAGTTCCACCGTCCAGCGCCCCGAGGCATCCGCACGTGCGCTGCGCCGATGGCGCGCCAGTGCGACCTGCACGTGCGTACCGGGCGCGGCGTCGCCCCAGATGCGGATCGGCTGATCGCGCTGGAGTACCGCGTGATCCTGGAACAGCGGATGCAGCAGCGCGGCGCCGGCGTCGTCGGCCATCGCGGGCGCGAGCGGTGCGAGGCCGAGCAGCAGCGTCGCCAGTCCGATGCGTGCGTGCGCGCCGGCCGGTCGACGCGCGGCGCCGGCAGACGCGCGACTCACTGGGTGTCCCCGGGCGCATGCGGAAATTCCAGCGCCTTGTAGTGTTCCAGCGGATGCGGCGGCGGCGCCACGCCCGCGGGCAGCGGCCGGCCGGAGATCGACTGGAAATACGCGATGCTGGCATCGCGCCACCACTGCGCCTCGTCCTGCTGGATCGCGAGGAACGCGGCGACCTGCGCATGGCGCTCGCCATCGATGCGGCCGTCGAGGCCGGCCCAGGTCGCGCGCATCCCGCGCACGGTCTCCACGCCGCGGTCGTAACGCAGCACCAGCTCATCCCACAAGCCGCGTCCACTGCGCATCGGGTGGTCCCAGGGCACGTGGTGAAACCACAGCAGGAGCTCCTCCGGCGTGCGCGTCACATCGTCGAAGACCTCGGCCACCGGCGGCGCGTACTGCGAGACCGCATCGCTGCCGCGCCGGGTACGATCGAAACCGATGCCGTCGGCGTCGGCGCGGTGGAAATACACCGACGTCCAGTCCGCGCGCGGGCCGCCTTGGACCCACGGTCCCGGCCCGTAGTGGTGCCCGCGGCCCATCACGTGGTGCAGGCCCAGCGCGCCGGTGTAGTCCACCACCGCCTCGCGCGAGGCCATCATCATGCCGACGACGGGCTCGACGACGGCCGGATCGTTGGAGAACGTCATCCGCGTCCACTCGACGGCGATATCGCGCGACGACAGGTCCGGATTCCAGGCCAGGCGTCCGAACGCATACCAGTTGGCCTGGTCGAAGTGCGAGCCGCTCCAGTTGCGGTCGCTGCCGATGTTGGCGACGCCGGCGATGCCGGTCAGTGCGTGGCCGTCGAGCGAGCCGTCGATCACCCGCGCGACGGTCGAGCCCGGCCCCTGCACATGGGTGTCGGCGTCCAGCACGTCTTCGTACAGCGGGCCCTTGTAGGCCAGATGCGTCGAGAAGCCGAGGTATTCCTTGGTGATCTGGAATTCCATCATCAGCGGCGTCTTCGGCATGCCGCCGAACAAGGGGTGGAAGGGCTCGCGCGGCTGGAAATCGATCGGCCCGTTCTTGACCTGCACCAGCACGTTGTCGCGGAAGCTGCCGTCGAGCGGCACGAACTCGTTGTAGGCCTGCTTGGCGCGGTCCACGGGCTCTTCGTCGGAATAGACGAACGCGCGCCACATCACGATGCCGCCGTGCGGCGCGACCGCGTCGGCCAGCATGTTGGCGCCGTCGGCATGGCTGCGGCCGTAATCCTGCGGGCCGGGCTGGCCTTCCGAATTGGCCTTGACCAGAAAGCCGCCGAAGTCGGGAATCAGCGCGTAGACCTCGTCGGCCTTCGTCTTCCACCAGCGCTGCACGGCGGCATCGAGCGGATCGGCCGTCGCGAGACCGCCGATCTCCATCGGCGCACTGAAGCGCGCGCTCAGATAGACCTTCATGCCGTAGGGGCGCAGCACGCCGGCGAGCGCCGCGACCTTGTCCAGGTACAGCGGCGTCAGCACCTCGGCATTGGCGTTGACGTTGTTGAGCACGGTGCCGTTGATGCCGATCGAGGCGTTCGCACGCGCGTAATCGGTATAGCGCGGGTCGAGCCAGCCCGGCAGGCGATGCCAGTCCCAGATCGACTGGCCCGAATAGCCGCGTTCGACGTAGCGGTCGAGGTTGTCCCAGTGGTTGAGCACGCGCACCGCGATGCGCGGCGTTTCGCGGATGTCGAGGTCGCGCAGCGGCTGTCCGGTCTGCAACAGGCGCAGGACGTGGAACGCGCCGTACAAGGCGCCGACATCCTCGTTCGCGGCCACGACGGTCGTTGCATGACCGTCGACGACCGCGCTGCGGATCCGGTACCCCTCGCTCCCCAGCCCGTCGAGATCGAGGCCCAGGCGCGCGATCTGCGGCGACGAGGCCGGCGTGCCGACCAGCAGTGCACCGGCGCGCGTGACCGTCTTCGCGTAGGCCGGCGCCGCGTCCGACAGGGCGTGGAGTCCACGCTGCAGCTCACGTTGCGTCGCCGCCTGCACCGGCGAACCGGTGACGGCCACCAGTTGCGTGATAACGGGTGACGCCGTCGCGGATGCGGTGTCGGGCGCCGCGTAACGCAGCCACAGGTCGTAGCCGTCCTCGGCCTGCAACATCGGCGCGCCGGCAAGCAGCGTGATCCAGCACAGCAACGACAACGCGAACCGGACCGCGCGCGATCCGCGCGTCTCGCCCGCTGAACGGGTTAGCGGTAACATCATCGGCATCTGGATTCCCTCCCCGGAACCGGCTTTCATGCACATGGGCCCGCCGCGTGCGACGGGCACGGCCCATCGCCTGGCGAGTGAAGGAACGAACGTTGGAGAAGACCAAGAAGTCGGTGCGCCGCAAGACCCGCGGCGTCACCATCGCAGAGGTGGCCGCGCTTGCCGGTGTTTCGCCGATGACCATCTCCCGGGTGATCAACAGCCAGGGCAAGGTGCGCGAGAGCACCCGCGAGCGGGTGATGCGCGCGGTGCGCGAGCTCAACTACACGCCCAACCTCGCCGCCAGTTCGCTGGCCGCGGCCCAGCACACGCGAATCGCACTGGTCTACACCAATCCCAGCGGCGCCTATCTGCGCGAACTGCTGCTCGGCCTGTTGCGCGTGGCCTCGGGCACCGCAATCCAGCTGGTCATCGACTACTGGGACGAGCTCGACGCCGATGCCGAGCGCAAATCCGCGCGCGCGCTCGCCAAGCGCGTCGACGGCGTGATCCTGCCGCCGCCGCTGTGCGAGTCCAAGGCCGCGGTGACCGAATTCGTGCGCGCCGGCGTGCCGGTGGTCGCCATCGCGTCCGGACGGTTCAGCGACGACATCTCCTGCGTCCGTGTCGACGAGTTCCGCGCCGCGAAGGAGATCACCGGGCATCTGATCGAGCACGGCCACACCCGCATCGCCTGCATCAAGGGCGGCACTTACCTCAGCGCTACTGCGCGACGTTTCGAGGGGTTCAAGGCGGCGCTCGACGAGGCCGGCATCCCGCTCGACGCGAGCCTCGTCCAGCAGGGCGACTACACCTATCGCTCCGGGCTCGCCGCCACCGAAACGCTGCTGGCGCTGCGCAAGCCGCCGACCGCGATCTTCGCCAGCAACGACGACATGGCCGCCGCCGCCATTTCGGTCGCACACCGACGCGGCCTCGACGTGCCGCGCGACCTGTCGGTTGTCGGCTTCGACGACAGCTCGGCCGCGACCACGGTCTGGCCCGAGCTGACCACGATCAACCAGCCGATCGAGGCGATGACCAACACCGCCATCGAAGTGCTGGTGCGCGGCATCCGCCGCAACGACGCGAGCACGCGCGTGCTCGCCGATCACGTGATCGCCCACCGGTTGATCGTGCGCGATTCGGTCGCCCGCCCGCCCCGCTCGAAGTGAGCGCAGCGGTGCGCGGAACCGGGCCGCCGTGCGCGCGGACGTCGGTCCGGTATGCGTGCGGGCGGCCCGCGGCGTCATGCGTCCGCGGCCTCAGCGCAGCAGGTACTGGTTGAGCAGGTTCTCGTACGCCTCCTGGCGTCCGCTGCGCTGCTGCGGTTCGCCGGCCTTCGACGCGATGCCGTGCAGGTCGGCCAGCGACAGCGTGCCGTTCTCGAACGCCTGGCCATCACCCGCGTCGAAGCTCGCGTAACGGTCCTTGCGCCACTGCTCCCACGGGGACTTATCGAGCAGCGCGTGTGCGACTTCCAGACCACGCGCGAATGCATCCATGCCGCCGATGTGCGCGATGAACAGGTCTTCCATGTCGGTGGATTCACGCCGCGGCTTGGCGTCGAAATTCAGGCCGCCTTCCAGACCGCCCTGGCGCAGCACGACCAGCATCGCGCCGACGGTGTCGTAGAGATCGGTCGGGAACTGGTCGGTGTCCCAGCCGTTCTGGGCATTGCCGCGGTTGGCGTCGATGCTGCCGAGCAGGCCGTGATCGCTGGCCACCTGCAGGTCGTGCTCGAAGGTGTGACCCGACAGCGTGGCGTGGTTGGCCTCGATGTTGAGCTTGAAGTCCCTGTCCAGCCCGTGCGCCTTGAGGAAGCCGGCAACGGTGGCGCTGTCGAAATCGTACTGGTGCTTCATCGGCTCCATCGGCTTGGGCTCGATGAGGAAGTTGCCCTTGAGCCCGATGCTGCGACCGTAGTCGCGGGCCATCGTCAGGAAGCGTGCGAAGTGCGAGAGCTCGCGCTTCATGTCGGTGTTGTGCAGGCTGGCGTAACCCTCGCGGCCGCCCCAGAACACGTAATGCTCACCGCCCAGCTCGACGGTCGCGTCGAGCGCGGCCTTGACCTGCACCGCCGCGCGCGCGACCACCGCGAAGTCCGGGTTGGTCGAAGCGCCGTTCATGTAGCGCGGATGCGAAAACAGGTTCGCCGTGCCCCACAGCAGCTGCATGCCGGTCGCCTGCTGGCGCTCCTTGGCCAGCGCCACCATGTGCTTGAGGTTCTTCTCGTACTCGCCGATGTCGTCGGCGTCCGGCGACAGATCGATGTCGTGGAAGCACCAGTACGGCACGCCGAGCTTGGTGAAGAACTCGAACGCCGCATCGAGCTTGGCTTCGGCCGCGGCGAGCGGCGCGCCGCCGTCCCACGGAAAGCGCCGCGTGCCCGGACCGAACGGATCCTGGCCCGAGTTGCAGAAGGTGTGCCAGTAGCAGACCGCGAAGCGCAGGTGCTCGGCCATCGTCTTGCCGCCGATCCGGCGATCGGCCTCGTAGACCTTGAACGCGAGCGGATTGTCCGAATCGCGGCCTTCGAAGGGGATCGTGCCGATGCCGCCGAAGTACTCGCGGCCACCGATGAAGTGCTGTGCGCTCATGTGGGGTTCTCGTGCAGTGCGTGGAAAGGAAGATGCGCGCGGCGCGGGCCGCGATGGACGGCATCGGGACGCGCGCAGCGCGCCCGTGTCGATGCCGGGCGGGTCATGACGGCGGTGGCGCGCCGTACAGCGGTCGCACCGCGTCCAGGTGACGCAGGAAACGTTCGTACGCGGGCCGGTAGGCGCGTACTCGCTCCGGATCGGGCGTGCAGGCCAGCGCCGGATCCACCGCGACATGCGCGGCGGCCACATCGGCCAGCGAACCGGTCTCGCCCTGCGCACGCTGCAGCGACCACAAGGCCTGCAGTGCGGCGCCGAACGCGGCGCTCTCGACCTGCGCCGGCACGTCGACCGGCAGGTCGAACACGTCGGCCACCATCTGCCGCCAGGCCGCGCTGTTGGCGCCGCCGCCGGTCAGCGCGATGCGATCGAAACCCATGCCGGCATCGACGAACGCGTCGTAGCCGTAGCGCAGGCTGTAGGTCGCGCCCTCCATCGCCGCGCGATAGACGTGCGCCTCGCGCATGTTGTGCGCGCCCAGCCCCGCCAGCACACCCTTGCCCAGCGGCAGGTCGGGCGTGCGCTCGCCGTTGAGGAACGGCAGGAAGCTCAGGCCGTCGGCACCGGGCGGCGTCGCCTCGATGCGCGTGTCGCCGTCTCGCGTGCTGAAGCCGAACATCTTCGCGACCTGCTCGGTGACCACGGTGCAGTTCATCGTGCAGATCAGCGGCAGCCAGCCGCCGCTCGAGGAACAGAACGCCGCCCAGGCGCCGCCGTCATCGACGATCGGCCGGTCGGCATAGGCGAACAAGGTGCCCGAGGTACCGAGGCTCATCGTGAGCCGGCCTTCGGCCACACAGCCAGTGCCGATCGCGGCCATCATGTTGTCGCCGCCGCCGGCCGAGACCCGCACGCCTGCCGGCAGCCCGAGCGCACTGGCGATCGCCGGCAACATCGGGAACGACGCGTCGGGCTCGACCAGTGGCGGCAAGCAATCGCGCAGGTCGCGCGTGTTGTCGGTCGCGACGAGCATCGCTGACGACCATTGGCGTGTGCGCACGTCGAGCCATCCGGTGCCCGACGCATCGCCGTATTCGCAGAAGCGCTCGCCGGTCAGGACGAAGTTGAGATAGTCGTGCGGCAGCAGGATGGTCGCGAGTCGCGCATAGACCTCGGGACGATGCCGACGAGTCCAGGGCAGTTTCGATGCGGTGTAACCGGCAAGAATCGGGTTGCCGGCCGTCTCGATGCAGCGCGCCGCGCCGCCGACCGCGTCCATGATCTCGCCGCATTCGGCGCTGGTGCTGGTGTCGCACCACAGCTTGGCGGGGCCCAGCACCTCGCCCGCCGCATCGACCGGCACGAAGCCGTGCTGCTGGCCGGACACGCCAACGGCGGCGATGCGCTGTCGCAGGCTGACGTCGATGGCGCCGAAGCAGGCGTGCATCGCGTCGACCCATGCAGCCGGATGCTGCTCGCGACTCCCATCCTCACCGCTGATCAGATCCAGCGGCGCACTGGCACCGGCAACGACGCGCCGGGTGGCCGCGTCATAGACCACCAGCTTGACGCTCTGGGTGCCCGCATCGAGCCCGGCGACGACGGTCACGGCACCACCGCCCGGCCAATAAAGTTAGCGCTAACATTTACCGGGATAAAAAAAAGGACACGCATTGGAACGACTGGCGACATGGGTGCGGTCGGTGGAAATCGACGATGGCTGCACTCTAGCAGCAGTTCGAAAAATGGCTTGCTGCGCTGCGGAAAGATCGATGCATGCAGCGCGATGCGGCGCAGAGCGTCGTCGATGCGACGCGACGCGGGATCCGTGCGGAGGCCATGTCTGCCCCGTCCAACCGGAGCGGCGACGCGGCGCCCCCGCAATCGCATCACTGCCCGGACGTTCCCAAGGATGCCGCGGGCGCGCCGTCTTTGTGCAAGCACGTGCCGGCCGTGTCCACGTCATCGCATGCCAAGGGAGGTTCGACACGCACCGTCCGGTGCCGCGCGCACCACGACACGGCTGAGGTCAGCCGCGCAGCGTCGCCCCACCGTCGACGTAGAGATCGCTCATCGCGATATGCCCGGCCTGGTCGGACAGCAAGAACATCACCGCATTCGCGATGTCCTCGGGTTCGGCCAGCTTGCCCAGCGGAATACCGCTCTTGAACGTCTCCAGCGTGCCGGCGATGGTCCGCGCCTCGCCGCCTGCATCGGTCCACATCCCGGTCTGCATCGGCGTGCGCGTCGAACCCGGCGCGACGATGTTGCAGCGGATGCCGAGCGGCGCGAGTTCCAGACCCAGGCAGCGCACGAACATCGTCGTCGCGGCCTTGGACGCGGCGTAGGCCGCCATGTTGTGGCGGGGAATGCCCGCCGCGTTGGAACTGACGGTCACCATCGCACCGCGACGGCGCGGTGCCATCACGCGAGCCACGGCCTGGGACACGTGGAGCACGCCGTCGGTGTTAACCGCGAAAGTGCGGCGCCACTCTTCGGCAGTGAGGTCGAGGACCGCCGTGGTGGACAGCACGCCTGCGACGTTGACAGCAAGATCGATCGGACCGATGTCCGCCTCGATCGTGGCGACGAGGGTGTCGACGGCATCCGCGTCAGTGACGTCGAGGGCGTGGGAATGGAATGTCGCGAGACCTGCCCTCACCCCAGTTGATGCAATCGCTTCGGAAGATGCCTCCACAACAGGTGCTTCCCGGTCAGTCGCCACCACTGTCGCGCCGCTCGCATGCAGCAGCCGCACGACCGCAGCACCGATACCGCCAGCGGCGCCGGTGACGAGCGCGATCTTTCCGTCGAAGCCTGTGAGTTGCATTGGGATGTCCCGGATCGGTGATGGCGGCGGGTCTTCGGGCGCGCGTTCGGTATCACGACGCGCCCGCCCTACCGCAATTGTAGGAGCGGGGGGGGGGGGGGGGGGGGGGGGGGGGGGGGCGGGGGCCGCCCCCCCCCCCCCCCCCCCCGCCGCCAACAGGACGGCCCCAACACCCCGGCCCCCCCGGGACCCGGCCCCGGCGGGGGCATAAGAGCCCCCCCC
>NZ_JAVDVJ010000005.1:0-248997 GCF_031456825.1 Luteimonas sp. 3794 | reverse complement strand
CGACGGGGCACGCAGCCCAAACTCGCTGCGCTCAGACATGGGCTGCTCTTCGACCCCGCCGCCCTGCGATGCTCGGCTCGCTCTACGGCTCGATTGAAGTCAAAAGCTGGAAGCC
Organism: Luteimonas sp. 3794; assembly: GCF_031456825.1. NCBI lineage: Bacteria > Pseudomonadati > Pseudomonadota > Gammaproteobacteria > Lysobacterales > Lysobacteraceae > Luteimonas > Luteimonas sp. 3794. The sequence goes on along the minus strand of NZ_JAVDVJ010000005.1, from coordinate 248,882 downwards.
AAAGCACAGCGAGAGCAACAGCAAGTACAACAGCAACCGCGAGAGCGATCGCAAGAACCTGACACCCTCGGGCGCACATCGCGCGATCAGTGGATGACCCCACAGACACATCGGGAAGCCAGCGGTCTCCACCCCGCCCTATCGCCGCCCGAGCGACACCCCCTAGACTTCATGCATGCCGGATCTGATCGCCCGTTGCCTGTATCTGCTTGCCAAACTGGTCGGCGCGCTGCCGACGCCGGTGCTGCGTGCCATCGCTTCCGCCGTAGCAACGCTGGGCCGGCTGGCCGGCAGCCGCGAGAGCCGGGTCGCGCTGCGCAATCTCGAACTCGCCTATCCCGAACTGACCGACGACGAACGGTCCGCGCTGCAGAAGGCCGTCCTGCGCACCACCGCGCTGCAGACGCTGGAAACCCTGCGCCTGTGGACGCGGCCGCATGCGCGCAACCTGCGGATGCTGCGCGAGCAGCACGGCGTGGGCCTGTTCGACGCGGCGCTGGCCGATGGCCGCGGCCTGATCGTGTGCGCGCCGCATTACGGCAACTGGGAACTGCTCAACCAGTGGCTGGCTGCGCGCACGCCGATCTCGATCCTCTATCGCGCGCCGGATTCGGCGGTCGGCGAAGCCTTCCTGCGCCGCGTGCGCGCCGGCGTACCGGACCGCGTGCGTCAGGTGCGTGCGGAAGGCCCGGCCGTGCGGCAGTTGTGGAAGACACTCAAAGAGGGCGGCGTGGTCGGCATCCTGCCCGACCAGCAGCCCAAGGCCGGCGACGGCGCGTTCGCCCCGTTCTTCGGCATGCCGGCGCTGACGATGACGCTGGCCTCGCGACTCGCCGAGCGCACCGGCGCGACCGTGCTGTTCGCGTACTGCGAGCGCATCGGCGACGGTCCGGATTTCGCGCTGCGCATCGAGCCCGCACATCCCGCGATCGCCGATGCCGACCTGGTGCGCGCGACCACCGCGCTCAACGCCGGCGTCGAACACATCGCGCGGCGTGACCCTGCGCAGTACCAGTGGACCTACAAGCGCTACAAGGCCCGGCCGTCCGGCTCGGGTGACGACAATCCCTATCTCGACCTCGAACGTCGACGATGAGCACGCGCCGATGACCGCCAGCGAAGACCACGCCGCCACACCGCCGCCGCTGCCCGTCGAACCGGCGGCGCCTGCGCCGCAGGTCGAGACCGATGTCTGGCAGCCGCTGCCGCTGCGGGCACGCACGCTGGCGACGATCTCCACATTGATCGGCACCCTGATTCCGCTGGCGATCGCGCTGGGCGTCGGCCTGATCGCCGCCGACCGCCAGCCGCTGTCGTTCGCGATCGCCGGGGCACTGCTACTGGTGATTCCGGCCTGGACGGTGTGGATCGCGCGCCGTCGCTGGCTGCGCACGCGCTGGCGGCTCGACGACGACGGCTTCGGCGTGCGTCGTGGGCACCTGTGGCGCAGCGACACACGCGTGCCCGGCAATCGCGTGCAGCATCTCGACGTGCGCCGAGGCCCGCTGGAACGCGCGTTCGGGCTGGCGACGCTGATCGTGCATACCGCCGGCACCCGCAACAGCGCGCTGTCGCTGTCGGGTCTGGACTTCGAAGAAGCCGAGCGTCTGCGCGACACGCTGGCCGCGCGCGCCGCCCGCGACGACGACCATGACGACGCCTGATCCGGCCGCGCCCGAGGCGCTGCTGCCGGAGGATCACGAGCGCCGCCTGCATCCGGGCTCGTGGCTGTTCGTGCTGCTGCAGAACCTGCGGCAGTTCATCGTGCCGCTGGCCGTGCTCGTGTTCGCCGGCGGCCGCCGCGACGACGGCTATCCGTGGTGGCTGCCGATGATCGGTGTGGGCGCGCTGGTCATCGTGTCGGTGTGGCAGTACCTGACATTCCGCTACCGCATCGACGACGACCGGCTCGTCGTGCGCAGCGGTCTGCTCGAGCGCAGCGTGCGGCAGATCCCGTATTCGCGCATCCACAACGTCGCGATCCACCAGACCCTGCTGCACCGCCTGATGAGCGTGGCTGAAGTCCGGCTGGAATCGGCTGGCGGCACGAAGCCCGAAGCGCAGATGCGTGTGCTGCGGATGCCCGAGGCGCTGGCACTCGAACAGCTGATCCGTGATCGCGGCTGCGCCGATGCGGTCATTGCGACGCCCGACGGCACACCGGTCGCCGCGCCCGAGGGCACCACGCTGCTGGCGCTGTCGACCTGGGAAGTGGTCAAGCTCGGCCTGATCTCGAATCGCGGCCTGATCGTCGTCGCCGGTGCGGTCGCGCTGTCGTTCCAGGTCATGCCCGAACGCGCGATGGGGCGGCTGCTGGTCGAGTACGGCCGCGAGGCCTTCGGCTATGCCAGCGGTTTCGCGACGACCTGGATGGCCAAGGGCCTGGTGCTGATGGGCGTCGTCGCGACGGCGCTGGTGCTGATCCGTGCGTTCTCCGTGCTGTTGTCGCTGCTGCGCTACCACGGGTTCCGCCTGCAGCGGCAGGGCCGGCGCCTGACCGTCGAGCGCGGCCTGCTCGGCCGCTCGCGTAGTAGTGTGCCGCGCCGACGCATCCAGGCATGGACGCAGCAGGAGGGCGTGCTGCACCGCCTGTTCGCGCGGCGCACGCTGGAGATCGACACCGCCAGCGCGCGCGGCAGCGACGGCCAGGGCAACGCGAATGCGCAGCGCGGGCTCGACGCGCTGGCGCCGATCGCGCCGCCCGACACCTGCGATGCGATCGTGCGCGACATTGCGCTGCTGCCTGCCTGGCCGCCGGTGGACTGGCAGCCGCTGCACCCACGCGCGTGGCAGCGGCTGGTGCTCGGCGACCTCTTCATGACGGTCGGGCTATGCGCGGTGCTGGCGTGGTTCTTCCAGTGGTGGGGCGCGCTGGGCCTGTTGTGGCTGCCGTGGTCGGTGTTCGTCGCGCGCCGCCACGCCGCGCGCGCGGGCTATGTGGTCGACGATGCACTGGTCGCGGTGCGCGAAGGCTGGTGGTCACGCACCTGGCGCTTTGCCGAACTCGGCAAGCTGGAGGCTGTGGAACTGCGCCAGTCGCCGCTGGACCGCGGCTTCGGCATGGCCTCGGTCTGGCTCGACACCGCTGGCGCCAACGCGATGACCACGCCGCTGCGCCTGCGCTTCCTGCCGCTGGCCGATGCCGCGCGCATCCACGCCACGCTTGCCCGGGAGATCGCGCGGCGCCCACTGCGCTGGTAATACGCGCCTGAATGGGCTGTTTTTGACAATGAGATTCATTATCATGTGGGGACTTCCCGACCGGTTGTTTCCGCAATGCGTCTTCGCAGCAGTGTTTTCCTCTCCATCGCGGCCGCGCTCTGTCTCCCCACCCTCCCCGCTTCCGCGCAGGACGCGACGAAGACCGCGCCGACAGACCTCGACGCCGTGCGCGTCACCGGGCGTGCACAGACGCTCTATCGAAGCGATGACGCAGCGGTGGGCACGCGCACCGACACGCCCCTGTCGCAGGTGCCGCAGTCGGTCCAGGTCCTGCCACGCGAACTGATCGACGATCAGGCGGCGCACGACGTCACCGATCTGTATCGCAGCATCAGCGGCATCAGCTTCTTCAGCTACGCCGGGGTCACGCTGCGCGGCTTCCGCCAGGAGAACGTGCTCTACGACGGACTGCGCGGCGATCCCTACGCCGGCTTCTCGGTGCCGCAGCTGTTCAACATCGAGCGCGTGGAGGTGCTCAAGGGTCCGGCCGGCGCGCTGTACGGCGGCGGCGAACCGGGCGGCGTCATCAACTACGTGACCCGCAAGCCGCAGGGGCAGGCGCGGCGCCGGATCGAGGTGTCCGCCGGCAACGCCGATTACGTTTCAGGCTCCTTCGAAGCCACGGGCGCGGTCACGCCGGGCGCGCGCTATCGGCTCGGCCTGCATGCCGACGGCGACGCAGGTGTGCGCTGGAACGCGGACAGCGAGAGCCGCATCGGCGATGCCTCGGTGGCGTTCGACGTGGGACAGACCGGCGAACTGACGCTGCAGCTCACCGACATCACCCAGAATCTGGGCGGCAACCGCCTGCGCGGCGTGCCGGTGAACGATGCCGGCACGTTCCTGACCGACCGGCGTTGGAACCACAACGAAGCCACCGACTTCCTCGACATGGACGCGCGTGTCGTGCTGGCGCAGTACCGCGCGTCGCCGTCGGCGGCGTGGGATGTGGATCTGTCGGCGCGCTGGTTCGAAAACAGCGAGCATCAGATCTATCACGAGCCGATGGGATTGATCGACCGTGACCGCGATGGCACCGCCGAATGGATGACCCGGCAGCTGCGCAACCAGATCCGGGACAACGAAGGCCTGACCGTGGCCGGCAATGCGGTGTGGCGGTTCGCCACCGGCGCCGTCGAACACAAGCTTCTGTTCGGCGCCGACTGGTATCGGCTCGACGCGGACTTCACGGCGCAAACCGCGAACAGCGCGGACCTCGCCCGTGGCGCCGGGCCCGTCCCGGGCATCGATCTGTTCGCACCGGTCTACGGGCGTAGCGGCTGGTTCGACTACGGTCTGGACCGGCTGCCGTGGCGCACGACGCGCACGCGCGGGTTGCGATTCGGCGGTTACGTGCAGGACGAGATCACCCTGACGCCGCGCTGGCGCGTCCTCGCCGGGCTGCGCTGGGATGGGTTCGAGGACGAAGACCGGGTGACCGGCGGGGCGGTCGACGGTCAGGACCTGAGCTGGCGCCTGGGCAGCACCTACACCCTGGCCGAAGGCATCAACGCCTACGCCAATGTCGCCAGCGGCTTCCTGCCGCAGGCCACCGCGAACCAGGACCCCGCCGCGGGCGGACCCTTCGATGCCGAACGCAGCAGGCAGTGGGAAGCGGGGCTGAAGACCGAGCTCGCCGACGGACGCATGACCCTGGGCACCGCGTTGTACCGGATCGAACGCAGCAACATCGTGCAGGCGACCGGCGCGGTGCGCGATGGCGTCAACCAGCTCGCGCCGCTGGGCCTGGTGCGCAGCGAAGGGCTGGAGCTCGACCTGCTCGCCGACGTCACCGAACACTGGGTGCTCAGCCTCGCCTATGCGTGGAACGATGCGCGTGTGGTCGACGCCGGCAGCAATGGCATCGTCAATGCGTCCGGCGACCGTTTCGCCAACGCGCCGCGCAACAAGCTGGGGCTGTGGTCGCGCCACGACCTGCCGGCGCTGTCATCGGCGCTTGGGTTCGGCCTCGACTACACCGGCGAGCGCGTCAGCCTCGATGGCCAGCGGGTAAAGCCCTACACCGTGTTCGACCTGAGCTGGCAGACGCACTGGCGCTCGTGGAAGTTCCAGGCCAACGTCAAGAACGTCTTCGACAGGGTCTACGCGGCCAGCGGCTTCCTCACCCGCAACGGGCACTTCCCCGGCGAGCCGCGGCGCCTCTATCTGCAGGCCGCCTACACGTTCTGATCGACGCTTGTGAGCACGACGCCAGCCGCGCGCCCGCACACGACCGCCGCACCCGCCAAGGGCGGCGGCGGGCGTCGCCTGTGGTTCGACCTGCACAGCTGGATCGGCCTGAAGCTGTCGATCTTCATGGCGTTCGTGTGCCTGACCGGCACGTTGGCGACGGTCTCGCAGGAGATCGACTGGCTGGTCTTCCCCGAGGCTCGGGTGACCCCCACCGTGCAGCGCGCGAGCTGGGGCGGGATGACGGCTGCGGTGCAGCGCGCGTATCCGCAGTGGACGCTCGAGTCGTTGTCCGCGCCGCATGCGTCGCGATTCGCCGCGCGCGCGGTGATGCGCCTGCCCGATGGCGCGCGCCGCTTCGTCTGGGTCGATCCCTACAGCGGGCGCGTCACCGGCGACACCACCTGGTTCAACGCGCAGCGGATCCTGCGCAACACGCACCGGCATCTGATGCTGCCGCTGAAGATCGGCGTGCCGCTGGTATCGGCACTGGCGGTGCCGCTGCTGCTGACCCTGATCAGCAGTCTGTACATCTACAAGCGCTGGTGGCGCGGCTTCCTGACCTGGCCGCGCGCCGACAGGCCGCGTCGACTGTGGGGCGACGTACATCGTCTGGCAGGCGTCTGGAGCCTGTGGTTCATCGCAGTGATCGCACTGACCGGCGGCTGGTATCTCGTCGAATCGCTGGGCGGGGGCGCCGGCCCTGCGGCCGATATCGTGCTGTCCGAGCCAGAGGTCGCCACCGCACCGGCCGATGCGGAGGCGATCGATCACGCAGTCGCGGAGGTCGCACGGCAGTGGCCGGAACTGCAAGTCCGCGGCCTGCACGACGTGAGCGCGCGCAGCCTGCTGCTCGATGGCGAAGCGCAGGCCTGGCTGGTGCGCGACCGTGCGAATGCAGTCGGCTACGACCTGCAGGACCACCGCATGACCGGGCAACGCGATGGCCGCGACATGGGCATCCATCAGCGCATTTCCGAGATGGCCGATCCGCTGCATTTCGGCACATTCGGCGGGTGGCCGGTGCGCTGGCTGTGGTTCGTCTCCGGCGCGCTGCTCACCACCCTGAGCGTGACCGGCGTCTATCTCTATGGCCTGCGGGTGTCCGATGCGCTGCGCTCCGCGGCGCGTCGCCAAGGCAATACGCACGCCATGGCAATCAGTCCGTGGCGCCAGGTGTGGACCGGCGTGGCGCGTTGGCGCTGGCTCTGGATTCCGCTGCTGTGCGTCTGGGGCTGGCTGCTGGCCGTCGCGCTGCGCGCCGCCTAGCGCGCGCGTCGCGACCGCAGGTAGTGCGACAGCATGCCGACCCAATGCTCGATGCGCTTGACCAGCGGCATCGGCGCCTGGAACAGCAACCAGCTATAGGCGCGCAGTTCCCAGAACGTCGGCGCGGGCTTGGTGCGGAATTCGGCCTTGGCCATGCGCAACCAGCGCGGCGTGATGCCGGCCTGCTGGCGATAGAACTCGAGCATGCGTTCGCTGCCGACGACGTGGCGGTACACGCGCAACGGCGACGGCCCGAAGGATTTGAGCGCATTGCTGCCGTGTTCGCGGTGGCCGACCAGGGTGTCGGAGAGGTAGACCTTGTGCGCGCCGAGGATGTCGGCGCCGTAGACGATGCAGTCGTCCGGCCGCGAGAGCCAGTCGGCCGCGCGCTCGGGCGGCAGCGTCAGCAGGCGCGTCATCAGCGTGCTGCGCAGGCTCACCGCCGATGTCGCCGCGCCCTGAAAGCGGTGGTAGTAGGCATTGAGCAGGATCGACAGGCCCAGGTCGCGGTCCCGACCGGGCTTGAACATCGGCTCGTCGAGATCCCCGAACAGCTGCATGTTCGTGTAGACGAAATCGACTTCCGGCCGCGCGGCGTAGACATCGACGATGCGCTGCAGATAGTCGGGGTTCCAGCGGTCGTCCGAATCGAGCAGTGCCACGATGTCGCCGCGCGCCCGCGAAAACCCCGTGATCCACGCCTGCAGCTGACCGCCGTTGGCCTGTTCGATGATCGTGACCTGCGGATGGTCGCCGTAGTGCCGGCGCAGCAGCTCGGGCGAGCCGTCGCGCGAGCCGTCGTCGACGATGATGATCTCGAGCGGAGTTTCCGTCTGCGCGAGCACCGACTCGATCGCCTCGACGACGAACGCGGCGTAGTTGTAGCTCGAGACGAGCACGCTGACGGTGGGACGGACGGGAGCGGTCATGGACATCGGGCAGACGCCGCGCATGCGGCGCCGGCATCATAACAACGCGTCCCGCCACGCCCGGACGCCGCCGGCGCGATCGGCGACAATCGCCGCATGCCGATTCCTGCACCCGCCACTGCGCCGCTCCCCATCTCCGGTGTCGTCATCACCCAGAACGAGGGCGACCGCATCGGCCGCTGCCTGGACTCGATCCGCGGCCTGTGCGCCGAGCTGATCGTCGTCGATTCCGGTTCGACCGACGACACCGTCGCCGTCGCCACCGCGCACGGCGCGCGCGTGGTGCACCAGGACTGGCTGGGCTACGCGGCGCAGAAGACCTTCGCCAATACCCTTGCCGTGCACGACTGGCTGCTGCTGCTCGATGCCGACGAATGGCTATCGCCGGGCACCGACGCCACGGTCCGCAAACTGTTCGCGGACGGGCGTGTCGAGACCGCCGATGCCTGGCTGCTGACCCGCCGCAACTGGTTCCTCGGCCATCGCCTGCGTGGTGGCGAGCCGATGGAGCGTCTGGTCCGCGCGGGCTGGCGCTACCTGCCGTCGCAGGTGCATGAGCGCCCCGACCTCGAAGGCAAGACCGTCGCGAAACTCGACGCCGATTTCGAACACGACACCTCGCGCAGCCATGCCGAGCACGTCACCAAACTGTCGAAGTACGCCGCGCTGTGGGCGCAGCAACGGCGCGATGCGGGCAAGCGTGCCAATACGCTCGACGGCCCGCTGCACGCGGCCGCCTATCTGCTCAAGCAGTACCTGCTGCGTGGCGCGTTGCTCGACGGCGCGCCCGGCTGGCGCTTCCACCGCGCGCAGGCCGCTTACGTGCTGGAGAAGTACCAGCGCCTGCGCGCGATGTCCTGAGCGCTGAGCCTGTCCACCCCTGTAGGAGCGCGCTCGCGCGCGATGGACGTTCCGGCAATGCCCCATCGCGCGCAAGCGCGCTCCTACACCGGGTTCAATCGATCAGCGCCAGCCCCGATCCACGCGCTGTGCGTCAGACCGCCTGATTCGTTGACGATGCAAACGTAGGCAGGATGATCGCGCGATCGTCCCGCCCGCCCCTGTAGGAGCGCGCGCACGCGAGGGGCCATCCCGATATTGCCCGTCCCACAGGCGCAACCCACCCGGAATCGCTCTCAGGGTTTTGGCCCGTGCACCAGCCCGAACTCGGTCCAGGTCGACCGCCCCGCCTTCACCGCATCGCGGATCGCCTGGTTGGCCGCCTTCATTTCCGGCTTCACGTAGCCGCGCGCGTGATCGAGATGGATGCACACGGCCGAGAACCGGATCTGTTTGCCGGTCACGCCGGCATTGGCGAGACGCTCGCCGAGTTCCAGATCCTCGCCGCCGTAGGTCATGCGCTCGTCGAAACCGTTGACGCGCACGAGGTCCGCCTTCCAGCCCGAGGCGTTGTTGCCGGCCCAGCGCGGTTGGGTCGGCGTGGTGGCATTGAGCAAGCGCTCGCGCCAGCCCGGGCGCGCCCAGAGTTTCAGCGAGCGCTTCTTGCGCGGCAGGCCGTTGGCCTTGAGCCAATTGAGGTCGGTATGCAGGCCGCGCGCGATGACGTCGCGGTCGATCTTCAGGCTTAGGTCCATCGGCAGCTTGCAGTAGCCGCCGCCGAGATAACGCCCTTGCTCGCGCAGGCGCAGATGCTGGCTGACGAAATCCGCGCGGGGCACGCAATCGCCGTCGGAGAACACCAGGTAGTCCGCACGTGCCGCCTCGATCCCGCGGTTGAGGATCGTGCATTTGCGGAAGCCCGCGTCCTCGTGCCAGACGTGGCGCACCGGAAACGGCAGTTCACCGGCCATCCGTTCGACCAGCGCGCCGACGTCCGGCCCGGAGCCGTCGTCGGTGACGATCAGTTCGAAATCGGTGCGGTCCTGGTGCGCATAGCCCCACAGACACCGCTGCAGCCAGTCGGCGTTGTTGTAGGCGCTGATGATCAGGCTGGCGGCGGGCGTCTGCATGCCGGTGATTCTAGCGAGCCTCGCGCGCGCTCAGCGCAGACGCGTCAGGCGCGCGTAGAAGAAGCCGTCCATGCCCGATTCGCCCGGCAGTCGCTGGTGGCCGGCACCGGTGTCGCGGCCGAAACGCGCGTCGAGCGGATCGAGCGCGAAGTCCGGTTGGCGCGCGAGAAAAGCCTCGACCTGCGCCGCATTCTCGCGGCGCAGGATCGAACACGTCGCGTAGAGCAAGATGCCGCCCGGCGCGACGACGGCAGCCAGTGCATCAAGCAGCTGGGACTGCAGCTGGGCCAATGCATCGAGATCGGCGGGGCGCCGATGCAGCATCACGTCGGGCTGGCGGCGCACGATACCGGTCGCCGAGCACGGCGCATCCAGCAGCACCGCGTCGAACGGCGCGCCGTCCCACCAGCGTGCGGCGTCCAGCGCATCGGCGGTGCGCACGCGGGCCTGCGCGCCGATGCCCAGCCGCTTGAAGGTCTGCTCGATCCGCGCGACGCGCGGCGCGGCAATATCGATCGCCAGCAGGCGCAGCGCGGGATCGCGTTCCAGCAGATGCGCGCTCTTGCCGCCGGGCGCGGCGCAGGCATCGAGCACGGACGCGCCGGCCGCCGGCTGCAGCGCATCGGCCACGCATTGCGCGGCGCCGTCCTGGATCGACACGTCACCATCGGCGAACCCCGGCAATGCATCGACCGGCACCGGCGTCGCGAGGCGCAATGCATCGGGCATGTCGTCCGGCACATCGGCCTGCAGACCCGCCTGGATCAGGCGCGTGCAATAAGCGTCGCGCGTGCCGCGACGGGTGTTGACCCGTAACCATTGCGGCGCTGCAGAAGCGCTGGCGGTGAGGATCGCCTCGACATCCTGCGGCCAGTCGGCGCGCACTTCGGCGAGCAGCCAGGCCGGCCATGCCGCATCAGCCGCGGCGGTCGGCAGGCCGTCCTTCTGCGCGCGTCGCAGCAGTGCATTGACCAGATTGGCCTGGTGTGCGCGGCCCAGCAGGCGGGCCGCATCGACAGTGGCGTTGAGCGCCGCGTGCGCCGGCAGGCCCATGGGGTCGAGCTGGGCGAAGCCGGCATAGAGCAGCGCGCGCAGCGGCGCGTCGCGCGCGCCGGGCGGACGCGGCATCCAGCGTGACAAGGCCGCGGCATAGCGGCCCTGATGGCGAACCGCAGCAAACGCCATCGCCTCGACCAGCGCGCGGTCGCGCACATCGTCGATGCCGGCCAGCGCCGTCGACAGTTCACCCTTCAGCGAACGGCCGTGGTGCAGCACCGCGTCGATGACGCGCGCCGCGACCAGCCGCGCCTGTGCGCCGTGGTCCACGTCAGACGCCCGCGCGGCGCAGGTCGCTGCGCGCATTGAGGTAGTCGGCGACGTCGATCACGCGGCCGCCGGCACGCTGCACGCGCTGCAGGCGCAGCGCACCTTCACCGCATGCGATCACGATGCCCTCGCGACCCGCGGCCAGGACACTGCCCGGTGACTGCCCGTGCACCAGCGGCGCGAGACTTGCGCCATGGATGCGCAGGCGTTCGCCGGCGACATCCGCCTCCGCCACCGGCCAGGGATTGAACGCACGCACCGTGTCGGCGAGTTCGCGCGCCGGACGCGACCAGTCCAGCCGCGCTTCGGCCTTGTCGAGCTTGTGCGCATAGGTGACGCCGGTCTCCGGCTGCACGGCCTGCCCCAGGCGCATGCCGGCCCGCAACAGGCCGAGGCCGTCGCCCAGCACCTGGGCGCCCAACTCGGCCAGCCGGTCGTGCAGGCTCCCGCCGGTGTCCTCGGGCGTGATCGGCGTGGACTGGCGCAGCAGCACCGGCCCGGTGTCGAGGCCCTTCTCCATCTGCATCAGGCACACGCCGGTCTCGGCATCGCCGGCCTGGATCGCCCGCTGGATGGGCGCCGCGCCGCGCCAGCGCGGCAGCAGCGAGGCGTGCACGTTCCAGCAGCCGAAGCGCGGGATATCGAGCACCGCCTGCGGCAGCAGCAGGCCGTAGGCGACGACGATCATCAGGTCCGGTTCGAGCGCACGCAGGGTGTCGAGCACCTCGGCGCCCTTGAGCCGCTCGGGCTGGTGCACGGTGAGCCCACGCTCGAGCGCCATCTGCTTGACCGGCGAGGCGGTCAGCGCGCGGCCGCGACCGGCAGGGCGGTCTGGCTGGGTGTAGACGGCGACCACTTCATGGCGCGCATCGGCTGCCAGCAGCGACGGCACGGCGAAATCGGGAGTGCCGGCGAACACGAGTTTCATGGGCGTTGCTTCCTGAAAGACGTCCCGCCAGGGCGGGACGCGTGGCGCGATGACAGCGCGCAGGTGACGCAGCGTCGCGCGCGTCCGACAGACCGGGCCGCGTGCGGCGGACGACTCAGCCGCGCTCGTCCTTGCGCAGCTTCTCGAGCTTCTTCAGCGCACGGTCGCGCTTGAGCGGGGACAGATAATCGATGAACAGCTTGCCGTCGAGATGGTCGATTTCGTGCAGCACGCAGGTGGCCAACAGGCCGTCGACGCTCAGCTCGAACGGCTTGCCATGACGGTCGAGCGCGGTGACGGTGATGCCGTCGGCGCGGGTCACGTCGGCAAAAATCCCCGGGATCGACAGGCAGCCTTCGGTATGGACACGCAGGTCGGCCGAGCGATCACGGATTTCCGGGTTCACGAACACCAGCGGCTGCTCGCGGCCCTCGGTCACGTCGATGACCATGAAACGCTCGTGGGTATCGACCTGCGTCGCGGCCAGGCCAATGCCCGGCGCTTCGTACATGGTCTGGAACATGTCGTCGAGCAGGCGCTGGAACGCGGGATCGGCGAAACGATCGGCCGCAACCGGCTCGGCCAGTTTGCGCAGGCGGGAATGGGGGTATTCGAGGATCTCGAGCAGGGCCATGGGGTCGAAGAGCGAAGGCGGTCACAGCCGCGGGAGCGAAGCGGCCATTGTAACGTGCCCCACACTTGCGTCCGCGCGGACCTTTCAGGCTATATTGCGCCGCTGCAAGGGGAAAAATCCAAGGGGAGCAGGTAGATGGCCGGCACGCTTCAACGCCTTTCAAGGTCGTTCCGCACGGGCTGCGCCGTCGCGTTGCTGACTGTCACCACATTCGCAGCTGCGCAGCAGATGCGCGGCGATCATCCCGAGACCTATGTCGTGGTCCGCGGCGACACCCTCTGGGGTATTGCCGGCCGGTTCCTCGACAAGCCGTGGCTGTGGCCGGAAATCTGGCAGGCCAATCCGCAGATCGCGAACCCGCACCTGATCTACCCGGGCGACGTGATCAGCCTGGCGTATCTCAACCGCGTGACGATGCGCCCGGGCCCGCGTCTGGTCGACGCCTCGCCGATCGGTGCGATTCCGCTGTCGGACGTGGAGCCGTTCCTCAAGAACCGCCGCATCGTGTTCGACTTCGAGACCCTGCCCTACGTGCTCGGTTACGAAGACGGCCGCCTGCGCGGCAGCGTGGACCGCAACGTCTACGTCAAGGGCCTGGACAACGCCCGGCCGGGTGAGCGCTACGCCGTACTGCGCGCCGCCACCGAGTTCTACGGCGCACGACGTTCGCGTGAGCTCGATTTCCGCGGCAAGCGCATCCCGGGCGAGAGCAACCTGTGGTCGCAGACGCAGCCGGAGTCGCGCCAGCAGGACGCGTTCCTCGGTTACGAAATGGTGCAGATGGGCGTCGGCACGGTCGTGCACGGCCCGACCGCGGAAAGCGATACCACCGCGCTGGCGCTGGACAACAACGGCTACGAGGCCCGCGCCGGCGACCGCATCGTGCCGGTGAATCCGCAGCCCTACGACCTGCAGTTCTTCCCGCATCCGCCGAGCGCCGATGCGCTGTCGGCCGACGCCCGCGTCATCGGTGTCGCCGACATGCTGGTCACCGGCGGTCCGCGCGATGTCATCGCGATTTCGGCCGGTCACCAGAACGGCGTCGACAACGGCACCGTGTTCTCGATCTGGCGCACCGGCTCGCACGTCGTCGACCGGGTGAACCATCCCAACACCTCGCGCATCACCGACTCGCCGAACGCAGGCACGCGCCGTGACCGGCTGCCCGACGAGTACGCCGCGCACGCGATGGTCTTCCTGACCTTCGACTTCGTCAGCTACGCGCTGGTGATGGAAGGCGAGAAGCCGGCCGGTGTCGGCTACACGCTCAAGCACCCGGACGCCGAACAGTAAGGGGCGGCCCGCGCTGCGGGCTTTTCCGACGGCATCAGACGACGGCACCTTCGGGTGCCGTTTTCATGTGCAGCCTAGGCTGCCTGCATGGACCACGAAGCCGATCTCCACGCACTGCTGCGCCTGATCCACGCCGGCGGTGCCACGGCCCCGCGCCGCCGCCTGCTCGAACATGCCGACGGCCCTGCCGCCGCACTGGCAGGCGGCGCTTCGGCCTGGCGCGACGCCGGTCTCGATGCCGCGCAGCGCGCGGCCCTGGCCGGGCCGGAAGATGCGGTTGACGACTGGCGACGCTGGCGCGCAGCCGCCCCCGCCCGCCACGTGATCGGCTGGCACGATCCCGACTACCCCGTGCTGCTCAAGCGCATGCAGGCGCCGCCGCTGGCCCTGTTCGTCGAAGGCGACCCGTGCCGGCTGTGGCGCGCCGGCGTGGCGGTGGTCGGCAGCCGCGCGCCCACCGCGGGCGGGCGCGACAACGCGGCGCTGTTCGCCGCCCGCTTCGCCGCCGCCGGCCTGTCCGTCGTCAGCGGGCTGGCCAGCGGTATCGACGCGTCCGCGCACACCGCGGCGCTCGACGCCGGCGGCGATACCGTGGCCGTGCTCGGCAGCGGCATCGACACCCCCTATCCGCGCTCGAACCTGCGCCTGCACGCACGCATCGTCGAAGCGGGCACGGTCGTCAGCGAGTACCCGCCAGGCACGCCGGCGCGGCGCGAGCAGTTTCCCAGCCGCAACCGCATCGTCGCCGGTCTTGCGCTCGGCACGCTGGTGGTCGAAGCCGCGCAGCGCTCGGGCGCGCTGATCACCGCGCGGCTGGCCGCGGATGCCGGCCGCGAGGTGTTCGCGATCCCCGGCTCGATCCACAACCCGATGGCGCGCGGTTGCCACCGGCTGCTGCGCGACGGCGCGACCCTGGTCGAAGCGCCCGAAGAGGTGACCGGCGCCCTGTCGGCGATCGCCGGCGAACTGGCCGATGCCTTGCGCGAGCGGCTGGACGCCCCCATCCAGAGCGGCGAGACGATACTGAACACGGCTGGCGCGGGTGCCGCATCCGATCCCGACAGCGTCGACCCGGACTACAACCGGTTGTGGAAAGCCCTCGGGCACGACCCAACCGGTATGGATGAACTGGTCGCGCGCAGTGGATTGACGGTCGCCCGGGCGTCGGCCATGCTGCTGTCCATGGAGCTGGATGGACGTGTGGCTCTGCTGCACGGTCGGTATTCCCGAAAGTCCTGAAACGACGCGCCCAAGGGCGCAGGCCGAGGGGAAATGAAAGAAAGCATCCTGGATGTGCTGCTGTACCTGTTCGAACACTATTTCACCGAGGATGCGGACCTCGTCCGTGATCGCGATTCCCTCCAGAGCGGCCTGCTCCAGGCCGGTTTCAGTCCCGCGGAAGTCAGCAAAGCCTTCGATTGGCTCGACGCCCTGGCCGACCAGCGCCCGGCCGTGCCGGTGGTGCGTGCCAACGGTCCGACGCGCGTGTTCTCCGGCCCGGAACTCGACCGGCTCGATGTCGACTGCCGGGGTTTCTTGCTGTTCCTCGAGCAGCACGGCGTACTCGATGCCGACCAGCGCGAACTGGTCCTCGACCGGGCGATGGCGCTCGACCAGGACGAGCTGGATCTCGACGATCTGAAGTGGGTCGTGCTGATGGTGCTGTTCAACCAGCCCGGCAGCGAAGCGGCCTATGCCTGGATGGAAACCCAGATGTTCGCCGACGAGCCCGAGCCCGTGCACTGACGCGCCGGCGAATCGGCAGACGACACCGACAGGCGCCCACCGGGCGCCTGTCGCGTTTGCGGCTTGGGCCATCGAGTTCGCCACGGTAGGATGAACGCGGGGAGCAGCCGGACGTCCGGCCTGCAGGATCATCGATGGCAGACACCTGGTTCCACGCGACGCCCGACGGTGGGCGCATCGGTCCGATGCGTGCCGACGATCTGGTGCGTCTGTTTCAGGCGGGTCGTCTCCACGCATCGACGCCGGTCTGGCGCGAAGGCATGGCCGAGTGGGCGCCGCTATCGTCCATGGCGCCCGCCCTGGGCTTGCCGGCGATGCCGCCGCCCCTGCCCCGGGCCGCGGTGCTGCCGCCTCGTCGCGGCCTCCACTGGAGCTGGATCGTGCTGCTGGTGCTCGCGGGACTGGCGGTGCCGGTGCTGGCGATCCTGGCGGCGATCGCGCTTCCGGCCTACAACGACTACCGCGTGCGATCAGGCGTCGTCGAAGTGGCCGCCAGTGCAGCGCCGCTGCAGCTGGCGGTGCAGGCCGCGCAGGCGACCGGCAGCCCCTGTCCGATCACCACGTCCAGCCACGTTCCGGGCGCCGATCGCGCTGCGTTCTCCAATGCCGATGTCGATGCCGCGCGTACCACCCTGCTCGCCCATCCACGCGTGGAAAGCGTATTGACCACGCAGGGCACCCTGGACGTGGACGCCCACGCCGCCGATCCCGGCGACCACTGCGAGATCACGCTCAGGCTGCAGGGGTTCGAGCTGGCAGCGATCGATGGCGAAATGCTGACCTGGTGGCTGGACCCGGCTTCCGGCCACTGGACCTGCGGCGGCACGGTCGCCGCACGCTATCTGCCGGTGGCCTGCCGGAACTGAAACCTGTCGCGCCGGCGCAGCCGCGCGGCAGCCTGCGACACTCAACACAGGACACCTTTACGATGACCGAGTGGTACTACGCCGACACCGCCAACAGCCGCCAGGGCCCGATCACGACGCCTGCGTTGCTGCAGCTGCGCCAGCAGGGCGCGCTGGGTGACGACACGCTGCTCTGGCGCGAGGGCCTGGACGGCTGGACCCCCCTGCGCGGGCTGGTGCACGAACTTGGCGACGCGCCCCCGGCCCAGGCCGATCTGCCTGCCGACCCCGCGCAGGCACCCGACAATCCGGCGACGGCACCGGTCCACGCCCGGACCAGTGTCGACCCGGCGACTGCCGACGCCAGCGACCACGCGTGGCACCCGGCCGGCGCCGAGCACGCCTCGCCGGCGGCGGGCACAGAGGCCGCATCGCCCTATGCACCGCCGGTGGCACCCGTGGTCCGCACGGCGACGGTCGTCCATGGCGGCGATGTCGTCGATGCGGGTTTCCTCAAGCGCGTCGCGGCCCTGCTCATCGACGCGTTCCTGCTCACCGCCGTCTACTACGCATTCATGATCTTGGCCGTGGTGCTGTTCGGCCTGGGCGGCGCACTGAGCCGCATGGGCAGCGGTACGCCGGACTTCGGACTTGGCACCATGGTGTTGCTGGTTGCGGTGTACCTGTCCTGGCCGCTGATCAGCGTCTGCTACTACGTGATGATGGAGTCGTCCTCGCGCCAGGCGACGCTGGGCAAGATGGCGGTCGGCATCAAGGTGACGGGGCTGGACGGCGCCCGCATCACCCGCGCCCGCGCGCTCGGACGCTGGGCTTCGCACCTGCTCAATTACCTGACCCTCTACATCGGCTACCTCGTGACGCTGTTCACCCAGCGCAAGCAGGGGCTGCACGACATGGTCGCCAGCACCTACGTGGTCGACCAGTGGGCCTACACCGACTATCCAGAACGCCAGCAACGCACGCTCGGCACGGTGGCGACGGTGATCCTGGTGATCTGGGCCGGGCTGTTGCTGCTCGGCATCGGGTTCGTGATGCTGGTCGGGCTCGCCGCCGCGTTTTAACCCCCCGGCCGCCGCAACTGGCGGCCGCGCGCGACTCATGACAAGGATGTCCACGAATGACCGAGTGGTACTACACCGATGCGCGCCAGACGCGCCATGGCCCCGTCACCCAGGACGCGCTGCGCCAGTTGCGTCAGGACGGTGTCGTCGGCGACTCGACACGCGTCTGGCGCGAGGGTCTGGCTGACTGGCAGCCGTTCCGGGAGCTGGCAGCGGCATTCGGGTTCGGGGCGCCGTCCGGTCTGGAGACCTGGGCGCTCGAACCAGTCGCGTCGCGTGACGCACAGGACCCGCATGCGGACCCCGACGCAAGCTGGCGCCCGATCACCGGCGCAGGCGGCGGCGCGCACTCGCCCTACGCGCCGCCGACGGCGAATGTGGCGCGGGCCGCTGCGCGCATTCACGGCGGCGACGTGGTGTTCGCCGGCTTCCGGAAACGCCTCGCCGCCTATGCAATCGACGCCCTGATCATAGGCATCGCGAGCACCCTGATCGGCGGCATGGCCTATGAACTGCTGGCCGTCGGCGGCTTCGGTCGCGACTTCTGGCGCGAGCAACTGGTGGTCAATCTCGTCTCGATCGCCCTGTCGGCGTTCTATTTCGCCTGGTTCCACGCCGCGTACGCGATGGCGACACCCGGGAAGATGGCCGTCGGCATCAAGGTGGTGCACCTCGATGGCGCGCGGATCTCGTTCCTGCGCGGCATCGGCCGCTATTTTGCGACCATCCTGAGCAGCATGATCCTGATGATCGGCTTTCTGATGGCCGGATTCACCCAGCGCAAGCAGGCCCTGCACGACATGGTCTGCGACACGCTGGTGGTCGACCGCTGGGCGTTCACCGACCGGCCCGAACTGCAGCGCCGCGAGCTCGGTACGGTCACGGTGGTGGTGCTCGTGCTGGTCGCCAGCCTGACCGGGCTGGGCCTGCTGGTGCTGCTGGGTCTGCTGGGAATCGCGGCCTTTTCCTGACTGGCAGCCGCGGCGGCGCTTGACAGGCCACCCCGTGCGTGATTCCACTATAAAAGCAACCGACGCCCGGGGTCCGTCCCCGGGCGTCGTCATCTTCACCTTTTTTGTTGGGCCGCCTGCGGGCGTGCCCCGGACCCCGCCGACATGGCCAAGCACCTTCTCATCGTCGAATCGCCCGCCAAGGCCAAGACGATCAACAAATACCTCGGCAAGGATTTCCACGTCCTCGCCTCCTACGGTCATGTGCGCGACCTGATCCCGAAAGAAGGCGCGGTCGACCCGACGCAGAACTTCGCGATGCGCTACGACCTGATCGAGAAGAACGAGAAGCACGTCGAGGCGATCGCCAAGGCTGCCAAGGGCGCCGACGACATCTATCTGGCGACCGACCCGGACCGCGAGGGCGAGGCGATCAGCTGGCACATCGCGGAAATCCTGAAAGAGCGCGGCCTGCTCGAGAACAAGACCCTGCAGCGCGTGGTGTTCACCGAGATCACCCCGCGGGCGATCAAGGAAGCGATGCTCAGGCCGCGTGCGATCGCATCGGATCTCGTCGACGCCCAGCAGGCGCGCCGCGCGCTCGACTATTTGGTGGGCTTCAACCTCTCGCCGGTGCTGTGGCGCAAGGTGCAGCGCGGGCTGTCGGCTGGCCGCGTACAGTCGCCGGCGCTGCGCATGATCGTCGAGCGCGAGGAGGAGATCGAAGCCTTCAACGCGCGCGAGTACTGGTCCATCGACGCGGCGTGTGCGCACCAGGTGCAGCCGTTCACCGCGCGCCTGACCAAGCTCGACGGGCAGAAGTTCGAACAGTTCACCGTCACCGACGGCGATACGGCGGAAGCCGCGCGCATGCGCATCCAGACCGCCGCCCAGGGCGCGCTGCACGTCACCGACGTCGGCGCGAAGGAGCGCAAGCGCCGTCCGGCTGCGCCGTTCACCACCTCGACGCTGCAGCAGGAAGGCGCGCGCAAGCTCGGCTTCACCACGCGCAAGACCATGCAGGTCGCGCAGAAGCTCTACGAGGGTATCGCGCTCGGCGACGAAGGCACGGTCGGCCTGATCACCTACATGCGTACCGACTCGGTCAGCCTGTCGCAGGACGCCATCAGTGAGATCCGCGACGTCATCGCGCGCGACTACGGCACCAGCTCGCTGCCCGACCAGCCCAACACCTATCAGACCAAGTCCAAGAACGCGCAGGAAGCGCATGAGGCCGTACGTCCGACGTCCGCGCTGCACACGCCGGCGCAGGTCGCGCGCTTCCTCAGCGACGACGAGCGTCGCCTGTACGAACTGATCTGGAAGCGCGCCGTCGCCTCGCAGATGATCCCGGCCACGCTCAATACCGTGTCGGTGGATCTCGCCGCGGGCAGCGAACACAGCTTCCGCGCCAGCGGCACCACCGTCGTCGTCGCCGGCTTCCTCGCCGTCTACGAAGAAGGCAAGGACACCAAGGGCAAGGAAGACGAGGACGAAGGCCGCAAGCTGCCGCAGATGAAGACCGGCGACCGCGTGCCGCTCGACCGCATCATTGCCGAGCAGCACTTCACCCAGCCGCCGCCGCGCTTCACCGAAGCGGCGCTGGTCAAGGCGCTCGAGGAGTACGGCATCGGCCGGCCGTCGACCTATGCCTCGATCATCCAGACGCTGCAGTTCCGCAAGTACGTCGAGATGGAAGGCCGCAGCTTCCGTCCCAGCGACGTCGGCCGCGCGGTGTCGAAGTTCCTGTCCAGCCACTTCACGCGCTACGTCGATTACGACTTCACCGCCAAGCTCGAGGACGATCTCGATGCGGTGAGCCGCGGCGAGGAGGACTGGATTCCGCTGATGGAAAAGTTCTGGGCCCCGTTCAAGGAGCTCGTCGACGAGAAGTCCGAATCGGTCGACCGCAACGAGGCCACCGGCGCGCGCGAGCTGGGCACCGACCCCAAGACCGGCAAGCCTGTCAGCGTGCGACTGGGGCGCTTCGGGCCGTATGCCGCGATCGGCAGCACCGCCGAGGACGCCGAGGACAAGCCGAAGTTCGCATCGCTGCGTCCGGGCCAGAGCATGCACACGATCTCGCTCGAGGACGCGCTGGAGCTGTTCCTGCTGCCGCGCACCCTGGGCCAGGACAAGGGTGAGGACGTCAGCGTCGGTATCGGCCGCTTCGGCGCGTTCGCCAAGCGCGGCAGCGTCTACGCGTCGCTGAAGAAGGAGGACGACCCGTACAAGGTCGATCTCGCCCGCGCGGTGTTCCTGATCGAAGAAAAAGAAGAGATTGCGCGCAACCGCATCATCAAGGAGTTCCCGGACAGCGATATCCAGGTGCTCAACGGCCGCTTCGGCCCTTATATCAGCGACGGCAAGCTCAACGGCAAGATCCCCAAGGATCGCGAGCCGGCGTCGCTGACCTTCGATGAAGTGACCAAGCTGCTTGAGGAAACCGGCAAGCCGGTGCGCAAGGGCTTCGGCAAGAAGGCACCGGCGAAGAAGGTTGCAGCGAAGAAAGTCGCGGTGAAGAAGGAACCGGCCGCCAAGAAAGCCGCGACCAAGAAGGCGCCTGCAAAAAAGGCCGCAAAAAAGGCAACCAAGAAGACCACCAAGTCGGTAGCGCCTGCAGTCGAGCCGGCGAAGCCCCTGCTGACCGCGTCCAAGGTCACGCCGGGCAAGAAGCGCGTGGTCAAGGCCGGCGGTGACACGCCGGTCACGGACGACGCGCCGTTCTGATACGCCGCGCATGACCGCGCCCGTGCTCGACATCCCCGCCGCCGCCGCATTGCTCGCGCGCGGCGGCGTGCTCGCCTACCCCACCGAAGGCGTGTGGGGCCTGGGCTGCGATCCATTCGATCGCGCTGCCGTGGAACGCCTGCTCGACATCAAGCAGCGCCCGGTCGACAAGGGCGTGATCCTGATCGCCGGCGCACTCGCGCAGCTCGATGCGATCGTTGACTGGGCACATCTGCCGGACGCCGCCCGCGAACGTGTGACCGACAGCTGGCCCGGCCCGAATACCTGGGTGATGCCCGCACGCGCCGACGTGCCCACCTGGATCACCGGCGTGCATGCCAGCGTCGCGGTACGCGTCAGCGCACACACCGATGTCGTGGCGCTATGCGCGGCGTTTGGGGGCGCACTCGTCTCCACCAGCGCGAACCTGACCGGCGAACCCGCGGTCGCGGATCGCGATGCGCTCGACCTACGGCTGCTCACCCGCATCGATGGCGTGCTCGACGGTGCAACCGGTGGGCGCACGGGACCGTCGACGATCCGCGATGCGCTGAGCGGCGACATCCTGCGCGCCTGATCCGCAGGTGCGCGATGCGCCGCTGGCCGACACCGGCAAGCCGTCCAATCAGCTGAATCCGCGCCTGCCCGCAGATGCCGCGCTGCGGTTGCAGACGCAACTGAAATCCCGCGAAAAACCGGGTTGTCGCACTGCACAAACTATGCTCTAGTCGAGTCCCGGTGTGGACGCGTTGTCGCGATGCAAGGACCTTGGCGCTCCGATCCCCGCGCCGGCCCAGCACCTCTCCACGGACTGCGATGACGACGATGCGGGAACTCCCGGATCGGGGCCTCTACGACCCCGCTGACGAACGCGATGCCTGCGGCTTCGGCCTGATTTCAACGATTGGTGGCGACGCCTCGCGCGCGATCGTCGACGGCGCGCTGCAGGCGCTGTCCCGCATGGCCCATCGCGGCGGCATCGCCGCCGACGGTCTGTCGGGCGATGGCTGCGGCGTGCTGCTCTATGCCGCCGATGCGTTCGTCGACACGCTCGCCGCAGAAGCCGGGTTCGATTTCGCAGGTGCGCGCCGCGCCGCCGGTATGGTGTTCCTGCCGCACGAGCCCGACGCCGCCGCGCAGTGCCGCGAGACGCTCACGCAACTGCTGCGCGATGTCGACGTGCGCGTTGCCGGCTGGCGCGAAGTGCCGCTCGACGACGCCGCGCTGGGTGCCCTCGCACGCAGCTCGATGCCGCGCATTGAACAGGTGTTCGTGACCGCCGACGGCGACGACATGCAGGCCTTCGAGCGCGTGCTGTACCTCGCCCGCCGCCGCGCCGAGCAGGCGCTGCGCACGCATGAACATTTCTACGTCGTCGGTCTCACGCCCGGCCTGCTCGGCTACAAGGGCATGGTGCTGCCGAGCCATCTGACCCAGCTGTTTCCCGACCTTGCGCGCGAAGATCTCGCGGCGAAGACCGTCGTCTTCCATCAACGTTTCTCGACCAACACCCTGCCGCGCTGGCCGCTGGCACATCCGTTCCGGCGCCTGGCGCACAACGGCGAGATCAACAGCATCGAGGGCAACCGACGCTGGGCACAGGCGCGCCGTGGCGTGTGGGCGTCGCCGCAGCTCGACATCGGCGAGTTCGACGAAACCGTGACCATGCACGGCTCCGATTCGCAGACGCTCGACAACATGCTCGAGTGGATGCTGCTCGGCGGCATGGACCTACTGCAGGCGATGCGTATCCTGATGCCGCCGGCCACGCAGTCGCTGGAATACAAGGACGCCGATCTCGCCGCGTTCTACGAGTACTACGCGATCAATTCCGAGCCCTGGGACGGACCGGCGGGCGTGGTGATGTGCGACGGCCGCCATGCCGCGTGCACGCTCGACCGCAACGGCCTGCGTCCTGCGCGCTGGACGCTGTCGCGCGACGGCGTGTTCGTCATCGCATCCGAGGCCGGCGTCTGGGACGTCGCGCCCGAGCGCGTCAAGGCCAAGGGCAAGCTGGGCCCGGGCGAGATGATCGCGATCGATCTGACCTCCGGCACGCTGCTCGACAACGATGCGATCGACGAGGTCAACCGCGCGCGCGCGCCGTACAAGCAGTGGCTCAAGCGCGGCATGAGTTATCTGCACACCGAACTGATCGATCCCGCGCTCGCCGCCGAACCGTTCGCACCCGACACCCTGCTCGCGTTCCAGAAGCTGTTCCAGCTCACCCGCGAGGAACAGGAATCGGTGCTGCGGCCATTGGCCGAGACCGAGCAGGAAGGCATCGGCTCGATGGGCGACGACGTGCCGATGGCGGCAATCAGCCAGCGCGTGCGCCCGCTCTACGATTGTTTCCGCCAGGCGTTCGCGCAGGTCACCAATCCGCCGATCGATCCGCTGCGCGAAGGCGCGGTCATGACGCTGGCCACGCAGATCGGCCGCGAAGGCAACATTTTTCTCAATTGCGCAGAGAACGTGCACCACGTCCTGCTGAACTCGCCGGTGCTGTCGCAGCGCAAGTTACGTCAGCTGCTGGCACTGCCGCGCTTCGCCGATGCCAACCGGCTGCTGCACCTGTATTTCGACGCCGACACCGAAACGCTCGAAGGCGCGCTGCGCCGGCTGTGCGCCGAGGCGGAAACGGCGACGCTCGCCGGTGCCGAAATCCTGCTGCTCAGCGACCGCTATCCCAAGCGCGGCACCGTGCCCGTGCACGCGCTGCTGGCGACGGGTGCGATCCATCTGCACCTGGTGCGCGCCGGCCTGCGCTGCGACGTCAATCTGGTCATCGAGACCGGCACCGCACGTGACCCGCACCACTTTGCCTGCCTGATCGGGTTCGGCGCGACGGCGGTCTATCCCTATCTCGCGTTCCAGACCCTGCACGCGCTGGGCCGTCGCGGCGTGCTGGCGACCAAGGTCGGCAACGAACATCTGCAGCTCGGTCGCAGCTACCGCCGCGGCATCCGCAAGGGCCTGCTGAAGATCATGTCCAAGATGGGCATCGGCAGCATCGCCAGCTATCGCGGCGCGCAGCTGTTCGAGATCGTCGGCCTCGCGCCGGAGGTCGTCGACCTGTGCTTCGAAGCGACGCCGTCGCGCATCGGCGGCGCCGGCTTCGCGCGGCTCGAAGCCGACGCGCGCCACCTCGCCGAACAGGGCTGGGACGATGCCGCGCTGCCCGAGCCCGGCGGCCTGCTGCATTACGTGCACGGCGGCGAGTACCACCAGTTCAATCCGGACGTCGTGACCTCGCTGCAGCGCGCGGTGTTGACCGGCGATCGCGAGGACTGGAAGCGCTATTCGGATTTCGTCGACTCGCGCCCGCCTGCCGCGCTGCGCGACCTGCTGCGGCCGATCGCGGCGGCTTCGCCGATCCCGCTCGACGAGGTGGAACCGGTCGCGTCGATCGTGCGCCGCTTCGATTCGGCGGCGATGAGTCTCGGCGCGCTGTCGCCCGAGGCGCACGAAGCGCTGGCGATCGCGATGAACCGTCTCGGCGGCCGCAGCAATTCCGGGGAAGGCGGCGAGGATCCCGAGCGCTACGGGTCCGAGCGCCGCAGCAAGATCAAGCAGATCGCGTCGGGCCGTTTCGGCGTGACGCCGGAATACCTGATCAATGCCGAAGTGCTGCAGATCAAGATCGCCCAGGGCGCCAAGCCCGGCGAAGGCGGCCAGCTGCCCGGCAGCAAGGTCAATCCGCTGATCGCGCGCCTGCGCTACGCCAAGCCCGGCATCGGCCTGATCTCACCGCCGCCGCACCACGACATCTATTCGATCGAGGATCTGGCGCAGTTGATCTTCGACCTGCGCCAGGTCAATCCCGACGCGCTGATCTCGGTGAAGCTGGTCAGCCATGCGGGCGTCGGCACGATCGCAGCCGGCGTGGTCAAGGCCGGCGCGGACCTGATCACGATCTCCGGCCACGATGGCGGCACCGGTGCGAGTCCGCTGGGCTCGATCCGCTACGCCGGCGCACCGTGGGAACTGGGTCTGTCCGAAGCGCGGCAGGCGCTGCAGTACAACGACATGCGCGGCCAGGTGCTGCTGCAGACCGACGGCGGCCTGAAGACCGGGCTCGACGTCATCAAGGCCGCACTGCTCGGCGCCGACACCTTCGGCTTCGGCACCGCGCCGATGATCGCGCTGGGCTGCAAGTACCTGCGCATCTGCCACCTCAACAACTGCGCGACCGGCGTGGCCACCCAGGACGAGCGCCTGCGCGCGAATCACTACAAGGGCCTGCCCGAGCGCGTGGAGACGTTCTTCCGCAACGTCGCCGAAGACGTACGCGAACATCTGGCCGCACTCGGCGTGCGCTCGCTCGACGAGATCGTCGGACGCACCGACCTGCTCGAACAGCACCTGCGCCACACCCGCGATGCGGTCGACATCGACCTGTCGATGCTGCTGCGCCGCGATCCGGACAAGCCGTTGTCGTACTGCGGCACGCCGGCGCTGCAGGCGCCTCCCGATGGCCTGGCCGCGGCGCTCGAGGCGCGCGTATCGAAGGCGATCGAACGCGGTGACGGCGGGGAATTCGATTTCGAGATCCGCAACACCGACCGCAGCATCGGCACGCGTCTGTCGGGCCTGATCGCGCGCCATCACGGCAACACCGCGATGAGCGATCGTCCGGTCACGCTGCGCCTGCGCGGCACTGCCGGCCAGAGCCTCGGCGCGTTCAACGCCGGCGGCCTGCACATCGATCTCGAAGGCGACGCCAACGACTACGTCGGCAAGGGCATGGCAGGCGGCCGCATCGTGCTGCGCCCACCGGGGGGCAGCGTGTTCGAATCGCGCAACACGCCGATTCTGGGCAACACCTGCCTGTACGGCGCGACTGGCGGCGAACTGTATGCCGCAGGTCGCGCGGGCGAGCGCTTCGGCGTGCGCAACTCGGGCGCGGTTGCGGTCATCGAAGGCGCCGGCGATCACTGCTGCGAATACATGACCGGCGGCGCGGTCGCGGTGCTCGGCCGCATCGGCCTGAACTTCGGCGCCGGCTTCACCGGCGGCATCGCCTATGTGCTCGATCTCGACCGCGATTTCGTCGACCGCTACAACCACGAACTGATCGACATCCTGCGCGTCACGCCCGAAGCCTTCGACAACTACCGCTCGCACCTGCGCGATCTGATCGAAACCCACGCGCGCCTGACCGGCAGCGCCTGGAGCGGCCGCATCCTCGACGAGTTCCGCGATTTCGTCGGCAAGTTCTGGCTGGTCAAGCCGAAGGCTGCGAGTCTGGAAGCGCTGGCCGAAGATCTGAGGCGGGCGGCGTGATGGATGGCCACAAGCGTAGGCGCGCGCTCGCGCGCGAAGCGGCTTTCCCGGGAACGCCCAATCGCGCGCGAGCGCGCTCCTACACGGGAGACTGCTGATGAAGCGCGATGTATTCCGGTTCCTCAACGAACCACGCGAGATGCCGGACAAGGTGCCACTGCCGCTGCGCACCGATGGCGACTGGAACGAGCTCTACGGCAACTTCGAGCACCGCGAGGCCGCGCATCAGGCGGATCGCTGCCTGGACTGCGGCAATCCGTACTGCGAATCCAAGTGCCCGGTGCACAACTACATTCCGAACTGGCTCAAGCTGGTGCAGGAGGGCCGCGTGCTCGAAGCTGCGGCGCTGTGTCACGAGACCAATCCGCTGCCCGAGATGTGCGGCCGCGTGTGCCCGCAGGACCGGTTGTGCGAAGGCGCGTGCACGCTCGACGACGGCTTCGGTGCGGTGACCATCGGCGCGGTCGAGAAGTACATCGTCGACACCGCGTTCGCGCAGGGCTGGCGACCGGATCTGTCGAAGGTGGTGGCCACCGGCCAGCGTGTTGCGGTGATCGGCGCCGGACCGGCGGGCCTGTCCTGCGCCGACCGTCTGGTGCGTGCCGGCATCGGCGCCGTCGTCTTCGACCGCTACGAGCAGATCGGCGGCCTGCTGCAGTTCGGCATCCCGAGTTTCAAGCTCGACAAGTCGGTGATCGCGACGCGCCGGGAGGTGCTCGAAGGCATGGGCGTGACGTTCCGCCTCGGCGTCGAGATTGGCAAGGACGTCGGGATGGACACGCTGCTCGAAGAATTCGACGCGGTCTTCGTCGGCACCGGCGCCTACCGTTACACCGACGGTGGCCTGCCCGGCCAGGATCTGCCGGGCGTGCTGCCGGCCCTGCCCTTCCTCGTGCACAACGGCCGCATCGTCACCGGCAGCGATACCTGGGGCCGTCCGGTCGCCGGCTGGGAAACCACGCTGACGCTGCCGAAACTCGAAGGCAAGCGCGTCGTCGTGCTCGGCGGGGGCGACACCGGCATGGACTGCGTGCGCTCCGCGGTGCGACTCGGCGCGGCCAGCGTGACCTGCGCCTATCGCCGCGACGAAGCCAACATGCCCGGCTCGGCGCGCGAGGTCGGCAATGCGCGCGAGGAAGGCGTGCGTTTCCTGTTCAACCGCCAGCCGCTTGGCGTGGAAGCGAACGCGGCCGGCGATATGGCCGGCGTGCGCGTGGTCGAAACGACACTCGGCGAACCCGATGCCAACGGTCGTCGTTCGGCGGTGCCGATCGATGGCACGGAATCATTGCTCGACGCCGACGTCGTGATCATCGCGTTTGGCTTCTCGCCGGTCGTGCCCGAGTGGCTCACCACGCACGGCGTCGAAGCCAAGGGCAACGGGCGCATCGGTGTGGGCGGCGAACGTCGCCTGCCTTACCAGACCGCGCATCCGAAGCTGTTCGCGGGTGGCGATGCGGTGCGCGGCGCAGATCTCGTCGTCACCGCCGTGCAGGAAGGTCGCGACGCCGCGGCCAGCATCGCGCGCATGTTGCGCAAAGGCGCACGTCCGAAGATGGCAGCGCTCGACGCGATCTGAGGATTTGCCGCGAGCGACTCGCGATCCGCCTCAGCCTGCCACTGGGAACGGCCCTCCCCCGCGTGCGGGGGAAGAAGCGGATCGCCGCACATCCAGACACGCGCTGGCAGATCAGCCCGGCGGCGGCGCCTTGCAGTGCCGATCGATGAACGCCTGGTGCGGCGGCATCGCATCCACGCAGGCCGACAAGGTGCGGCCGATGCTGTCGATGAAGCGATGGACTTCTTCGTCCGGCACGTTGTCGACCAGCGGATGCCAGCCCCGCGGCACGATGCCTTGTCCGATCATCACCTGCACCCAGCTGATGGTGTCGAACATCTCGCTGGCATTGCGGAAGAACCGTCCGCTGTCGCGGAACAGATCGATGACGCCCTGCAGTTCCGCAGGAATCTCCATCGTCCGGCACTGGCGCCAGAACGGCGTGTCGTCGCGACGTGTCGCCTTGTAGTGCAGCACGATGAAATCGCGGATGCGGTCGAACTCGAACGCCAGCTGCGCGTTGTAGCGCTCGCATAGCACCGGATTGAAGCCGTCGCGCGGCAGCAGTTCCAGCAGCTTGGAAATGCCCGACTGGATCAGGTGGATGCTGGTCGATTCCAGCGGCTCGAGAAATCCGCTCGACAGGCCGATCGCGACGACGTTGCGGTTCCAGCACTGCTTGCGGCGGCCGGTGACGAAGCGCAGCGGTCGCGGGTCGCCCAGCGCTTCGCCTTCCAGATTCGCCAGCAGCGTGGCGGCGGCCTCGTCGTCGCTGACGTGCGCGCTCGAATACACGTAACCGTTGCCGGTGCGGTGCTGCAGCGGAATGCGCCACTGCCAACCCGCCGCGCGCGCGGTCGAGCGCGTGAACGGTGCAGGCGGTCCGACGTTCGCGGTCGGCACGGCCAGCGCGCGGTCGCAGGGCAGCCAGTGAGTGAAATCGTGATAGCCGGTCTGCAGTGTCTGCTCGATCAGCAGGCCGCGAAAACCGGAGCAGTCGACGAACAGATCGCCTTCGAGCACGGTGCCGTCCTGCAACCGCACCGAGGTGACGAAACCGCTTTCGGCATGCTGCGCGACGTGATCGATCATGCCTTCATATCGGCGCACGCCGCGCTGCTCGGCGTAGCCTCGCAGATAGCGGGCATAGAGCCCGGCATCGAAATGGTAGGCATAGGCGATATTGCGCAGCGGCGACCCGACCGGCACATCGGTCGCCGACACCATGAAGCGGCCGCGCTGCGCGGCCAGGGTATTGAGCGTGTAATCGCCGAGCGGGCCCGCACGTCCTGCATGCCGCGCTTTGAGCCAGTACTGGTGGAACGGCAGCAGCCCGAGCGGATGCCCGATCTCGCTGCCAAAGCCGTGGATGTAGCGCTCGCCGATGTCGAGCCAGTCGACGAACTCGATGCCGAGCTTGAAGCTGCCCTGCGTGCTGCGCACGAAATCGGCCTCGTCGATACGCAGCAGCTGGTTGAACGCTTTGATGTGCGGCACGGTCGCTTCGCCCACGCCGACGGTGCCGATCTGTTCCGACTCGACCAAGGCGATGTCGTAGCCGGGACCGAGCACACGCGCGAGCGCGGCAGCGGTCATCCAGCCCGCCGTCCCACCACCGACGATGACGATGCGTTGCAGACGTTCCATTCCGGTCTCCTGTTGCGAAGGCGACTACACACGGCACGACGGGACCCGCAGGTCCCGTCGTGGTCACGCGGACGCAATGGACGGCGTCAGAACTTCGCGCCGATCTCGAAGGTCACCGTACGCGGCACATACAGGATGTCGCCCGTGGAGTTGACCGTGAGGTCGGGATTGAACCGGCCGTTGCTTCCGAAGCCGTTATAGGCGTAGGTGGAGTAGTTCTTGAAATCGAAGGCGTTGAGCAGATTCACGCGCGCCGACAGCTTGAAGTTGCCGGCCACGGTGAAATCCTTGCTGGCCTGGAAGTCGACCGTGCGGTAACCCCAGATGTCGCCGCCGAACAGGAACTTGCCGGTCCCCGGCGGGGTGACGCCGACCTGCTGGCAGGTCGCGCCGTCTGGATCGGTGAAACCGAAGCAGGCGATCGTGTTGATCGGCTCGGGCGTCGCCAGCACGATCTTCGCGCCGAAGGTGATGTCCCAGGGACCGTCGATCGAGCCGGACGCGACAAAGCGATGCGCCGAGGCCGCATTCGATTTCACGAACGGATAGTCGTGGATAGTCGGCTTGTCGAACGCGAACGCCTCGTCGATGTTGCGGTTCTGACGCGCGCTCGTGTGCGTGTAGGCCAGGTTGAGGCCCCAACCCGATTCCTCGGTGTAGGGACGCTCTGCCGACAGCAGGATCTGGCTGCTGCGCTGCTCCAGGCCGTTCATGCCGATGATCGTGTTCTGGAAGCCGGGCACCGGCTCGCCCCACGGCACGCTGCCGTTCTGGAAGTACGAGCCATCCGGATAGCGGTTGATCAGCGACATCGCGAAACCGTCGTAGCTCAGCACGCGCTGGAACGTCACGTCGGTGAGCCATTCGCCGACCTGGTTGCTGATGCCGACGCTGAACTGGTCGCTGTAGGGCGTCTTGATCTCGTTGTTGAACATGAAGAGTTCGGCGCTGCCGCTGACGTCCGGAATCGCATTGAGCTGGTCGATGCCATCCAGATAGCGCTGGTCGAAGGGCACGCAGACCCGATCGGCGCGATAGCACGCACCCGTCGCCGGGTCTTGGAAATACACCGCGACCGGCGACAAAGCCGCCTTGCTGGTTTCGAGCGCGAGCTGCTCGAACAGGTTGCGATCGTACGAACGCGCGGCGCCACCGTGCAGCACGGCCGTCTCGTCGCCGAGGAAATCGTAGGAGAAACCGAACCGCGGCGCCCACGCATCCTTGAAGTTCTTGCGGTTGTTGCCGGTGCTGATGTAGTCGGCCACGTTGATACCGCTGGCGAGCAGTCGGTTGGCCCAGGGCTGTCCCGGATTGGCGGGATCATCCGCATACAACGCGTCGACCATGCCCTGCGAGGTCACGAAGTCGGTGTAGGACGGCGTGTCCTCATAGTCGTAGCGGATGCCCAGGTTGAGCATCAGCTTGTCGTTCACCGCCCAGTCGTCCTGGATGAAGATGCCGTACTGCTTGGACGGCGACACCACGGTTGCCCGCTGGCCCGGTGTGTCGTAGGGCGCGACGAAGTCGACGCGGTAGGGCGTCGCCGCGACGCCTGCCGCGTTGACCGCGTACGAGAACTGCGGATTGACCGCCGCCGCGTCCTGCGAGGTCAGTTCCACATCCTTGTAGTTGAAGCCCATCTTGATGGTGTGCTCGCCGCGCCACTCGAAGCTGTTGAAGGTCAGCGCGTTCTGCAGGAACCAGCCCTTCTGGCTCTTGTTCTGTACATTCAGGCCCCCGGCCGGGCCGGTCGCGAGGAACGTGTACTCGTCGACATCGGTGGAGTTCGGGCGCGGCGCGAGAACCTTGTAGACGATGCCGTTGCCCAGGCTGGTCGCACTTGGGTTGTTGGACGAGTCCTCGGTACCGACGACCAGCTCGTTGATCCAGCTGTCGGCGTAGTGCTGCCAACGCAGGTTGGTCCGCTTGTCGGTATTGAGCTTCAGGGTCGCCTGCTCGAGATTGTTGATGCCGCCGACGTTCGCGGTCTGGGTCTCGTCGCGGTACAGCGTGCTCAGCTCGATGCGGTCGTTGTCGCCGGCTTCGAAGGTCAGCTTGCCGAAGACGAGGTCCTGCTCGAACGGCATGTTGGCCGCGCCGTACTGGCTCGAAATAGCGGGCGGCAGCAAACCGACGAACGGCAGTGCACGGCTGTCGGCCTGAATGCTCTTGGGCACGATGTTCTCCTTGCCCTCGTAGGCCACGAAGAAGTGCAGCCGGTCCTGCAGGATCGGGCCGCCCAGCGCGAAGCCGAACTCCTTGGTCTGCGAATCGATCTTGCCGCTCGTCGCTTCGTCGGGACGCGCCTCGCGCAGGTCCTGGTTGGTGAAGCGGTAGAACGCCTCGCCTTCAAACTCGTTGGTGCCCGACTTGGTCGCCGCGGTGATCGCCGCGCCGCTGATCTGGCCGTACTCGGCCTTGTAGTTCGAGGTGATGACCTTGTACTCGCCGACCGCGAGCTGCGGGAACGGGTTGCCCTGCGTGTCCGCCTGACCGGCGATGCCGCCGCTGCGCACGTAGCTCTTCTGGCCCACGCCGTCGATATACAGGTTGCCGGCGCTCGCATTCGAGGCGCCGCCACGCAGCTTGGTGTTCCCGTTGCCGTCGATCTCGAACACCATGCCCGGCACCACGTCGGCGAACTCGAGGAAGTTGCGCGTCGCTTGCGGCAGTTGCTGGATCTGGCGCAGCGAGATGGTGTTGCCGACCTCCGACGTCTTGACCTCGCGCAGCACCGGCGCCGTGACCCGCACCGCGCCGATATCCGTCACGTCGCCCTGGGCCGGCGTCTCACTGGTCGTGCCCGACAGGTTCAAGGTCGACGTGGAGGCCACCGTCAGCGTCACCGTCTGCGAATTGCCACCGGCATCGACCCGGTAGGTGCCCGGCGGCAGGCCGCCCAGCGTGTAGCTGCCGTTGGCATTCGTCTGCACGCTTCGGGTGGCCCCGGTGGCGAGATTGGTCGCGGTGACCGTGGTACCGGCTTCCGCACCGGCCTCGGAGGACACCTGACCGCGCAGCGTGGCGCTGCTGGACTGGGCGAACGCGGGCGTTGCGACGACGAGGCAACCCAGCAGCGCGCAGGCGAGCAGGCTGGGCTTGGGGGCACGCGAGGTGCGATTGGCTTTCATGGGATCCCCTCCGAGGGACTTCCGATACTTGGTGTGAGTTCTTGTTCTGACGTCGGGACAGCGGCACAGCCTTGGCAATACGCCCACGCGCGACCGCGCACCGGATCAAACCGGCGCTCCGGGAGCGGGTTGGGCCTGGAAAGTCGATGGAACGGCGCGTGGAGGCCTGGGGCATCCACGTCCTGGCCGGACCGGTCTCCACCGGTCGCGCCACGTCGCGGTCCGGGCCGGGGCACGGGGCGCGGCTGGCGCCGGCTGCCTGCGGCACGACGCGGCCTCGGGATGACGAGGGGGCGGCGCACAGCGGGACGGCGCGCATCGTAATCCTGCGCGGTGTCTGCGTCTACGAGGACGATCCCGGGTGCTGAACAGGGCACAGCCGCCCGGCGGACCCCTGCCGCGTCCTCACCGTATTCGACCGCCACAGCGCTCATTCGAACGTCCGCCCTCGTCAGTGGGGCGGACGCTACCACCGCTTGGAAACGTTTACATGCCGCAGTGCAGCACGTCTGAACAGGCCTGACGCATTGTCCACCGCGCCCCATGGGGGCTGAATGTCCGTCACGCCCTTGCCCGTCGGCGGGTGCGCGGGGGATGCCTTGCGATGCATGATGCAGCGATGGATATGCGAAGGATCGCCCCGCTCTCCCGTCCCGCCAGCCGCATGTGGGCAATGCTGCTGGGCGGCGTCTGCGCGATGTCTGCAATCGCGGCGCCCCCCCCGCCACCGCAGGTGACGGTGTACCGATGCACCGACGCGGGCGGCCGCGTGGCCCTGCGGGATTCGCCCTGCGCGGAGGGCGCGACCCAGGAAGTGCGCAACATGCTGCGCCCTGTGGATGGCGCGCCGCCTCCACCCCCGACGGCGCCCACCGCGGCCGCCGTCGATCCGCCGGCACCGCAGGTCATCGTGATGCGCCCACCGCAGCCGATGTATCGCTGCGTGCGCCCGGACGGCAGCAGTTACACCAGCGATTCCTCTGACGGCAATCCGCGCTGGGTGCCGCTGTGGACGCTCGGCTACGGATCCACGCAGCGCGGCCCGTCGACGCGGGTTGAAGCCGGCGATGGGCGCGGCAGTATCGAAGTGGATTCCGGTGTGGATACACGGCAGCGTGCGCGCGGTGGTTACTACGGCGCGGGCACCTGGATCCGGGACGAATGCCGGCCGATGCCGCAGACCGAGATCTGCAGACTGCTGGCCGATCGCCGCGAAGAGATCCGCCGGCGTTTCTTCAATGCCCAGCCCACCGAGCGCGCCGAGCTGACGAACGAAGAGCGGACCATCAACACGCGCCTGGCGCAGGACTGCGACCGGTGAAACGAAGCGTCGTGTTGTCCATCGCGCTCACGTGCGCGCTGGCGAGTGGTGGCAGTGCGGCGGTGACCACGGTGATCTACCGCTGCACCGATGCAGCCGGCGCGGTGACGTTCCAGAACGGCACGGCCTGCCCGGCCGGGCACACACAGCAACGTCGCGTCGTGGAGATGGCCACGCCGATGCCCGCCTTCGTCTCGCCGCCGGCGCCGTCCGTTGCCCCACCGCAGGTCCCGCTGATCTCGCGGCTGCCCGCTGCCGAAGCGCTGGCACCGCGCGAGGAGGATGCGCAACGCCAGCCGCCGCCTGCCCTGTTCGCCTGCCGCGTGTTCGACAACAGCAGCTACTGGCGCGAGGACGACAGCCCGCCGTTGCGTTGCCGGCCCATGCGCACGGTCGGCATCGGCGGCCTGCCCGGCCTGGAGGCAGGCCAGGCCTGCGAGCAGGTCGCGGACGTCTGCGAGGCGGTGCCAGTGGACGCGCTATGCAGCGCCTGGGAAACGCGCGTGCGCGAGGCGGAGTTTCGCTGGCGCTATGCGCAGACACGGGAACAGCCACCGCTGCGACTGGAATACGAGCAGCTGTTCTCGACCTGGCGCGACAGCAGCTGTGGTCCGGGCGCGGGCGTCGCGCCCGCCGCCGATTAGAGCCAGCGCGGCACGGTCGCCTGGTAGGTCTCGTACTGGACGCCGAACCGCGCGCGCAGTCGACCTTCCTCGAACGGAATGATCGCGTACTGCAGCGCCAGCACGGGCAAGGGCAGCAGAACCAGCACCCAGGGCAGATCCAGCATCAGCGCCAGGCCGACATAGGCCAGCACCTGGGCCAGGTAGATCGGATTGCGCGTCCACCGGAACGGACCGCGCAGGAGGAGTTGCGCGGGCGTGTGCGCGGGGATGATCGTGGTGCGGCGCCGCGCGAACAGCGCGAAGGCCCAAACCGCCAGCACCAGGCCAGCGTCGGCCAGCAGCGTGCCGGTCAGATGCAGCGCGCCGCGGATGTCGTCCGGCGCCAGCGGCAGGTCGAACGCGTGCTGCAATCCAGCGCCTGCCGCGAATGCGAGCACGCACTGCACCGGGGAGGTCATGCGCACCAGCCAGGGGGCACGCGGTGCGATGTCGAGCGGCTCAGAAACCATGCTGCAGGAATCCGCCGTCGACCGCGATGCATTCGCCGGTGATGTAGCTGGCGGCCGGCAGGCACAGGAAGGCGACCGCCGCGGCGACCTCCTCCGGCTCGCCGATGCGGCCCATCGGCGTGCGCAGCAGCACCTCGTCGAGATAATCGGGATCGGCCAGCGGCTCCGACGTGCGTCGGGTGCGGATGTACCAGGGCGCGACCGCGTTGACGCGCACGCCGTCCT
Organism: Luteimonas sp. 3794; assembly: GCF_031456825.1. Taxonomy (NCBI): domain Bacteria; kingdom Pseudomonadati; phylum Pseudomonadota; class Gammaproteobacteria; order Lysobacterales; family Lysobacteraceae; genus Luteimonas; species Luteimonas sp. 3794. The sequence continues at coordinate 213,465 of NZ_JAVDVJ010000005.1, read as the reverse complement.
CGGCCCATTCGACCGCGAGGTTGCGGGTCATCTGCTGCAGTGCTGCCTTGCTCATGCCGTAGGCGACGCCGGTGCGCACATGGGTCATGCCCGACACGCTGCCGACGTTGACCACGCTCGAAGTCGCATGCTGCACCAGCAGCGGGTGGGCGTAGCGCGTGAGCTCGAAGGCGCTGAACACGTTGATCTCGAAGATCTCGCGCCACTCGTCCTCGCTGTAGTCGGTCGCCGCACGCGCGATATTGCCGCCGGCGTTGTTGACCAGGATGTTGAGGCCGTCGCCCTGGTCCTCGACCCAGTCGAGGATCTCGCGCCGCTGGTCTTCGTCGACGACATCGGCGATGAGCGCCCGTACGTCGCCTTGCGGAAATTCCTCGATCAGATCGTCGCGCGTGGCTTCCAGCGCGTCACCGTTGCGGCCCACGATCAGCACCGTCGCGCCGAATCCCACGAGTTCACGGGCGATCGCGCGCCCGATGCCGGCGCTGCCGCCGGTGACCAGAGCGAGTTGCCCATCCAGGCGCCAGCGGTGCGGATCCATTCGACACATTTCCTTTTCTGTCGGCGCGTAGGATAGCGCCGAGCCTCTGCGCCGGAGTACCGCATGACCATGCCACGCATGTCTCCAACTGAAGTTTCGCGCCTGCCGCAGTCGCTGGCTGCAGCAACGCTTCTGGTGGCCCTGTCAGCCTGCACCCCACCGCCCGATTCGCCGACCGAAAAGCCCACCGAACCGCGGGCCGCGCAAATACGCGATGCCATCCGCGAGCCACTGGACGAGGCGCATGCGACCCAGCACGCAGTCGATGCCGATGCACGGCGCACGCGCGAGGCGATCGACGCCGCCGGCGGCTGAGCGCGACACGGCTGCGGGCCGGCTTACCAGTCCGTCGGCTTGTAGTCCTTGAGGAACTGGCCCCAGACGTGGGTGCCGGTGTTGAGGCCGTCGATGATCGGATCGACGATGCGCGCCGCGCCGTCGACGATGTCGAGCGGCGGATGGAAGCGTTCCTCGACGATCTTGCGCTCGGCGATCTCCACCGGATCCTCGTCGGTCACCCAGCCGGTGTCGACGGCATTCATGTGGATGCCGTCGCCGTGGTAATCGGCGGCCGAGGTGCGCGTCATCATGTTGAGCGCGGCCTTGGCCATGTTGGTGTGCGGGTGCTTGGTGGTCTTGAAGTTGCGGTAGAACTGCCCCTCGACCGCGGAGACGTTGACGATGTGCTTGTCGCGCTCGGGCGTACGCACCATCAACGTCTTCAGGCGCGCGTTGAGGATGAAGGGCGCGACCGCGTTGACGAGTTGCGTCTCCAGCAGTTCGACCGCCGGCACTTCGTCCATCTGCAGCCGCCATGAATTGCGCCCGCGCAGATCGACCTGCTGCAGATCCTTGTCGACGCGTCCTTCCGGGAACAGATGCGCCTGGCCAACCAGTTCGTCGGCGAGCAGCGGTACTTGCGACAGCTCGGCGGCGCGCGCGAGACCGGCGCGGCCTGCACTGCTCTCGACCAGCGACTGGCTGCCGCCCGGCAGCAGATCGGCCGCGCGCAGACCCTCGTAACCACCGACCAGCTTGCGCACGTGCTCGGGCAACGTCTCCACCGCAGCGGTCTCGCCGGCCATCATGTGCGCGTAGAACGCGGGCGGACGACGCACGGTCTGGCAGGCGTTGTTGACGATGAAGTCGAGCCGCTCGCGGGTGGCGACAAGCTCGGCGCAGAACGCTTCGACGCTCGGTGTGTGGCGCAGGTCGAGGCCGAACACTTCCAGCCGGTCGCCCCAGTCGGCGAAATCCGGTTCCTGCGCGTAGCGCTGCGCGGAATCGCGCGGGAAGCGCGTGGTGACGATCAGCGAGCACCCCGCGCGCAGCAGCTTCAGGCCGGCCTGGTAACCGATCTTGACCCGGCCGCCGGTCAGCAGCGCGACGCGGCCGGTGAGGTCGGCGGTCTCGGTGCGCTTGAGGAAATTCAGTTCCGCGCAGGTCGGGCACAGCTGGTCGTAGAAGTGGTGCACCTGCGTGTATTTCTGCTTGCAGACGTAGCAGTGCAGCAGCTCCGGCGACTCTGCATACGGCAGCTCTTCCGGCGCGGCGTTGCGCGGATCGTGCTGCCCCGGGGGCTGCGGCGGGAAGTAGTTCGGCGTGGTGAACACCGGCTTGCGACGCAGCGTGCGGATACCGGTCTGGTCGAGCAGCGCCTCGGTGCGCCGCACCTTCTCGCGGTTGGCTTCGCGCAGCGCTTCCTTGGCCTGTTTGCGACGCGCGCGCGGCTCGGGATGGTGCACGAGCGCGACCGCCTGCAGCAGGCGGATGCGGGCCTCGTCCGGCAGGCCGTCGAGCACGCTGCGGTCGTCGCGGATCGCCTCAAGCAGGTCGGCGGCGATGCGTGCGCGCTGCGGCAGGGAGTCATCGGCGTCGGACGCCGGGGGCGGTGCGGAGGTCGAATTCAAGAGCGTGTCCGTGGGGCGTGCGCGGCACCTTGGACGCGGGGCGCCGGTGTCGAGCGTGGAATCGTGCGGTGCATCGGCCTGGCGGCCGTCGCGGGCGTAAGGTGGTCGCGATGGCGGAACGAGAGCCTAGTGCGTGACCGTGCCGGGATCGGATGGGATCCGCGGCCAGGACATTTTCGCCGATTGGCGGGGGCTGTGCCATCGCACGGCTGAGCGAGGTCCCTGCGACGCCTGCTAAGACTGCCTGTGATCACCTGAAGCCCGGCCTGGAGTTCACGCTTGGCCCGCCAAGGATCCGTTCCGCGGTTGGCTGGAAGCATTGCTGCACGCGCTCAGAAACGAGGGGCTTTCTCCGACACCCTCGGGCAAACGGCCGTCGTTCCCGCGAAGGCGGGAATGACGATTTCAGCGATTCGCGAACCGCTCGAAAGCCTACCTACCCCGTCAGAACGCCTAAAGCGATTCGTTAGAAATGGCCCTAGCGCTTCACCGGCTGATACACGATGAAGATCACCAGTTCCTCGTCGTCCAGTTGCGCCAGCGCATGACGGTCGCCGTTGCGGGTCAGGATGGCGTCGCCGGGGCCGACCTCGCGCACGGTGTCGTTCAAGGTCAGGCGGCCGCGGCCCGACAGCACGTAGTAGATCTCGTCCTTGTCGTTGACGTGGTCGCCGATCGTCGCGCCCGGATGGAAGGCGCGCTTGCGGAAGATCAGGTCGAAGCCGGTGGAGTCCGAGAAGAACGGGTACGCGGTCGTCGTGCCGAGGCCGTCGTGCGGGCCGGGCTGGGTGATCGCGATGTCGCGCTCCTGCACGACGACGGAGGGGGATACCGGCGCCACAGGCGGTGCGGGCAACACGTGACAGTCGGCCGCGGTCACGGCCTTGACCGGCGCATCGGCATCGATGCCGCGCCAGCCGGCCGCGACGAGGCAGGCCACGGCATCGGCGCCGGCCTCGCTGAAATGGGTGCCATCGGTCTTGCCCTGCGCGGGCATGTGCATGAAGTAGGGCTTGGCGCCCTCCTCGCCATGCGCGCGGATCCAGTCGCTGGACGTGGCGTTGAGGTCGATCAGCGCGACATTTTCACGACTCGCCAGGTCCTGCATCGCCAGCGTGTAGCGGCCATGGGTGTCGACCAGCGAGCGGAAATCGTAGAGCAGCCGCGCGACCGGGGTGATCAGAATCGGCGTCGCACCGTTTGCGCGTGCGACCTCCACAAAGCGCTGCAGCAGCTGCGGATAGTCGGTCGCGGGATCGGTATAGCGGGTGGCGTCCTCGCGCTTGGCATCGTTGTGGCCGAACTGGATCAGCAGGACATCGCCCGCGCCGATCTCGCTGGCGATCGCGTCGAGCCGGCCTTCGTCGATGAAACTGCGCGTGCTGCGCCCGCCCACGGCGTGGTTGCGGACGTCCCAGCCTTCAGCGGTCCAGTTCGGGAACTTCTGCCCCCAGCCGGCCTGTGGCGCGCGCTCGGCGCCGTAGGTCGCCGCGGTGGAATCACCGGCGATGAAGATGCGATGCGGAGCAGGCGATGCGGCGAACGCGGTGCCCGCGGCACACAGGAGCAAGAGCGACAGCAGACGTTTCATCATGACGGCGCCCTGCGGAATTCTGGATGGAACCGCAGGCCGCCGCGCCATGGCCACGGCCTGCGTCGTGCAACGGTGTCGCGCGGGGCTTACTTGCCCAGCACGCCCTTGACGTAGGCGACGATGGCCTCGTCCTGGGCGTTGTCGAAGAACGCCTTCTGGAAGCGTTCGCCACCGACGGCCTGCTTCACCAGCTCCTGGTCGATCGCCTTCAGGCCTTCGACGAAGTCCTTGGACGCGCCCTTCTTGACGTCGGCCAGGATGCCGGCGTTGGTCATCTGCGATTCCTTTCGCTCGGCCGGGTAGCCCTGGCCGCGCTCGCCGTCGAACGCCTTCTCGAAGATGTAGCGGATGTTGATTTCCGCGCCCCAGCCGTAGCCCTTGGCGAACGGAATGGCCAGCGCATTGCCGTTGTTGACCTGCGCGAACAGGAAGGCGTCGGTCGGCTCGATGCAGTAGCCGCAGTACACACCCGGCCACGCGTTGAGCGACATCAGCGCGCCCTGGCCCGTGCCGCAGCCGGCGACGACGAAATCGACCGCCTTCGAATTCAGCAGCAGGCTGCCGATGATGCCGAGGTGGATGTAGGTCAGGCGGTGGTCGTTGTCACCGTCCATGCCGACGTTGAAGACGGTGTGGCCCTTGTCGGCTGCCACGGTGTTGAGCTGCTCCAGCACGACCGGGTTCTTGGCGGCCTGGCTGAATTCCTGCATCAATGCGATTTTCATGAAGACTCTCTTTGCGTGATTCGAGGGGAGGTGGAACTGCGAAACCCGCCGGTGCGGCGGGTTCCGCTCGTCCGGGAAGGGATCAGCGCGCGAGCCAGCCGCCGTCGACCGGAATCACCGCGCCATTGACGTAATCGGACGCGCGGCTGGCGAGGAATACCGCCGTGCCGCCGAGATCCGACGGCTCGCCCCAGCGCGCGGCCGGGATGCGATCGAGGATCGACTTGTTGCGGGCTTCGTCGGCGCGCAGCTGCGCGGTGTTGTCGGTCGCCATGTAGCCCGGCGCGATGGCGTTGATGTTGACGCCCTTGCCGGCCCACTCGTTGGCGAGCAGGCGGGTGATGCCGGCGATGCCCGACTTGCTGGCGGTGTACGAGGGCACGCGGATGCCGCCCTGGAACGACAGCATCGAGGCGATGTTGATGATCTTGCCACTGCCCTGCGCAATGAAGTGGCGGCCGACGGCCTGCGACAGGAAGAACGCGGACTTGATGTTGACGTTCATCACGTCGTCCCAGTCCTGCTCGCTGAAATCGACCGCGTCGGCGCGACGGATCAGACCGGCGTTGTTGACAAGGATGTCGACGCCGCCGAGGCCGTCGAGCGTTTCCTGCAGCAGGCGCGCGACCGGCTCGATGCTGGTCAGGTTGGCTTCGATCGCCACGAACCTGCGGCCCAGCGCCTTGACCTTGGCTTCGGTCTCGGTCGGCGGGCTGATACCGGCCGCGGCGATGTCGGCGCCGGCTTCGGCCAGTGCCACTGCGATGCCCTGTCCCAGGCCGGTATTGGCGCCGGTGACCAGCGCGACCTTGCCTTCGAGACTGAACGGATTCGTCATTGCGTTGCTCCCTGTTGCGATGCGTGAGTGGCCACGTGCGGCCGGTTACTTGAGCTGGCAGATGTCCAGCACGTGCATGTCGGTGTAATCGAGGTTCTCGCCGCCCATCGCCCAGATGAAGCAGTAGTTCGACGTGCCGGCGCCCATGTGGATCGACCACGGCGGCGAGACGACGGCCTCGTTGCTGCGCACCACGATGTGGCGCTGCGCGTCGGGCTCGCCCATGAAGTGGTAGACCCGATCGGCGTCGCCGAGATCGAAATAGAAATAGACCTCGCTGCGGCGGTCGTGCAGATGCGGCGGCATCGTGTTCCAGACGCTGCCCGGCTTGAGGATCGTCAGACCGAGCAGCAGCTGCGAGGACTGGCAGGTCGCCGGCACGATGTACTGGTAGATCGTGCGTTCGTTGCTGGTTTCAAGCGACCCGCGTTCGAGCGGCACCGCGTCGGAGATCGAGATCTTCTTCGTCTCGAAGCGCGCATGCGCCGGCGTCGAAGCGAGATAGAACTTCGCGGGCGCGGACGCGTCATCCGAAGCGAACACGACCTCAGCGCTGCCCATCGGCACGTACAGCCCGTCCTTCGGTGCGAGCGCGTAAGCGGTGCCATCGACGGTCACCGTGCCGGCGCCTGCGCCGACATTGACGATGCCAAGTTCGCGACGCTCCAGGAACGGACGGCCCGCCGCGGACGCGGGTTCGGTCTGCGTGGGCAGCGACAGCGGACCGGCGACCGGCGATGCGCCACCGATGACGAAGCGTTCGTAATGGGTGTAGCTCAGACGGATCGCGTCGTCGACGAACAGACAGTCGAGCAGGTACAGATCGCGCAGAGCGTCATTGGAGATGCCCTGCATCACACCGGGATGGGTCGCGTGATAGGTCTTCTGGTACATGACGGGCTCCAGACAGAACAGGGCGCGGTCACCACGGCATGGCGCCGGGTTCTTGCGCGGACGGCCATTCTATGATGTTCGGTAACCGGTGTCATTCCGCGGCGCGGCATGGGTGAATAAGTTCGATAGATGACTGCGCGGCCAAGCCCAGACCCCACCGGTGTCCGCGCGATCGCGTTGCCTGGCGCGCGCCATTTTTCAACCGTCATTCCGGCGAAAGCCGGAATCCAGTGGCTTGCCCAGTAAAAAACTACGAATCCTCATTGATGCGCACTATGGTCGGCCGAACGGTACTGCGTGGATTAGCGCAGCCCGCGCCCTCGGTCGAAGTCGCTGGATTGTCCCGCCATGCGGCGGTCGAAAAGCGCTTCGGCCTTCGCCGGAATGACGACGTCGCAATCCGGATGGCCTTTAAATCTGCACGCACGGCCTCAGCTCAAATACCTTGCACGAAGCTGTGCGGTGTGAAGACGCCGCAAGAGCCCTCACCCCACCACCTGCTTCGCAGGCGGTCCTCCCCTCTCCCGGAGGGAGAGGGGCAGTGGCGTCTGCCGCCGACGGCGGCAGACAGCGTCTTATCTTGGTGGCTGGCAGGAATCGCGCAGGATCAGATGCGGACGCACGCTCGCCAGCGGGCGTGGACCGTCCTCGGGCTGGATCAGCATCGCCGCGGCGATGCGGCCGGTGTCGCGGGTGTCGCGACGCACCGAGGTCAGCGGCGGCCACAGGCGCGTCGCCAGCGGGCTGTCGTCGTAGCCGACGACCGACAGGTCGCGCGGCACGTTGATGCCGTCGCGCATCGCCACGCGATAGACGCCCGCGGCCATTTCGTCGTTGCCGCAGAAGATCGCGGTCGGTCGCTTCTTGCCCGACAGCAGTTTTTCCGCCGCGGCGACGCCGGATTCGAAGGTGTAGCCCGCCTCGACGACGCGCGACTTGGGCAGTTCGATGCCGCGCTTCTGCAGCGCCGACAGGAAGCCGCCGGTGCGTTCGATCGAGGAACGGTAGTCACGCGGACCCGTGATCAGGGCGATATCGCGGTGACCCAGCGACTGCAGATAATCGGCCACTTCCGCTGCGCCGTCGTGGTCATGGGTCACGACCATGCGCTCGGGCTTGTCCATCGAGACCGCGGCGATACGCACGTAGCGCACGCCGATCGAATCGAGCATCGACGCCAGCGCCGGATCTTCCGACACGCGCGGCACCAGCATCACGCCGTGCAGCTTCTGCTGCTGCACGAACCGCCGCACGCCGTCGACGTAATCGGGGCTGCGGCTGTCGCAGGGATGCACCACCAGCTCGAAGCCCGAACCGCGCAACGAATCCAGCGCGCCGTACTGCATGTTGACGATGAACTGCGCGGTCGGATTGTCGTAGACCATGCCGATCAGGAACGAGCGGCGGAATGCGAGTCCGCGCGCCAGCGGGTCGGGCGAATAGCCGACCTCTCGCATCAGCGTCTCGACCTTCTCGCGCGTGTCCTGCCGCACCAGTGGCGAGTGGTTGATGATCCGCGACACGGTTTTCTTCGACACGCCGGCGAGCCGGGCAATGTCGTTGATCGTCGCGGGACGCGATGGATCCCGCACGGCCGGCGCCTTGGGTGTCTTCTTTGCTGCAGGCATCGGCCGTTCCGTCCGTCGGGTTGTCGCGCGGTTTCCATTCTAGCGGCAGTTCCCGGGCCGCCGTGCGGCGGCGCCGGTCACCCGGGCGGACCTGTCAGTCCAGGGCGCGGTACCGGAAGTCGCGGAAGTGCACCTTGCCTTCGCCGGCCGCGTAGATCGCCGGCTTCACTGCGAGGAAGCGACCGGCCACGTTGTGGTGGTAGCCGGAGATTTCCATCTGCACCGGATATTTGGTCCAGGTTTCGCCGTCGGTGCTGGTGTGGATGGTGACGATGTGCTGATCGTTCTTGACCCGCATCCAGAGCTTGCCCCCGGCGGCGCTGGGCGCGATCTGGTTGGGACGTTCCTCGCCGTAGCGATGCATGATGAAACGCTCGCCGTTGCTGCCCACGCCCACATACAGTTTGTCGCTGTAGAACAGCAGCGCGCCGCCCTGCGCGCCCGGCTCGATCTCCATTCCCACCTGGAATTCGTAGGACTTGTCGCCGGCGATCACCGTCAACGGCGAACTGTCGCGCGGCTGCGTGCCCTTGCCCTGCAGCGTCAGCGTGCCGTCACCGAACGACAGACGCTCGTACTCGGTCTGCGTGGGGTCGTAGAACGACCATTGCGCGCCGAGGGTGTCACCGCTGAAATCGTCGGAGAGCGCCATGCCGTGCTGGCCGACCGACTCGCCGGCGGGCTTGACCAGCGGCTGGCCGAGATCGCCGCCCTTGGCGACGAACCAGCCATCGTCGGTCCATTCGATCGGCTCGAGCAACGCCTGCCGACCGAGCGTCCAGTACCCGTTCTCGTAGCCGTGATAGATCATCCACCAGCGGTCGTCGGTACCCTCGACGATGGTCGCGTGGCCGCGCGACCACCACGGCTCGGCGCGATCGACGGTGCGCACGATCGGGTTGTGCGGCGAGTTCTCCCACGGGCCGTGGATCGAACGCGAGCGCGCGGTGATCACCATGTGACCGGTCGGCGGACCGGCCGTGCCGCCGACGGCCGTGGTCATGTAGTACCAGCCATCACGGAAATTGATCTTCGGGCCTTCCTGGGCGTAGGCCTCGACATCCCAGTCCTCCGGATACTGCCAGCCGTCGTAGACATGCTTCGGCTCGCCGACCACACTGAGGCCATCGTCGGAGAGCTGTACGTAGGCGCCGCCGCTGAGGAAAAGGTAGCGCTTGCCGTCTTCGCCGACCGCGTGGCCGGGATCGATGTAGCGGCCGAGGCCGATGTTCACCGGCTCGCTCCACGGCCCCTTGATGTCGTCGGCCCAGACCACGTAATTGCTGCGCTCGCTGCCTTCGGTGCCGCCGGTGCGCGCGGGGAAATAGATGTAGTAGCGCTCGCCGTGCTTGATGATGTCCGGCGCCCAGATGGAGCCGACGTTCTTGGTGATCGCGTGGCCGAGCGGCTGCCAGTTCACCAGATCGCGCGAGTGCCACAGCGGCAGGCCCGGATAGGCGTCGAACGAGGATGACGTGAGGTAGTAGTCGTCTCCATCCTTGAGCACCGACGGATCCGGGCGATCGCCCGCGAACACCGGGTTGAGGAAGGTACCGTCGCCCAGATCGGCCTTGCGCTGGTTCTCGATGCCGCGCGCCCAGGGCGATGCGTCCGAAGTGGCGCTGGCAGCCGGTGGCGCGGCGAACGCGCCGGCAGCGAGCGACAGGCCTGCGAGACAGGCAACGAGAACGGGGGCACGCAACATCGATCGCGACATCAGCAACTCCAAGGCGGGAACGGTCGCTCATCCGTTGGATGACACCGATAGTCATTCGACCGTAGCAGAGCCGCGCGCATCGATCATTTTGCGACGCAGCAAGGCTTTGACGATGCGCCTCGCTACAGTCGACACGCATCAGGCAGCCGCGGCGGGCATTCAGTGACACCGATAGTCAGTTCTTTCCGCATAACGGCGTGCGTCGATGTGCGTCCAGTCCAAGCCGTTCCCGGCGCGCGACGCATCGCGCTGCTGGCGACAGCACCTTCCAGTCGATTGTCCGCACTGACAGCGAGGGCCTCACCGCTCACTCGGACCGCAGCGCGCCGTGCGGTCCGAGCAGAGGAGGATGCAGTGTCACCGGCCGAAGACGAATGCAGCCCGCAGCACCTGTGCGCGATTGCGTTACGCTCCGGCGAGCCGCGCCAGCGCAGCAGCAGACGCGCGCTTGGAACGAACTTGTTGAATTCGAACACGCGCCGCTGAGCGCGCGACGACACGCCCTCGGGAGGGGATGCACATGACGGCAACACAGGCGGGGGAAAACACACGGCTGATCGTCCTGATCAGCTGTGTGGCGACGATCGGCGGATTCCTGTTCGGATTCGACAGCGGCGTCATCAACGGCACGGTCGACGGCCTGCAGCGGGCGTTCAATTCCGACTCCGTGGGCACGGGCTTCAATGTCGCGTCCATGCTGCTGGGCTGCGCAGTCGGCGCGTTCTTCGCCGGCCGGCTGGCAGACGTGTTCGGCCGCCGCACGCTGCTGATCGTGGCCGCCGTGCTGTTCCTGATATCGGCCTGGGGCTCGGGTATCGCGACCGGTTCGCTGGAATTCGTGCTCTACCGCATCATCGGCGGCCTCGCCGTCGGCGCGGCCAGCGTGATGTCGCCCGCCTACATCGCCGAGGTATCGTCGGCGCGTTACCGCGGCCGGCTGGCGACGGTGCAGCAGATCGCGATCATCGGGGGCCTGTTCGCCGCCTTCCTCAGCAACTATCTGCTCGCGCGCGTGGCCGGCGGCTCGACGGTGGAATTCTGGGCCGGCTACGCCGCCTGGCGCTGGATGTTCTGGATCGAGATGGTACCGGCGGCGCTGTTTCTCGTTGCGCTGTTCGCGATTCCCGAGAGCCCGCGCTTCCTGGTCGCGCGCGGCCGGCTGGCACAGGCCGAAGCCGTGCTGGTACGCCTGTACGGCGACATCGACGGCCGCCGCAAGCTCGGCGAGATCCGCGATTCGCTGGCCTCCGATCTGCATCGCCCGAAGTTCTCCGATCTCGTGTCCAAGGTCACGGGGCGCGTGCGCCCGATCGTCTGGGTCGGCATCGGTCTGGCCGTGTTCCAGCAGCTGGTCGGCATCAACGTCGTGTTCTATTACGGCGCGGTGCTGTGGCAGGCGGTCGGCTTCTCGGAAAACGATGCGCTGCTGATCAACGTGCTCTCCGGCGCGCTGAGCATCGGCGCCTGCGTCGTGTCGCTGCTGCTGGTCGACCGCATCGGCCGCAAGCCGCTGCTGTGGATCGGCTCGGCCGGCATGGCGGTCACGCTGGCGGCGGTGACCGCCGCGTTCTGGACCGGCACGCTCGGTGACGACGGCCGCCTGGTGCTGTCCGACTCGATGGGTCTGCTCGCGCTGGTCGCCGCGAACCTCTACGTGATCTTCTTCAACGCCTCGTGGGGCCCGGTGATGTGGGTCATGCTCGGCGAGATGTTCCCCAACCAGATCCGCGGTTCGGGCCTGGCGGTCGCCGGCCTGTTCCAGTGGGGCGCGAACTTCCTGATCACCTGGACCTTCCCGATGCTGCTGGCGGGCATCGGCCTGGCGGGCGCGTACGGCCTCTACGCGATCGCCGCGGCGCTGTCGGTGGTGTTCGTGCTGCGCTACGTCAACGAGACGCGCGGCCGCGAACTCGAGCAGATGGAAGGCTGATGCGTCTGGGACTGGCCGCCAACCGGCTGCATCACGCGCGTCCGGATGCCGCCCTGTTCCGCTGGCTGCGCGCCAGCGGCGCAGGTATCCGTGCACTCGACATTGGATTGCACGCCGTGGGCCGCACCTTCGACGCGATCGTCGAACGTGACGCGCTCCCAGGTCACACGGGCCTGCAGCGCTATCCCTACGGCCGCGAAGGCGGCCTGATGACGCTGGTCGCCGAGATCGTCGGCCTCGGCCCGGCGCGCACGCTCGACGGTGTGGTCTATCTGATCGACCCGGTGGATCCGTCATCGATCTTTCCCGAAGCGGTGGCGTTGAAACGCCAGTGCGTGATCCAGGGCAAACCGTTCCTGTCGACCGTCGCCTCGGCGCGCGACTTCATCGAAAGCGAGCGTCTGCACGCTGGCCTGCCGGCTGATCCGGGCGCCGACGATCTGCACGCGTTCGAACAGCAGACAATCGCGCTGATCGCCCACGACGCGATGAAGCCGCGGATGCTCGCGTTCGTCGAACAGCATTTCGATCTGCTGTCTCGCTTCAATGGGCGCGTCGCCACCGGTACGACCGGCCAGTTGCTCAATGATCTCGCTTGGCAGCGCGGCTGGCCCGTCGATCAGCCCTGGACGCAGCGCTTCCAGAGCGGTCCGCTCGGCGGCGACGCACAGATTGCAGACCTGGTGCTGTCCGGCCGCTGTCAGCGCGCGGTGTTCTTCGAGGATCCGCATGTCGCGCGCCAGCACGAGGCCGACATCCAGTTGCTCGAGCGCGCGGTCACCACTGTGACCGATACGGTGGCCTGCCTGACCTCGCCGGCAGTTGCCGACCGATGGGCGCAGGCGGCAGCGCGCCGCGCGGCGATGGCCTGAACCTGCACGTGCGCTGAGACCTCCGGTCGCTGGCGCTGCGTCCGGCCACCCGCATTCGATCATCCGATGCTTCCTGTAGGAACGCGCTCGCGCGCGAGGGATGTCCGGCAAGATCACTCTGTATGTGCGTGTGCACGTAGAAAGGCCCTCGCGCGCAAGCGCGCTCCTACAAAGGGGGGCTGATGGGTAGGAGCGCGCTTGCGCGCGAACAGCTATAGCCAGGGGTACGCTTCGCGCGCGCAGACTGACGGTGTCGCATCCATGACGCCGGACCCGAACCCGAACCCGCTCCAGTGTTCTTTTCCAGCGGTACGTTGGCTGTGCTGTGCCCTGCCCTGCCCCGCCTTGGGCCTTGGGCCTTGGGCCTTGGGCCTTGGATTTGGATTTGGCTTTGGCTTTGGCTCTCAGCTTTTGACTTGAATCGAGCCGTAGAGCGAGCCGAGCACCGGAGCCTGGCGGGGCCGAAGAGCAGCCCATGTCTGAGCGCAGCGAGTTTGGGCTGCGTGCCGCGTCAGGCTAGGAGCACAGGGCACCGACGCGGCTTCATCGCGTCGGCTCGCGTCCGGCGAAGGGACCTTTTGGTTCCTTTTGGGTCCCTCCAAAAGGGACTCGCACGCGCAGCGGGCGAAAGCCCTGCACTTGCTTGAGCTTTTCGGCCTTGGCCTTGGCTTCCCCATTGGCGCTACGCGCACTGAAGCGAAACGCCCGCTTCGCGAAGATCAAGTACAGGGCTTCCGCGCTGTCGCGCGGCTTACTTTTGTCTTGGCAAAAGTAAGCAAAACCGTCTTCGCCGGACGCGATCCGCCGCGATACAGCCGCGGCGGTCCCCTGCGCTTCTCGGGCAGCGAGGCACGCAGCCCAAACTCGCTTCGCTCAGACATGGGCTGCTCTTCGACCCCGCCGCCCTGCGATGCTCGGCTCGCTCTACGGCTCGATTGAAGTCAAAAGCTGAAAGCCAAGGCAAGGCAAGGGACGAAACGATAGCCACAGCACGATCAACATGGATGACCAGCGCTAAGCGCTGTTGAAAAGCGCCTCCCGCTTTCGCGGGAATGACCGCGGTGGAGCGAAGGCGAACAGCAGCGAAAGGCGAAAGCACAAGCAAACACATAATCAACGCTAGGCTGGTCCAACAAAAAGAAACGGCCCCGCAAGCGGAGCCGTCTCGTGATCAATAACCACCCGCCGATCAGGCGCGCAATACCCCCGGCAACCACAACGACATTTCCGGGAACAGCGCCACGATCAACAACACCACGAAGCCCGCAATCCAGAACGGCCAGATCGTGCGCATGCTCTCCATCACCGTGATCTTGCCGATCGCGGTGCCGATGAACAGCACCGAGCCTACCGGCGGCGTCACCAGACCCAGACCGCCAGCCAGCACCAGCACCAGGCCGAAGTGGATCGGATCGATACCGTAGGCGCGCGCGACCGGCAGGAAGATCGGCGTGCAGATCAAGATCAGCGGCGCCAGGTCCATGAAAGTGCCGAGCAGCAATAGCACCAGGATGATCATCAGCAGCACGGCGAGCTTGCTGTGCGCGAACGACTGCAGGAAGTCGACCGCCGCCGCCGGCACCTGCAGATAGGCCAGCAGCCAGCCGAACACCGAGGCCGTCGCGATCACGAACAGGATCACGCCGGTGCTGCGCGCCGCATGCACGATCGTCTCCATGAACTCGCGCAGCCGGAGCTGGCGGTACAGCACGGTCGTCACCAGCAGCGCATAGACCACTGCCACCGCCGCGCTCTCGACCGCAGTGAAGATGCCCATCCGGATGCCGACGAAGATCAGCGCGACCAGGCCCAGGCCCGGCAGTGCCGACACCAGCCGCAGCAGCACCGCACGCCAGCCCGGGAAGATCTCCACGCCGTAACCACGCTGCCGGGCGACCAGATAGCCGGTGAGCATCAGCGCCGCGGTCATCAGCAGTGCGGGCATGATGCCGGCCGCGAACAGGTCGGCAATCGACAGGCCGCCGCCGGCCGCCGCGGTGTAGAGGATCAGGTTGTGCGACGGCGGCACCAGCAGGGCGACAAGCGCTGCGGTGATGCTGACGTTGACCGCGAAGTCGCGGTCGTAACCGCGCTTGACCATCTGCGGAATCATCGTGCCGCCGACGGCCGACACGTCGGCGATCGCCGAGCCCGACACGCCGCCGAAGAACAGCGACGACAGCACCGACACCTGGCCCAAGCCGCCGCGCATCCGGCCGACCAGCGACGAGGCCAGTGCGATCAGGCGCTCGGAGATGCCGCCGCGCATCATGATCTCGCCGGCGAATATGAAGAGTGGAATCGCGATCAGCGAGGCAGTGCCGGTACCGGCCGAGATCTGCTGCACGAGCACGATTGTCGGCAGATCGAGATACAGCAGCGTCGCCAGCGCAGCAGCGGCCAGGGCGAAAGCCACCGGCACGCCGAGCATCAGCAACACCGCGAAGACGAAGAAAAGCAGCGCGATCGCCATGTCAGTGGCCCTCCCCGGCCGGCGCCGGGCGCAGGACGCGCACGAAACGGTTGAGTGCGAACAGCACCATCAGGGCGCCGCCGATCGACAGCGGCAGATAGTTGATGCTCTGCGGCAGATTCGCGCCGGCCGCCTTGATGCCGAGTCCGTCGAACAGCAGGATCGTCGCCCACCACGCGATGACCGCGCCGATGGCGACGATCACCAGAGGCACCAATAGTTCGACCAGGCGCCGGATGGTCGGGCGCATGTGTTCCTGCAGCAGGAAGAACCCGAAATGCCGGTTGGTGTGCACGCCGGCGGCTGCACCCAGGCTCATCGCGGTGGCGAGCAGCAGCAGGGTGACGGGCTCGGTCCAGCTCGGTGAATCGTTGATCACATAGCGGGCGAACACCTGCCAGCCCTGCACGATCACCAGCCCGAACAGGGCAGTGGCGGCAACGGCGATGACGGCGTCAGCCAGGCGATCGAGGACGGTTTTCGGTGCGTCTTCGGGCGCGAGGGTCGTGTCTTCGGACATCGTGGATTCCCGTGTCGGATCCGGTTGGATCAGGCGAGGTCGCGCATGCGACGGTAGAGAGTCTGCAAGGCGGGCTGCTGCAGGTAGCGATCGCGGATCGGCTGCGCGGCGGCGCGGAAGGCGTCCATGTCGACAGCGTTGAACTCGATGCCGTAATCGGCGACCGACTGGCGGGCAGCCCCTTCGGATGCGTCCCACAAGTCGCGCATGACCGGCACCGATGCGCGTGCGGTGTCGATCAGCAGATCGCGATCGTCCGGTCGCAGCGCATCCAGCGAGCGGCGCGAGATCAGCAGAATGTCGGGGGCGTAGGAATGCTCGCTCTGCGACCAGTAGCGCGCGGCCTCGAAATGCCGGCTCGAATGGAAGCTGCGCATATTGTTCTCGGCGCCATCGATCATGCGCGTCTCCATGCCGGAGAACGTGTCGCCCAGCGACATCGGTGTCGGATTGGCGCCGAGCAGGCGCACCAGATCGATGAACATGTCCGACGAGGCGACGCGCAGCTTCAGGCCATGCAGGTCCTTCGGCGTGACGATGGGATGGCGCGTGTTGTAGAAGCAGCGCGCGCCACTGTCGTAGACCGCCAGTCCGACCAGATCGCGCGTGCCGAAACCGTCGAGCACGGTCTGCGCCACACCGCTGTCGAGCGCATGGCGCATGTGCGCAACGGAATCGAACGCGTAGGGCAGGCACAACGCGGTGGTCAGCGGAAAGGCGTTGTTGAGCGCACCCGCGTACACGCGCGTCATGTCGATCGCGCCGAAGCGCGCCATGTCGATCGCTTCGGACTCGCGCCCGAGCTGGCCGGAATGGTACTGGCGCAGGCGCACGCGCCCGCCGGTTTCACGTGCCATGGTCTCGCCGATCCACTTCACCGCTTCGACGGTGGGGTAGTTGGCGACGTGCACATCGGTGGCGGTCAGCACCGTGTTTGCCTCGTCGGCGCGCAATGCGGCAGGGATCAGTGGCGCGGCGCAGGCCGCGCCGAGTCCGGCGAGGAAGGCGCGCCGTGTCGTCATGCCGCGCTCTCCTCCGGTTGCGGTGCGGCGGCGCGTGCCGTCAGCATCAGCTCGCCGTGGCTCGGAAACACCACGCGGGCACGCTGGCCCGGGAGGATGTCGTGGATACCGGTGGCATTTCCGGTCGCGATCAACTCGCCAGCCTTCAGCGGCCGACCGCGCCGCGCAGAGCGCGACAGCGCGAACGCGAATGCGGCGCGCAGACCGCCGGGCAGCGTCGTCGCCCCGCCAGTACCGACGCGCGCGTCGTCGATCCAGCTCTCCGCGGTCAGCGTCGCTTCGTCGAGCGTGGCCCAGTCCGCGATCTCGCCGCCGACGATCAGTCCGTTGTTGTTGCCGAAATCCGACACGACCACGCGCGGGCCGAGCTGGTTGATGGTCGCCAGCGGGCTGCTGGCGACCTCCATGCCGATGAACAGCGTGGACGGCAGCGCAGCGGCCTCGTCGGGCGTCCAGTCGATCTTGTCCACCGGTGCGTCGGCATCGAGCCGCAGCACGAACTCGGCCTCGATTGCCCCGAAACCGCCCTCGAAGACGTGGAACTCGGTGGCCGCGTCCGCGCGTTGCAGCCGGTTGCGGAACACCGGCCCGAGCAGGCGTTCGTCGCCGGATGCATCGCGCTTTTCCGGGGCGATGTAGCCGACCTTCCAGCCGACCAGCGTGTCGGGCCACTGCGCGATCGCAGCGTCCTGCACGGCATAGGCGGCGACGAGGTCATCGGGAATCTCACCAGGGAAACCCGGCAGCGAATGTCCGTTGCGGCGTGCGTCGAGGAAGGCATCGACGATGCCGCGGGTGGCGTCGCTCGACGTCGGTTTCGACGTCGACGGATGCGGGGAGGCGTTGTTCAAGCGGGTTGCTCCTGGCCTGTGTCCGTTTGCTGCACCGCAGATCGCGATGCCTGGACGTGTCTTGTATGGTAAACCGGTGTCATCTTCAATGTGCACTGCGGCAAAAACACCACGACAGGTACGAGAGGCGGGGCGGTTGCGATGCGCAGACCAGGAATTGTTGGGGTTTTTGGCAGCGCCCTGCTCGCACTGTGTGCAGCCATACATGCCGCGCCCGCACGTGACGATGCGGTGCCTAAGCTCGCGCTGTGGCCTGCGCACGCGGGTATGCAGGCCGGGCGTATCACCGAACGCAGCGACGACTCCGCCGTACCTGACCGCATCATCGAAGACGTGCGCGCGCCCTACCTCGCCATCTACGCGCCTGCGCGGCCGAGCGGCACCGCACTACTGGTCACGCCGGGCGGCGGCTATGCACGCATCGTGCTCGACAAGGAAGGCACGGCGCTGGTGCCGGCGTTCGTCGAGGCCGCGGGCATCACTCTCTTCGTGCTGCGCTACCGCCTGCCCGATGCCTCGCATGTCGAGGGCGCGGATGCACCGCTGGTCGACGCCCAGCGCGCGATGCGTTTGATCCGCGCGCATGCCGCCGAGTACGGCATCGATCCGGCGCGCGTCGGCGTCATGGGATTTTCCGCCGGCGGTCACGTGGCGGCGCGCCTCGCCACCACGCCCGATGCGGCGTATACCGCGACCGATGACGTCGATGCGCGGTCGTTGCGGCCTGATTTCGCATTGCTGGTATACCCGGTGATCTCGATGCACGCACCGCTTGCGCATGGTGGTTCACGCGACCGTGTGCTCGCGGTCAGTGGCGATGCGAAGTCCGCCACGCTCGATCGTTTTTCGCCGGACCTGCATGTCACCGCGGAGACACCGCCGATGTTCCTGCTGCACGCACAGGACGACGAGGTCGTACCGGTCGGCAATACGCTCGCCATGCATGCCGCCGCGCTGCGGGCGGACGTGCAGACGTCGCTGCATGTGTTCCCGCGAGGTGGCCACGGCTTCGGTACGCGCGGCGCCACCGGTGCATTGGCGCGCTGGCCGCAGCTCGCGATCGACTGGATCCACGAACAGACTTCAGGCCCATGACCCAGAACCTTATCGATCCCCAGCGCCGCCACTGGTTGCGCGTCGGCGCCACCGTTGCCGCGCTGTCTGTAATGCCGAGCGCATTCGGCGCCGGTCCGCGGGCGAGGACCACCATCGCGCGCACCCGCAGCGGACAGATCGGCGGACAGGTCGAGGACGGCGTGCACGTGTTCCGCGGCGTGCCGTATGGCGCCGACACCGCCCCGCGTCGCTGGCAACCGGCCCTGCAGGAGATGCGGTGGCGCGGCGTGCGCGATGCGCTCGACTACGGACCGTCGGCGCCGCAACGTGGCGGCGAAGGCCCTGGCAGCGAAGACTGCCTGCGCGTCAACGTGTGGACGCCAGCGCTGCGCGACGGCGCGCGCCGTCCGATTCTGGTCTACATCCATGGCGGTGGATTCACCACCGGTTCCGGCAGCGATCCGCTCTACGACGGCGGCGCGCTGTGTCGACACGGCGATGTGGTCGTGGTCACCCTCAATCACCGGCTCAACGCCTTCGGCTATCTGCATCTGCGTGACCTGGGCGATGCCGCGTTCGCACACGCCGGCAACGTGGGCCAGCTCGATCTGATCCAGGCACTCGAGTGGGTGCGCGCGCATGCGCATGAGTTCGGCGGCGACGCCGGAAACGTCACCGTGTTCGGTCAGTCCGGCGGCGGCGCCAAGATCGCCACGTTGATGGCGATGCCGGCCGCGCGCGGCCTGTTCCATCGCGCCTGGACGATGAGCGGCCAGCAGGTCACCGCCGCCGGTCCGCGCGCCGCCACCCAGCGTGCGCAGATCTACCTCGATGCACTCGGCCTGCAGCCGGCAGAAATCGACCGGTTGCGCACGCTGCCGCTGCAGGCGCTACTCGAGGCGCAGACGGTGCGCGACCCCTCGCGCGTGGAAGACAGCGCGCTCTACTTTGGACCGGTCGTGGACACGGTCAACCTGCCGCGGCATCCGTTCTGGCCCGACGCGCCGCCGCAGTCCGCCCGCATCCCGATGGTCATCGGCAACACCCGCGACGAGACCCGCGCATTCCTCGGCAACGACCCGCACAACTTCACGATGCACTGGGACGACCTGCCGGCGAACCTGCGCACGCAGCAGTTCGTCGATCTCGACCCGGCCGTCGTCGTGGCCGAGTACCGGCGCCTGTATCCCGACTACACGCCGTCGGAGGTGTTCTTCGCGGCGACCACCGCCGGACGCTCGTGGCGTGGCGCGGTCGAGGAGCTCGAAGTGCGCGCTGCACAGGGCACCAACACCTGGGCCTACCAGCTCGACTGGTATCCGCGTACCGAAGAGGGGGCGCGCAGGCGTGCGTTCCACACGCTCGACATCCCGCTGGTGTTCGGCAACACCGGCGTCACCGGCGCGAAGACTGGCGACACGGTCGAAGCGCGCGCCGTGGCCGAAACGATGCGAGACGCACTGCTGGCCTTCGCGCGCAGCGGCGATCCGAACCACACCGGCATTCCGTTGTGGGCGCCGTACTCGATGGCGGCGCGCGAGACGATGGTGTTCGACGCCGCTGCGCGTCTCGAACACGATCCACGTGGCGGTGAGCGCATGCTCTACCAGCAGGCACCCTTTATCCAGCGAGGTACGCAGTGAGCCCACGCCATGCCGCAGTGACTCTCGCAGCCGTTGTACTGCTCGCCGGCTGCGCTTCGACCGCGACCGATGCGCCAGCAGCCGGCGCGACCACGTTCCGGCACGCACCGCTGGTCCGCGAGGTCTTCATCGCCGATCCGTCGGCGCACGTCTTCGACGGCCGCATCTACGTCTACGGCTCGCACGACGTCGACGAGCCGCCGCGCGACGACGAACCCGGCAGCGCCTTCGTGATGCGCGACTACCGGGTGCTGTCGATGGACCGCATCGGCGGACCGGTGACGGTGCATGGGCCCGGCCTGCGGCTCGAAGACGTGCCGTGGGCATCGCGGCAACTGTGGGCGCCCGATGCCACGCGGCAGGGCGGCCGCTATTACCTGTACTTCCCGGCCAAGGACCACGACGGCATCTTCCGCATCGGCGTCGCCACCGGTGAGCGGCCCGAAGGGCCGTTCACTGCGCAGCCCGAGCCGATTGCCGGCAGCTACAGCATCGATCCGGCGGTGTTCGCCGACGACGACGGTGCGCGCTACATGTACTTCGGCGGCATCCACGGCGGCCAGCTGCAGCGCTGGGTCTCGGGCACCTACGACGCTTCGATGGGCGAGACCGACCTGCAGCAACCCAATGCGCCCGCGCTGATGCCGCGCGTGGCCCGGCTCTCCGACGATCTGCTGTCCTTCGCCGAGACGCCGCGCGAGGTGATGCTGCTCGACGACGACGGTGCGCCGCTGCGCGGCGGCGATCTCGACCGGCGCTTCTTCGAAGCCGCGTGGGTGCACAGGCACGATGGGCGTTACTACTTCACGTATTCGACCGGCGACACCCACACGATCGCCTATGCGATCGGTGACTCACCGTACGGGCCGTTCACGTATCGCGGCGTCGTGCTGGCGCCGGTGCAGGGCTGGACCACGCACCACTCGATCGTCGAAGTCGATGGCCGCTGGTGGCTGTTCTATCACGACACCGAGCTGTCGGACCGCACCCACCTGCGCAGCGCGAAGGTGACCGAGCTTGTGCACGAGGCCGACGGCCGCATCCGCACCATCGATCCCTTCGTGCGTTGATATCCGCGCCCGACGCGCATCCACCCCGCTTCCGGAATCCAATCCATGCGCCATCCGCGCCTGCTCGCCCTCGTCCTGTCGGTGGCTTGCCCCGTCGCCGCCTTCGGCACGGACAATCCAATGCGCCCGCCGGTCACGCCGATCCAGGCCAGCAAGATCGTACTCGTCGGCGATTCCACGACCGCCGTGCAGGGCGGCTGGGGTGGCGCGTTCTGCGATCGCCACGTGGCCTCGTTCCTGGCCTGCGTCAATCTGGCCCGCGGTGGCCGCAGCACCTACAACTACCGCGCCGAGGGCTCGTGGGACATCGCGCTGCACGAGATGCGCACCGGGCCGTTCGACGCGGTGTATGTGCTCGTGCAGTTCGGCCACAACGACCAGCCGGGCAAGCCCGGCCGCTCAACCGATCTGACCAGCGAATTTCCGGACAATCTGCGCCGCTATGTCGCCGAGATCCGCACCGCCGGCGCGCACCCGGTCCTGGTGACACCGTTGACGCGCCGCCAGTTCGAGGACGGCCGCCTGCTCGACGATCTCGCGCCGTGGGCCGAGGCGACGCGCACGGTCGCGCGCGAGCTCGACGTGCCGCTGGTCGATCTGCACGCGCGCAGCCGGGACCTCGTGCAGGGCATGGGCCCGGTGCTCGCGATGCGCGCCGCGCAGCGTCCTGCAGCTCCGGAACAGGTCGCCGCCGCGCAGGCCGGCACGACGATCGGCACGCCGCCCGCCGCCGCGCCTGCAACGGCTGCAGCAGCGCCCATGCCCGCCAGCACGCAGGACAACGCAGCGACCGAACCGATGGGCCAGGCCAAGCTCGCGTTCGACTACACGCATCTCGGCCCGGAAGGCGCCGCGCTGTTCGCGGCGATCGTTGCCGACGAACTCGCGCAGCAGGTGCCAGTGCTGCGGCGTCACCTGATTCCGTAGTCGTTGCCGCGCAGAGCTTGCGTCGGCAAACGGAATCCACGCGTGCAGCGGCGACCGGTCAACAGCCGCCCTGTAGGAGCGCGCTCGCGCGCGAACCTGGCAGTCCAGGGGGTCCTTGGTCGCGCGCGAGCGCGCTCCTACAAGGTCGGGAGCGGCGCAGGATCGCCCGGACCCGGCCACGGCGCCGACTCCGCAGCAGCCTCGTCGAACCGGCGGACTCCTCGCGTGCAGACGTGCGAACGAGGGTTCCGTCCGGCTCGGTCACACGCGAGTTCGCTCCTGCGAACGCGAACACGTCGGTCTGAAGGGTCGCGCTGTTCGCGGCGATCATCGCCGCGCTGTATTGCCGGCGCAGACCGGCACCCTGGTTCGCAGCCATTGACGCGCAGAGCTGCACCGGCAGTCGGCATTCGCGACCGGTCAGCAGCCTCCCTGTAGGAGCGCGCTCGCGCGCGAACGTGGCCGTCCAGGAGGTTCTTGGTCGCGCGCGAGCGCGCTCCTACAGGGGCCGGGACGGCGCGAGGCCGTCCGGACGGTGGCCTTGTCGGGCACGCCCCATCGCGCGCGAGCGCGTGCCTATGAAGGCCGGGACGGCACGGGGGATCCGCAACCTCGCCAGGCCGCGAGGCCGCCGCGGCAGCCGCATCGATCCGGTATTCCAATCCAGTGACAGGCCCGCGGCCCGAAGGCCGCAGGCCCCGCCCCATCAGCGCACGTCGGCGACGTTGTTGAGCCGGGTCACTTCCTCGCCGTCATCCGGCAGCGCGATGCGCACGCGTCCGCCGCGCGGATCGACACCGGCCGCAGGCACGAGCCGCAGCGTCGCGGTTCTGGGGCGCAGGTCGCGCGGTGCCTCGAGCGCGGGGATCTCCGCACGCGCGAGTTCGCGACCGCGCGCATCCTCGAGCACCGCGATGCCTGCCGGGGAATCGACATGGCCCAGGCCGTGCACGGTCACCTCGACCGCGCCGTCGACGACGCGCACGTCACCGCGGCCGATGCCGATGTCGGCGCGGGTCTCCACCGGCGTGCCGGCCTCGATCAGCTCGAACTCGAACACCTCGGTGCGGCCGGGCGCGAACGCCAGCTCCACCGATGTGCTGGTCTCGAGCGTCACCTCGCGGGTCTGGGTGCGGCCGTCGATGGCTTCGTCGCCGTTGCGGTCGACACCGCTGGTGATGCGCCAGCGCCCGGCCGCGACGTTCCAGCCGGTCATCGCCGCGCTGGCGCTGCGCGCGCCGGTGTTGTGCGCGATCACCTTGAAGCGCTCACGCGACGGCGCCGACACCAGCAGCGCGACGGCTTCCGCCTCCGTCTCGTCGGCGAAGCGCCAGCTCACGGTGTGGCCGGGATAGGTCGAGTTGCGCTTCAAACCGAGCCCGCCGAGGCGCACGCGCTGCAGGAACTCGCTGTGCGCCTCGACCCGGTCCGACCACCAGTGGCCTTCGGTGTTCATGTACTCGCGCATGGCCTTGGCCTGGATGCCGTCGGCATGCAGGGCTTCGAGATAGGCCTTGTCACCGGTCTGCTGCCAGGCGAACACGCTCTGCACACCGGTCTCGCCCTTGTCGGCGGACTGCTGCAGGCGCGTGCCCCAGTCCTCGCGGCGGCCGAGCGCGTCGACGTAGTTCTCCGACAGGTTCGACAGGCCCGCGGGGCCGGCCCGCTCGACGCGGTATTCGATCGGGCGCAGGTACTTCGCGTCGCCGGTCCAGCGCCAGGCCGCCCAGTACAGGTGCATCGTGTCGGCCCCGCCCGATCCCTCGAACAGGTTGCCGCCGCGGCGCTCGCCGGTGGCCCAGTTGATCTCGTTGGGCAGCTGCCAGGCGCCGGCCTCGTCGGTATAGGCGTGGGCGAGGTAGCCGTCGGCCAGACCGGTGATCATGCCGCGACTGGTCGGATCGGCATTGAACACGCCGAGCACGAACGCCGGATGCAGCACCGGGAACGAATACGGCTTCTGCCACTGCCAGCGCGGCTCGCGATAGACCTTGTTGCCACCGAACCAGTTGCTCGAGAACAGCAGATGGCCCTGCGGATTGCGCAGCACGATCTTCTCGTCGAGGTCGCGCACGGTCTCCATCAGCCGGGTCATGCTCAGCGGGTCGCCCCAGTTGAGCAGCGCCATCGCGCTGTTGGTGTTGATGCCTTCCTCGTAGGCGTGCAGTTCGTCGGTCTCGATCGTCGACAGGCCGCCGACGAACATGTCGTTGGCATAGGCCGCATCGGCCAGCGCGGTGATCGAGGCGTTGATCTTGTCGGGCATCACGCCCATCAGCGCCAGGCCCGGCCACTGCTGGCTGAGATCACTGTCGTCGGAAATGCCGCCGCCGAAATCGCCGAACGCCACCTGGCGCTCGTCGATCCACCATTCGATGAAGCGTCGCACGGCCTTAAGATCCTCGAGCTGACGGAACGCCCACAGCGGCACGCCGGCCGGCGCCTGCGGCTGCTCGAACGGCGGCAGGCCCTGGCTGTTGTAGCTCATGTAGTTCCAGTAGCGCCGGCCGAGTTCGTGGTCGGGATCCACGCGCAGCAGATCGCTGATGTCGGCGAACACGCGCTGGTAGAGCCGCTGGCGCTTGGACGTGGTGTGTTCCTCGACCAGGAAGCCCCAGTTGTCGCGCACCTGGTTGAAGCGATCAGTGACGTGCTCGGCAATCGCCTGCTCTCGCGGCTTGTAGACCATGCGCACTTCGGCGCCGTCGAGCGCGGACGCATCGAAGCCCGTTGCGGCCGAGGCGATGCTGATCCACAGGCTGTCATTGGTGAGGATGCGGTCGCGCGTATCGAGCCAGACCGTGCGCTTCTCGCCCGGCCGTACCGACACCGAAACGTCGATCATGTCGCGCGCCGGCCAGACCGGATCCTTGACGCGGATGTTGAGCGGGATCACCGCCGTGCCGTCCACCGTGTGCGTGGCCGGCAGGTCGAGCGCGGGAATGTCGATGGCGATGCCGTCGAGGCCGTCGTGCATGTTCTCCCAGCTGTGCGCCCAGCTGCGGATCAACGGCTGCGCGGCCGGCGCGTCACTGATGCCCGACGGAATCAGCACGTGTACGATCGGCTGCGCGTCCGCGGCCTGCGTCTGCGTCGCCGTACGCGCGCGGAACGCGGCGCGGCCCGGCAGGGCGAGCGCCATGCTGCGTTCGCCGGGCGCGAAGCGGCCCTCGATGTAGGCGCGCAGATCGGCGAGGTTGGTGTAGTCGATCTCGGCGTTGCCGCGAATCGTGTAGGCCTGCTTGACTGAGCCTTCCGGCTCGGCGGCGTCGCTGACGTGATAAGCCCAGATTTCCTGGATCGGGGTTTCCTGCGCCGCGTTCTCGAAGCGCAGGTGGCCGCCGCGGCGTTCGGCGAACGTGTCGACGCTGCGCACCACGCCCTGCGGCCTTGTGAACAGTGGCGCCAGCGCATCGGGCCCGGCGCCGGCCTGCGCCTGGCCGTAGGCGGCGCCGCGCAGTTCGATGCGGTTCCAGGGCTCGTCGGGCAGGCTCAGATCCAGCGCCTTGCCGCCGTCGACATACGTGTCCCAGTCGGGCAACTGGAAGTAATCGTCGCGGCCGCGCAGCCGCGAGCGGTTGTAGACGCCCGGCCAGGTGGTTTCGGCGATGCCGTCGGTGCCCTTCCACATCCACTGCTTGAGGTCTTTCGCATCCGCGAACTCGACCTTGCGGATCGTCGTCACCGGCGTGTCGAGCAGCGGCGGCGCGGCGCCGTCCTGCCAGCCGTGACGGAACAGCCATGCGGCCTGGCGGTCGGCCGGTGCCACGGCCGACGCGGGTGCACGGAAGCTGCGCACGGCCTGCACGCCGGCGGCATCGAGCATGCGGTCGTGCACGCGGATGTCGTCGAAATCGCTGCCGCGCAGGAAGTTGTAGCGGCTCTGCACCTGGTGCGGCGCGAGGATGCGCGCGGCTAGGCCGAACTGGTCCAGCGCGGCGTCGTAGTCGAACGACGCCTGGGCATTCGCCGGACGATCCTCGCGACCGACTTCGCGGCCGTCGACGTACAGGCGCACGCCCACGGTCTCGTCCCAGGCGAACGCGACATGCGTCCACGCGTCGGCGGCCGGCGGCGTGTCCATGCGGAACGACACCCGCGAGCGCGCGAGGTTGGCATCGGTGACGAAGGCATCGAAGCCTTCTCCGTTCCAGTCGATGCGCAGCCAGGCCATGTCCCAGCTGGAATGGTCGGCGTAGCCGACGCGGAAGATCACGAACGGCGCCTCGCCGACCGGATCGCGCGAGCGCCAGAAGAAACTCAGCGTGCCGCGCGCGGCGTCGATGTTGCCCGGCGCGTTCCACGACAGCACGCCGTCGTCGTCCCATTCGATCGCGCGTCCGCGCGCGCCGCCATCGACCAGGCGCACCTTGTCCTTGAAGTTGGGTACCGGATCGCCTGCCGCGGTGTCGGCGACGAAATCCGCGTCTGCGGAGACATGGAACAGCAGGCGCGGCGTGTCGTCCGCATGGACAATCGCTGACAGGCACAGTGCACAGGCCACGGCCAGGATTCGCTTCGACATCTGGTTCAAACCTTCATCTCCTCGACAACGATGCGCCGGTCAAAGCCCGCGCGCATTACGGCGTATCCGCCGGCAGTCCGCCCGGTGCATGGGAACGCTGCCAGCGCGGCAGTTCCTTCTCCAGCAACCGGTCGGGCCAGGCGCCGTACCAGGCGTACCCGGTCCGGCGCTCCTCCGACATCTCGGCCAGCGACGCGACGATCGCGCCACCACGATCGACCAGCTGCGGCTGCTGCCGCTCCAGGTCGTAGAACCGCGCCCACAGTCTGGCACCCGGGCGTTGGACCAGTCGCACGTCGCGCGGTCGCGCGCCATCGCGCTCCGTGCGCTCGACCGCGAGGTCCGCCAGCGCATGCGTCTCGAACCAGGCGGCTGCATGCGTGACCGCCGCGACGATCTCGGGCGTGGGCTGCGGCTGGCGCATCAGCAGGCGGACGATGCTCACCGATTCCGCGCTCGCCAGCGACGGCAGCTCGTAGCTGCGCGCCGCTTCCGGCACCAGCGTCGTCTCGTCGTATTGCGCCGCCCAGATTGTCGGCACGCCATCGATGCGCACCTGCAGATCGAGGATCAGCGCGATCGCCCGGTCCACCGCGGCGCGGGCCGCTTCGCCGCGCAGTGGCGCGAGTGCGGCGACATCGCCCTGCGCTTCAGCGATGTCCTGCAGCAGGCCGACCACCTGGGTCATCGCGTCGTCGTTGAACGTGACCTGGCCGCGATAGCCGGAGCGGTCGGGATGGAACTGCGGCCAGCCACCGTTGGCATACTGCGCAGCGAGCAGATAGTCCACGCCACGCAGCGCGGCGTTGCGGTAGCGCAGGTCGCCGGTGTGTTGCCACGCTTTGACGAGATGCACGATCTCCCGCGTGGTCGCATCGTTGTCGATCGTGGCCTCGTCCGGCCGATCGGCGTGCGCGAGCGCGGCGCTCTCGGCCGCATTGAACGGCTGCGCGTAATCGATCGCCTTGCCGGCGAGGTGCTTGGGCCAGCCGCCCGAGGCGGTTTGGGCCTGCAACATGCGTTGGGCCACCGGGTCCGCCGCAGCGGCGGACGCGGTGGGGCCCGCGACGAGGGCAGCCAGCAGCACGACGTACTGCAGTACACGCATCGGGCGTCTCATTCGAAGGGTCTCCAGTCACCGAACAGCATCTCGCGTGTCGGCAATGCGGGCGCCTCGCCCGCCCAGGGCGCTGCGGGTAGGACCGTGAAGAAACCGCCGCGGGGGTCGAGCAGGCCGAAGCGGGCAGTCGCATGGATGTCTTCGCTGCCCTCGTCGTACCAACCCGGATACGACACCGGTGCGTCGAGCACACAATCAGCGAACAGGACCGCTGCATGCGGCGCCCCGGCCCGCCCCAGATAGACGCTCGACACCCCCGCTCCGACGCTGAGCCGGACACGCTCGAAGACGAAGCCGTACGCCTGCCCGGCGGGCGTGGACGCCGCGGTCACCGCGCCTTTGGTGTGCGAATGCAGGGAGCCGCCCTCGAACAGCGCGGTGGCGGCACCGAAAATGTAATCCTCCGTGCCCTCGACACGGCTATCGCGGAACCAGGCCACCGCGCCGGGCTTGCGCAGGTACAGCGTGTTCTGGTGCCCGAGCACCCGGACCTGGCGGAACGCCGCCCGCGTCCCGTCCACGACCAGCGCGACCGCCGGGCCGAAGGGGCCGGCATCGTTGACGATGTGGAGTCGCTCGGCGCGGAAATCGTCGCTGCGCACGAACAGTGTCGCCGAGCCGTAGACACCGAACGGACGGCCTGTCTGCGGATCGATCTTGGACGCGGCGTGGCCGTTGACCAGCGTGGTGACACCCTTGCCGCCGCCGGTCAGGGTCAACGGCGGCGCACCGGGTGGCACATCGACGACGCCCCGCCAGACACCCGGGGCGATGCGGATACGCGCGGGCCTGCCGGCGGCCACGGCGGCATCCACTGCAGCCTGCACATCGGCGAAAGGACCGCCGGCGACCACATCGAAGTCACGCACGGGTGCGCGCGACGCGCAGCCGGCAAGGCATGCCAGCGTCACCGCCAGCGGCAGGACACGCCCCCACCCCCGCCGCCGGAACGGCGGGGGCAGGCGACGTGGGGAGGCCTCAGAAGCGATAGCGGGCACCGACGTAGTACTGGCGTCCCGTCGTGGTGTAGCGATCGGGCAGCATCAGGTCCGAATCGACGTAGCGGCGGTCGGGCGTGTCCAGCAGGTTGACCGCCTCGAACGTCAGGCTGAGCTTGTCGGTGACCTTGTACGAGGTGTTGAAGTCGACATTGCGCACGCTGTGCTTGCCGGTGACATCTGCGGTGCCGAACTGGTTGCCGTCTAGGTCCCACACGTTCTCGCGGCTGAGCACTTCGCCGATGTAGCCGTCACGGTAGCTCGTGGACACGCGCGCACTGAAGCGGCCGTCGTCGTAGTACAGCGTGGCGTTGTAGGAGTTCGGCGACAGGTTCACCAGCTGGTTCTCGGTGATCTGGGTCACCACCGCGGTGTTGTTGCTGGCGGCGGTGCTGAACAGGTATTCGATGTCCGAATCCACGTGCGTGTAGTTCATCTGCACGCCGAACTTGCTCCAGAAGCCCGAGAGGAAAGTGAAAGGCTGCTGGTAGGTCAGCTCCCAGCCCTTCAGCGGGCCGCCCGGCGTGTTGTAGTAGCTCTGCACGTTGAAGATCGTGTTGGCGTTGAAGCCGGGCGGCAGCAGGTCGAGCGAGTAACCGAGTTCCGACCAGGTGCTCAGCAGGCGCGTGCGCTGCACATAGGTCTCGATGTCCTTGTAGAACACCGCCGCCGACAGCAACGCGCCCTCGCCGAAGTACCACTCGGCGCTCAGATCGAAGTTGGTCGAGCGGAACGGATCCAGCTTCGGGTTGCCGAGATTGATCGAGTAGAAGCGTCCGTCGTCGAAGAAGTTCGTCGGGCCACCGGTGACGCTGGGCGACATGTAGGTCAGCGTCGGGCGGGCCATGGTCTTGGCCGCGCCGAAACGCATGATGAAGGTATCGGTGAGATCCCAGGACAGGTTCAGCGACGGCAGCACGTCGGTGTAGTTGTGGCCGACCACGCTCTCGACGACAAAACGGTCGCCGGCCGCGGACGTCGCGTTGGCGACACCGAACACGCGCTCGCAGTTCGCCTCGCCGCCCGTCGGGCACGGCGCCCAGCCTGCGGCGCTGATCTGCGTCTTGACCAGGCGCACGCCCACGTTACCGCGCAGCGCGCGCGAGAGCAGGTCGGTGTTGAAGTCCAGCTGGGCGTAGGTCGCCATGCTGCGCTCGTTGACCGAGAAGTTGTTGTTCGACGAACCGAAGTGGCCGATGCCGGCGAGACGGTAGTCGCCGCCGGGCACGCCGTTGTCGGCATTGCTGTAGATGTTGAGCAGAGCGGCGATCTTGTCGAAATCCGGAATCAGCCACGAGCTGGGCATGCTGCCCGACAGGTTGTTGCCGAAGCCGTCGAGCGTGGTGCTGAGGTCACCGATGGTCACACCGGCCGGCAAGGCCTGCGGCAGACGGCCGTAGCTGATGTGCCGGTATTCCTCGGTGCTCATGTCGTAGTCCTTCCAGGCCAGGCCGGTGCGGAAGGTCAGGGTGGGATTGAGGTCGAAGGACAGGTCGACCTTGGCCGTATCGAAGGCGTTGCTGACGTAGTTGGGATTCAGGCGCACTTCGCTGATGTTCGCGCCGCGCGCGGTGCCGTTGCTGTTGACCGGCACTGCGCCGTAGCCCCGCCACTGCCACGCATCCGGGCTGCTGGTGTCGAAGGGGAAGGTCATGCTCGGCATCTCGGGATTGCCGCGCAGGTCGAGCACGAAACCGTCGAGATTCGCATTGTCGAAGCTGACCATCGAGAACACCGGGCGGGCGTACTCCGACGACGAGTGACCGATGGTCGCATCGAGGCGCACCGCGTCGTTGAAGCGGTGCTCGAGCTGCAGGCTGAACTGCTTGAACTCGGTAGACTCCTCGATCTGGCTGGACTCGGTGCGGAAGTCGACGTTGTCGAACACGCCGTACTGCAGGCGATTGCGATCGTCGACCTGGGCCTCGCGTACGACGATCTGGGTCTTGCCGCCAAGATTCGCCGCTCGGTGCAGGTTGGCGCCCAGCGAATCCTCGCGCTGGTCCTTTTCGAGCTTGGAGTACAGGGCGTCGAAGCTCAGCAAGGTGTCGTCGCTGATGCGGAACTGGAACGCGCCGGTCACGCCGAGGCGCTCGATCTCGTGCTTGGTGCGGATATAGCGCGGGTAGCGCGGCAGCCAGGCGTTGGTCGCGGTCTCGTAGGCGGCGATGTTCTCCGGCGTCGCCGCCGGACGCGGCAGGCCGGTGCCGCAGTTGTTGGCATCGATGCCATAGCTGCCCCAGCCGTTGTTGCGGTCCTGGTTGGCCTGGCTGCCGACACCGGCCGGCGTTTCGTTGGCCAGTGGATTGCGCGGGGTCTGCGGGTTGTAGCCGGCCGGCGAGCAGAAGCCGTAGGTGCCGTTGTTGGCCACGTTGGACTGGTTGGAATTGCGATGGTTACCGTGCTCCCAGCGCACCGGGTTGTAGCCTTCCTCGAACACCGTGCGCTGGCTGTAGGACGCCGACAGCAACGCGCCGACGCGGCCATCGGCCCAGGTATTGCTGATCAGGCCGGACACGCGCGGATCGCTCTCCTCCGACAGTTCGTTGTAACCGATCTGGCCGCTGGCCGAGCCACGGAACCCCTGGAAGTCGAAGGGACGTGAGCCGCGCAGATCGACGGTCGAGCCCAGCGAGCCTTCGTCCATCTGCGCCGACTGGGTCTTGTTGACCTTGACCTGACTGAAGAGCTCGGAGGCGAAGGTGTTGAAGTCGAAACCGCGCGAACGGTTCACGCCGGCGCTGCCGCTGCCGGCGGTCGCCAGTGCTTCGAGGCCATTGAGGCGCACGCGGGTGAAGTCGGAACCCAGACCGCGCACCGAGATGCGCTGGCCTTCACCACCTTCGCGATCGATCGAGATGCCGGCGATGCGCTGCATCGATTCGGCCAGGTTCTGGTCGGGGAACTTGCCGATGTCCTCGGCGAAGATCGCATCAACCTGCTCCACGCTGTAGCGCTTCTCGTCGAGCGATTTCTGCAGGCTCTCGCGATAGCCGGTCACGGTCACAGCGGCCATGTCGACGGCGCGTTCCTGCTCTGGGGACTGCTGGGCCATAACCGGCGACGACAGCGCGACGGCGATGCCGGCGGCGAGCAAGGTAACCGGTGTCTTCCGGACTTCACGGATACGATCCATCTGCATGATTTTCCCCGAAACGTGTGTTGTCTGATGTTCGCGGGAGGTTGCGCCTAGCGCCTCCTCTGCCTGATCAATGACACCGATGGTCATCGAGGTGCGTAACCTACCAGCGCGTGCAGCGGGCGGCATCTTGCAACGCAGCAAGACGGCACCGCACGCTCTATGCAGAACCCGCGCCTACGGCAGAGCTCCAGTCGTCGCGAACGCAGGTTGCAGCAACGAAAAAAGCCAGAGCGTCGCCGCTCCGGCTTTTCGTTTGAACGACGTTGCGATCAGAACTTGTAGCGTAGGCCCACCAGATACTGACGGCCGGTCTGGCTGTATTCGAGGGGAAGCTGCAGCGCCGGATTGGCGACCCAGGATTCCTGCGCGACGTTGGTCAGGTTGATGCCCTCGAGCGTGACTTCGAACTGGTCAGTGAGCTTCCACCGCACCGAGGCGTCGATGGTGGTCGTGCCGGTCTGGCCGTGCACGCCGTTTCCCGCGCTGTCGAAGCCGACTTCCGTACCCGGCACCTGGATCAGGTAGTCGTCGCGGTTGGTCGCCGACACTCGGCCGGAGAAGCGCTCGCCCTCGTAGAACACTGTGGCGTTCCACGCGTGCTTGGACAGACCGGTGAGGTCGGTCTTCTGCGCATTGGCGCCGGTCGAAGTGAGGTACTGGATCTGCGAATCGACATAGGTGTAGTTCAACTGCACGCCGAAGTCCTGCCAGATCCCCGAAAGGAAGGTGAAGGGCTGGGTGTAGTTCGCTTCGAAGCCCATCAACTCGCCACCGGGGGTGTTGATCGGCACCGAGAACACGAAGTCTTCGTTGACCGATACGCCGGTGCCGTCGAGCAGGCTGGCGGGCAGGCCGCTGGACGCGAACGTCCGCGTCTCGCGGGTGTTCTGGATGAAGCTGTCGATGTCCTTGTAGAACAGGCCGACGCCGAGCATCGCGCCCTCATCGAAGTACCACTCGAATCCGAGATCGGCGGTGGTGGCACGGATCGGATCGAGCAGCGGATTGCCGCCCGAAACCGCACGCGCCGAGCCGCTGATATTGACCGTGACGCCCGGTGTCAGGCTGCCCAGGCCCGGCCGCGACATGACCTTGGCTGCGCCGAGGCGGATCAGGAAATCGGGCGCGACCTCGGCCACCAGGTTCATCGACGGCAGCGTGTCGCTGTACTCGCGCGACACGGTCGTGGGGATCGGCGTGCCGCTGGCCGACGCGATGCCGGTCGACGACTGGCTGGTGCGGACATGACGCACGCCGAAGTTGCCCGAGAACGGGATGGAGCCCAGATCGGTCGAGAACTCGCCCTGCAGGTAGGCGCCGCGATCTTCTTCCTCGACGCCACGGGTGCTGGCGGCGAACTGGGTCTGGGTGAACGTGCCTTCATTGCTGTAGATGCCGAACAGGCTGGCGATCTTGTTGAAATCCGGAACCACCCAGGTACCCGGCGCACCCGCCAGGCCGCTGAGGCGGGCCAGGCTGACGAAGTCGGTCGGCACGATGGTCGAGCCGTTCGGGAAGCTGGGAACGATGGCCTCGTTTGCGCCGCGACGGAACTCGCGGGAGCCGAACGAATAATCCTTGGCCAGCACGCCGCCCTTGAGGCGGAAGCCGGGCGAGAGGCTCCAGTCGAAATCGATCTGTCCGGAGTCGAAATTGTTCTCGACGTAGTTCTGGCGCAGACGGATCGTGGAGAGGGTCCAGCCTGCCGGATCGGTCGGATCCACGCCGTAATTGAAGACCGGCTTGTAGGGATCGTTGCGGTAGTCGTAGCTGTAGCCGTCGACGTTGAGCTTGTCCATCATGATGGTCGCCTGCACGGGATTACCGTGCTCGGACCGCGAGCTGCCCACCCGCCCGCTCATGCGGAAATCACTCGTGAAGCGGTGTTCGGCCTCTAGGCTCAGCTGCTTGAACACCGTGCTCCACTCGTCGTGACGGCTCTCGGCACGCAGATCGACGTCATCGAACACGCCATACACGAGGGCACCGTCGCGGATCTCGCCGTCGCGGACGATGGTTTCCGGCTTGCCCGTACCGCCGCGGCTGAAGGAATACGCCTCGATGTAACGCTCGTCACGCTTTGCATCGATCTTGGAGTACAAGCCGTCGAGCGAGAGCGTGGTGCGGTCGGTCGGCTTGAACTGCAGCGAGGCGGTCACGCCGGTGCGCTGCTGGTCGTGCTCGATCAGGGTGTAGCGGGGAAAGCGCGGATGGAACACGTTGGCGCCACGCGCGGCCGCGAACGGCGAGGAGGCGTTGAAGTTCCCGTTGCTCGGTCCATTGGCCCAGCGCACCGTGCCGGTCCCTTCCTCGACGCCCTTGCGCTCGCTGATCGCAAACGAGACCAGTGCACCCACCCGGCCATCGGCCCAGGTGTTGGACACCAGCCCGGCCAGACGCGGCGAGATGGATTCGGACGCGTCCTCGTACGCCGCCTGCCAGCTGGCGGCCATGGTGAAACCGTCGTAATCGAACGGCCGCGACGTGCGCAGGTCGACTGTGGCGCCGAGCGATCCTTCCTCGACTTCGGCCGATGCGGTCTTGCGCACGATCAGCTGCGAGAACAGATCGGAGGCGAAGACGTTGAAGTCGAAGCCGCGGCCACGATTGGTGCCGCCGGCACCGTCGCTGCCGCCTACGGTGCTCAGCGCCTCCATCCCGTTGATGCGCACGCGGGTGAAATCGGGACCGAGGCCACGCACGGAAATGTTGCGGCCCTCGCCGCCCTCGCGCGTGATCACCACGCCCGGGATGCGCTGCAGCGATTCGGCGAGATTGAGATCCGGGAACTTGCCGATGTCCTCGGCGACGATCGCATCGACCACGCCGGCTTCGCCGCGCTTGATGTCGAGCGCCTTCTCGACGCTGGCCCGGTAACCCGTGACGCGCACGACCTCCAGTTGCGTGGCGTCACCGGCGGTGGCGGTCTCTTCGACGCCGTCGTCCGCCGTGCCGCCAGCGGTCTGCGCGAAGGCAGGCATGGCCACCGCCTGCAGCGCGAGTGCGATGCTCGCCGCCAGCAAGGTAACCGGTGTCTTTTTTCTACCGTGCAACTGCGTCATGTCGTTCCCCTCCCAGGGTGCGAAGCGATCTCGGCGCGTCTTGACTGCGTGGACGCGCTTGTTATGGTGGTTCGCCGGTGCCGGAATGACACCGCGGGTCAAACGCTAGCAGAGGGGATTCCCCAAAGCATGCTGCGCCGCCACATCCACCCTGTCCGCCCCCGCCGGGCACCTGACCGAAAGGCATTGCCGAATGGGCAAACGTATCCTCTGCTTCGGCGAGCTGTTGCTGCGCCTGGGCGCACCAGGCCGCGAATTCCTGCTGCAGTCGCGGCATCTCGACGTGCACGTCGGCGGCGCCGAAACCAACGTCGCGGTCTCGCTCGCCCACTTCGGCCACGACACTGCCCTGGCGGGCACGGTCGCCGCGAATGCGCTGGGTGACGGCGCGCTGGGCGAGCTGCGCCGACACGGCGTGGATGTCTCGCGGGTCGCCCGCGCACCGGGGCGCATGGGTCTGTATTTCTTCGCCGCCGGCGCCGGACTCCGGCCCAGCGATGTGGTCTACGACCGGGCCGATTCGGCGTTTGCAAGCGCGGCGCCCCAGACCTACGACTGGCCGGCCCTGCTCGACGGTATCGACTGCCTGCACGTGTCCGGCGTCACTCCCGCTGTCGGACGGAATGCGGCGGACGCGGCACTGGCGGCGGTCCGCGCCGCGCGCGCGCGTGGCACGACGGTCTCGTTCGACGGCAACTTCCGTCCGAAGCTGTGGGCGACCTGGAACGATGCGCCGGCGCCGTTGTTGCGCAGCCTGCTGATGGAGGCGGATATCGCCTTCATCGATCATCGCGACATCGATCTCGTGCTCGGGTTGGAGGCGGCTGAGACCGGCGCGCACGCGAGTGCCGAACGCACGCTGCAGGCGGCGGCGCGCGCCTTCGCCGCGTTCCCGCACCTGCAGCGCATCGCGTGTACGCAGCGCACGGTGCACAGCGTCGACCGCCACGCGCTGGGCGCAGTGCTGGTGCGTCGGGATGGAGGCGTGCAGCGCATCGAGGCCCTGCCCGTCGACGGCATCGTCGACCGGATCGGCGGCGGCGATGCATTCGCTGCCGGTGTGCTGCATGGCGTGCTGTCGGGGCTGGACGATGCCCGCACGCTCGCCTTCGGTCTCGCGGCTGCGCGCCTGAAGCACAGCGTGCCGGGCGACTTCAATCTGGTCGGCGTCGCCGACGTGGACGCACTTGTCGACAGCGCGCGGCTCGACGTGCGCCGCTGACAGGTACTGCGTTTCATCATAAAAAACGGCCCGCCAATGGCGGGCCGTTTGCATGACGCGCTCTGCTGGAACTCAGAGTTCGCAGAAGCAGTACGCAACCGCCTTGACCGGGCGACCCGGCTGCGGGGTGATCACGCTTTCGAGCAACTGCATGTCCTGTTCGGCGCGCGGCGCCACACGGGCCAGCACGCCACGCGCGATGTCGCTGTGGCTGACCAGCGCGCCGCCGAGGCGACCACTGATGAATCCGGTCAGCAAGCGTCCGAACGGCGTCGCGGTCTTCTCGACATACCGCGTGCGCCACTTGCCCTCTTCCAGTCCACCGAGTTCCGCGGCCTTGGCAATCGCGGTGCGCAGACCGCCGAGCTCGTCGACCAGACCGCGATCGAGTGCCTGGGTGCCGCTCCACACGCGACCGCGCGCGACGGCGTCGATCTCCTCCGCGCTGCGACCACGCGCATCACCGACCTTGCCGATGAAGTTGCGGTAGCCGCGGTCGATGATCGCCTGGATCGCCTGACCGGCCTCGGGCTGCAAGTCGCGGGTGAGATCGAACGCACCGGCGAAGGGGGTCGTGCCGACACCGTCGGTCCGCACGCCGATCTTCTCCAGCGTGCGCGGGAAGGTCGGCACCAGCGCGAAAATGCCGATCGAGCCGGTGATCGTCGAAGCATCGGCGTAGATGCGATCGGCGTTCATGCTGATCCAGTAGCCGCCCGATGCAGCCACGTCGCCCATCGACACCACCACCGGCTTGCCGGCGGCCTTGAGCGCATCGACCTCGCGGCGGATCTGCTCGGAGGCGAACACTTCACCGCCGCCCGAATCCACACGCAGCACGACCGACTTCACGCGCTCGTCGTCCAGCGCCTCGCGCAGCAGGGCCGAGGTCGACTCGCCACCGATCGTGCCCGGCGGCTGCTCGCCACCGGTGATGCCGCCTTCGGCGACGACCACCGCGACCTGGTCGCGACGGTCCGCGGCCGAATTGGCCGGCGACACGTGCGCGAGGAAGTCGCGCATCGACACCTGCCGGAACCCGCCTTCGGCATCTTCGTCGGCGACGCCACGCTCGACCAGCAGGTCTTCGACCTCCCCACGTGTCTTCAGGCCGTCGACGAACTTCTGCGCCAGCGCGTACTGGGCCAGATCGCCCTGCGCCGCGGCGATGCCCTGCGGCAGCGTGTCGACACTGGCGTTGAGTGCTTCTGGCGTGGTGCCGCGAACCCTGGCGATGTCGGCGATGTGCCGCTGCCAGATGTCGTTCATCCAGTACAGATCGGCTTCCTTCGATTCCGGCGATGCGCCGTCGAGGATGTAGGGCTCGGCCGCCGACTTGTACTCGCCGACCTTGAACAGGTGCACGTCCACGCCGAGCTTGTCGGCCAATGCCTCGCGATAGTACTGGCGGTAGCCGGCCAGACCCTCGAGCATCATGCCGCCTTCGGGATCGAGGTAGACCTCGTCGGCCTGCGCGGCGAGCAGATACTGCTGCTGACCGAAATACTCGCCGAAGGCGACGACCTGCTTGCCGGCCGCGCGCACTTCGGCAATCGCCTCGGCGACTTCGCGCATGGACGCGTAGCCCGAGAACGTCATGCGGTCGGTGCGCAGCAGCACGCGCTCGATGCGGTCGTTGGTCTTCGCCGCTTCCAGCGCGCGCAGCACATCACGTAGCTGTACCTCGCCCACGCCACTGCCGCTGCTTTCGGCCAGCGCGCGCATGAAGGGATCGCTGCGGTACTGCTCGACGAGGGCGCCTTCGGGCGCGATGACCAGCGTGGTGCGCTCGAGCAGCGGCGCCTGCCGTGAGCCGCCGCCGACGATGGCGATCAGCACCAGCAACGCGAACAGGAACAGCAGACCGAAGAACAGAAGATTGAAGACCAGCCGACGGATGAAGTTCATCCCGTCCCAGATGCCGACAATGAAGCGCGTCAGCGGCGCGCGTGGCTGCACAGTACTCATGCGGGAAACAGCTCCATCAGAAAAAGTGTCGGGGTCTGGCCGCCGGCAGCGGTGCGGCCATGATCGGTCCCGGCAGGCAGCCTACCGGGCGCGGCGTGCCGATGCATGCGCCAGTCGTCACTGTGCCGTCGGATCGGCAGACAGCGCAGGCACGCGCCGGCTGCTACGCAGGAACCGGGTGCCCAGCAGCACGGCGGCGACGGTCAGGCCGGCGATCAGGCCGATCCACATGCCCTTCGGTCCCCAGCCCAGGCCGAGACCGAGCGTGGCGCCCAGCGCCATGCCCACGCCCCAGTACGCGGCTGCGGCCAGGAACATCGGCACACGCGTGTCCTTGAGCCCGCGCAGCGCGCCGGCCGACAGCGCCTGGATGCCGTCGGGAAACTGGAACGCGGCGGCATAGAGCAGCAGCGAGCCGGCCAGCGCGGCCACCGCAGCGTCCTCGGTGTAGATGCCCACCACATGGTCGTGGCCCAGCAACAGCAGCACGCCCGAGACGGACTGGGTCACCAGCACCAGGGTCAGACCGGCGAAACCCGCGCGCCGCACGCCGGCGCTGCCGAGGCCGCGACCGATCGCATTGCCCACGCGCACGGTGGTCGCCTCGGCCAGGCCGAACGGCACCATGAAACACAGCGCCGCGACATTGATCGCGATCTGGTGCGCGGCGGCCTCGATCTCGCCGAGCCGGCCGATCAGCAGCGCGGTCACGACGAACAGGCTGCCTTCCATCGTCACCGTGACGCCGATCGGCAGGCCGGTGCGCAGCAGCGCGCGGATCTCCGTCCAGCGCGGCAGGTCGAAGCGGGTGAACAGCTGGTAGCGCGCGAAGCGCTTCGACAACGCCAGATAGAGCGCGAATGCGATCGACTGCATCCACATCATGATCGCCGACGCGACACCCAGGCCGCCGGCGCCGCGCTCGGGGAACGGCCCCCAGCCGAACGCGAGCGCATAGCCCATCGGCACCAGCACGGCGAGACCGCCGAAACCGAACACCATCGTCGGCAGCGTCCAGTGCAGGCCGTCGCTGAGATAGCGCATGCAGAAATACAGCGTCAGCGCCGGCACGCCCCAGCGGATGCCGTGCAGGAACGCGGTGGCGCCCGGCACGATGTCCGGCGCGATGCCGAACGGCCCGAGCCCGGCGGCCAGCCCCGTCAGCAGCCCGAACAGCGCCAGGCCCAGACCGGCCGCCAGCCACAGCGCCTGCCGGAACAGCGGACCGACCTCGGCATGGCGGCCTTCGCCGTCGAGCTGGGACACCGACGGCGGCACCGCCATCAGCGTGCCCATCGGCACCATCAGCGGCAGCCAGAAGATCGCCGTCCCCACGGCGACCGCAGCCAGCGTGGCGGTGCCGTGGTGGCCGGCGATGACGGAATCGACGAAGCCGATCAGGCCGGTGGCGACGTGGCCGGCGACCAGCGGGGCCGCCAGAACGGCGGTGCGCCGCACCTCGTGTCCGAAGGGCGGCGGCGTGATTGCGGAAGACATGGAGACGACTCTGCGACTGCGGCCGCGCGGACGACGGATGCGTGCGCTGGCACCGGGGCGCGAAGGACGGGCATTCTATCGTCAGCCGCGCCGGGGAGCGACACGCGCGGCCGCCCACCTCCCTCCCGTTTCCGTGTCCGCGGCCGCGCCGCCGCGACCTTGCCAGGAATCCGCCCGCGCATGTCCCACGCTGTCCTGTCGTCCGACACCCTCCATCCGCCCGGCTGTGAAAACTGCGGCACGCCACTGCAGGGCGACTTCTGCCATGCCTGTGGTCAGTCCACGCACAGCCCGGTGCGCCATGTCGCCCACGCAGTGGAGGAAGTCTTCGAATCGTTCTGGCATCTCGACGGCCGCATCTTCCGCACCGTGCGCGACCTGTTCGTGCCCGGCCGCATCGCCAACCGGTACCTCGCCGGCCATCGCGTGCGCTACGTCGCGCCGATGCGGCTGTTCGTGATCCTGACCCTGCTGACGTTCTTCGTCGCGAAGTTCGTCGTCCAGGACGCGATGCAGGATCTCCAGCCTGGCCAGGCGGTACGCACCGACGATGTGGCGACCGAGTTCTCGCAGGCCAAGACCGTCGACGAGGCGCGTGCGATGCGCGACGACGCGCTGGCCGGTATCGCCGAGACCCGGCGCACCGTGGGCGCGCTACCGGGGGTCGGGCCGCAGCTGGACATCGCCGCGGCGCAGGTGCGTGCACAGGCGGAGACGCGGATCGCGGCGCTCGCGCCCGACGGCG
The DNA here is from genome assembly GCF_031456825.1 of Luteimonas sp. 3794. NCBI lineage: Bacteria > Pseudomonadati > Pseudomonadota > Gammaproteobacteria > Lysobacterales > Lysobacteraceae > Luteimonas > Luteimonas sp. 3794. The sequence continues at coordinate 172,975 of NZ_JAVDVJ010000005.1, read as the reverse complement.
CAACGCCCGCCACCGCCGATGCGGTGCCCGACGACGCCGCGTCGACCGGCGACGCGCAGCCCGCCGCATCCCCCGCGCCTGACGACTTCGACATTCCGTCATCCGGCCCACCGACCATCGGCGGCCCGATCGGCGAACGCATCGAGCGCAACGTCATGCGCCTGCGCGACGATCCGCAGCTCTATGTGCGCGCCGTGCTGGGCGTCGCACCGACCGCGCTGTTCATCCTGGTGCCGCTGTTCGCGGTGCTGCTGAAGCTGCTCTACCTGTTCCAGGGCCGGCTGTATCTCGAGCACGTGGTCGTCGGCCTCTACAGCCATGCAGCGCTGATGCTGGGCCTGCTGCTGGTGTTCTGCGGCGCACTCGCAACGCCCTGGCTGACGGCCCACGCGGCGTGGGCGGCGGGCATTGTCGGATGGCTGCAGACCCTGCTGCTGTGGGCGATGCCGGTCTATCTGCTGCTGATGCAGAAACGCGTCTACGGCCAGTCATGGACGTGGACGCTGGTCAAGTTCGCGATCATCGGCATGGCGTATTTCGCGCTGTTCCTCAGCGTCGCGATTCCGATGGCGGGCTACGCGCTGTACGCGTTGTAGCCGTTCGCGTCAGCGCGTGCCCGACACCCGCGCGCGCAGCCATGCATCCCGCGTGTCGGCCGGCACCGCGAGCCATTCGGCGCGCAACGCGTCGCGCTCGTGCGGGGGGGTGCGCTGGGCCAGTGCGGCAAGGTCGTCGCGCGCCTGCGCCGAGGTCGCGCGCAGGGCCAGCAACGCCGGACCGCGCTGGTCTTCGGGCATGGCCGAGAACAGCGGGTGCAGTCGGGGCCAGTCGGCGCCCAGCACCGGGCCGAGCAGCCAGCCACGCCGCAGGCTCTGATCGAGTTGTTCGAAGGCCAGCCGCAACGCGCGCTGCTCGGGCTCGGGCAGCGTGTCGAAGTGGGCCGCCGCGCGTTGCAGCTGCATGCGCTCGGCATGCGGCAGGGCCTCGACTGCCTGATACGCGATCCGCCGGCGCGCACGCTCGCCGGCCGGCAGGGCCTGCCAGGCCGCCAGCCGTGCCTGCAGCGTTGCGTGCTCGGCGGGCGTCATCTGCGCCAGGCGCGCGACCCGGGCTTCAAGCCGGGCGCGTTCTGCGGCGGGCAGGCTCTGCGCCTGCAGCCCGGCGGGCAGCGCGGCCTGCGCCAGCGGCGCGGCCAGCAACAGCAACGCGACACCACCGCGACGCCGGAGACGCTCAGAGATCCGCATCGGTGGTCTCCATGCCGTCGGCAACATCCGGCGCGTCATCGAGATGGGCATCGCGGGTGTCGTCGGCGGGGGTGTCGATCTGCGTGGACAGCCAGGCGTAGAACGCGGGGTCCTCACGCCAGACGGCAGTGTCTGCCTCGATCAGCAATTCGAGATCGGGCGCGGTGAGCAGCCCGACCTCCGCGTCGTAGGTCGCCGCGGGTGCCTGTGCATCGGGCAGGGCTTCGATCCGGATGGTCGCATCGTCCGCGAGGCCGCCACGCGGCCAGGCATCGCGCCAGGTCCAGGCCAGCGCGGCGAGCATCGCGAGCAGCACGAGGGCCTGCGCCGGCCACAGCCAGCGGGCATGGGTCCGGGCCGCGGGGGGCAGGGTTTCGGGCGGCACGGCTGGGGCCACTGCGCGCTGCAGCGGAAACCGGCGCAGGGGCGGTACCTGGCCGCGCAGTGCGGCTTCACGCAGGCCGGCCAGGCGCGCAAGCCGATCGGGCGGCAGGGCGCGGATGGCCAGCTGCGCGGCGTCGGCGATCCGGCGCCAGGCGTCGGGATCAGGACTGCCGTCCTCACGGTGGGGCAGTGCCCGCTGCAGACCGAGACGATAGGTCGCCCGCGTCACGCCCAGCACCGCGGCCGCCTCGTGCTCGGGCAGGCCGGCCACCATCCGCAGCAGCACCGTCACCCGCGGCCCGCCGGACAGTCCTGCCAGCGCAGGCAGCCCGTCGGCATCCTCGGGCAACACCCCCGGGGCGCGCAGCGCGGGCGATGCCAGCAGCTGCGCCCAGAACCGGCGCGGCCAATCGGAGAACGGGGTATTGGTCGCCAGCTGGCCGAAATCGGTCATGGCCGCGGCCAGTGCAGCGTCGCCGGTGTCGATGTCGCCGCACTGCCATTGCGCGAACGCGGCGGCGCGCCGCTCCACCCCACGCAGGAACGCGGCGACGGCGGAGGACATGGTGGCAGGCGCTGACTGGGGAGATGTGGTCATCGGGGCCGACGTGTGCGACCGCGCATCATAGCCATCCCCCATCCGCGCCCCACTCTTGACAGACCGCACGGAAAACGCTCCACAGGCTGTCAGGCGCGCCGAAGGTTGTTCACAGGGCTCACAGGATCGTCATCCAGCTGAAGATCCGTGCACCCCGATGCTGCATGACAACAATGTTTCACGGCCAAGCCACTGATTTAAAAGCATTTCGCATGTATGGCACTTTTTTGTCCAACAGATCCTTTACCCCACTGAATACCGCATAACGTCGTATTCCTGGAACTGTATGCACAGGCTTATCCACAGGCTGTGTGGATAAGCCGCAATCCCTTTTATTCCGGGCACTTGCAGACACATCGTGCATTCGAAGCGAGGTTACGCGCGCAAATGCGCAAGCGCCGCCGGCGACCCGATAGACTTTGCCGGTGCGCACGCCGGATCCCGTCCCCACCGTTCTTCAGGTCGCCCTGCCGCTGCCCCTGCCGCGTCTGTTCGACTATCTCGCGCCTGGTCCGGCGCCCCCACGCGCCGAGGATGTCGGCCGGCGGGTGCGGGTCCCGTTCGGCCCGCGCGAACTGATCGGCGTGGTCACCGGCGTGGGGCCGCCGGACGACCCGTCGCAGACGCTGCGCACCACTCTCGAATGGCTCGACGACGCCCCGCTGCTCCACGGCGAACTCGCCGCGTCGCTGCGCTGGCTGGCGCGTTACACCCACGCGCCGCTCGGCGAGGTGCTGGCGACGGCGTTGCCCGCCGCCCTGCGCCGTGGCGAAGCCCTGCCCGACACCCACGCCTGGGCCTGGCGGCTGACCGAAGCCGGCCAGACCGCGCTGTCCGGACTGAAGGCCGGTGGCCGCCCCCAGCGCTTGGCGGCCCTGCTCGCGCCGACCCCGCGCGACGAGGACGCGCTGGATCTGGCGATGGACGGCTGGCGCACCGCCGCGCGCACGCTGGCCGGTCGCGGGCTGGCCGAACGCTTCGCGGTGCCGGCGTCGCAGCTGGCGCCCACGCCGCAGCCCGGTCCCGCGCTGCACGACGAACAGCAGCAGGCGGTCGATGCCGTCGCCGCCTGCACCGGTTTCGCCGCGTTGCTGCTCGACGGCGTCACCGGCAGCGGCAAGACCGAGGTCTATCTGCAGGCGATCGCCGACTGTCTCGCCCGCGGGCGCCAGGCGCTGGTGCTGGTGCCGGAGATCGGCCTGACCCCGCAGACGCTTGCGCGCTTCCGCGCCCGCCTCGGCGTCCCCGTCCACGCGCTGCATTCAGGCCTGGGCGATGGCGAACGCGCGCGGGTCTGGGCGGCGGCGGCGCGTGGCGAGGCGCGCGTCGTCGTCGGTACCCGGTCGGCCGTCTTCGTGCCGCTGCCCGATGCCGGCCTCGTCGTCGTCGACGAGGAACACGATGGCAGCTACAAGCAGCAGGACGGCATCCGCTACCACGCGCGCGATTTCGCGCTGGTGCGCGCCAAGGCGCTCGACGTGCCGGTGCTGCTCGGCAGCGCGACGCCGTCGCTGGAATCGCTGCAGAATGCCGTTTCCGGCCGCTACGCGCATCTGCGCCTGACCCATCGCGCGGGCGCGGCGAAGCCGCCGACGGTGCGCGTGCTCGATGTGCGCAAACGCCCGCTCGAGGCCGGCCTGTCACCGGAGATGTTCGCCGCGATCTCCGCCGCGCTCGCCGCCGGTGGACAGGTGCTGGTGTTCAAGAACCGCCGCGGCTACGCACCGGTGCTGCTGTGTCACGACTGCGGCTGGAGCGCGCATTGCCCGCGCTGCAGCACACCCGATCGTCCGCATCCGATGACCGTGCACGCTGGTGGCCGGCGCCTGCAATGCCACCACTGCGGCCATCGCGCGAGCGCGCCGCCGGCGTGTCCGGATTGCGCGAGTCTCGGCCTGCAGCCGCAGGGCGTGGGCACCGAACGTATCGAAGAGCTGCTGGCCGCACGCTTTGCCGATGTGCCGGTACTGCGCATCGACCGCGGCAGCACCCGCCGCCGCGATGCGCTCGAAGGCCTGCTGGGTGAACTCGGCAGTCAGCCCGGCATCCTGATCGGCACCCAGATGCTGGCCAAAGGCCACGATCTGCCGAATCTCACCCTGGTCTGCGTGGTCGGCATCGACGAGGGCCTGTTCTCGGCCGACTTCCGCGCCGGCGAAAAACTCGCGCAACTGCTGATCCAGGTCGCCGGCCGCGCCGGCCGCGCGGAGAAAGCCGGTCAAGTGCTGCTGCAGACCCATCACCCCGAGCATCCGCTGCTGCTCACGTTGATCCAGGGTGGCTACCACGCCTTCGCCGCCGAGGAACTGATGCAGCGCGAAGCCGCCGGCTTTCCGCCGTTCGCACCGCTCGCGCTGCTGCGCGCCGAGTCTCAACAGGCCGAGCCACCGATGGCCTTCCTGCAGGCTGCGCGCCGCGTGCTCGCGCCCCATGCCGGACGCGACGCCGCCGGCATGCCGACGCTGCTGCTCGACGGCCCGGTGGTCGCACCGATGCCGCGCCGCGCCGGCGTGTATCGCGCGCAATTGCTGATCGCCAGCGACCAGCGTCCGCGCCTGCACGCGATTCTCGATGCAGCCCTGCCGTTGATCCACGCGCTGCCGGAAGCGCGCCGTGCGCGCTGGTCGCTGGATGTGGATCCGGTCGATCTCTACTGAGTCGACCGTCGCGCGAATGGGTCAGTCGGTCGCCGCAGGTTTGCGACGACCGCGTGCGCGCGAGGCCTGTTTCGCGGCCGGCTTTTTCGGCGCCTCGCGGATCTCGACCGCCTGCCCGACCCGGCGCACTTCGAACAGACCGGTCGCATCGATCAGCGCACTGAGATTGCGATAGCCGTAGTTGCGCGCGTCGAACGAGCCCTGGTTGCGCACGTGACTGCCGACCTCGCCCAGATGCGACCAGCCGGCATCGTCGGCGCCCGCCGACACTGCGTTACGCAGCAATTGCACGAGTTCGCGATCGGCCTGCAGTTCGCGCCCCGTCCGCGGCTTGGTCGTGCCGCCGCTGTCGACCTCGTCGGCCGCGCGGAGTTTTTCCAGATACAGGAACGTCGAGCATGCCTTGACGAACGGCGTCGGCGTTTTCTCCTGGCCGAAGCCATAGACCGCGTAGCCGTCGTTGCGCAGCCGCATCACCAGCGGGGTGAAATCCGCATCGCTGGACACGATCGCAAAGCCGTCGAGATTGCGCGCGTACATCAGGTCCATCGCGTCGATGACCATCGCCATGTCGGACGCATTCTTGCCGGTGCTGTAGGCGAACTGCTGGATCGGACGGATCGCATATTCGTGCAGCACTTTCTCCCACCCGACCAGGTGCTGGCTTTTCCAGTTGCCGTAGGCGCGGCGCACGTTGGCGACGCCGTGGCGCGCGACTTCGGCCAGGATCACGTCGATCTTCGCCGCCGGCGCGTTGTCGGCATCGATCAGCAGCGCGATGCGTTTCTCGTTGTCGATGCGGGTGTGTTCGCCCATGGCGATTCTCCGGTCAGGGCGCGCAGCGCGCGCCGGATGCAACGTGGCAGCGGGGTTCAGTCCGCGCCGAACAGTTCGCGGGCCATGACGATCGCGTCCTCGCGGCCGTTGTGCGCCGGGTAATAACGCGGCCGCCGGCCGATCTCGTTGAAGCCTTCGTCGTGATAGAGCGCAACCGCACTGGGATTCGACGGCCGCACTTCGAGAAATACCCGCTGCGCGCCGTGCTGCTGGGCCAGATCGACCAGCGCGCGGAACAGCCGACGCCCGTAGCCGCGGCCCTGCAGCGCGGGATCGACGCAGACATTGAGCACGTGCGCTTCGCCGGCGGCAACGCTCAATACACCGTAACCGGCGAGGCGCCGATCGACATGCAGCACCCACGCCGGATACGCCGCGCGCAGGCAATCGTCGAAAATGCCGCGCGTCCACGGAAACGGATACGCGCGCAGTTCGATCTCCATGATCGCGTCGACATCGGCCGCGCGCATCGGACGCAGCGCCCAGTCGCGCGCCGCAGCCGCGTCTTCTTGCATCGCCTGCGTGTCGGGCTCAGCCGCCATGGCGGCGCAGCTTGCGCAGGCGCGGCCACAGGGCGCGCTTGGCCGACGCCGAACGCAGCTCTGACAGCGCGCCGAGACTGCGCACGAATGCGAACGCGCCTTCGCCATCGCGATGCAGGCCGGCGGCGCGCAGCAGCGGGTCGACCAGCGGATCGTCCGGCAATACCTGGCCCGGCACCTGCACGCGGTAGCGGTCGTGTCCCAGCGCATCGAGCGCCGCGATCTGCAGCGCGTCCCAGCTCACGACGCGGCCTCCGCGCCTCCGCGGCGGCGGCGCCACACCCACAGACCCGGACCCGACAATGCGTACAGCACGGCGGCGATCAACAGCGTCTTGGGCGGATCCACCCACATCGCGATCAGCAGGCCGACCGCGACGACCAGCGCGACGAACGGCACGCGATCGGCCTTCGGCCCGGTGCCGCTGCCCTTGAAACTGGTGTAGCGGATCCGGCTGACCATCAGCAGACCGCAGACCACGGTGACCGCGAGCGCCAGGTAGCGCAGCGCGTCGCCGGTGAAATTGAGTTCGTGGCAGGTCCAGACGAAACTCGCCATCAGGCCCGCCGCGGCCGGACTCGCCAGGCCAACGAAATAGCGCTTGTCGACCGTGGCCACCTGGCTGTTGAAGCGCGCCAGACGCAGCGCCGCGCAGGCGGCGTAGAGAAACGCACCGAGCCAGCCGATCTTGCCGAGCGTGGTGCCGTCGAGGCGCATCGCCATCAGCGACCAGTGGTACATCACCAGCGCCGGCGCCAGCCCGAAGCTGATCAGATCGGCCAGCGAGTCGTACTGCACGCCGAACTCGCTCTGGGTATTGGTCAGGCGTGCGACCCGGCCGTCGATGCCGTCGAGTACTGCCGCGACGAAGATCGCGATGCAGGCGGCGCTGAAGCGCCCCTGCGACGCGGCGATGATCGCGAAGAATCCCGCGAATAGACCACCGGTCGTGAACAGGTTCGGCAGCAGGTAGATGCCGCGGCCGCGGCGCGGGGTCGGGTCGGGTTCGCTCATGCGGGCCAGTGTAGCGCCTGCATCGGGCCGGCCGGCGGGCCGGTTGCGCCTGCGGTCCGGGAGTGCTGCAATCGCCGCCACATTCGAGCACCTGCCGGGGACCGCCATGCGCCGCACCTTCGTGACCGCCCTTGCACTGCTCCTGGCCGCCGCGCCACTGGCCGCCAGCGAGGTCTACAGCTGGAAGGACGCGCGCGGCGTCACCCATTATTCGCAAACGCCGCCCCCGGCGGGCACCCGGTTCGAGGTGCGCAGCATGCAGGGCAATCCTGCCGCGTCCACCCAGGCCACGCCGGCGCCGGCAACGACCACGCCTGCAGCACCGGCGGCGACCGCGAAAACCGGCGACAGCACACAGTGCGAACTCGCCCGGAGCAACGTCGCCGCGCTCAGGGGCGACGGCGCGGTGCAGCAGGTCGACGCCGACGGAACGCCACGGGAACTGGGCAGCAACGAGCGTGCCGACCAGCTCGCGCTATCGGAAGCCGCGGTCCGCGCCTACTGCCGCTAGATTTCGGCACGCCTTGGCGTCCCAACGGCGCCGGGAATTTCTGTAGGAGCGCGCTTGCGCGCGATCGAGGCATTCGCAGTAGACGCCCGATCGCGCGCAAGCGCGCTCCTACAGAAGCTGAGCGGGGACGGTTGCCGGCGAATATCAGGCGGGAGTGACGCTGAGAGCTCAGACCTCATGGCGCCTCGGCGGACCGGGACGCAGAAGCGCGCGTGGCACAATACGCCCCCTTCTTCACCAGCCAGAAGCCGCCGATGCGCCTGTCGCAGTTCCATCTCCGCACCGAGAAAGAAACCCCCGCCGATGCCGAGGTGACCAGCCACAAGCTGATGCTCAAGGCCGGCATGCTGCGCAAGCTGGGCGCCGGTCTCTACACCTGGTCGCCGTTAGGCCTGCGGGTGCTGCGCAAGGTGGAGGGCGTCGTGCGCGAAGAAATGAACGCCGCCGGCGCGATCGAATTGCTGATGCCGGCCGTGCAGCCGCGTGAGTTGTGGGAGGAAACCGGCCGCTGGGAGAAGTTCGGCGGCCAGTTGCTCAAGATGCAGGACCGCAAGGAGAGCTGGTACTGCTTCGGCCCGACGCACGAGGAAGTGATCACCGATTTCGCGCGCAGCGAACTGGCCAGCTACAAGCAGTTGCCGGTGAATTTCTACCAGATCCAGACCAAGTTCCGTGACGAGATCCGCCCGCGCTTCGGCGTGATGCGCGCACGCGAATTCCTGATGAAGGACGCGTACTCGTTCGACATCGACGAGGCCGGCATGGCCGCTTCGTACCAGACCATGCATGCGGCCTACACGCGCATCTTCACCCGTCTGGGGCTGGAGTTCCGCTCGGTGCAGGCCGATTCGGGCGCGATCGGCGGTGACGCCTCGCAGGAATTCCACGTGATCGCCGACTCGGGCGAAGACGCGCTGGTGTTCTCGACCGGGTCCGACTACGCCGCGAATGTCGAAGCCGCGCGCGCGGCCGCACCCGCGCCACGTCCGGCGGCGTCGGAAGAGATGCGCAAGGTCGACACGCCGACGCAGAAGACCTGCGAAGCTGTCGCCGAGCTGCTCGGCATGCCGCTCGCGCGCACCGCCAAATCCATTGCGCTGATGGCCGGCGAGACTTTCGTGCTGGCGCTGGTGCGCGGCGACCACGCGGTCAATACGATCAAGCTGGCCAAGATCGAAGGCCTTGCCGATCACCGGATGGCGACGGATGCGGAAATCGCCGCGCACCTCGGCGCAACACCGGGCTTCCTCGGCCCGATCGGTGCGTCCGGGCCAATCCGCGTCGTCGCCGATCTGGAAGTCGCCGCCCTGGCCAATTTTGTCGTCGGCGCCAATGAAACCGGCTTCCATATCGCCGGCGTCAACTGGGGCCGCGATCTACCCGAGCCCGATGTCATCGCCGACATCCGCGACGTCGTTGCAGGCGACCGCGCCGAAGACGGCGGCGAACTGAAAATCGCGCGCGGTATCGAGGTCGGCCATGTGTTCCAGCTCGGCCGCAAATATGCCGAGGCCATGAATTTCAAGGTGCTCGACGCCAACGGCAAGGCGACCGTGCCCTTCATGGGCTGCTACGGCATCGGCGTGTCGCGCATCGTCGCCGCGGCGATCGAACAGAACCACGACGCCAACGGCATCCTGTGGCCGGTCGCGATGGCGCCGTGGCAGGTGGCGGTGTGCGTGATCAACCCGAAGAACGAGGCCCACGTGGCCGAGGCTGCGGATGCGCTCTATCGCGAACTCAACGCAGCCGGTTTCGACACCGTGCTCGACGACCGGGGTCTGCGCCCGGGGATGATGTTCGGCGACATCGAGCTGATCGGCATTCCCCACCGCGTCGTGGTGTCGGCGCGCGGGCTGGAATCGGGCGCGTTCGAATATCGCGCGCGCAACGCCAGCGAAGCCGAGAATCTCGACCGCGAGGCGCTGTTTTCACGTCTGCGCGACTGAGAATTTCCAGCGCGAAACCGGCGGTATTTACCGCCGGATAATCCGGATCCTTCACGCCGCCTGCCCGCGCAGGTGACGTGCCCGCGCGGTCGTTATTTGTCCGCCGGGGATAAACCGGATTAAGATGCGGCCCATGCCAATGGACTGGTATTCCCAATAATCAGCCGGAGCCGACTCGAATGGCGTTTGACCTCAATGCGTTTTCCCCCCAGCAGCTCGATGCGCTGATCACCCAGGCCAAAGAGCGCAAGACCACGCTCAAAAAGCGCAAGCCGCTGACGGCCGTGCGCAAGAAGCTGACCGACATGGCCGCGGCCGAGGGTTACAGCATCGCCGAGCTGTTCGGTGGCAGCACGCCGCGCGCGACACCGGCCGCAGCCCCGGCGACGCGCAAGAGCGCGACCAAGGGCCGCAAGCTCGGCAAGGTGGCGCCGAAGTACCGCAACCCGGCGAACAAGAACGAAACCTGGACCGGTCGTGGCAAGCAGCCGCTGTGGCTGGCCGCGCACACCAAGAAGGGCCGCAAGCTGGAAGAGTTCCTGATCCAGAAGTGATTGCGGCGGCGCAGAACGCGCAGCACCGCTTCGACGACGCCCTCCGCATGGAGGGCGTTTTCGTATGCGGCGTCAGAGGTTCTTGCGCGCGGGCAGCACGACGTTGCCGAACAACAGCCCGGCAATCAGTGCCAGCACGATGTTCATCACCACCAGCGCCGCTTCCTGGCCTGCAGCCATGTCCTGCTGCTGCACCAGATTCATCAGCCCGCGCAGGCTGTTGCTGCCGGGCACCAGCATGATCAGACCAGGCACGCGGATCACCGCGCCGGGGCGATTGGCCCAGCGCGCGTAGCCGTTGCCCGCGGCGGTGGTCACCAGCGCAGCAACGAACAAACCAATGTTTGGACCCAGCGCCGCGCCGACCCAGCGTGAGATGAGATAGCCCGAGGCGGCGGCGCCCATCACCAGCAACACATCGCGGCGTCCGGCCCGGAACAGGATCGCAAACGCACCGGCCGCGGTGGCCAGCGCCGCCCACTCCACCCAGTCGGGCTGCGGCCGCAGCGCGCGTACATTCGGAGTGACCCCGAGCATCTGCATCAGGGTGAGCGCGATGATCGTGCCGATGGTGAGCTTGAGTACGGTCGTGATCGCCCCGGCGAAGCGCGCGGTGCCCGACACCAGATGCTGGCTGGTCAGCTCGTTGATCGCGTTGGTCAGCGCCATACCCGGCAGCATCACGATCAGCGACGCGATGACCACGGTATTGAGATTCAGCGGGGCGATGAAGGCCGACACCAGGATCGCCACCAGCCCGGCCAGCATGCCGGCCAATGCCTCGTGCGCCTCCTTCAGCCGGGTGCCGTCGCGGGTGACCATGTCGAGCAGGCCGATCAACAGGCCGATGGTGCCGGCCGTGGCGATATCCGCCCAGGGCAACCGCCACAAGCCAGCGACGCCCATCGCCACCATCGCGAAGCCCATGACCTGGAGCGCCTTGCCCCAGGCCCGCGGCTGGCGTTCGTCGAGCGCGCGCAGGGCGGCATAGCCTTCGGCCAGATCCATCTCACCGGCCATCACCTGCTCGGCGATCCGGTCGGTCTCACACAGCTTGTAGAGATCCACATCGCCCGGCGACATGCGGATCACGCGCGTGGTGTCGCTGTCGCCCGGCGGCCGCAGCGGATCGCTGAAGGACAGCACCATACCGGTCGGGTTCACCCAGGGCTCGCAGTCGACGCCCAGTTGCTGGGTCACCGAGATCACCGCGCCCTCGAGGCGCTGTGCGGTGGTGCCATAGGCGTGCAGATGCTCCGCCAACTCGACCACGAAGGCGATGCGCGTGGCGTAACTAGCGGTGGTGAGCGGGGTGGCACGCGACATCCGCACAGGATCGCACGGGCGACCGCGGCCCGGTAGGCGTCGCGACCGTGATGCGCGGCGTCACGCGGGATTTCGGTATGCTCACCGGCGTTTGCACCTCGACCGACCGATGCCTGCATGACCGTCCCCCGACACGCCACGCCCAGCGCCGAATCCGGCGACGGTGGGTCGTTGCGGCTGCGCGGTCAGTGGACGCTGGCGCATGCGGGCGACATCGAAACCGTTCTGCGGGCGCACGAGGCGCCAGCGGGCCCTGTCGACGCGACGGGCGTCGAGCGGCTGGATTCGGTGGGCGTGCTGCAACTGCTGCGCTTCGCCCACAAGCGCAACCTCGATTTCGCGACGTTCCGCTTCCGCGACGACCACCATGCGCTGGTGGAGGCGATCGAGGATGTCGCCGACGATCGTCCGAAGAAGAAGCGGGACTACGGTTTCCAGGCTGCGCTGGCGCGCCTGGGCGAGACGATGCACGACAACGGGCGCGAGGTCGTCGCGCTGGTCAGCTTCCTTGGCGAGACTCTGCTCAAGCTCGGCCGCCTGCTGGTATCGCCGCGGCGCTTCCGGCTGACCTCGACCGTGCACCACATGGAGCAGGTCGGCCTGGACGCGGTCCCGCTGGTCGCGCTGCTGTCGTTCCTGGTGGGCGCAGTCATCGCCTTCCTCGGCTCGACCGTGCTCGCGGAATTCGGCGCGACCATCTTCGTCGTGGAACTGGTGTCGATCGCATTCCTGCGCGAGTTCGGCGTGCTGCTGACGGCGATCCTGCTCGCCGGCCGTACCGCCAGCGCGTTCACCGCGCAGATCGGCGCGATGGTGAGCCGGGAAGAAGTGGACGCCATCCGCACCCTCGGGCTCGATCCGGTGGACCTGCTGGTGATCCCGCGCGTGGTTGCGTTGATGGTGATGCTGCCATTGCTGACCTTCGTGGCGATGATCGCCGGCCTCGTCGGCGGCCTGACCGTGGGTGCCTTCAGCCTCGACATTCCACCGCAGGCCTATATGGCGCGCATGTACGAAACCATGAACGTCCGGCATTTCTTCGTCGGCATGTCGAAAGCGCCGATCTTTGCGCTGGTGATCGGTCTGATCGGCTGCCTGGAAGGCCTGCAGGTCAAGGGCACGGCGCAGTCGGTCGGCGAACGCACCACCTCGAGCGTGGTGCAGACCATTTCGCTGGTGATCGTGTTCGACGCGTTCGCCGCGATCTGGTTCATGCACGTGGGTTGGTGACGACGTGATAGGTGATTCGTGACGGGTGATTCGAAAGAGCAGGCGCGCGTGAGCCCACCCGGGGATCGGGAGGCTGACGCCGTGTCCAATTCCGAATCACCAATCACCAATCACACCGACGGCGACATCGCCATCCGCGTGCGTGGCCTGGTCAACCGGTTCGGTTCGCAGACCGTGCACGACAATCTCGATCTCGACGTCCGCCGAGGGGAGATTCTCGGCGTGGTCGGCGGCTCGGGGACCGGCAAGTCGGTGCTGATGCGCAGCATTCTCGGTCTGCGTCCGCCGCAGGCCGGCGCCATTGAGGTGCTGGGCGCCGATGCGCTGTCGCGCGATATCGAAGAGCGCCGACATATCGAGCGCAATACCGGTGTCCTGTTCCAGGACGGCGCGCTGTTTTCGTCGCTGACCGTCGGCGAGAACGTGCAGGTGCCGCTGAAGGAACATCATCCGGACCTGCGTGATTCACTGCGCTACGAACTGGCGTTGCTGAAGGTCAAGCTGTCTGGCCTGCCGGCCAACGCGCTCGACAAACTTCCGGCGGAACTGTCGGGCGGCATGCGCAAGCGCGCGGGCCTAGCGCGGGCGCTGGCGCTCGATCCGCCGCTGCTGTTCCTCGACGAACCCACGGCCGGCCTGGATCCGATCGGCGCGGCCGCGTTCGACCGACTGATCCGGACATTGCAGGAAGCGCTGGGCCTGACGGTGTTTCTGATCACGCACGACCTCGACACGCTGTACGCGATCTGCGACCGCATCGCGGTGCTGGCCGACGGCCAGGTGGTCGCGGTCGCGCCGGTGGCGGAGATCGAACAGGTCGATCACCCCTGGATCCAGGATTATTTCCACGGCCCGCGCGGCCGTGCCGCACGCGATGCCAAGGCCCACGCCTCGGGAGCTCATTGATGGAAACCAGAGCCAACTACGTCCTCATCGGCGCCTTCACGCTGATTGCGTCGATCGCCCTGCTCGGCTTCGCGCTGTGGGCGGCGAAGTACTCGTCCGACCGCAGCTGGAACGAGTTCGACGTCGTCTTCCGCGAGCCGGTGACCGGCCTGACCGAAGGCAGCAGCGTGCAGTACAACGGCATTGCGGTCGGCACGGTCGACAGCCTGCAGCTCGCGCCGCAGGATCCGCGCCAGGTCATCGCGCGGCTGCGCGTGCAGGCCAATGCGCCGGTCAAGACCGACACCCGCGCACGTATGTCGATGACCAGCCTGACCGGCTCGCCGATCATCCAGCTCACCGGGGGTTCGCCCGAGGCGCCGATGCTGGTGTCGGAAGACGGCGACCGGGTGCCGATCATCCAGACCGAGGCCTCGGCGCTGCAGAACATCTCCGACACCGCGAACCGTCTTGTCGAGCGGCTCGACCAGGTGCTCAGCGAAGAAAATGTTGCGCGCATCGCCAATACGCTGGAGAACATCGAAGGCATGACCGGCTCGGTCGCCGGGCAACGCGAGGATCTGGCGGCGATCATCATCAACGCCCGCACCGCCAGCGAGCAGCTGGAACAGACGTTGACCACCACGAATCGCGCGATGACCAATTTCGACCGCGAACTGGTGCAGAAGCTGCCGACGCTCGTCGCGAGCCTCGAGAGCACATTGGCGCGCATGGATTCCGCCGCCGGCGGCGCCGACACCATCCTCAACGAGAACCGCGCGGCGATCAGCAGTTTCGCCAACGACGGCCTGTCGCAGCTCGGACCGACCCTCGGTGAACTGCGTTCGCTGGTCCGCGACCTGCGCCGGATCAGCGACCGCCTCGATGCCAACCCTGCGCGCTACCTGCTCGGTCGCGATGCGCCGAAGGAGTTCGAACCCGAATGAGTACGCTCACGACATCCACGCGACGCCGCCTGCCCCGGCTCGCCATCGCTCTCGCACTGGGCGCCCTGCTCGCAGGGTGCAGTTCGCTGCTGGGGGGCGGTGGTGGTGACCGTGACCGCGCGACGATCTACGCCCCCGACCCCCGCGTGGCGGCCGATCCCGCCTGGCCCCAGGCGGACTGGCAGTTGATGCTGAGCCCGCCCACCGCGGCGCGGATGATCGACAGCTTCCGCATCGCCGTACGGCCGACGCCGGCCGAACTGCAGGTCTATCGCGGCGCCAGCTGGTCGAAGACGCCCACCGACATGCTCCAGGACACGGTGTTGCGCGCGCTCGAGGATTCGGGCCATATCGCCGCCGTCGCGCGTCAGGGCGCGGGTATGACCGCCGACTACAAGCTGGTCATCGACCTGCGCAGGTTCGAAGCCGACTACAACGGCAACATATTGCCGGCGGCCACGATCGAAGCCAATGTCAAGCTGATCCACAACATCGACCAGACCGTGGTCGGATCGCGCACCTTCCTCGCAGCGCAACCTGCAACGAGTACCGAGGTCGCGGAGGTCGTGGATGCGTTTTCGACCGCGCTGCAAACGGTTGGTGGCGAGATGGTCGGCTGGATTCTCGAATCCGGCAACGCGCACGAGGCGACGCACGCCCGTCGTCCCCCTAGCGCGACCGCGCCTCGGCGCTGAGGCACCCCGCCGGGGTTGCGGACGTTGCGCTTCACTGCGTATGCGGATGACGCACCGCCCGGCCTCACCGCGGACGCAACTCTGCACTTGGCGCGCATGCGACAGCGCGCCTCAACGCAGAATTCGCCGAAATGTGAGATTGATCCGCGGCCCCACCGGCCGCGCAGTTCTCGGCAATGCATGTCGAAACCGCGCCTGCGTATCACCACGCATCACCAGCAGGCTGCCGTGCGGCAGTTCCAGCGCATGTCGCGCCAACCGCCCCTCCGTATCCGGCGCACGCGCCTTGAGCACGAAACGCCGCGTTGCGCCGAGGCTCAATGACGCGATCACCGGCTCAGGGCCGAGCTCGCGCTCGTCGTCGCTGTGCCAGCCCATCGCGTCATTGCCGTCGCGATAGAGATTGGCGAGCACGCTGTTGTAGGCCACGCCCGTTGCCGCGGACACCGCCTCACGAACGGGCCTCAAAGCCTCGGGCCACGGATGCGGCGCAAACGTCGTGCCCGAATAGCGATAGCTCGCGTCCGGATCGCCAATCCAGCAGCTCAACCGCGGCGCGTCGATCTCACGCCCGAACATGCGCAGGCGGTGGCGGCTCCAGGGGACTTGCGCAAGCAGCCCTGCAAACAGCAGGTCGGCTTGGCGCGCCGACATCCAGGTCGCGTCGAATTCGACATCCATTGCAGCCAATACGTGTGCACCGTCCTGTCTCACCATAGATATAGAATGATGCAGCCACGCATCGATTTGCGGCTCCGCATGGCGACCCGCCACAATCCATACATGATTTTTCCTACGCCCCCCCGTCTCAGCGCCTGCAAGAGTCTCGCCTCGGTCCGCTGTCGTCGTGACGCGCGTTTGCGATGAGTCACATCAGCGCGTTTCTGCGGGCATTACGCCGCAGCATCGAAGTTCGTGGTGGCGGCCTCCGCGGCATCGCAGGCGTCATTGAAAGGACGTGGAAAATGCTGCGGGCGCTGGGTCCAGGCGGAGTGCTTGCCCGCATACAGTCGGCCGGACGCACAATGCCACCGGCGCTGATGCCGGCAGACCACTATCCTTTCCCTCCACCTTTCGCGAGTGACCGCAATATGCTTCGCGTCGGCGTGGTGGTTCACATGTTCTATCCCGATCTCGCCGACGAATTCGCTGTCGCGCTGTCGCGAATGCCATTGCCCTTCGTGCTGCTGGTGTCCGTGACTGATCCTAAAGCCGAGGCCACAGTACGGGCCGCATTCGCAAGCATCGAAGGGGCTCAGCGCCTGGAAATCGTAAGGGTGCCGAACCGCGGCCGGGATATCGCTCCGCTCCTCGTGACATTCCGCGAGCAGATCCTGCAACTTGATGTCGTCGGGCACCTGCACACGAAGAAGTCGCTGTACACAGGCAGTACGCAGGACCGATGGCGTACTTATCTCGTGGACGCGCTTATGGGAAGTCGGGAGCGGATCGAGTGGCAACTGGGAATGTTCGCAGCCGAGCCGAAGCTCGGCCTAATATATCCGGAAAGCCACGAGACCGTGCCGTTGTCAGGACACACCTGGCTTGCCAACGTAGCAGCGGCGCGCACGATTTCCGTTAGACTCGGCGTGACGATCGATCCCGATGCGTATCTCGACTTTCCCGCCGGCTCAATGTTCTGGGCGCGAGTCGAAGCTATCCGGCCGATGCTCGCCTTGCGCTTGCCGATCGAAGCGTTTCCGGAAGAGCAGGGGCAACTGGACGGCACACTTCAGCATGCTGTCGAGCGTCTCTTCGTCGCGACGGTGCGCGCAGGGGGGTTTCTCTCGGGCGTGCTCCCGCGGGACGGGGCCCTTGCACTGACTCTCGAAGGCGCGCGCAACTGGCATACCTATTTCGCCTCTCCTCTGGAGGAACGGATCGGTGCTGCCACGATCGACTCGGCTTTTATCTCACTAGACATTTTCGACACGCTCGTACAGAGACCGTTCATCACCCCTGAAGGCGCGCGACACTATCTCGCACGATTGGCCGAGGTCACCTTGGGCGTCACCGATTTCGTGAACCTGCGCGCCCGCGCTGAAGCGCTTGCACGCCATAAAGCCGGTCGGGACCCCACCCTCGGCGAAATCTATGCCGCTGTCGAGGTTCTAGAAGCCAAGGCTCCCGCCGATGACCTGCAAGCACTTGAGCTCGAAACCGAACGCCGCTTGCTCCAGCCCCGGACGGGTGTTCTCGCCGCGCTCGCCCCGCTGCGCAGACGAAAGCTGCGTATGGTTGTGTTGTCTGACATGTATCTGTCTGCCGCAACGCTACGCGAAGTTCTTCCGCCAGCGGTTTCGCAGTCCATTGAAGCCTGGTATGTCTCCTGCGAGACCGGCTGCCGCAAATACGATGGCGATGCATGGCCCATGCTCGTAGAGCGGGAACGGCAGCCTTTATCCAGATGTGTACACATTGGCGACCATGAGCGCGCTGATCTTCAGCAACCGCGTTCGCACGGAATGGAGATGCCCGTCCACGTGCTGCGCGCATCCGCGCTGCTGGAGGTCGTGCCAGCGCTTCGCCCGCTACGCATCGCCCAGGGCGCGTCGTGGTGCGAACAACTCAGGCTGGGACTCATCGCCAACCATTTCAGCCACATCGCGGACGTGTCACCTAACGTGTTCCGACAGGGCCTGCCCATCACGCCAGATACCTTCGGATACGTGGTTCTTGGCCCATTCGTGCTCGACTTCGTGACCTGGCTGGCCCAACTGGCGCGGGCTCAGGGTGTGGAGCACCTGCTGTTCCTGAGCCGCGAAGGCCACCTGCTCTCGCAGGCTTTCGAACGCGTCATTGCAGGGACTTCATCTACGCGACCAGATATCCGCGGCAGTTACTTTCTGGCGTCTCGCCAGGCAACCGGTCTCGCGGCGATTCGCAGCGCGGACGACATCGATCGATTGTTCGAGGGCACCTTCAACGGCACGCTCGGCGATCTGCTCGACGCACGGCTGGGCGAAACGGCCACCCGCACAGTCAGTGCAGCAGTGGGGGCAGCGGCAATGTACGAGCCGGTATTCCTGCCCGAAATGCATGCTGTTGTGTTGGTTCGCCTGACACCGGCGGTCGACGCTCTTCTGGAGTTAGCTGCGTCCACCCGCGAGACCTATCAGGAATACTGGCGGGAAAAGGTCGGAACCGCGCGTCCTATGGTGGTCGACATCGGCTATGCCGGCACGATCCAGCGAAATCTCGCGGGCCTGTTAGGCCATTCGGTAGACGGGGCCTATTGTGCGTTGGACGGTCGCGCCCGGTCGCGGCTGGAACACGTGGGCCAGGCGCACGCGCGCTACCATGATGGTCGGAACAGCATGGCGCCCTCGACCGTCCTTTCGCACGACCTGCTTCTGGAGTCCGTACTGACCGCCTCACACGCCCAATTCGCCGGGTTTCAGCCCGAGACGCGCACCCCCCTTTACGCGCGTCAGGAAATTGATGCGACCCAATGGGCCACGATCGATAGCGTACACAAGGCCGCTCTGCGCTTCATCGATGCGGCCCTGTCTATGGCAGGCCCGTTGTCGCAAGAACTCGTGTTCAATCCGGAATCGGTGCAGGTGCCCCTCGAATGCGTCGGGAGCGGCCGTTGGGCTGCGCCCTGGCTGAGGAGGGTCGGGGTCGACGACGCGTTCACCGGCCGCGGCCATATCGCCGCCGCCCCTTTGCCCAAAG
Source organism: Luteimonas sp. 3794 (assembly GCF_031456825.1). Lineage (NCBI taxonomy): Bacteria > Pseudomonadati > Pseudomonadota > Gammaproteobacteria > Lysobacterales > Lysobacteraceae > Luteimonas > Luteimonas sp. 3794. Next base: position 153,921 of record NZ_JAVDVJ010000005.1, on the reverse strand, counting down.
GCGCCTGACGCGCCTCAGCCTGCGCCCGTGAATGTCACGCCGGTCTGCTGTTTCAGCGCATCGGCATCCACACCATCTGCGGTTTCAACCAGCACCAGCCCGTCCGCCGTGACGTCGAACACCGCAAGGTCCGTGATGATCCGGTCGACCACGCCCACGCCCGTCAGCGGCAGCGTGCACTCGGGCAGGATCTTGTGGCTGCCGTCTTTCGCGACGTGCTCCATCAGGACCACGACGCGCTTGACGCCGGCGACGAGGTCCATCGCGCCGCCCATGCCCTTGACCATCTTGCCGGGCACCATCCAGTTGGCGAGATCGCCGCTGCCGGTGACCTGCATCGCGCCGAGGATCGCCAGGTCGATGTGCCCGCCGCGGATCATCGCGAACGAGTCATGGCTGCCGAAATAGCTCGCACCCTTGCGCGCGGTGACGGTCTGCTTACCGGCGTTGATAAGATCGGCATCGACCTCGTCCTCGGCTGGAAACGGGCCGATGCCGAGCAGGCCGTTCTCGCTCTGCAGCCATACGTCCACACCGTCGGGAATGTGGTTGGCCACCAGCGTCGGCAGGCCGATGCCGAGATTCACGTAGGCGCCGTCGGTCAATTCGCGCGCCGCGCGCGCGGCCATTTCATCGCGTGTCCAGGCCATTACTTCACTCCTCGCACGGTGCGCTGCTCGATGCGCTTCTCTGGCGTCGCGTTGACGACGATACGGTCCACGTAGATGCCCGGCAGGTGCACCTGGTCGGGATCGATCTCGCCGATCTCCACCAGTTCCTCGACCTCGGCGACGCAGATCTTGCCGGCCATCGCGCAGGCCGGATTGAAATTGCGCGCGGTCTTGCGGAACACGAGATTGCCCGCTTTGTCGGCCTTCCACGCCTTCACCAGCGCGACGTCGGCCACCAGCGCGGTCTCCAGCACGTAATGCTTGCCGTCGAACTCGCGCGTCTCCTTGCCCTCGGCGACGATGGTCCCGAAGCCGGTCGCGGTGAAGAACGCCGGAATGCCCGCGCCGCCGGCGCGCAGGCGCTCGGCCAGCGTGCCTTGCGGGTTGAACTCGAGTTCCAGTTCACCGCCGAGATACTGGCGTTCGAACTCTTTGTTCTCGCCCACGTAGGACGAAATCATCTTGCGGATCTGCCGGGTTTCCAGCAGCTGGCCGAGACCGAAGCCGTCGACGCCTGCGTTGTTGGAGATCGCGGTGATGTCCTTGACGCCGGAATCGCGCAGGGCGGCGATCAACGCCTCGGGAATTCCGCACAGGCCGAAGCCGCCGACGGCGAAGGTCTGGCCATCGGCGACGATGTCGGCCAATGCGGTCACGGCATCGGGATACTGCTTGCCGCGTCGATCCGCGGCGGAACTCTGCTCGCTCATTGTGATCCTCATGGCGCAACGGCCTTCGATTCTACCGGCTGCGCGGGCGCGCGGCCTTGGACCTTGGTGCAGTGGCAAACGGTCCTGTCCAGTCGAAACGCTAGAATCGGCCCATCCCCGTACCGATGGACCGACGATGCCCCTGCCCGCCTTCAAGGCCTACGACCTCCGCGGCCGCGTGCCTGACGAACTCAACCCCGGCCTGGCCCGTGATATCGGGATCGCATTGGCGGGTCAGCTGCCGCCAGGCGCGATCGTGCTGGGGCGCGACGTACGTCTGAGCAGTCCGGAGCTGCAGGCTGCGCTGGCGGACGGTCTGCGCAGCCAGGGCCGCGAGATCATCGACATCGGCGTCGGCGGCACGGAAGAGGTCTACTTCCAGGTCGACCACCTCGGCGCGGCCGGCGGCGTGATGGTGACCGCAAGCCACAATCCGATGGACTACAACGGCATGAAGCTGGTGCGCGAGCATGCGCGGCCGATCAGTTCGGACACCGGCCTGTTCGCGATCTCCGATGCGGTCGAGGCGGGCAACCTGCCGGCGCCGGTTGCGACGCCCGGCCATGAAACACCCATGCACGACAAGTCGGCCTACATCGCCCACCTGCTCGGCTATGTCGATCGCGCGGCGCTGCGTCCGCTCAAGCTCGTGGTCAACGCCGGCAATGGCGGTGCCGGCTCGATCGTCGATCTGCTCAGCCCCCACCTGCCGTTCGAGTTCGTGCGCGTATTCCACGATGCGGACGGAAACTTCCCGAACGGCATTCCCAACCCCCTGTTGACCGAGAACCGTCAGGCCACGGCAGATGCGGTGCGTGAACACGGTGCCGACTTCGGCATCGCCTGGGACGGCGACTTCGACCGCTGTTTCTTCTTCGACGAGACGGGCCAATTCATCGAGGGCTATTACCTGGTCGGTCTGCTGGCCGAAGCGATTCTCGCCAAGCAGCCGGGTGGCAAGGTCGTGCACGATCCGCGCCTGGTCTGGAACACCGTCGAGCAGGTCGAGGCCGCCGGCGGCGTGCCGGTGCTGTGCAAGAGCGGCCACGCCTTCATCAAGGAAAAGATGCGCGCCGAAGACGCGGTCTACGGTGGCGAAATGAGCGCGCATCATTATTTCCGCGAGTTCGCCTATGCGGATTCCGGCATGATCCCGTGGCTGCTGATCGCCGAACTCGTCTCCACCAGCGGCCGCTCGCTGGGCGATCTGGTGGCGGAACGCGTCGCGAAATTCCCGTGCAGCGGCGAGATCAACTTCCGTGTCGCGGACGCGAAAGTCGCAGTCGATCGCGTGATGGCGCATTACGCAGCGCAGTCGCCTGAAATCGACCGCACCGACGGCATCAGCGCCGACTTCGGCGACTGGCGCTTCAACCTGCGCAGTTCCAACACCGAACCGCTGCTGCGGCTCAACATCGAGACGCGTGCGGACCAAGCACTGCTCGAAGCCCGCACGCGCGAACTGTCCGACCTGTTGTCCGCCTGAGGCCTGTCATGTCCACGATCGTCCCGGTTCTGCTCTCCGGCGGCTCAGGCACGCGCCTGTGGCCGTTGTCGCGCGAGATGCACCCCAAACAGTTCCTGCCTCTGGTGGGCACGGACACGATGCTGCAGGCGACCTGGCTCCGCGCGGCGCCACTGGCCGACAGCGCAGGGCCGATCGTCGTCGCGAACGAGGCGCATCGCTTCGTCGTCGCCGAGCAGTTGCAGCAGGTCGGCGCGCGTCCCGCGGCGATCGTGCTCGAACCGGTCGCCCGTAATACCGCACCGGCGATCGCGGCAGCTGCACTCGAAGCGCTGCGTGAGACGCCGGATGCGGTGCTGCTGGTGTTGCCGTCCGATCATGTCGTGCAGACGCCGGAGGCCTTTCATGCAGCGGTGCGCACCGCACTGCCTGCGGCCGAGGCCGGCAAGCTGGTGACATTCGGCGTCGTGCCGCGCGGGCCGGAAACCGGCTACGGCTACATCAAGGCCGCGAACGGCAATGGTGGCGGACCTGTGCCTGTCGAAGCCTTCGTCGAGAAGCCGGATCTGGCACGTGCCCAAGCCTACGTCGCATCCGGGGATCATTTCTGGAACAGCGGCATGTTCCTGTTCCGCGCCGATGTCTACCTCGCCGAACTGGAACGCCATGCACCGGCGATGCTCGCGGCGGTGCGCGCATCGTGGTCGGCCGCGCGCAAGGACGTCGACTTCACCCGTCTCGACGCCGACGCATTTGCCGCAAGCCCTTCGGACTCGATCGACTACGCAGTCATGGAGAAGACCGACGCGGCGGTGGTGATGCCGCTGGACGCAGGCTGGAGCGATGTGGGGTCCTGGGCGAGCCTGCGCGAGGTCTCGCCGCAGGACGCCGAAGGCAATGCGCATCACGGTGAGGTCGTGTCGATCGACTGCCGCAACACTTATGCCTACGGCGAACGCCTGATTGCGATGATCGGGCTGGAAGACACCATCGTCGTGGAAACGCCGGACGCGATCCTCGTCGGGCGCAGCGACCGCATCCAGCAGGTCAAGGACATCGTGGCCGAACTCAAGTCACGTGATCTGCCGCAAGCCGCCTGGCATCGCAAGGTCTACCGTCCGTGGGGCGCCTACGACTCGATCGACCATGGTCCGCGTCACCAGGTCAAACGCATCACGGTCAAGCCTGGCGGCGTGCTGAGCCTGCAGATGCACCATCACCGCGCCGAACACTGGATCGTCGTCAGTGGCACGGCAGAAGTCACGCGAGGCGACGACGTGCTGTTGCTGAGCGAGAACCAGAGCACCTATATCCCACTCGGCGTGACGCACCGGCTGCGCAACCCGGGCAAGGTGCCGCTGGAACTGATCGAGGTGCAATCTGGCAGCTATCTGGGCGAGGACGACATCGTGCGTTTCGAAGATACCTACGGCCGCGCCTGATCGGCGCGAATCGTTTCAACGCAGAACGGCGCCCAACGGCGCCGTTCTGATGTCCGCGACACCGCACACTCAGCGTTGCGCGGCCGCCAGCGTATCGAGGACGCCGTCCAACCCGGCCTGCCAGGTCGGCAACGCGATCCCGAAGTCCTGCTCCAGCGCCGTAACGTCCAATCGCGAATAGGCAGGACGCCTGGCGGGCGTCGGATAGTCGGCCGTGGTGATGGCTTCGACTGTCGGCGCACGCGCGATCAGCCCGCGCTTGACCGCGCCGTCGAAGATCGCTCCGGCAAACCCGTGCCAGCTGGTTCCCCCAGTCGCCGTGAGATGCCAGGTGCCGGATGCCACGTTGTCGGCACACAGGATCTGCGCGGTGACGTTGGCGATCAAAGACGCGGGTGTCGGCGTGCCGATCTGATCCGCGACGACGCGCAGCACCTCGCGCTCGGCGCCAACGCGTAGCATCGTGCGTAGAAAGTTCTGGCCGTGAGCGGCGTAAACCCAGGCCGTGCGGAAGATCAGATGACGACCACCAGCGGCACGGATCGCCTCCTCACCTGCAAGCTTGCTGGCGCCGTAAATACCGAGCGGCGCCGTGGCGTCATCGGGGCGATACGGACGCGAGCCACTGCCGGCGAACACGTAGTCCGTGGAGTAATGCACCAGCGGCACAGCGTGCGTAGCGCACCAGCGCGCGATCGCACCCGGGGTCTCCGCATTTGCGGCTTGCGCCGCTGCGGGCTCGCTCTCTGCCCTGTCGACCGCGGTGTACGCGGCCGCATTGATCACGCGTGTCGGCCGCGTCGCGTCGAGTAGCGCCACAATCGATCCAGGATCAGAAAAGTCGGCGGTCAGACACCCGCTACCGTCGGGCAGCGTGCCGGACCGGGTCGTGGCGGTCACCTCGCCCAACGGCGCGAGCGCGCGCAGCAGTTCCTGCCCGACCTGTCCGTTCGCGCCGAAGACCAGCGAAGTCATGCGACGAACACCGGCAGGCGATCCTCGGCGATGTCGGCCAGCAAGGGCGCGTGCGTGTCCTTGTCGGACAGCAGCGGCGCATCGATCTGCCAATCGACACCGATCGCGGGATCGTTCCAGCGCACGCCGGCATCGGCTTCCTTCACATATACGTCGGTGCACAGATAGCTGAAGACCGCGCTGTCGGACAGCACCGCGAACCCATGCGCAAAGCCTTCGGGGATCCAGAACTGGCGCTTGTTCTCTTCGCTCAGGATCACGCCTTCCCATTGCCCGAACGTCGGCGAGCCGCGACGGATGTCGACGGCGACGTCGAGCACCTCACCGCGCAGCACGCTGACCAGCTTGCCCTGCGGCCGCGGCCACTGGTAGTGCAGTCCGCGCAGCACGCCCTTGGACGATAACGACACGTTGCTCTGCACGAAATTCGTCGGCAGACCGTGCTGGCCGAACCGCTCCGCATTCCAGGTTTCGAAGAAGAAGCCACGCGCGTCTCCGAACACCGCCGGTTCGATGACGACGGCGCCCGGCAGCTTCGTTTCGATGATCTTCAACGCACCACTCCCCGCTGCACGAGCGACATCAGGTACTGGCCGTAGCCGTTCTTGGACAGCGGCCTCGCGAGCGCCAACAACTGCTCGGCGTCGATCCAGCCGTTGCCGTACGCGATCTCCTCCGGACAGCACACCTGCAGACCTTGCCGGTCCTGGATGGTCTGGATGAAATTCGAGGCCTCGTGCAGGGACTGGTGCGTGCCGGTGTCGAGCCATGCAAAGCCGCGACCGAGCTGCTCGAGATACAGCGCGTCGTCATCGAGATAGCGGCGATTGAGATCGGTGATCTCCAGCTCTCCGCGCGGCGACGGCTTGAGTTCGGCGGCGTAGTCGCTGGCACGCCCGTCGTAGAAGTACAGACCCGTAACGGCGTAGTTCGAACGCGGCGCCTCCGGCTTCTCGGCGATGTCGATGACCTTGCCCGCGGTATCGAACTCGGCCACGCCGTAGCGCTCAGGGTCGTTGACCCAGTAGCCGAACACGGTCGCGCCATCGCCACGCGCATCGGCGTTCTTGAGCGTGTCCGTCAAGCCGTGGCCGTGGAAGATGTTGTCGCCCAGCACCAGGCAGCTCGGCTTGCCGCCGACGAAATCGCGGCCGATCAGATACGCCTGCGCCAGGCCATCCGGACTCGGCTGCACGGCGTACTGGATGTCCATGCCCCACTGCGAACCATCGCCCAGCAGGGTCTGGAACAGCACCTGCTCGTGCGGCGTGTTGATGATCAGCACCTCGCGGATGCCGGCCAGCATCAGCACGCTGAGCGGGTAATAGATCATCGGCTTGTCGTAGACCGGCAGCAGCTGCTTGCTGACGCCCTTGGTGATCGGATACAGCCGCGTGCCCGATCCGCCGGCGAGGATGATGCCCTTGCGTGTGGTCATGCCTGCGCCCCCATGCGTTCCAGACGATAGCTGCCGTCGAGGATGCGCTGCACCCAGGCCTGGTTGGCGAGATACCAGTCCACGGTCGCCTCGATGCCGCTCTCGAATGTGTGCTCGGGCTTCCAGCCGAGCTCGCCCTGCAGCTTCGAGGCGTCGATTGCATAGCGGCGGTCGTGGCCGGGGCGATCGGTCACGTAGGTAATCTGGGTCGCGCGCGGCTGGCCATCGTCGCGCGGACGGCGCGCGTCGAGCAGGCGGCAGATCGTCTCGACCACTTCGATGTTCTGGCGCTCGGAGTCACCGCCCACGTTGTAGGTCTCGCCGACCCGGCCCTTCTCCAGCACCGTCCGGATCGCCGCGCAGTGATCCGTGACGAACAACCAGTCGCGGACCTGCTTGCCATCGCCGTACACGGGCAAAGGCTCACCGGCCAGCGCCTTGGCGATCACCAGCGGAACGAGCTTCTCTGGGAAGTGGTAGGGCCCATAGTTGTTCGAGCAGTTGGTGGTGAGCACCGGCAGCCCGTAGGTGTGGTGGAACGCGCGCACCAGATGGTCGGACGCAGCCTTGGAGGCCGAGTACGGGGAATTTGGCGCATACGGCGTGGTCTCGGAGAACTTGCCGGTTTCGCCCAGCGTGCCGTAGACCTCGTCGGTCGAAACATGCAGGAAGCGGAACGCCTCGCGCCGGCCGTCCGGCAACGCCTTCCAGTAGTCGCGGACCGACTCGAGCAGACCGAGGGTGCCGACAACGTTCGTCTCGATGAACGCGGCCGGCCCATCGATCGAGCGGTCGACATGACTCTCGGCGGCAAAATTCAGCACAGCGTCGGGCTGATGCTCGGCCAGCAGGCCCGAGACGAGCGCGCGGTCGCCGATGTCGCCCTGCACGAACACGTGGTTGGGATCGGATTCGATCGACGCCAGCGTCTGCAGATTGCCCGCATAGGTCAGCGCATCAAGGTTGATCACGCGGACGCCGCGACGCACGGCCTCCAGTACAAAATTGCCGCCGATGAAACCGGCGCCGCCGGTGACGAGCCATGTGGGCACGGGCACACTCTCCTGTGATGTCTGTCGGACCGCCCGTAAGCGGGGGCGACAGGATACCGGGTCACGGGCCCAGGTTCCGCCAGCCAAACTGAACACACGCAACGCGATGCTCACGCGCAGGGAGTTCGCAGTCTGAAGCGCCCCCCGCTAGAATCGCGTGTTCGCCTGGCGCATTACTGTGACCAGATACCCGCAGCCACAAGGGAATTCCCTACGATGAAGATCCTCGTCGCCTACAAGCGCGTGGTGGACTACAACGTTCGTATCCAAGTCAAGCCGGACGGCTCGGGCGTGGTCACCGACGGCGTCAAACTGTCCGCAAACCCGTTCGACGAGATTGCCCTGGAGGAGGCCCTGCGCCTGCGCGACAAGGGCATCGCCACCGAGGTCGTGGTCGCGACCATCGCGCCTGCTGACGCTCAGGCGCATCTGCGCAACGGTCTGGCCATGGGCGCGAACCGCGCCATCCACGTAATCTGCGACGCGCCGATCCAGCCGCTGACTGCCGCGCGCACCCTCCTAAAGCTGGTCGAGAAGGAACAGCCGGACCTGGTGATCCTCGGCAAGCAGGCGATCGATGACGACGCCAACCAGACCGGCCAGATGCTGGCGACGCTCTGGGGCCGCCCGCAGGCGACGTTCGCCTCGAAGGTCGAGATCGCCGACGGCAAGGCGACGGTGACGCGCGAGGTCGATGCCGGCCTGGAGACACTCGAAGTCGACCTGCCAGCCGTCGTCACGACCGACCTGCGCCTCAACGAGCCGCGCTTCATCAAGCTGCCGGACATCATGAAGGCGAAATCCAAGCCGATGGAGTCGATCCCGTTCGCGGACCTCGGGGTTGATTCGGCGGACACCCTCAAGGCCATGCACTTCGATGCGCCTGTTAAGCGCACCAAGGGCGTCATGGTGAAGGACGCAGCCGAACTCGTCGCTGCGCTGAAGGCCAAGGGCCTGCTCTGACCAGCCTCCCCTGACAGCAGCCCAGCATCTGCGTTGCGCCCGCTCTAAGACACCCGATTCCCGCCTGCTGCGGGAACACGGAACAAGGAAAACCCTCATGTCCAACGTCCTCGTCATTGCCGAACACCTCGACGGCATCCTGAATGCCAGCGCGACCGCCAAGACAGTGGCCGCGGCGCAGGCGCTGTCGCCGGAGACCATTGATGTCGCGGTATTCGCAGCCGATCCAGCCGGCGCAGCCGCCGAGGCTGCTAGCTTCGCCGGTGTGTCGAAAGTGCTGGCAGTCACCAACCCGGCCAATGCGAAGGCGCTCGCTCAGGTGCTGGGTCCGCAGGTTGCGAAACTTGTGGCCGGTTACAGCCACGTCTTCGCCCCGTCGACGACCTTCGGCAAGGACCTCATGCCGGTCGTGGCCGCGCTGCTGGGCGTCAACCAGATCTCTGATCTGATGACGGTCGAGGGCAGCCACATTTTCAAGCGCCCGATCTATGCCGGCAACGCGATCGTGACCGTCGAGGCGCCGGCCGACGAGCCTGTGATCGCGACCGTACGCACGGCTTCATGGCAGGAAGCCGCGCGCGGCGGCAGTGCTGTCGTCGAAGCGACCAGCATCGACGCGGATCTGCCGACCCATACCCGCTTCATCGGCTTGGCCGCCGGCAGCACCGACCGACCCGACCTGCAGAGCGCGAAACGCGTGGTATCCGGCGGCCGTGGTGTCGGTTCGGAAGAGAACTTCAAGATCATTTTCAACTTCGCCGACAAGCTCGGCGCGGCAGTTGGCGCCTCGCGCGCCGCGGTAGACGCCGGCTACGTGCCCAACGAGATGCAGGTGGGCCAGACCGGCAAGATCATCGCCCCTGATCTGTACATCGCCATCGGCATCTCCGGCGCAATCCAGCATCTGACCGGCATCAAGGACGCGGGCACGATCGTCGCGATCAACAAGGATCCGGATTCGGCGATCTTCGAGATCGCGGACATCGGCCTGGTGGGGGACCTGTTCAAGGTCCTGCCGGAGTTGGAAGCCAGCCTCAACGGCTGATCTGGAGACAACATGCGACGACAGGTCAATCACCTTGTGAACCCGTGGAAATCCAGATCCGACAGGCGCCAGCCTCGATGAGCGCGGTTCGCTCCCCCGCAGACGCAGCCGATGGCCCAGCGGCCGCCGCCCGGATCCAAAGCCCCGAGCTTTCGATCGTGTCGCCCGTATACGGCTGCCGGGGTTGCCTGGAGGAACTGGTCGACCGAGTCGCAGCGGCGGTCAGCCAGGCCGTTGCGTCCTACGAAATCATTCTGGTCGATGACAGAAGCCCCGATGGCGCCTGGTCGCGAATCGCTGAACTGGCTGAAAGCAGACCACACCTGCGTGGACTACGGCTGTCGAGAAACTTCGGTCAGCACGCTGCGATCAGCGCCGGTCTGGCGCATGCGACCGGACGCACGATCATCGTCATGGATTGCGATCTGCAAGACGTCCCCGAGGAGATTCCCGCACTGCTCCGCGCGCTGGGCGAAGGCGCCGATATGGCGCTCGCAAGCCGCATCGAGCGCCAGGATTCGTTCTTCAAAAAAGCCGGCTCGCGGTCTTTTTACCGACTGCTCGGCTGGTTGACCGGCAGTGTCTACGATCCAACGACGGCGAACTTCGGCGCATATTCGCGCAAAGTGATCGATGTGGTGAACGCGATGCCCGAGGCGGACCGCTTTTTTCCGCTGCTGGTTCGATGGACAGGTTTCGAGACGACTCTGGTTCCGGTCACGCACGCCAAGCGCACGGAGGGCCGGAGTGGGTACTCCCTGCGGCAACTGCTCAGGCTAGCCATGAATGTCGCGCTGTCGTTCTCTGACAAGCCACTTCGCCTGGTTGTCCGGACAGGGCTCGCGTTCGCATTCATGTCGCTGTGCATCGTGGCTCTGAGCATTTACCGTTATTCGATCGGCGACATCGCGGTCGCCGGCTTCACCAGTATCGTCGCCTCGATCTGGCTTGTTGGCGGTGTCGTCGTGTCGAGTGTCGGCGTGGTGGGGTTGTATGTCGGCAAGCTGCACGGCCAAGCGAAATACCGTCCGAACTTCATTGTGGCTGAAGACACGGCGGGCGACGCATGACAACGGAAACGACGCGCGTCCTGCGCGACTCCGCGGTCGAGTCACGCCGTTTCGGGCTCAGAATTGCCCGCGGCATCGTCGACAACAGCGCAAAGCCTGACCAGGTGCGCAACGACATCGATGCACTGCGCCCTGACATTGCGATCTTTCGCTGTGCTGCGGGTGATAGAAGCCAGATCGCCGCACTCGTGTCCGCGGGCCTCGTTCCGCTCCACGCTGACACGCTGGTCTACTACCGCATCGCACTTGGCGAGTCACAAGTCGGCGATCGTTTCGATGGCGATGCCGCCATCGACCCGGCAACGACTGACGACGAACAGGTACTCGCCGCCCTCGTCCGCCGCAGCTTCCATGGATATCGCAACCACTACCACGCCAATCCATTGCTGCCGGCCGACGCCATCCTGGAGGGTTATGTCGAGTGGGCGCTCGACTATGCCATCCGTCCTGCCGAAGGCCAGCAGACCTGGGTGTATCGCACCGATGGCGAAGCCCGCAGCTTCGCGACCTGCCGCCTGGACCCCGGTCGATCCGAGGCCGAGATTGTGCTCAACGCAACCGACCCCGCTTGGGCCGGACGCGGATTCTACTCGGAGCTGCTTCGATTCCTGATCGGGCACTACCGCATGATGGGATTCGCCGCGCTCGTCATCTCCACCCAGGTCTGGAATTACGGCGTGCAGCGCGTCTGGGCGCGTGCCGGGCTGGTGATCGACCACGCTTGGGACACCTACCACGTCAACGTACCGCGCAGTTTCTTGGAGACGGATCGCCGATGCCCGTGATGTTCCCTTGGCTGATGGTAGCCGCCACCATCCTGCTGACCACCTATGGCCAGCTCGTATTGAAATGGCAGGTCACCACGCCCGCCGCGCCGCCCTTTCGGTTTATGGACGACTGGCCCGCCATCGTCGTCCTGTTGCTGCGACCATGGGTGATCTCCGCGCTGGGGGCCGCCTTTCTCGCTTCGCTTTGTTGGATGGCCGCAATGTCCCGCCTCGAGCTCAGCAAGGCATACCCATTCATGGCACTCAACTTCCTGCTGGTCGGCTTGTTGGCTATTCCATTGTTCGGTGAAGCGCTGACCCGCCCAAAGATCGTCGGCTTGTTTCTCGTCATTGCGGGCCTCGTCGTCATCAGCAGGGGCTGACCTGATATGCCCTGCCCCTCCAATCAAAGAAGATCGGCATGATTCCTTTCAACAAGCCTTATATGACCGGCCGCGAGCTGTCCCACATCGCGCAGGCCCACGCCAACGGTCACCTGTCCGGCGACGGCCCTTATACAAAGCAATGCCACAAATGGCTGCGAGAAAATACCCGCGCCTCGGCCGCGCTGCTCACCCACTCGTGCACGGCGGCACTTGAGATGTCCGCTCTCCTGCTCGACCTCCAGCCCGGCGACGAAGTCATTTTGCCGTCCTACACGTTCGTCTCAACCGCCAACGCTTTCGCCCTGCGCGGCGCGGTACCGGTATTTGTCGACATCCGCGAGGACACCCTCAACATCGACGAGCGTCTCGTCGAGAGCGCTATTACGCCTCGGACCAAGGCGATCTGTGTCGTGCATTACGCGGGCGTAGCCTGCGAGATGGACCTGATCCTCGACATCGCGGCGCGACATGGACTAAAGGTGGTGGAAGACGCCGCGCAAGGTATCATGTCGACTTACAAGGGCAAGCCGCTTGGCACGATCGGGGACCTCGGCACGCTGAGCTTCCACGAAACGAAGAACATCATCGCGGGCGAGGCTGGTGCACTGCTGTGCCGCGACAACGACTTCGCGGAGCGTGCGGAAATCATTCGCGAAAAAGGCACAAATCGCAGTCGTTTCTTCCGCGGCCAGGTCGACAAGTACACCTGGGTGGACATCGGCTCGTCCTACCTTCCAGGTGAGATCACCGCGGCGTTCCTGGCCGCGCAAATGGAAGCGGCCGGCGAGATCACGCGACGACGCCTCGACATCTGGAACCGCTACCACGCCTGGGCCGAGCGCTATGAGGATCGGAGCATCGTGCGCCGTCCGATTATTCCCGAGGCATGCGAGCACAATGCGCACATGTACTACTTACTGCTGCCTGATCAGCAGGCGCGCGCGCGCTTTATCGCCGGGATGCGCGAAGCCGGCGTACAGACGGTCTTCCACTACGTGCCACTGCATTCCGCACCCGAGGGCCTGCGCATCGGTCATGCCCACGGCACAATGACCGTGACCGATTCACACAGCGAACGACTGGTCCGTCTACCGCTGTGGGTGGGGCTTGAGGACCAGGTGGACGTTGTAATGAATGCCGCCGACGAAGTACTGGCGGGGCTTTGATCGATGCATACCCCAGAGAGGTCGTTCTCGGCAGCCGCACTGGTGCGCGAAGCCCGGGAACTCCCGACATCGCGCAAGGTGCAGTTCGGCTGCATCATCGCTGCCTGTCTGGTGCTGTTCGCCCTGGTGCTCGTCGCCGGAGATCGCAATACCTTCGTCATCGATTACCGTAGCGATGCCAAGGGCTCGCTGCAGGTGTATTTCGATCAGGGAGGCGGATTTTCCGAGCAGATCTCTGTCCGCCGACCGCACCGTGCCGGCGCGAACAGGCTGAGGTTTCCAATGCCGCCGGGCGAGGTCGTCGCGGTCCGGATCGATCCTGACGCAATCGCTGGCCATATCGTCATCGAGCGGCTTGCTGTCGACGGTACTCGCAGCCGAACCCGAAGCATCGCTTCACCTCACGACCTCCAGATCGCGAACCAGATGCAGCTTGCGTCGGACCTGAACCCGGGCCTGATCACATTCGCGCCATCCGAAGGCGCCTACGACCCGCAGCTCTATCTCCCGCTCGCCACGCCAGTGACTTCGGCCCACCTGCTTTCACCCACCCAGTGGCGGCTGCTCTGGGGTCTGTTCTGGACGCTGGCGGTGGTCGCCACCCTGATTCACTTCGCGCGGCGTGCGCCGCCGACGCGTGCCCTCGCCGTCGCGGCGGCTGCCATGATCGGTCTGCTGGCGACACTCGCGATAAGCGACTACTCGGTCAACCCCGACGAAGCACTCCACGAGGTGGATGCGCACTACTTCAAGTCCCATTGGGCACCCCCAGCGCTGGACGACCCGGCCCTGGCCGGCAATTTCCAGACCAGCCCCTACGGCGTCTCATATCTTGCCGAATGGAATGTGGTCTACCTTGTCGCCGGAAAAAGCGCCCAGTTGCTCGCGTCCTTAGGCACCGACGAACGCACCACCTACCGTCTGGTCAACGTGGCGCTGTTCCTGCTGATGATCGCGGCACTCGCGGCCATCCGCGCGCCGCCTGGGGCCTATCTGATCCTGCTGGTCACGCCGCAGCTCTGGTACCTGTTCTCGTATTTCAACGGCGACGCCCTTCCGTTCGCGACGGGCTTGATCGCCGCCACCCTGGTACTGATGCCGCAGGGTCGCCTGGTGCCTGTATTGAGAGGCGAGGCTCCGCTGGACCTGCGTGCGGCGGGGCACTTGCTGCTGTTCTGCGCTTGCTTGGGACTCATGCTCATCTCCAAGAAGAACTACTGGCCGGTCGTCGCGTTCATCGTTCTCTCGCTCGCGGCCCGCACGTTGGATCTGCGTGCGCCCGTCGCGGCAGCACTGGCGACACTTCTCGTGCTGGTGGTCGCGGACATGGCTGCAGGGTCTGCCCTTGCGGCTACCTACGGGGCGGCAATCATTGTCCCTGCGATTTTGGCGGGTCTGGTGGCCATCGGTGTCTGCGCCCATGCCGCCATTGCGCTGCTACGCCAGCAACATGTACGCAAACGTGTTCTGAGGCTGGCGTCGACCTTGGGGTTGGCGCTGCTGGTTGCAGCGCCGTGGATCGTGATCGACCAGGCCAGAAATCAGGGCAAGGCGGAAACCGTCCAATTGTTGCGTGAAACCCATGCCGGCGGCATGTTCAAGCCATCGCACCCGCTGGAAGAGACATATGCCGGATTGCGCATGTACGAAAAGGGCCACACGCTGCCACAACTGCTGTCGCCCCCGCTGTCATGGGGCGAGACCAGCTATCGCAGTTTCCTCGGTGCATACGGGTATATGGAGTATTTCAACTCCGGCACGCACAACAGGCTTGCGACAGCGCTGCTGATGGCCCTGCTCGCCTGCGGACTGGTCATTGGCCGTGCAACCGGCACGTTGAGCGGCGCACAGATCTTCATCTGCATCGGCAGCGTGGCCGCCATGCTCGGTGCATCCCTGCTCCATAGCTGGACCTACGATTTCCAGCCGCAGGGTCGTTATGTGCTGGGCATATTGATCATCCTGCTGCCGCTGGCCCTCGTACCCCTGCGCGCGACGAGACTCAAAGTGCTCTATACCGCTCTGGCAATCGGTTTCTTTGCGTTGTCCGCTTGGTCACTGATTTTCGTGGCTCTCCCCAACCTGACCTGAAGCCGTATCCTGCAGGTAGGCGAAAGCTGGGCTGGCATCGCTCAGCGGTCCGAACCGGATGTGCGGAAGGTCCCGGCAGACCGGATAATGCTGGTTCTGCAGGGCCAGCGGCCTTGTCCATCGATGCCCCCATGAACGCCGAGCAGCCTGTTCCCAACTCCGATACATCCGCGATCCGCAATCGGCGCCTTGGCGACATCCTCGTTGAACGCCAGATCGTCTCGGCCGCGGACATTGCCAAAGCGCTCGCTTTCCAAGAACAGTTCGGCGGCAGGATCGGCAGCGTTCTGGTCCGGCTCGGCGCGGTCTCGGAGGACACCTTGCTGCTGGTGCTTGCCGAGCAGCTGGGCATGCCACTGCTGCAAGGCGACGAGTGGCCTGAGGGCGGGGATGCCATCCGTGCGGCGCTGGGTCACACGAGATACGGCATTACCTGGTGGCAGGACAACGGCGTGATCGCCTGGGAAACGGAGTCGCAGGATGACGACATCCCATCGCCGCTCCTCGTCGTCGCACGCGATCCGCTCGACCCCCTGGTCAACGAGGCACTCGAACGCGGCTTCGCCGGACGGCGTTGGACCTGGCGGCTCGCGCAGACCCAGGATGTCGATCGGCTGCTCGACATGGTCGGCCGCGGGCGGTCCGACGGCGATACGGCCTGGGACGACGACGACGTCAGTCACCTGCGTGAGCTCGCCGAGGAAGCGCCGGTCATCGAGCTGGTCAACAACATCCTGGCCCAGGCCATGGATCAGCGCGCGTCAGACATCCACATTGAGCCGGAAGAACAGCTCTTCCATGTGCGACTGCGCATCGACGGCATCCTGCATACGCGCATGACCCTTCCGGCCAGCCGCTATCCGGCAGTGGCCTCGCGCGTGAAGCTGATCTCCGGCATGGATATCGCCGAACGCCGACTGCCGCAGGATGGCCGCCTCGGCACACGCGTCAGTGGCCAAGAGGTCGACGTACGTGCCTCGGCCGTGCCCGCCTTGCACGGCGAGTCCATTGTGCTGCGCCTGCTGCCGAAGGAACGCCAGGACCTGAGCCTGGAACGGCTCGGATTTTCCGCGCGCGACCTGTCGTTGTTCCGCACCTGGGCGCGCGAGCCGCACGGGATCGTCCTGGTCACCGGCCCCACCGGCTCGGGCAAGTCGACCACGCTGTACGCGACGCTGGAGGAGATGAACCAGCGCGATCGCAAGATGATCACCGTCGAGGACCCGGTCGAATACGAGGTCGCCGGCGTCACCCAGATCCAGGCGAATGCCGAGATCGGATACACCTTCGCACGGGCGCTGCGGGCAATCCTCCGTCAGGACCCGGATGTCATCATGATCGGCGAGATCCGCGACCTGGAGACAGCCGAGATCGCGGTCCAGTCCGCGCTGACCGGTCATCTGGTGCTCTCGACGTTGCATACCAACGATGCGGTCAGCGCCTTTACCCGCCTGATCGACATGGGTGTCGAGCCGTTCCTGGTCGCCACAAGTGTGCGGGCGGTTCAGGCGCAGCGGCTGGTCCGGCGGCTATGCCCCCACTGCAGCACGCCGACTGAGGTGCTGCCGGCGGTCGACCAGCTGGTCCGGCATCTCGCGCCTCCAGACGCCAGGACCGACTGGCGCAAGGCGGTCGGTTGTGCCCGCTGCCAGGGCACCGGCTACCGCGGGCGCCTTGGCATCTACGAGCTGGTCGACGTCACGCCGGAATTGCAGGAGATGATTCTGGCGTCAGCGACCGCCGAGAAAATGCGTGCACTGGCGTCCGCGCAAGGCGGACGCAGCCTTCGCGAGGATGGCTTGTTGAAGGCCGTGGCCGGTCTCACCACGGTCGAAGAGGTCGTACGGGTGACCGGCGGTGTGGGCGGCGATGGCTGAGTCGGGACCTTACCGGTACGAGGCCATCGACCGCGCCGGCAAGAAAGTGTCCGGCACGATCGATGCGACCAGTGATGCCGAAGCGTCGAGGTTGCTGGCGCAGCAGGGCCTGACGCCTTACGTGGTCAAGCCAAGCCACGTGGGGTTTCGCGGGCCGCGCCGGCGCAACGCCTCAACGCGTGAATTGCAGCTCGTCCTGCACGAGTTCACGACCTTGCTGGAGGCAGGCGTCGGGCTGGTCACCTCGCTGTCGTCGCTGGCCAAGTCCAGCCACCATCCCAGCCTGACCGGCGCTTTCGCCAGCATGGAAAAATCCGTCCGCCGTGGCGAAAGCTTCAGTGCGGCGCTGAGGGAATCCAGGCTGCCGGTACCGGAATACCTGCATCAGCTGGTCCATGCGGGCGAGGCGACGGGACGCCTGGCCGACGCCATCCGCGGCGGCGTGGACCAGTTCGAGTACGACCAGCGCGTACGCCAGGAAATCGCCGGCGCAATGATCTACCCCGCCGTGCTGGTGTTTTCGGGCATCGCCGCAGTCGGCATCATCTTCATGTGGGTGGTCCCCCGGTTCGGTGGACTGCTCACCCAGCATGGCAACGCGATGCCGGCAATGTCGCGTTGGACCATTTCGACTGGCGTGTGGCTCAGCGAGCACGTCTGGATCGTCCTGCTTTCGACTGTCGGCGTCGCACTGCTGCTGCGCACCCTGCTCAAGGCGCCCGGCGTCGCCGATGCGCTGGCCGAACGGGCCGCACGGCTGCCGGTCGTCGGCGACTGGCTGATCGAGGCCGAGGTCGGCCGATGGGCCAGCACCCTGTCCGCATTGCTGGCAGGGCGTGTCGAACTGATCCGCGCGCTGGGCCTGTCGGCGGCGTCGGTGCGCATGGCGTTCCTGCGCGACCGTCTCGGCGCGGTCGCACGCTCCGTGAAGGGCGGCTCTACGCTGTCGGCTGCCTTGCGCGAGCATCGCGCGCTCAATCCCACCGGTTATGACCTGGTCGCGGTCGGTGAAGCCAGCGGAGAGCTACCGAAACTGCTCGGGGCACTGGCCAGGCTCTATGAGACAATCGGCCGCGACCGCATGAAGCGCGCGCTACAGTTAATGGAGCCGCTCGCCATCATCACCATCGGCGTCGTGGTCGGCACCATCATGACCGCGATCATCCTCGCCATCACCAGCGTCAACGACGTCCCCATCTGACCGCCATGAATCGCACCGCTTTCCCCCTAAACGCCCGCCAGACCGGCTTCACCCTGCTGGAAATGCTGGTTGTGCTGGTCCTCATCGGCCTGATCGCCAGCCTGGTCGGGCCGCGCCTGTTCAGTCGCGTCGACAGTTCAAAGGTGCAGGTCGCCGAAACCCAGGTCCGGCTGCTGCGCGGTGCGATTGAAACCTTCCGCCTCGAGGTCGGTCGCGTGCCGTCGAACGACGAAGGTCTGGGCGTGCTCTACAACCCGCCAACCGACGAGCGCGTGCGGGCGCGCTGGCGCGGTCCCTACCTCGACGAAGCGGTGCCCGCCGACCCCTGGGGCAATCCCTACCGCTACGCCGTGCCCGGACGGGATGGCATGCCGTTTGCGATCTATTCGCTCGGCGCCGATGGCGCACCGGGCGGTGAGGGTAATGATGCGGACATCGGATTCCTGCCAGCGCAGTGATGCCTGCCCCGCTGGCCCTGTCGCCGGCGGCTTTTCACTGCTCGAGATGCTCGTGGTGCTTGCACTCGTATCGATCATGGTGGCCCTAATCGCCCCGCGTCTGGCCAACACGGTCCGGGCCATTGGTGTCAGCGGCGACCGGGCGGAAACCGTCCGTCAGATCGAACGATTGCCCATTCTCGTGCGTAATGACGGCCATCCCCTGGCGATTGCGGCCGATCTGCCGCTCCAGCGGGCCGGGATGGACCTGCCGGACGGGTGGCGCGTCACGACCGTGACGCAGGTGAACGTAGCCGCCAGCGGCATCTGCGCAGCTGCCAGACTCAAGGTGGAAGGCGCAGACGTGGTCGAGGAATGGACCATGGCCGCCCCCGATTGCCGGGTCGTCGCACTGTGACCCCGGCGCGCCTCCGCCAGGCCGGCTTCTCGCTGCTCGAAGCGATCGTCGCACTGACCATCATGGCCACGGCTGGACTCGCGCTGTTCGCAGCGATGAACCAGTCGGTGCAGATGGCGCAGCGCGTCGAAACTGCCCGTCTCGCGGATTCCGCCGTGCGCAACGCGATGGCCTGGATGGAAACGGTCAATCCCTCGACCACGCCTGAAGGCGAGCAGCAACTGGGCGAGATCTCCCTGCGCTGGCGTTCCGAGCTCGTCGAACCTGCGCGGGATGCGATGACCGGCCACCTCCAGGCAGGCCTCTACGAGGTCGGCCTTTACCGGGTGACGCTTGAACTGAGCCTCGACGGCCGCCCGCTCACAACGACGCAGATGCGGCGGGTCGGGTACCGGCAGGTGCGCGAGCCGGGCGTGATATGAGCCCGCGCCCACGAACCGCGATGCGGGTACCACGCGCCGCGGCGGGCTTCACGCTGCTCGAGGCGATCGTCACCCTGGTCATCGTCTCGCTGCTGGTCGCGGTGTTGATGCAGGCGCTGAGCCACGCGCTCAACCTGCGGACCCGCCTGCTGCGCGTGCAGGCCGAGGCACGGACCGATTTCCTGCAGGAGGCCTGGTTCCGGGACGCCGTGGGCGGCGCGCAGGCGGACTTCGATAACGCACTGGGCGCAATGGATGGCAGCGCGGAGTCGCTGTCCTATGCCACGCCGGTGCCACTGGTGGCCCAGGGCATGTCGCGGGCACGCTGGTGGTTGGCCGGGCCGCCCGGCGCGGCCACGCTGCGGTATGCCGACAGCGCTGCCGAGGATCTGGTGATCGTGCAAGGTCCGCTGCGCGACGCGTCGTTCGCCTACCTGTCGCGCGATGGTGAATGGCACGACTCCTGGCAGCCCGACGCCGACGACCCCGAACGTCTGCCGCGGCTCGTCCGCTTCGAGGCCACCACGCCCCGTGGGCGGCTCTACTGGCTCGTGCCCCTGCTGGCCGACCCGATCCCGAAGGAAACGCTGCGTACCGACGAGGCGGCTGCCAGTGGGCTCTAGGATCCACTGCCCCGGAATGTCGATCGCGTCACCTCCGCGCCTTGGCGCCCATGTCCGGACTTCCGGCGCACGACACACCCGCCAGCACGGCTTCGTGCTGGCCGTCACCTTGTGGATCCTGGCCGGCATCGCGATCGCGGTGGCGTTGATGACGCTGTGGTCGATCGACCAGGTCGCGCAGGCACGCATCGGCCACGAACGGCTCCAGGACGAGATCGCACTCGTCGGAACGCGCGACACCCTTCTCTACATCGCCGCCACGCGCGAACTCACCGTGGCCGGACTGCCCACCGAGCCCTTGGGCGAGGACGAGCGAGCGATCCGTCGCATGGATGAATTCGGCCCACTGATCCGGGACCCTATCGGCAGCGAGATGCGGCTCGACGACACCGCATACGCCGGGCTTGCCGAAACCCGGTTCGCGTTCCAGGACGAGGCAGGCTTGTTCCCGGTATCGCCGTGGCTGGAGGCCAGCACAAGCCTCGACGGGTTTCTCGTACAGATGGGTGTCGAGCAGCAACAGGCGCCGCGCCTGCGCGATGCGCTGCTCGACTACATGGACAGCGACGACCTGACGCGCCTCAATGGCGCAGAGGAGCGCGAATACGTCCGCGCCGGCCGGCCCCCACCCGCCAACCGTCGCCTGCTGATCCCAGGCGAGATCGCCAACGTGCTTGGCTTCGAGACCCTGCCACCGGTCACGCTCGCGGCGATCATCGCGCACATCAGCCCCTACTACGCCGGACCTGTCAATCCGAACACCATGCCTGCCGACATGCTCGGCATCTGGGTGCCCGGCTGCCCGGAAGCCTGCGAGCGGATCGTGTCCACGCGCGAGCAGAACCCGTTCCGCTCGGCCACGGATCTGCAGTTGCGGCTGGGCATCCTGCTGCCGGGTGGCGACTCGGGCGAATACCGCTTTCTCGCCGACCAGACACTGCGGCTGACGCTGTGGGGACGTTCGGGCGCCGCCTGGCGTATCCATGTACGATTGACGCCCCTCGCTGACAAACAAGCGCCATGGTCCGTCCTGGCCTCGTATCCCATTGCACGCCCTTCGCTCGATGACCCTGCGCAAGACACTGGCAGCCTACTTTTTGCCGACCCGGCGCTTGATCGGGATTGAGGACGGGCCACTCCAGCACGGTGGCAGGCTCGGCGGTGCGCAGTGGGTGGTGCCGCGTGCGCATTGCCAGTATCGACGGCTCGACATGGCTGCGATTCCCGTGCGTCAGCGGGCCGCCGCCGCGCGGCTGGCGCTGGCCGCGCAGTTGCCCGCACCCGGTGCGCTGTGCACCGTGGCCTGGAAGGACGGCATCGGCCATGCGTGGATCTGGATCGACCCGCCGGTCGACTTCGCTGCCGGTCGCCGCCGCTGGATTGCCGAGAGCCTGCTGGCGCCCCCGCCCCTGGGCGATGGCGCACGCATGCTGCAACTGGCCGTCGGCGTCGAGGGCCAAGTCTGGAAAGGCGGGCAGCTCCTCGCCAGCCAGTGGTGGCCGCAACCGCCCGACGACGAAGGCTGGGGACGCTTCCTGCGCTCGGCCGGCCTCGACCGGGCAACGCCGCTGCCGGCTGCGGAGCAGTTCGCATGGCGGGCCGAACCCTGGGGAACACAGACGCACGACTGGATGGCGGGCAGTGTCGAGGCGCGCGAACGTCTGGCGTGGGTCGGTGCCGCGGCGCTGGTCGCGTTGATTGCCGGCTGGCAGCTGACCGCACTGGCGCGCTGGCATTTCGCCAGTGAAGGCCTGGCGCAGCAGCTGGAACTGGCCAGGGCCGAGGTCGCGCCGGTACTGGCGGCGCGCGAACGCGCCGAACATGCGCAGGCCGAGGCGCAGCGCCTGCGCGAACTGCAGCACGGAACCAGCGACTACGAAATGATGTCGCAGGTCGTGGCGGCATTGCCCGAAGGCGTCCAGCTGGCGTCCTGGCGCCGCGAGCCCGGGCGGCTGGTGGCCGTCGTCAATGGCGGAGATGGCGACCCGCGTACGTTTGTGTCCGCGTTCGTGCGGCAGCCCCCGCTCAACGAGGTCGCCGCGGTGCCTGCAGGCACCGGTATGCAGTTGACATTCGATCTGGCGGACGCGGGCGCACAGGGGGTGCCATGAGCCAAATGAACCTGGGCCGGCTGGCCGCCGAATGGCGTGCCAGCCGTAGACTGCGCCTGATCGTCCTGATCGTGCTGCTGGTCCTCGCCGGCCATGGGCTGTCGGCACTGGCCGCACGGACCGATGCCGACCGCCAACGCTACGCGAACGACCTCGAACTCCAGCTGCGCCTGGAAGGCCTGCGCGGCCCGAACCTCTGGGCACCGCGCGCCGACGAGGCCGAAGCCGCGCTCGAGGCCGCGAACGGCCGCGTCCCCGAAGTCAGCAGCGCCGGCTCCGCCCAGGCCGAGCTGCAGGCCTGGATGACCACGCTCGCCGCCGAGAACGGGATTGCCGATGCCCGTATCCGCGTGGAGGAGACGCTCGACGTGCCCGACCACCCCGGCCTGTGGCAGGTGCTCGGTCGCATCGACGGCCAGATTCCGCAGTACGGCCACGGCACCTTCCTGCGCGCGCTGTCCGGGGGGCTGCCGTGGATCCAGGCCGACAGGATCGAGATCGGCGACGGCACGTCGGCGCGGCTCAGCCTGGTGGTGCGCGGCTACTACCGCCGCGCCGAGGTGCCGCCAGACGACGCGGCGTCCGGCGATGCGTCGGGGAGTGGAACATCGCCCGCCCCGGCGCCGGCTTTCGACGACCGTGCCATACCCGCCCAGGAGACCCGCATGGACGCCGCGCCTGAAATCCGGATGGAGTCTGTGCCATGACACCCGCCTGGCGCGACGGCGCCATCATCGCCGGTGCCTGCGTGCTGGGTGCGCTGGCAAGCCTGCTGTTGGGCACGTCCCCGGCCGCGGTCACGCCGCAGCGCAATGCCGACGTGGAATGGGCGCCGGTCGGCATGCGCGTGCCCGACTTCGAGCGCATCGATGCCGTCTGGGTGGCGCGCGCGCCCTGGGGCGCCCTGCCCGTGCCCGTGGAACCGGAAGCGCCGCCGCCTCCACCTCCGCCCCCGCCGCCGGTCCCCGTGGGCGTGGTGGGCTCCGGTCGCGCGGTGCAGGCAATCTTCATGGTGCATGGCGAAGGGGGCGTGCGCGTCCCGATTGGCGGTCGCCTCCCGGACGGCGGCCAGCTGCTGCGCGTGAGCGGCATGAAGGTGGACTGGGTCGACGGCGACGGCCAGCCACGTGAGCGGAGGCTGTTTCTCGACCCGATGCAGGTCCAGGCACCTGGCCCCGAGCCATGAGCACGTGCCGCGCGCTGTCCGCACCACTGTCCGTCCCTGCGGGGACACGTAACGAACCAATGGATGATCGTCCTGATGTCAGCTGAGTCCACGCCACGCCGCGCGCCACCCACTCGAGGGCGCGCCGTGGCCACATCGGCCCTGGCTGGCCTGATCGCCGCCTGCAGTTCGATCCCGCCTGCGCAGATCCCTGCGCCGCTTCGCGCGCCCCACGCCGATGTTGCTGCCGAAGAAGTGCTGCAGGACGCCCGCGACGCGCAGCGGCGGCGCCCGCTGGTCGAACCGCAGGCTACATCGTTACCGCCTGCGTCGGCCGTCGACGCACGCCCGGCCGAAGCGCCCGTGCCCGACATGCCGCACCGGCGTCCGGTGGCCCTGGTGCTGGACGCAGTGCCGCTGCCGACATTCATCAACGTCGTCTTCGGCATGGAGCTGGATTTCGCGATCCAGATCGACCAGGCGGTCAGCGCGCGGACGGACCTAGTCAGCCTGCGGCTCACCGAGCCGCGCACCCCCGAGCAGGCCTACACCATCGCCCGCGAGGTGCTGCTCAGCTACGGCGTGCAGGTCAGCGAGCTGGGGGGCGTGCTGCGCTTCAACCCGATCCAGGAATCCGCCGGCGGTGCCCTGCCCCGTCTGACCGTGACGCGCTCCTTGCCGGACGTGCCCCCCGGCCAGCGCCCGGCCTTCGTCTCGATGCCGCTGGAGGCAGCACAGCCCGGGGCGGTCGCCGCGCAGCTGCGCGGGCTGTTCGGCAACCACCAGGTCACCTTCACCGAGCTCGTCGAAGCCAATGCGCTGATGATCTCCGGCCCGGGTGACGCGGTCCGCGCGGCGATGGAAGCGGTGGCCACGCTCGATGCCAGCATGCTGCGCGGCAAGCGCTCGCTGCGGATCAATCCGCTGTACCTCAACGCCGATCTGCTGGCGCGCGAGTTGCGCGACGTGCTGACCGCCCAGGGCGTGTCGATCCGCGCCGGCGCCGGCAGTGGTGGCGCGGTGACTTTCGTACCGGTCAATTCCGCCAACGCCCTGATCGTGTTCGCCGAATCCCAGGAAGTATTGAACCTGGCGGCCGAGTGGGCCGAGCGCCTGGACCAGCCCAACGAAGACGGCGCTGGCGGTGGCATGTTCCTCTATTCCGCCCGGCACACCACGGTCGAGACCCTGGTACCGGTGCTCGAGGCGCTGGTGGGGGGCTCGAGCGCGGCCAGCACGGGCGCCGGGCGTGGCGCCACCCCTGCGCCCAGCGCGGAAGGGCAGTCCGGCCCCAGCGGCCAGGCGCCCACGAACAACCAAGTGACTGCCATCTCCGGCGCCGGCGGCCAGCTCGCCGTGGATCCGGTACGCAACGTCATCGTGTTCCAGGGCGATGCGCAGCGCTGGCGCAGCATCCAGGGCATCCTGGCCCGCCTCGACCAGCCCGCACGCCAGGTGGTGGTGGAGGTCACCGTGGCCGAGGTCACCCTGACCGATGAATTTGCCAATGGCGTGGAGTGGGCCTTCAACAACATCAGCGTGCAGGGCGTGCGCGGCCCGCTGACCATGCTGCAGGGCGCCACCGGCGGCGGTGGGCTGGTCTGGCAGGGCCTGTCCTCGTCCGGCCAGGTGCGCGCCCTGGTCAACCTGTTCGCGCGCGACAGCCGGGTGACCATCCTGTCCACGCCGCGCATCCTGGTCAAAAGCGGCGAAAGCGCCAGCATCGACGTCGGCACCGAGGTCCCCATCGTCACCAGCCAGGCCACCGCGCCGGACCTGCCCGGTACGGGCAGCTCCATCCTGCAGTCCATCCAGTACCGCAAGACCGGCGTGCTGATGGACATCACCGCGGTGGTCCATTCCGGCCAGCGGGTGGACCTGAAGATCTCGCAGGAAGTCAGCGAAGCATCGGTCACCGATACCAGCGAGATTTCCTCGCCCAGCATTTTCAGCCGCAAGCTGCAGACAAGCCTCAGCCTTGCCGATGGCGAAAGCACGCTGCTGGGTGGCTTGATCTCCAATACCCGCACCACCGGCAAGACCAAGATTCCACTGCTCGGCGACATCCCGGTGCTGGGCGCGGCCTTCCACAGCCGCCGATCGGAGAACACCCGCACCGAGCTGCTGATGCTGATCACGCCCTATGTCGTCGAGGACTCGATGCAGACCCGCGCGATCACCGAAGCCATCCGCAACCGCTTCACCGGCATCCCTACCGAGCCGCCGCTGCAGCCGGACACGCCGGTGCCAGTGTCGGTGCCATCGGTGCCCACCCCGACGATGGAGTTGCCGCTTCCAGTCACATCACCTGACGCGCGCGGGCAGGAACTGCCGTAATGCTGAATACACAGACCGATTGTGATAGATAGCGTTAAATTCGCATCGATCCGTGAACCACTACTCTGTTTCGCCGTGAATTCCCCGCGCAGAACGCTGAATTGGTGGATCTTCATTTAGCGTACGTTGACGGTTCCCATAACGGCATGCTTACATTGCCAACGCATCCGGGGACTGTGCAGCTTTGAAGCACGCGCAGCAAAAGGCTGGGACGCCACAGAGGGAACAGGGGGAATGACCTGGACTAGGTGGAGCCACGGCTTGGGTGTCGGCGCCGGCACGTGCATGCGGACGGCGGGAAAACCCCGGATGTGCAATCCGCAACAAAACAACAAAAACCTAAGCTTAGGAGCTCCAACAAAATGTCCTTGAACAAGAAGATTCTCGCAGCCGCCATCGTTGGCGGGCTGTTCGCGGGTTCCGCGCACGCCCAGGTCAACCTGAGTGCCACTACCGCCAACCCGGTCCTCATCGCTCAGGAAGCGAACATTGGTGCTGACGGCCTCACCGTGCTCAACCCGGGTGGCGCGCTGACCCTGCAGACCAACACCAACTACGCGTTCTCGGATGGCGAAGTGCGTTATGCGCGCATCCAGTGCTCACCCAACATGGTGTTTCCGGCGGCTGCGGCTAGCGCAGTGACGCTTACTGGCGCGTCGGTTGGTAACCTGAATGGCGTGGGCACGAACGCCATCAACTTCTCCATCACCGCGAATGGTGCGGTTCCGAGCACAGCTGTTCTTTCCGTCGCGGGTCCCCGCATCTTCACCAGCCGCGAGGCAGTGTCGTGCGAGTACAGCCTGTATGACCAGCCGTCGCAGGCTGCATCGGGTGGCGAAACGGGCCGCATCGCCATCCAGCAGGGTGCGTATGCCGCGTTCGCAGCCAGCTACGGTTACAACAACACGGTCTTCAACTCGGTGGCTTCGGTCGAAGCCGATCCCTCGTTCTCGGATTTCCTGACCAACACCACTGGAACGACCGCCAACACTGCGCGTCTGGGCCAGATCCTGTTCAATACCCGCGAAAATGTGTTGACCGATGCCGACCAGCCGATCGGGGCTGCTGGCACCGCGGTGACGCTGGCCACTATCCTGGGCACCACCACCCGCCACGTTGTCAACGGTGACTTCTCGGCCGCGGCCAATGCCAACGGCACCTTCACTGGCGAAGCGTTGACGCGTGTTTTCGTCGCCACGGGAACCACCACCTGCGCTGCTGCCACTGGTGCGACCCGTGTCAATGCCACCGCCGTGACGGCGACCTCAGCTACCTTCGCAACGGGCAACGGCGTCGTGGCTGGCGGCCTCTGCTACACCCCGCGCGACGGCGTTGCGATTCCGGCCAGCGATTACTCGATCAGCCTGGCTCCGGTCAGCAACGACGGCTACACCGCCAGCCCGGCGGGCCCGAGCGCAGTGGGCTCGATCACGCGTGATGGCACCGAGCTGCAGGCGCCGTTCGTGCAGGTGCCGGCCGGCTGGCTCGCCCGCATCGCGATCAGCAACACCGGTACCTCGGACCGTCCGTACAGCCTCTCGGTGCTGAGCGCGAATGCCGACGGCAGCACCACGGTCGAAGCCTTCGACCTGGCCGCCGACGTCAAGACCGGCATGATCCCGGCGGGCACCACCAGGGTCATCCGTCTCGACGACGCGTCGCTCGCCGCTGCGGCCCGCCGCGGTACGGTGATCGTCAACGTCGCTGGCCCGAGCAACACGGTCCAGGGCCTGTACCAGGTGGTCAACCCGAACACCGGTCTCGTGACCAACCACGTCATGGTCCGTCCGGACACCAACTGATCGCTCTACTGATCGGTTGATCGCAAGACTGAAAGGCCCGCTTCGGCGGGCCTTTCTTTTGGTCGATCGCGACCTCTTCCAGTAGTCCTCGCGGGCGTGAATTCCGCGAAGGCGACCCACCGAGGCCGATGTCCGTGTCACGCGCGCGGGCCCGGATATGCGCTCTGTCATTTTCGCAGACGCGCCTCCGCGACATCCCGCCGTCTCAGAGGACCTCAGCGCACGACATCATCGGGCGGGTCCGGCCGGATGGCACGGCATTGAAATTGCATGACTCAAGAACCGGCGACGTCTGCCGATATCGATGTCCTACACCAAGGGGAACCCATGAAGAAGCCAATCCGCAACCTGTTTTGCGCCGCTGTGCTGATGGCAGCCACTATCGCCGTGCCTGCGACCGCCGCGCCGGGCGCGTTCCACGATTTCAACCGCTCGCCGACGACCACCGAGGCCGGCGTCTCGGGCAGCTACACCATCGAGTTCGGCAACCATTTCCCTGACAATTCCGTGGCGCCCTTCGACGGAGCGGAGGCTCGGATCATCGTCACGTTTGCGGCCGGGTTCGATCTGAGCGGCGCGCAGTTCGACGCCTCGGCATCGCGCCTCGCCGTCGGCCCCGCGGACCAGATCGCGATAAGCAACACGTTCAACACCGCCGGGGAGCTCGCGCCAGCATCTAACGCGACGATTGACCCCGTGGCACGCACCCTCACGATCACCGGCCTGAGCGGCGACATTATCGGCACCACCGGCAGCAGCGGCACCCCCTACACGGCCTTCCGGGTGGTGATCAACGGCGTGCAGAGTCCCGCAGTACCGGGCAATGCCGCCATTTCCACAGCGTTCCAGAGAAACGTAGCCGGCGCCTGGACACCGTTGACCTCGGGCATCTCGAACGTTTCCATCACGGTTCCTCCGGGCGTCGTCCTGGGCGCAAATCCTGCGGCGCCGCTCACATATGCCCGGGAGCTCATTGCCACCTCGACCAATCCGTTGATCCTGACCAACCTCGGCCCGCAGAACCTGCGTGTGCCGCTGACCTACAATCTTTCCGCCAGCGAAGTGCGTCACGCCCGCCTCGAATGCGGCAGCGGCATGGTGTTCCAGCCCGGGACCGCGGTGTTGTTCGGCGGCTCGGCCAGTGTCGGCGCGGTCAACGGCATCGGCACGAGTGCGATCACGTTCTCGGTGACCGCAGGCGCTGCCGGCGCTTCCGGCACCGGCTACCTCAATGCCAGCGGTAACCGCTCTATCGCGGGCACCGACCCGGTAGACTGCACCTACTCGCTGTACGACTTCCCGTCGCAGGCGCAGGCCGGTGGCAGTGCGGGTCGCGTGGCCACGGTCAGCGGTGCCTACCTCCGCTTCGCCTCCAGCACCGCGTTCACCTCGACCGGCCGGATTTCGACCGCGAACGTGGAAGCCGATCCGGCCTACACGCGCTTCGTCGCTTCGACGCCGACGACACTCGGTGTGGCGGCATTGTCGCGGCTGACCTACAGCTTGGGGTCACCGGCTCCACTGACTGCTGCAGGCACGCCGATCGCCCTGACCAATCTGCATGCGACGGGCGCATCGGGTACTCGCATCGTGGCAGCTGGCGACTTCACCTCGGCGGCCAACGCCAATGGCAGCTACACCAGTGATGCCCTGAACCGCGTCTACCTAAGCACCAGCAACGTCAACTGCACAACGGTCGGCATTCCGGCGGCGACCCTGTCGGCGACCCAGGCCACGTTCCCGGTGGGCGCAACGGCGACCGACCGCATGCTGTGTCTGGCCCCGCGCGTGACCGTCGCGATTCCCGCGTCGAACTACGCCACCACGCTGGACGCGACATCCGCGCAGCCGACGGTCTATGCGGTGCCGGACATCGGTCCACTGGGGGCAGGCCAGATCATGCGCAACGGCACCGAGCTGCAGGCTCCGCTGGTCCAGGTGCCGGCCGGCTGGATCGCCCGGCTTGCGCTGACCAACACGGGTACCGTCGCCCGCACATATGCGATCCGCGTGATGAGCGCGAACGCGGACGGCAGCACCGCCATCGAAACGTTCGACTTGGCCGATGACCTGAAGACCGGCAGCATCCCCGCTGGCGGCACCAAGGTCATCCGCCTCGACGCCGCCTCGCTCGCGGCTGCGGCACGCCGCGGTACGGTGATCGTCACGGTGTCGGGCCCGAATAACCAGATTCAGGGCCTGTACCAAGTAGTCAATCCGAACACCGGTCTGGTCACCAACCACGTGATGGTGCGTCCCGGCAGCAACTGATCCACTGGCACTCCATGCTTCAAAAAAGGCCCGCTTCGGCGGGCCTTTTCTTTGCCCATCGCCTGGTCATGCAGGCCGTGACACGACATGGGGCTCGCACAGCTGGCGGCGACGCGCAGATATGGCGGAAAATGCCGCGACACGTATCTTGCGGGATGACGTCCAGGCTGGACATCACGCAGCGCCCGCCCGGGCGGAAAAGGACTGCCGGCGACAGCCTCGTGCACGTCTGCGCAATCCGGCCTGATTCATCGGGGAGAGCGACACCATGGTGGCAGGCGTACAGACGTCGCCGGGACGGTCCGGCCAGCTGGACGTGCTCGACGGCCTGCGCGGACTGGCGGTGCTGATCGTGCTGGCCTCGCACTTCTCGGGGCTGGGGCTGATTCCGCGCCCCGCCTTTCACGGCGTCGGCAAGAGCGGCGTCTACCTATTCTTCGTGCTCAGCGCGTATCTGCTGGTGCGCAACCTGCTGCGCCAGCCGCCGGGTGCGCTGCGGCGCGCCGATACCTGGTTCGATTACGCACTGCGCCGGGTGCTGCGGATCTGGCCGTTGTATCTGGTGGTGCTGGGTCTGAGCTGGTGGACCCACAGCAGCGGCCAGACGCTGCTCTATCCGATCGACACCGCGTCGCTGTGGCGGCACCTCGCGCTGCGCGAGGGCCACAGCGTGCTGTGGAGCGTGCCGGTGGAGTTCAAATTCTATGTCCTGCTGCCGCTGGTGGTCGTGGCGGTGGCGGCGATGGCGCGCCATCGCTGGCCGGCATGGGCACAGGGCTTGGCGTTCGTGACGGCGGTGACGGCGGTCACGGTCGCCTGGCCGCCGGCCGAATCAATCGAGAACACCGTCAGCCTGTGGCCCTACCTGGCGGTGTTCCTGTGCGGCGCCTTCACCGCGCGCGTGGATGCCTGGCTGTCCGCACACCCGGCGCGGCGCGGCTTCTGGACGATGGTCGGCGTGCTGGCGCTGCTGGCCTGGTGCGTTTCGATCCCGGCGATCTGGTGTGGGCTGCGGGGCATTCCATTCGAAGCGACCATCACGCGTACCTGGTACCTCTTCTTCGGCGTGCTCTGGTCGGCGCTCCTGCTGGCACTGCTGCACGGCCACAGGGGTTGGACGCGGCTGTTCGCCTGGCGTCCATTGCGCTGGATCGGTCTGGTGAGTTTCAGTCTCTACCTCTGGCATATGCCGGTGCTGTACGCGCTGGGGCCACTCACGGCGCGCCTGCCCCTGCTGGCCCCCCTGCTTGTGCTGGGCGCTGCGTTGGCGGTAGCCGCAGTGTCGTGGTGGCTGCTGGAACGGCCACAACGCGGCATCCGCTACCGCCGCAGGACAGCTTGAACAGTCGGTGCGTGCTGCCAGCCCGGACGAACGCAGGGCATCAGGAGCGATCCACCATCCGCCAGCCCGGGGCCCCGGTGCAATGCGTTGCCCGAATCGGGGCGGATCGCGGCTGGCTGCGCTTTACGCCCACGGCCCACGCGCGCGCCTCGTTGCCTGAGATAAGATGCGCATCGCCTTTTTGCGTTTGCACTCATGTGCGTCTACCGACCTTCGGGATACCAGAATGATGACCCCCTCTAGAACCGCAGGCATTGCCACGCTTGCGATCGCATCGCTCCTGATGGTGACGGCCTGTGGATCGGACGATCCGGGGACCTCCGGCGCGGCTCCCATTGCCGATGGCGCGGACGCGATCCCGGCCGACCAGAGCCCGCCCCCGGCCGCGATGCCAGGCCGAAAACTGCCGGAGATTGATGGGGGCGCCCGCGAGCCCGTCAATATCGATGGGGCGACGACGCTGACACAGCGGTTTCTCTCCCCGCCCGCGTCCGAGATCTCACAGATCGGCGTGATAGTCGGAACCTACGGAGGCGAGTCCGACGGCCATCTCGTGCTTGAACTGTGCCAGGCCGCGCGTTGCGCCACCGGCGAGACGGCGCTCTCCACCGTGGCCGACAATACGTTCGCCATGACCCAACTCGACTCGCCCTTCCAGGTGATGGGTGATCAGGCGCTCTCGATCTCCATTTCGACGCGTGACGCCTCCAAGGCCGTGGCCGTCTGGGCCTACGACGTTCCTGCGGCAGTGGAGACCTCGGCCGAATCGGACGATGGCACCGGCACCGCGGTATCGCTCGAGAACACCAGCTTTCTGTTCCAGTATCTGTAAGCGGACGCGCCCTGCTGCATGACTGGCTGCGTGCCTGCGTGCAGCGGGGGACGTTTCATCTTTGAGGAAGCGTGTCCGTGCACCGAGCGCGTTGACCCGGCGCGTCTTTCATTCAGGCCTGGGTCCCCGGGCTCCGTTTGATCATTCTGGGCGCCCCCGGGGCGCCCGGCGAACGCATCGAGCGCGACGCCGTAGCAGCACGCAGAACGCGTACGCGATGGCCCCAGCCTCTCCCGGGCGTCAAGCCGGAATCCGTAACCCGTCGGCCACTGCCGTGGCCGCGGGTGACCGCGGGATGACGCAGGCCGGGGCTTCCTGCCGTCAGGCGCTTTCTTGCGGCGCAAGCCGGTGGCGCGGCGGAAACGCGTAATCGAAGGTATCCCCGCCGCTCGCCAGGTTCGGGCTGTAAGCGGGATCCTGCGCGAGCAGGTCGGACCAGCGCTGGTTCATGATGTCGACTTCGCGCAGGAACCGCTCTCGCTTTTCCGGCGCATCGTCACCACCGCGCGATGCGGACTCGTGGTGCACCAGCTCGGCGTAGGGCGTCCAGAGGTTGCGGTAGCCCAGCGCGCGGATGCGCAGGCAGAAGTCGACATCGTTGTAGGCCACCGCGAGCGACTCGTCCAGCCCGCCCACCTGCTCGTAGACCGACCGGCGCACGACGAGACATGCCGCGGTGACCGCCGAATAGTTCTGCAGCAGCCGGGCCCGGAACATATGCCCGAACCAGCCTTTGGGCCGGCCGCCGTAGGCGCTGACCGCCACGCCATTGAACCCCAGCACGATGCCGGCATGCTGGATGGTGCCGTCCGGGAAATAGAGCATCGCGCCCACCGCGCCGATGTCCGGGCGCAGCGCCTGGGACACCATTTCCTTCAGCCAGCCGGGCGCGCTGACTTCGATGTCGTTGTTGAGCAGGCAGATCACCTCGCCGCGAGCGTTGGCGACGCCGAGGTTGTTGAGGGCCGAGTAGTTGAACGGCTGGTCGTGGCGCACGACGCGCACGCGCGCGTCCTGCGACACGCGCGCCAGATACGCCAGCGTCTTTGGCTCGACCGATCCGTTGTCGACGATGACCACTTCCAGTTCGGGGTAGTCGGTGTCCTGCAGGATGCCGCGCACGGCCATCGACAGCAGTTCCAGGCGGTCGCGGGTGGCGATGACCACCGACACGAGCGGCGCGTCTGCGGGCAGTGCGTTCCTGACCCGGTAATTGCCGGGGTGCCCGGGAATCTCGACGACCTCGGCCGCACGCCCGACCCGGTCCAGATGCGACTGGATGGTCTTCATCGCCGCGAAATGGGCGTAATTCTTCTCGCCCGGAGCCAACGCCGTCGAGCCGGGAATCGCCCGCCAGTGATAGAGCACGTGCGGCACGTGGCCGATCTGATCGGCGTCCAGCTGTTCGACGCAGCGCAAGGCAAGATCCCAGTCCTGGCTGCCCTCGTACCCGGTGCGGAACCTGCCGACGGATTCGACGAGTGCCCGCTCGTAGACGCCGAAGTGACTGACGCAGTTGTGTGACAGCAGCAGGTCGTGGTTCCAATCCGGCTTGAAGTACGGATCGAAGCGCACGCCCTTGTCGTCCATCTTGTCCTCATCGCTGTAGGCCATACGCCAACGAGGATTCGCCATGAACCCCGCGACCATTTCCTGCAGGGCGCGGGGATGGAGTTCGTCGTCATGATCGAGCAGCGCGATGTACTGTCCGGTGGCCATGTCCAGCGCGGTGTTGGATGCCTGCGAGATGTGGCCGTTGGACTCACGCACGACGTAGCGCACGCGCGGGTCCATCTGCGCATATTCGGCGAGGATCTGCGCGACATGCGGCTGGGGGGACGCGTCGTCGGCGATGCACAGTTCCCAATGGGGATAGGTCTGCTCACGCACGCTTTCGATGCATCGACGGAGCCAGCGCGCGGGCGGGTTGTAGGTAGGCACGACGATGCTGACCAGCGGCGAGCCCTGCGTGTGGTCCCCGGCGGCGGTCTCGGGCGCACCCGGCAGGCTGCCGTAAGTGTCGAGCCACCGGCCGTAGTCCAGCGGATCCATGCTCCGGTGGCGGTGCACGCGCGAGGCGGCATACAGGAAATCGCCGACGTCCCGCGCGCCATTGGACAGCCCACGCCGCATGAGTTCGAGAATGAACGCCATCCGCGCCTCAAGCCTGGTCGTGCTACGGAGCCCGTCCAGGAACAGCCGCGTTGCCGCCTCGACGCGCCCCAGGGCGCGCAGGCGCGGATTGGCCAGCCTCAATTCGGCCTTCATGACGGTAGGATCGAACCGCAGTGCCACGACGGGTGCCGGGAACATGACGACCATGTCGCCGTCGAAGGCTCCGCCCGCACCGACGTCAATCGCGAATTCGATCTTGTTGGCCTCGCTGAAGCCTTGCCCGTAATCGACATACAGGCACGGCGTGGACAGCCGGCCGGACACCACGTCGATGCGCAGGTCCAACTGGTACCAGCCGCCCGCAATACGGTCGATGCGGCACAGGAATGCCGGGTCGGCGCCAGTCGCGCGCCACGGCGCCAGGCCGTTGGCCGCGTTGCCGGCTGCTGTCAGTTGCTGGATCGGGGCCAGTTCGAGCTCGATCGTTCCATCAGTGTGCGTCATCGTCCAGTTTCCGATCTGTTGCAATGGGTAATCCGCGCCTGCTGTCGCGGCTTGGGTGTGAATATGGATTGCCAGCATCCGGACGCGCTGGCATCCGGGGAGGCTGCGTGGTGGACGCGGGCCTCATGCAGGGCGCGCACGCCGGAGCCAGCTGCACGGACGCGGCGACAGCGCTCCACGACGCTCATTCGCGAACGCGCCGGAACCATCCCGACATCCTGCGGAGGATGCCTCCAACCGACCGACGCTTCAGGTGTTCCAGATCCGCGCCGACCGTCTCCAGCCTGTCGCGGGTTGCCAACTGCTGCGCGGACAGGTCCCGCATGGCGCTGCCGATCGCATCCACGGAACCGCCAAGTCTTCCGGTTGCGGCATGCAGGCTTTGCGACACCGCATCCAGCTGTTTCAGCAGCCCATCAGCACGTTCGTTGGCCAGCACAACGTCGCCTTGGAC
This sequence comes from Luteimonas sp. 3794, assembly GCF_031456825.1. Lineage (NCBI taxonomy): Bacteria > Pseudomonadati > Pseudomonadota > Gammaproteobacteria > Lysobacterales > Lysobacteraceae > Luteimonas > Luteimonas sp. 3794. The sequence continues at coordinate 118,769 of NZ_JAVDVJ010000005.1, read as the reverse complement.
AGCCTGGATGCCAGAGGCCAGGTCCTGTGTCACCGCGTGCAGGCTCTGCGAAACGGTATCCAGCTGCTCGAGCAATCCGTCCACCCGCTGCCCGGTCACCGTCACGGCGCTGCGCAAGGTGTGCACACCGGCATGGATGCCCTCGGCCACCGCATGCAGGCTCTGCGAGATTGCATCCTGCTGTTCCAGCACGCTGCCGACGCGATCGCCAACGTGCCCCACGCCTGCGTGCAGACTCTGCGAGACGGTATCCAACTGCTCGAGTAATCCGTCCACCCGCTGCCCGGTCACCGTCACGGCGCTGCGCAAGGTGTGCACACCGGCATGGATGCCCTCGGCCACCGCATGCAGGCTCTGCGAGATTGCATCCTGCTGTTCCAGCACGCTGCCGACACGATCACCGACGTGCGCCACGCCCGCGTGCAGGCTCTGCGACAGCGCGTCCTGCTGTTCCAGCACGCTGCCGAGGCGATCGCCGACGTGCGCCACGCCCGCGTGCAGGCTTTGCGACAGCGCGTCCTGCTGTTCCAGTACGCTGCCGACACGATCACCGATGTGCGCTACACCGGCGTGCAGGCTTTGCGAGACGGTATCCAGCTGCTCCAGCAATCCGTCCACCCGTTGCCCGGTCACGGCCACCTCGCTGCGCAAGGTGTGCACACCGGCATGGATGCCCTGTGTCACCGCATGCAGGCTCTGCGACATTGCGTCCTGCTGTTCCAGCACGCTGCCGACGCGATCGCCGACGTGCGCCACGCTCGTGTGCAGGCTCTGCGACACCAGGTCGAGCTGCTGGAGCAGGATGCCGCTACCGGTACTGCTTCCGACCGGACCGCTGCTGTCGAGATCCGTCGGCAACCCGATCTCGAGCACCTCACGCAAGCGCTCGTGCTGATCCACCCCTGTCACCGCGGACTGGAAACCTTCTTCCAGACGAAGCTGTGCCTCTACCCACTCCTGCCCATGCCCCGGGAACACGCGGGACAGCACCTGGCGTACGAAGTCACCGACCTGCTGAACACCCTCAGTCGACTGCATCGGAGCGACAGCCGTTCCGGCGTACGTGAACAACAGGCTGCGCAGGGTGAGCCACCCGAGAGTCGGTGATGGCACCTCCCACTCGCGATCGAAATAGACCATCCGCCCTTCCAGGGTGGACACCAGGTTGAACGGCGTGGCATCGATGTAGCGGTCGGGAAGGACCTGCGACGGATCGTCGGTCGTGATTTCGACACCGTCTTCCGCGAGGATGTCGCGCAGGTGCCGCAGATAGCGTGCGGTCACGTCCGCCAGTTCGTCGAGGGCCCATCCCGGCCTGGTCAGCACGGCGCGGAACTCCTCCACCAGCAGCGGGCCGCGATGGTAGGCATCGACTTCCGACACGCGCATTCGGACATCGCCGTCGTCCGCCTGCTGGTCCGACAACGCTCGGGAATGCACGCTCAGACATCCGTTGTCCTCCCGGACGAAACGGCTTTCGCGGGCGAACATCCCCGCCCTCTGTGTGCTGTAGTGCCAAGCGAGCGTGGCATCGTTCCAAGACACATCCTTCCCGTCGCCCGCGCGCACGAGAAAGGAGTTGCCGAGATCGAGCAGCAGCCGGTTGTCGCCGATCCCGGTCCAGGCGCGCTGCAGGTTGAACGTGGTTGCACCCAGCTGACGGTCCCGGCGAACCGCCTGAGCGGCCAGCGTTCCCGCATCGAACTCCTGCGGATCGGCCCGGAGGCCGCTCGGACCGATGATGCTCACCGGCGTCTTGTAATCGGGCATCGGCACGTGGAAGTCGCGTCGCGCGAATCCGGCCTCCGACAGCAACGCGTCGAGCTCCCCACGTCCCCAAGTGCGGACGCCGTCGCTGCGATAGCGTCCCTCCACACCCACCATGGGCGTGCCCAAATGGTCTTCAGGCGCGCCAGCCAGATATTTGAGGCCGAATTTGTTCTCGATGGCGAGAAACATGCTGCCGCCAGGCGCGAGCATGGCACGTACGCTGCGCAGCATGTCCAGCGCCGGCTTCGGCGCCTGGGAGAACACATTGGCGTACTCCAGCACGCCGATCAGCGTGATCACGTCGAACTTGGTTTCCGGTGCGAAATCCTGGAACCGTTCGGCGAGGACCTGGACATTGTCCAGTCCGCGGGCACGCTCCCGGGCAATCGCCGCCCGCCGCCTCGACCCTTCCAGCGCCAGCACCTGCGCGCCCGTCTCGCCCAGGAACCGGGTCACCGCGCCGCATCCTGCTCCGATCTCGAGCACACGGGTCTTGGCGGCGAAACTTCCGGAAAACGGGCGGAGCAGGTTGGACCGCTCGTTGGAGAGGTGGTAGAAGCTCGGCCAGTCGGTGCATGCGGCACGCAGTTCCGGCGAGAACACGCTGACGTCCCGAGCCTCGCGCAGCGTGGACAACAGCCCGTCCTCGGACGAGTCGCCATCGCTGTACGCAATGCCGGCAAAGTCGCCCCGGCCCCAGACGTGATCCTCGAACCGCGTGTAGCCGGCCGCTGCCAGTATTTTTTGCATGTCGGTCATGCGATTCCCGTTGTCGTTCCGTCGCCGCGCCACTGGGGCGGCCACAGGCATTAGGGGCTGGAGACGTCGACCATTTCGAGCCCCAGGTCGGCCATCCCGAAGAAGTCCGCGTTGCCGACCTTCACATGGATGCTGTCGTAGCGGCGGTCGTGCGGCACCACGCTGTGCTCGTTGCGGCTCGCAACGCCGACGGAGATGAAGTAGTCGCCGTCGGCAAGGCGGAAATCGAGCCGAATGCGAATGTCGACAACCGATCCACGTGTCCCACTGTCAGTCCAGCCCGGCAATGGTTTGTATTCGGTGTTGCTTCCGTAGACGACCACGCCCTCGGCGGTCTTGACGGTGACCCCGAGGATCGGCCTGACCACTTCCCGGTCGAATGCGATACGCAAGGCGAGGGTCGCATTCGCCCCCGACTCCACCATCGACGGGTACAAGCGGCCCAACGAACTCAATTCGAAATCGACGATCCGTGCGGCACGGTCTCCCCAGCGGAATTCGCTCGGATTGTAATTCGGCCGCGCCTCGAAGCCGGCGTCATCGCCCACGAATGCCGCGGGGCAGGTGTCCTCGGCAGGCAGAGGCGGCGCGAGGTCGACCTCGTGCTCCACTTCGTCCTTTTCCACGCCGAATAGAACGTCGTAGTAGTGATTGACCACGTCCTTGGGCCGGCCCTGCAGCAGCTGGCGCCCGCCGTCGAGGAGATGCGCGCGATCACAGTGCTGCACGATCTGGTCTGCCGAATGGCTGACCAGCAGGATGGCCGTGCCGGCATCCTTGAGCTGTCTGAGCCGCGCGAAGCATTTGGCCTGGAACCGGGCATCGCCCACGGCCAGGGCTTCGTCCACGATCAGCAACTGGGGATCGACCTGCGCCTGCACGGCGAACGCCAGCCGCACCACCATGCCGCTGGAATAGTTACGAACGGGCTGGTCGATGAACTCACCGATATCCGCGAACGCCAGGATTGCATCCAGCTTGGCTTCGATTTCCCGGCGATCCAATCCGAGGACCGCAGCGTTCAAGTAAACATTCTCCCGACCAGTGAACTCGGGATTGAATCCACTGCCCAGTTCCAGCAGCGCTGCGACGCGACCATGAACCTTGACTTGCCCTTCGGTAGGGGCCAGCGTGCCGGCAAGCAACTGCAGCAAAGTCGACTTGCCCGAGCCGTTGCGACCGACAACGCCTACAGTCTCGCCATGGCGGACCTGCAGGTCCACGCCCCGCAACGCCCAGAATTCCTTGAAATAACGCTTACTCTCGACACCGACGAGTCCCTGCAGCAGGCGATGCACCGGCTTGGCGTATACGCGGTAGCACTTGCCAAGCCCCTGTGCGTCCACCACGAACTCGCCGTGGGCTGTTTCCAGGTGCTGAATTTCAGAGGACATCGGCAAACCCCGTGCGCGTTTTCTGGAACACCGCATAGCCGAAAGCTGCGAAGAGCGTCGCGCCAAGCGCATACATCGCCAATCCGAGCCAGTCCGGCATGCGTCCCCAGAACAACAGTTCGCGCGCCTGGTCGATGATGAAGGTCAACGGATTGAGCTTGAAAATAATCTGGAAGTGCTCCGGAAGCGTCTCCACCGGCACGATGGCCGAAGACAGGAACAACATGGCCGTGGCTACAACGCCCGCGACCTGACTGATGTCACGCAGATAGACGCCGAGCGATGACAGCAGCCAACCCATGCCGAGCACGCCGATCGCCAGCGGCAGGAACACGACAGGCAAGAGAAGCGCGCCCATCGGCAACTCGTGGCGCAACAGAAAATTGACCAGCAAGAACACCACAATGTTCATGCAGGCATGGAACAACGCCGAGATCGTCACCACCACCGGCATCAGTTCGAGCGGGAATACGATCCTCTTGACGAGGTTTGGACTCGATACGATCAGGCTGGGCGAACGGGTCAGGCACTCGGCAAAAAACCCGTGGACGATCAGACCGATGAACAGCAGCATGGCGAAATCGCCGAGGTTGTCCGACGCTCCGGGCCATCGCGCCTTGAGGACATACCCAAATGCAAGGGTGTAGACCACCAGCATCAGGAACGGGCTGAGCAGGGACCAGAAGATCCCGAAACTGGCGCCCCGATACCGACCCAGCACATCGCGGCGAACCAGCTCCCACAGCAGGTTCCGGTGCTTGCCGAAAATGGACGTCAACCCGGTCATGCGGCGAGCGCGCGGTCGATATCTGCGCGCAGGTCTTCCAGACCTTCCACACCCACACTCAACCGCACCAGCTCATCTGAGATCCCCAGTCGCGCACGGTTCTCCACCGGCACCGACGCATGCGTCATCACCGCGGGATGATTGACCAGGCTCTCCACGCCACCAAGTGACTCGGCGAGGGTGAACAGTTCGGTGCGTTCGCAGAACCGCTTCGCGGCTTCGAAACCGCCCTTGATGCGGACCGAGATGATGCCGCCGAAGCCATCCATCTGCCGCTTCGCAAGGGCGTGCTGCGGGTGCGAGGCGAGACCGGGATAGATCACCTGCTCAACCGCGGGATGCGCGTCGAGAAACTCCGCCAGGGCCTGCGCGTTCTCGCAGTGCGCTTTCATGCGCAGGTGCAGGGTCTTGAGACCGCGCAGCGCGAGGAAGCTGTCGAAGGGGCCCTGCACCGCACCGCATGAGTTCTGCAGGAACGCGAGCTGCTCGGCGAGTTCGGCGTTGTCGCCGACCACCAGCATGCCGCCGACCATGTCGGAGTGGCCGTTGAGGTACTTGGTGGCCGAATGCATGACGATGTCGGCGCCGTGTTCGATCGGGCGCTGCAGGATCGGCGAGGCGAAGGTGTTGTCGACCACGACGATCAGGCCGCGCTTGTGCGCGATGTCCGCGATCGCGCGGATGTCGACGATCTTCAACATCGGATTGGTCGGCGTTTCGATCCAGACCAGCTTGGTCTTGTCGGTGATCGCGGCCTCGAATGTCGCCGGATCAGTCATGTCGACATAACTGAAGGACAGGCCAGCGCTGCGTGTGCGCACGCGCTCGAACAGGCGATAGCTGCCGCCGTAGAGGTCGTCCATCGCGATGACATGGTCGCCGCTGTCAAGTAGCTCGAGCAGGGTCGCCGTGGCCGCCATGCCGGATGCGAACGCAAAACCGCGGGTGCCGCCTTCCAGGCCCGCGACGCAACGTTCGTAGGCGAAGCGCGTCGGGTTGTGGGTGCGCGAATACTCGAAGCCCTGGTGTTCGCCCGGGCTGGACTGTGCGTAGGTGGAGGTCGCGTAGATCGGCGGCATCACCGCGCCCGTCGAGGGGTCGGGCGACTGGCCGGCGTGGATGGCCAAGGTGGCCAGCGCGTAATCGCGCTGCCGGGAACTGGATTCGGACATGACAGCTTCCTGAAAGGACGGGAGATTCTAGCCAGCAGTCCTGAACCACTGGTTCAGAACCGCGGCGATCAACTCGTGGGCGTCACTGCACCCGGCGGCGCAGGTAGTTCAGCAGATCGATCCGCGTGATCAGGCCGAGGAACTGCTCACCTTCCGTGACGATCGCAACCTGCCCGCGATCAAACACCGGGAGCAGCGCTTCCACGGGCGATTTGACGTCCAGGAAGTCGAGCTTGCTGACCATTGCCGACGACACAGGTTCACGAAAGCGTGCTTCGTCACCGTAGACATGCAGCAGCACGTCGCTTTCGTCCAGGATGCCGACGATGCGGTCACCGTCCATCACCGGCAGCTGCGAGATCTCGTAGAGCTTCATGCGCTGGTAGGCCGTGACCAGCAGGTCGGTGGGCTGCAGCACCACCGTGTCGCGACGCGAGTACGGGCGCAGGATCAGGTCGCGCAGGTCGCCGTACTGCTCGCGCTCCAGGAAGCCGTTGTCGAGCATCCAGTAATCGTTGTAGAGCTTGCTCAGATATTTGTTGCCGGTGTCGCAGACGAATACCAGCACTTTCTTCGGCGTGGTCTGCGCGCGGCAGTACTTGAGGGCGGCGGCGAGCAGCGTGCCGGTCGACGAGCCGCCGAGAATGCCCTCGGTGCGCAGCAGCTCGCGCGCGGCGAGGAAGCTTTCCTGGTCGCTGATCGCATACGCCTGCTTGACCCGCGAGAAATCGGAGATGTCCGGCAGGAAATCCTCGCCGATGCCCTCGACCATCCAACTGCCCGACTTGTCGTTGAGCACGCCGTCGTTGATGTATTCGGCGAGGATCGAGCCAACCGGATCGGCCAGCACGAGTTCGACATCCGCCGCGTCCTTGGCGAAGCAGCGGGACAGGCCGGTCATCGTGCCGGAACTGCCGCAGCCGAACACGATCGCGTCCAAGCCGCCCACCTCACTCATCTGCCGCAGGATCTCCGGCCCGGTGCCATGCTCGTGCGCGGCCGGGTTGTCGGGATTGCCGAACTGGTTGATGAAGTACGCGCCCGGGGTCTCGCGCGCGATGCGCTCGGCGAGGTCCTGGTAGTACTCGGGATGGCCCTTGGCGACGTCGGAGCGGGTCAGCACGACCTCGGCGCCCATCGCCTTGAGGTTGAAGATCTTCTCCCGGCTCATCTTGTCGGGCACAACGAGGATGAGCTTGTAGCCTTTCTGCTGGGCCACCAGCGCCAGGCCGATACCGGTATTGCCGGCGGTACCTTCCACCAGAGTCGCGCCGGGCGCGATGTCACCACGCGCTTCGGCGGCTTCGATCATGCGCAGACCGATACGGTCCTTGATGGAGCCACCCGGATTCTGGCTCTCGAGCTTGAAATAGAGTTCGCAGGGGCCCGCGTCGAGGCGGCGCGCACGCACGATGGGCGTGTCGGCGATCAGGTCGAGAACGGAGTCGGCGATCGGCATTGCGGGTCCGGGTTGCAACGAGACAGGCGATGATTATCGCATCCGCGGACAACATCCGCGGGCGATGGCGACCGACGAGGATAGCCGCCACCGCCCGCGACAGCCGGAACCTAGTGTTTCTGCATCTGGTCGTACATCTGGGTCAGGCGATCCTTGGCCGCGAGCTTCTCGCGCTTCATCTGCGACAGCGTGGTCTCATCGACGGCGAGCACGCCGAGCTCCGCGTTCAGCACTTTCTTGTCCAGCTCCTTGTGCCGGTAGTAGAGCTGCCGGAACTCGACGTTTCCTTTCATGATCTCTTCGAGTTCGGTCTGCGATTGCGCTTCGAACATGGAATCCTCCTGACTGGAAATACGAACGCCCCGACCGGCGACGGACGGGGCGCTACGTGGGCTGCATCCAGGGACGCGGCGCGGACAATCCGATCAGCTCTCCGTCGCCATCGTATGGACGGACTGCGGGGACCTGTCGCGGGATCATCTCGGTCATCGGCCTGGCTCAGTGACCGGATGGCGGAAGGAATCGGTGCCACCCGGATCACCGACCCTACTCCTCGGCCCGGAGGCCTACAAGCGCCGCCACTCCGAACACGGCATGCGGCACGGAAACGCTTACAAACCAGACGGCCGCAAACCGCGCAGCAGCGCGGCCGGGACGATCAAAATCGGATAAGCAATTGATTTCAAATGGGTTCAGCCTGACGAAAAACTAACAGACCGTCTCAGGCGAGCACGCTGCCACGCGAACTGGCGTGTAACCCCGGCAGGCCGACCACCGCCGGCCCGCCACCGTCACGGCTGCTCGAGGCTCTTGAGCAGCTCGGCCTCCCGGCGGCGCAATTCGGCGTCGCGCTGGCGTGCGGCGCGCAGCTTGGCCGCTTCACCGCTGGCCACGCCCTGCAGCACCGTCTCTGCCTGTTGGCGCGCGGCGCCCTCTTCCTCGGCAGCCAGACGCAGACGCGCGGCCTCCTCGGTCTGGATCTGGGCCTGGATGCGCAGGCGCTCGGCTTCCTGACGGGCGCGCACGGCGTCCTGCCGACTGGCTTCCACGATCAATGCGCTGCGCTCGCGCTCGAGCTGGGTCAGCTCCCGGCGCGTCGCTTCCGTGCGCGCGGCGAGCTCGGCCGTCTCGACACGCCACTGGGCGATTTGCAGCGCGGCGGCCCGCTGGTTGCTGCGGGCAGTCGCGAGCGCTGCCAGCGACTGGCGCGCCTGCAGACGCTCGTAGGCCGCGGTGCCGGCCGTGTCCGGATTCGCATCGATCGCCTGCAGCCGCTGCTGGAGGATCGCCGGCTCACCCTCGGGCCCGCTCTGGGCAGCGGCCGCGAACGGGACCAGCAGGGCCAGGATCAGGCCATACGTCATCTTCGATTGCATCGTGCTCATTCCTCCGCCTGCAGGCGTTGGCGCAGATTGGTGATCTCGGCCCGGCGGGCGGCCAGCTCGGATTCGGTCTCCGCCTGCCGCGCACGGGCATGAGCGAGATCGGCGAGCGCGCTGGCCGACAAGGCCAGCGTACGGGCCTCGTCCGCGCGGCCCGTGCCCATCGCGGCCTGGGCCTGCGACAGCGCGCGGCGGGCCTGCTCGATGTCGCCGGGTGCGTACTGGTCCGCGTCTGCATCGCCCGCGCGGGCGATCGACAACTGCGCGGCCGCGAGCTCTTCGGTGGGCGGCGGCGTGGTCGCGCAACCAGCGAGACCCAAAGTGCCTGCAAGGGCGAGCCCGTACAGGATTGGACGGATGTATGCGAAGCTTGTGTTCATCGAAAATCGTGCCCGGACGCCTGATCGGGTCATTGTGGTCAGCCGCCACCGGATGCGCAACGCAGACCGGTCGCACCTGGGGAGTTCGTACATGGATATCGGCTACTTCCTGAAGCTGATGACCGACAAGAATGCGTCCGACATGTTCCTGAGCACCGGCGCGCCGGTGTACATCAAGGTCGAAGGCACGCTCTACCCGCTCGGCAGTACGGGCCTGCCGCCGGGCATGGTCCGCAAGATCGCCTATTCGCTGATGGATGAGAGCCAGATCCAGCAGTTCGAGCGCGATTTCGAGCTCAACATGGCCTACTCGCTGCAGGACGCCGGGCGCTTTCGCGTCAATGTGTTCAAACAGCGCGGCGAGACCGGCATGGTCATCCGCGCGATCCGCAGCAATATTCCGAGCATCGAGGAACTGCAGCTGCCGCAGGTGCTCAAGGACATCATCATGGCGCCGCGCGGCCTGGTGCTGATCGTCGGCTCCACGGGTTCGGGCAAGTCGACCACGCTGGCCTCGATGATCGACCACCGCAACGCGAACACCTCGGGCCACATCCTCACCATCGAGGATCCCATCGAATACCTGCACCGGCACAAGAAGTCGCTGGTCAACCAGCGCGAGGTCGGGCTCGACACGCTGACCTTCCACAACGCGCTCAAGAACGCGATGCGTGAGGCGCCTGACGTCATCCTGATCGGCGAGATTCTGGACGCGACGACCATGGAAGCGGCGATCTCCTTCGCCGAGACCGGCCACATCTGCCTGGCGACGCTGCACTCCAACAACGCCGACCAGACGATTGAGCGCATCCTCAACTTCTTCCCCGAGGCCGCGCACAAGAACGTGCTGATGAATCTCGCGCTGAACCTGCGCGCGGTGGTCTCGCAGCGCCTGGTCGCCGGCAATGACGGTCGCCGCATGCCGGCGACCGAGGTCCTGCTCAACACGCCGATGATCCGCGACCTGCTGCGCCGCGGTCAGGTGCACGAGATCAAGCAGGCGATGGAGGATTCGCTGGAGGACGGCATGGAGACCTTCGACCAGTGTCTGTTCCGGCTGTACAAGGAGGGCCGGATCGAGCGCGAGACCGCGTTGCGGGCGGCAGATTCGCGCGATGGCCTGGACCTGAAGTTCCGTCTGTCGGAAGGCGGCTCCGGTAGTCACGACCCCTACGCTGACGTGTTCGCCACCGACCACTGACGCGCGTCAGGCGGGCGGCGCGTCTGCCTGCCGTTCTGGCGCCGCCGCATCGAAAGCGGGTAACGCGGCGCAGGCCGTCTCGATGCGACGGATCGTCGGATACGGCGCCAGATCGATGCCGAAGCGACGCGCATTGTAGAGCTGTGGCAAGAGTGCACAGTCGGCGATCGTCGGCGCATCGCCGACGCAAAATTCGCCCTGGCCGTACTGCACAAGCAGGGCCTCGAACGCCTCCAGTCCATCCTGCACCCAGCGCGCGACCCAGCGCGTGCGCGCGTCCTGCGGCACCTGCAGCGCATGCTCGAGATACTGCAGCACGCGCAGGTTGCCGAGCGGATGGATGTCGCACGCCACCAACTGCGCGAGGGCGCGGGCACGCTGACGCAACAGCGCGTCGCGCGGCAGCAATGGCACGTCCGGAAACACCTCATCGAGGTATTCGATGATCGCCAGCGACTGGGTCAGCACCGCATCCCCGTGCTGCAGCGTCGGCACCAGCTTCTGCGGATTACGCACGGCGAATGACGGCAACCGCTGCTCGCCGCCGCCCTGCACCAGATGCACCGGCACGCTGTCGAAGGCCAGTCCCTTGAGATGCAGGGCGATGCGCACGCGATAGGCCGCGCTGGAGCGCCAGTAGGTGTGCAGCGTCAGCGCGACCGTCATCGGCTTACTCCGGCAGTGCCTGGCGTTCGATCACCTGCTCGATCGCACCGAAGATGCTCGCGCCATTGGCGTCGAGCATCTCGATGCGAACGGTGTCGCCGAACGCCATGAACGGCGTCTTCGGTGCGCCCTGCTCCAGCGTCTCGACGGTGCGCTTCTCGGCAAAGCACGAGGCGCCCTTCGACGTATCCTCGTTGGCGATCGTGCCCGAGCCAACGATCGTGCCGGCGACCAGCGGTCGCGTCTTCGCCGCATGCGCGACCAGCTGCGAGAAGTCGAACTGCATGTCGACACCCGCTTCCGGCGCGCCGAACCATTCGCCGTTGATGTGCGTGAGCAGCGGCAGGTGCAGTTTGTTGCCCCGCCAGGCATCGCCCAGCTCGTCCGGCGTGACGAACACCGGGCTCAGCGCAGAACGCGGCTTGGCCTGCAGGAAGCCGAAGCCCTTGGCCAGCTCGCCTGGAATCAGGTTGCGCAGGCTGACGTCGTTGACCAGACCGATCAACTGGATATGTCCCGCGGCCTGCTCGGACGTGACCGCCATCGGCACGTCATCGGTGATCACGACGATCTCGGCCTCGAGATCGATCCCGTGATCTTCGCTGGTCACCTTGACGGTGTCGCGCGGGCCGTAGAATCCGGCGCTGGTCGCCTGGTACATCAGCGGATCGGTGTAGAAGCTCTCCGGCACTTCGGCGCCACGCGCGCGGCGCACGCGCTCGACGTGCGGCAGATAGGCGCTGCCGTCGACGAACTCATAGGCCCGGGGCAGTGGCGCGGCCAGGCGCGCCACATCCAGATCGAACACGCCGTCGGCGTCGCCGGCATTGAGCGATTCGTACAGCGCGTTGAGACGCGGCGCGGCGTTCGACCAGTCGTCGAGCGCCTGCTGCAGCGTCGCGGCGATGCCGGTCGCGCGCACCGCGCGGCCCAGGTCGCGCGAGACAACGATCAGGGTGCCGTCGCGGCCGCCCTCCTTCAAAGAACCCAGCTTCATGGCAACTCCGGTTGGCGTCGGCTATCTGTTGCGATTGTAACGAACCCGGGCGCGGCGACGCGTCAGTCTTCGCCCTGGAACGCGCCAGCGCGATAAGTCAGCACCAGCGTGTCGCGGTGACCCGCGTCGTCGGCCGGCTGGATGGGCGTGGATTCGTGGATCACGCGATGGTCGTCCAACAGCAGCACCGCCCAGGGCTCGGTCAGCGTGAATCGTTGGCCCGCGGGGCCGTCGGCTTCGAACACGCGCGTCTCGCCACCCTTGATGCCGGCGCGCCCGACCAGCAGCACTGCGACGAAGTCGACGCCGTCGCGATGCGCGCCCTCGGGGGTCGGTCTGCCGATGCCATCGGTCGTGTCGATGCGGAACTGGTGCGCCTCGACATGCCAGTCACCATCGCCGCGCACGCTCGCGAACACGCGTCCGAGTCCGGCAAGGAGTCGGGACCAGGCCGGATCCACGACCAACTCCGGCGCCAGCGGCTCGAACCAGCGATGCATGCCGCCGTGCAGCGCGTTGTAGTCCTCGGACTGCCAGTGCGCGCGATGCGCGACCTGCGCGAGCGCATCCTCACGTTGCACGAAGCAGCCATGACGGCGCCGACGATAGCGTCCACCGTCCTTGAGATAGGCGTCGGGCGGCAGATCGTCCCACCCGGCCCGCCAGGCTTCGAGATCGTCGATGCGTACACCGCACAGGGCGGCGAGCGTCGACGGCGCGAGCACCGCGCAGCCGTGGGTGCGCAGAGCGTCGATCACGGCGTCGGGAGCGGTATACGGCGGCGGGAATGCGTTCATCGCGGAATTCTAGAGCCGCATCGATGCGCGTGCATGGTGTGGCCGTGCGCACGCGTGGAATGCAGTCGCCCTACCGGACGCGCAGCGCCCACACGGCCAACCTTGGTGTCGCGAGCTGCGGCGCCCTGATGCAACGCGACGACGCGCTGGGCGGCAGCAGTCGAAGCGGGCCATGCGCGCTGAGGGAGCGCGATCACGGGCGTCGCATCTGAAGCCAATGGCGCCGCCTGCATCATGGATGCACCTGACCACCGCACGGCGCGATGCTCTGACGGCAAAAAGCGGCGAGTTGTCCATGTGGCCATGGACGCCGCCCACAAAAAAACCCACCTTTCGGCGGGCTTTTTCGTTTTCAATGTGGCAGCCCCGGAAGGATTCGAACCTCCGAATGCCTGAGTCAGAGTCAGGTGCCTTACCGCTTGGCGACGGGGCTATGAACATATTGTAACGCCGAAACCGCGATGCTCCGCAAGCTTCGGCAACACCGGATCCACGCATTCGCGCGGATCCGGCACAGCGCGATCAGCGCTTCGAGAACTGCGTGGCGCGGCGTGCCTTGTGCAGGCCGACCTTCTTGCGCTCGACTTCGCGTGCGTCGCGGGTCATGAAGCCCGCCTTGCGCAGCTCGACCTTCAGCGTCTCGTCGTATTCGACCAGCGCGCGCGAGATGCCGAGGCGGATCGCACCGGCCTGGCCGGTCGTGCCGCCACCGCTGGTGGTCACCAGGATGTCGAACGTTTCGGTGTTCTGGGTCAGCTCGAGCGGCTGGCGCACGATCATGCGCGCGGTCTCACGGCCGAAGAACTCGTCGAGCGGACGATCGTTGACGGTGATCTTGCCGCTGCCCTTGCGCAGGAACACGCGGGCGACGGAGGACTTGCGACGGCCGGTGCCGTAATTCTGGGTAATTGCCATGACTTAGAGTTCCAGGGGCTGCGGCTGCTGTGCGGCGTGCGGGTGCTCGGCACCCTTGTAGACCTTGAGCTTGCGGTACATGGCGCGGCCGAGGGTGTTCTTCGGCAGCATGCCCTTGACGGCGATCTCGATCACGCGCTCCGGGTGGCGCTCAAGCGCCTGGCCCAGGGTCTCGGTCTTCAGGTTGCCGATGTAGCCCGTGAAACGGTGGTAGAGCTTGTCCGTCATCTTCTTGCCGGTCACGGCGATCTTCTCGGCATTGACCACAATGATGTAGTCGCCGGTGTCGACGTGCGGGGTGTAGACGGGCTTGTGCTTGCCGCGCAGACGGTGGGCGATTTCCGCGCTCAGGCGGCCCAGGGTCTTGCCGGAAGCGTCGACGAGGTACCAGTCGCGCTGGACGGTCTCGTTCTTGGCAATAAAGGTCTTCATGGGAATACTCGGTGGGTGACTGGTCGGGCTGGTTGCGCCGGAAGCCGGCGGAACGTCACCTCGCGTTGTAGAGCGTGCAACACAGAAGCGGAATGATAGCCGCCTGCCCATCCCCACGCAAGCTGGCGGGGGAAGCGCGCTGCCGGACGCTGGCGTGGCACGGGGCTAGCGCCGAGAATGATACGGGACGCGGCCCGCCTGCCGCGCTGCAGGAATCCAACCGATGCCCCTCCCCCGGCCCCGCTTCAATCCCGTCGACCAGCTGCTGGTCGAAACCCAGCGCGCGCTCGACACGGTATTCGGCAATCCGCCGGCCACTCGCCCCAATCCCGCCGTCGAGACGCCCGATGTCGTGCTCAACGGTGCCGAACGCCGCCACGCCGCCGGCCTGATGCGAATCAACCACGTTGGCGAGGTCTGCGCCCAAGGCCTGTACTTCGGCCAGGCCGCAGTGGCCCGCGAGGCCGACACGCGGGCGCACCTACTTGAAGCAGCGCAGGAGGAAACCGACCACCTGGCCTGGTGCGCGCAGCGACTGCGCGAACTCGACAGCCGGCCCAGCGTGTTCAACCCGCTTTGGTACGGCGGCAGTTATGCGCTGGGGGTGGTCGCCGGACTGCGCGGCGATGGCTGGAATCTGGGCTTCGTCGTGGAGACCGAGCGCCAGGTCGAGGCGCACCTCGACGAGCATCTGCAGACCCTGCCCGAAGCCGACCAGCGCAGCCGGGAAATCCTCAAGCAGATGAAGGAAGACGAGGCCCGCCATGCCGAACACGCCGAGCAGGCCGGCGCGCGCGTGCTGCCGTGGCCGGTGCCGTCGCTGATGGCGACCGCGTCGAGCCTGATGAAGGCGGTGGCGTACAGGCTGTGAATGCAGGCCCTGGATTCGTCACGGGTGATGTGATTGCGCAGAGCAAAAACAGCCACCTGCGATGACCCGCCCGCGCATCACCCGCTCAATGAAAACGGCCCCGCTTCAAGCGGGGCCGTTCTTTTTGCATGATCCGCCCAGGCCAAGCACGCATCACGGATGACCCGTCACGCCCGGTCAGTCGACCAGATTGCGGCCGTGATAGAGCTCTTCGATCTCGCGGCGCAGGCGCGCTTCGATCTTCATGCGCTCCTTGAACGAAAGATTGCGGGCCTTCTCTTCGAACAGGTACTGGTCGAGATCGAACTCCTTCAGGTGCATCTTCGTGTGGAAGATATTCTCCTGATAGACGTTCACATCGAGGGCGTCGTAGCGCGACTTGATGTTCTTCGCCAGGTAGTCCTGGATCGAATTGATCTTGTGATCGATGTAGTGCTTCTTGCCCTTGATGTCGCGGGTGAATCCGCGCACGCGATAATCCATCACCACGATGTCCGACTCGAGGCTTTCGATCAGGTAGTTCAACGCCTTCAGCGGCGAGATCACGCCGCAGGTCGCCACGTCGATGTCGGCGCGGAAGGTCGCGATGCCGTTGTCCGGGTGCGTTTCCGGATAGGTGTGCACCGTGATGTGCGACTTGTCGAGGTGGGCGACGACGGCGTCGGAAATCACGCCCTTGGCCTGCGCCTTGTCGATCACCGGTTCCTCTGAAATGAGGATGGTCACCGACGCGCCCTGCGGCTCGTAGTCCTGGCGGGCGACGTTGAGGATGTTCGCGCCGATGATCTCGGCCACATCGGTCAGGATCTGGGTCAGCCTGTCGGCGTTGTAGACCTCGTCGATGTACGCGATATAGCGCTGGCGCTCATCCTCGGACGCGGCGTAGCACACGTCATAGATGTTGAACGACAGCGCCTTGGTCAGGTTGTTGAAACCCTGGAGCTTCAGGCGCGGGAGCGGTTTGACCACAGCGGTCGACCCTCGGGGGTTGGGCGAAACGACGATTATGCGGCAAAGCACCCGCGCGCCGCGACCTCGGGGGCAAGCGGGTTTGCCCCGGGCAGCAGGAGCGCCTACTCTGCGCCATTCCCCCGATCCGAAGCCCATGACTCCGACACCTGTGGCCCTGATCAATCCCCATGCCCGCCCGCCGCATCCGATGGCGCCCACGCCTGCCGCCATCGAGCGTTTTCTGGCGCACTGTCATCGCCGCCGCTATCCGCCGCGCAGCGAAGTCTTCCGCCCCGGGGATCCGGCCGGCACGCTGTACTACGTCGTCAGCGGATCGGTCAGCATCATCACCGAGGAAGACGACGGTCGCGAACTGATCCTGGGATACTTCGGCAACGGTGAACTGGTCGGCGAGATGGGTCTGTTCATAGAATCCGACGTGCGCGAAGTCATCCTGCGCACCCGCACCCAGTGTGAGCTGGCCGAAATCAGCTACGAGCGGCTTTACCAGCTGTTCGACGGCGTGCTGGCCAATGACGCCACTTCGATCATGTACGCGATCGGTGCGCAGCTCTCCCGTCGCCTGCTCGACACCAGCCGCAAGGCCGGGCGTCTCGCGTTTCTCGACGTCACCGACCGCATCATCCGCACGCTGCACGACCTGACCCGCGAGCCGGAGGCGATGAGCCATCCGCAGGGCACCCAGCTGCGGATCTCGCGGCAGGAGCTGGCGCGCCTGGTCGGCTGCTCGCGCGAGATGGCCGGCCGCGTGCTCAAGAAGCTGCAGGCCGAGAACAAGCTCACCGCACGCGGCAAGACCGTCGTGCTGTTCGGCACCCGCTAGGACCGGCCGCGTGAGCCTCGGACACTTCGGCCCGCGGGGTGACCTGCCCGACGCCGACCTGCGCAGCGCGTCGCTGATCGATGCCGACGACGTGGCCGCGCTGCTGTCCGAAATGGGCTATCCGTGCACCGAGCACGAGGCCCGCGAGCGCATCCGCCTGATCAGCGACAACGACCGCCAGGCGCTGGTGGTCGCGCGCAGCGGCGGCCGGGTCTGCGGCCTGATCGCCCTCGACTTCATGTATTACCTGCCGCTGGGCTCGACGACCTGCCGCATCACCGCGCTGGTCGTGACCAGCGATTCCCAGGGCAAGGGACTCGGGCGGGAACTGCTGAAGGAAGCCGACCGCAGGGCCCGTTTCGCCGGCGCCGCGCGCCTCGAACTGGTCAGTGGCTCGCAGCGCGCCGACGCACACGCCTTCTACAAGGCCTGCGGCTTCTCCGACGGCACCTTGCGCTTCATCAAGCGGCTCGGCGACGCCTGAAGCCGCGCGCCGGTGGCGGCACACGCCCCGGTCACGCATCCACTGCACACTGCGCTGGCCTTCGGAGCCTCCGGCATGGAACTCGGCGATCAATTCCTGTTCTTCGTGCTAGTCGGACTGGCCGCGCAGCTGGTCGACGGCGCGCTCGGCATGGCCTTCGGGCTGGTGTCGTCGTCGGTGCTGCTGAGCATGGGCGTGCCGCCGGCGGCGGTCAGTGCCAGCGTGCATACCGCCGAGGTGTTCACGACCGGCGCTTCGGGCGCCTCGCACCTGGCGATGCGCAATGTCGACAAGCGCCTGTTTCTGCAGTTGGCCCTGCCCGGCATGGTGGGCGGTGCGATCGGCGCCTACGTGCTGACCCGGCTTCCGGGTGACGTGATCCGACCCTTCATCTATGCCTATCTGCTGATTCTGTCGATCGTGATCCTGCTGCGCGCGGCCGGCCGGCTGAGGCCGAAAAAGGAAGTCCGCCGGGTGTCACTGCTCGGTTTCTTCGCCGGTCTCCTCGATGCCAGCGGCGGTGGCGGCTGGGGGCCGGTCGCCACGTCCACCCTGCTGGCCCGTGGCGGCGCCGCGCGCACCACGATCGGCACGGTCAACGCCGCCGAATTCCTGGTCACCGTCTCGATCTCGGTGACGTTCTTCCTGACGATGGGCCTGCAGCACCTGGACGTGATCCTCGGCCTCCTGGTCGGCGGCATGATCGCCGCGCCGCTGGCCGCGCTGTTCGTCCGGCACGTCCGCGAGCGCTGGGTGCTGCTCGCGGTGGGCGTGCTGGTGATGGCGATCAGCCTCTACCAGATCGGCCGCACGCTGCTGGCTTGAGGCCGGGGCGCGACTCGGGCCTGCGCATGGTCGACATCTGTAGGAGCGCGCTGGCGCGCGATGCGGCTTGACCGGGAAAGCCGCATCGCGCGCAAGCGCGCTCCTACACAGGGCCGGAGCGCTTCCCCCTGACCGTTGTCTAAGGCGCGGCGACCGGATCGCCGCCGCGGTCGGCACAGCCCCAGTTGAGCACCGGTGTGCCCGGCGGCAGCGCGCGGCGGAACATGTCGACATTGGACGCCTTCGGGTTCACCACCACCGGCGCCTTCGCGGCCCTGAG
The DNA here is from genome assembly GCF_031456825.1 of Luteimonas sp. 3794. NCBI lineage: Bacteria > Pseudomonadati > Pseudomonadota > Gammaproteobacteria > Lysobacterales > Lysobacteraceae > Luteimonas > Luteimonas sp. 3794. The sequence continues at coordinate 100,403 of NZ_JAVDVJ010000005.1, read as the reverse complement.
CAGCGGCAGGTCGGCGGAGGAATCGGAATAGGCGATGTCGATCTCGTCATAGCCCCGCTCGCGCAGCATGCGCATCTTCTCTTCGGCGTGGCAGTGGCGGGTGGCAACGACCGCACCAAATCGCGGCCCGACCGCAGTACCGATCACCGGCACCGCCTCGTACGCAACGAACGCGAGAATCGCGCGGGCAAGCTCCGGCGGCGCGCCGGTCGCGATGACCACGTTGTCGCCGGCCACGCGATGCGCGTGCAGCACGTCGAGCGCGATCGGCAGCAGTTTGGGCTTGATCTGCGCCGCGTTGTCGGCGACGTAGCGGTCGATCAACCGGTCCAGCACGCCGCGGCTGTGCAGGCCGACAGTGCCGATCCAGACGAAACCGGAGATGCCGTAGCGGCGCGTAGGCAGGCACGCGATCATCGGGCCGAGCACCGGCGCGGCCAGACACGCCAACGCGGTGCGCCAGACGCTGCGGGTGATCAGCCAGCGGAACAGGTGGGTACCGGAGTCGCCGTCGTAGAGCGTGTGGTCGAAATCGAAGACGACAGTGCGCACCGTGTCGTTCGCCGCCGTGTCCTTGAGCAGCTGGGCCACGACCGGCGTGCCCGAGTCGGCGCTGGCGGTGTCCGTTTCCACGGGCGCCGGCGTGGTCGCCGCGGCGATCGCGATCGCGGAGATGTCAGCATGCGGCGCGCGTTCGGGCGCCTGCGCGCCCGGTACCGCGAACAGTGTGCGCAGCGCGGCGCCCGGATCGGGCTCGCGCATGAAAGCTTCGCCGACGAGAAATGCATCGATCCCCGCCTCGCGCATGCGCGCGACATCGGCGGCGGTGTGGATGCCGCTCTCGGTGACCAGGCGGCGATCACGCGGCACCGCGCTGCGCAGTTCCAGCGTGGTGTCGAGCGAGACCTCGAACGAACGCAAGCTGCGGTTGTTGATGCCCAGCAACGGCGCCGGCACCTGCAGCGCACGCTCGAGTTCATCAATGTCGTGCACTTCCACCAGCACGTCGAGATCGATCGACATCGCCAGTTCCGCGATCTCGACCAGCTGGCGGTCGTCGAGCGCGGCGACGATCAGCAGCACGCAGTCCGCGCCCAACGCACGCGCCTCGTACACCTGCCAGGGATCGACAATGAAATCCTTGCGCAGCACCGGCAGCGCACAGGCTTCGCGCGCCTGCACGAGATAGTCGTCAGCGCCCTGGAAGAAATCGATGTCGGTCAGCACCGACAGGCAGGCCGCGCCGCCGGCTGCATAACTGCGCGCGATCTCGGCGGGCTGGAAGTCGGCGCGGATCACGCCCTTCGACGGGCTGGCCTTCTTGACCTCGGCGATGACCGCGGCCTGACCGGCGGCGATCTTCGCCTCGATTGCGGCCGCGAACCCGCGCACCGGCGGCGCGGACGCCGCGCGCGCGGCGATGTCGGCCAATGGCCGCGCGGCACGACGCGCCGCGACTTCTTCGTGTTTGCGCGCAAGGATGCGCTGCAGGACGTCGTTCAAGATCTGCACCATGGGCCAGCGCAGGCGCCGGTCTGGAAAGGCCGCACACGATAACGCAGGCGACGGCGCGCCGGACCCTCAGCCGGGCAACACGGCGTCCGGGGCCTCCGCGGTTTCGTCGCGTGCCCAGTCATACGCGCGTTCGACGCGGGCGACCTGCACCGCGTACTGGTCGTACCAGCCGCGCTGGCTCTTGTCGGATGTCGCGCCCTGTGCGCTGTGCGCACGCCAGGCGCGAAGCGAGGCTTCGTCGGTCCAGTAACTCAGGGTCACACCCTCGCCGCCAGTGTCCTCGATCGATTCGACGCCGAGACAACCGGGCTGGCGTGTCGCCATCTCCAGCAGATCCCGACGCGATTCCACAAAGCCGGCCGCGTCCTCGCCGTTGCGGCGATAGCGGAAAATCGCAACGTGATACGGCGGGCGGAGCAACACGGGAGAGGGCATGCAGGGATCGCTTCTTGAATCACGAAAGGTCAGCATCCTTGCACCGCATTCAGCATACCTGCGCACTCCATTGCAGGGAACCCGGATGTGCCGTCAGGACGTCGAACGCTGCGTCTGCGTGACGAAGGTCTCCAAACGGCGCAACGCCTCGCCTGAAGCGATGGCATCGCGCGCGCGCTCGACACCCGCACCGATCGAAGCCGCTACACCGGCAACGTACAGCGCCGCGCCCGCATTGAGGCTCACGATGTCCTGGGCCAGACCCGGCGTGCCGTCGAGCGCCTGTCGCACCAGCGCCTTCGACTCGTCGGCGTTTTCGACACGCAGATTGCGGCTGGCCGCCATCGCGATGCCGAAATCCTCGGGGTGGATCTCGTACTCGCGCACCTCGCCGTCGCGCAGCTCGCCGACCAGCGTGCCCGCGCCGAGCGAGATCTCGTCCATGCCGTCGCGGCCCCAGACGACCAGGGCCCGCTGCGCGCCGAGCTCGCGCAGCACACGCACCTGGATACCGACGAGATCGGGATGGAATACGCCCATCAGGATGTTCGGCGCACCGGCCGGGTTGGTCAGCGGTCCCAAGATGTTGAAGATCGTGCGCACGCCCATTTCGCGTCGCACCGGTGCGACCGCCTGCATCGCCGGGTGATGCACCGGCGCGAACATGAAGCCGATGCCGGTTTCGGCGATGCACCGCGCCACCGCGTCCGGCTGCAGATCGATGCGCGCGCCGAGCGCTTCGAGCACATCCGCGCTGCCCGACTTCGACGACACGCTGCGGTTGCCGTGCTTGGCCACTTTCGCGCCGGCCGCGGCGACGACGAACATGCTCGCCGTCGAGATGTTGAAGGTGTGGGCGCCATCGCCGCCGGTGCCGACGATGTCCACCAGATGCGCGCGATCCGCGTCTGCGACCGGCACCGGCAGCGCGAACTCGCGCATCACCTGCGCGGCGCCGGCGATCTCGTCGACCGTTTCCTTTTTGACCCGCAGGCCGGAGAGGATGGCCGCGGTCATCAGCGGCGACACCTCGCCACGCATGATCTGGCGCATCAGTTCGACCATCTCGTCGCGAAAGATTTCGCGGTGCTCGATGGTGCGTTGCAGGGCTTCGTGGGGCGTGATGGGCATTGGGGTGGCCGGTAGTTCGTGAGAGGTCATGCGTTGTTCTCGTCATCCCGGCATTCGCCGGGATGACGGCGCTTGCGCGGTACCGGCGTCAGCGCTCGAGAAAATTCTTCAGCAATGCATGTCCGTGCTCGGTCAGGATCGACTCGGGATGGAACTGCACGCCTTCGACCGGGTGCGTGCGATGACGCAGGCCCATGATCTCCTCGCGGCTGCCGTCGTCGTTCTCGGTCCACGCCGTGACTTCGAGGCACTCGGGCAACGAGGACTGCTCGACCACCAGCGAGTGGTAGCGCGTGGCCTCGTACCCGTCCGGCAAACCAGCGAATACACCGCGGCCTGCGTGGCGGATTGCCGAGGTCTTCCCATGCATGATGCGCTGCGCGCGGACGACCTTGCCGCCGTAGGCTTGGCCGATGCCCTGATGACCCAGGCACACGCCGAGGATCGGCGTCGTCGCGCCGAGGCGTTCGATCAGTTCCAGCGACACGCCTGCTTCGTTCGGCGTGCACGGACCGGGTGAGATCACGATGCGCTCGGGTGCGAGCTTCTGGATCTCGTCGACCGACAGCGCATCGTTGCGCTCCACCCGCACCTCGGCGCCCAGCGCCTGCAGGTACTGCACGAGGTTCCAGGTGAAGCTGTCGTAGTTGTCGAGCATCAACAGCATGGGGTGGTTCCGGCGGAGCGAACTGCTAAGGAGGAATCGGCGCGATGCATCACAAACCCTTCGCCGCTTGCGCGACCGCGCGGAACAATGCGCGACCCTTGTTCATGGTCTCGGCCCATTCCATTTCCGGATCCGAGTCGTAGACGATGCCGGCGCCGGCCTGTACGTAGAGGCGGCCGTCTTGGATCACCGCGGTGCGGATCGCGATCGCGGTGTCGGCGTCGCCGTGCCAGCCGATGTAGCCGACCGCGCCCGAATAGACGTTGCGCTTGACCGGCTCGAGGCTGCGGATGATCTCCAGCGCGCGCACCTTCGGTGCGCCGCTGACGGTGCCGGCCGGGAACGTCGCGCGCAGCACGTCGGCGTAGCTCAGGCCGTCCTTCAGCCGGCCGGTCACTTCGCTGACGATGTGCATGACGTGGCTGTAGCGCTCGATGACGAAGCGCTCGCCCAGTTCGACCGTGCCCGGCGCCGAGACGTGGCCCACGTCGTTGCGGCCGAGGTCGATCAGCATCAGGTGCTCGGCACGCTCCTTGGGATCGGCCAGCAGCTCGGCTTCGAGCGCCTGGTCCTGCGCCGGCGTCGCGCCGCGCGGCCGCGTGCCGGCGATCGGGCGCACGGTGACTTCGCCATCCTTCAGTCGCACCAGGATTTCGGGCGAGGAACCGACGACCTGGGTGCCGCCGACGTCGAGAAAATACATGTACGGCGACGGGTTCAACGCGCGCAGTGCACGGTAGACGTCGACCGGTCGTGCATTGAACGGCACCGACATGCGCTGCGACAGCACGACCTGGAAGGCGTCGCCTGCGGCGATGAATTCCTTCGTCTTCGCGACTGCGTCGAGAAAACCCTCGCGGGTGAAGCCGGACACGAAATCGGATTCGTCGAGCGCGGCCGGCTGCAACGTTTCCGGGTACCCGGCGCCGCCCTGGCGCAGGCGATGGGTCAGCGCATCGAGCCGGCGGTTCGCGCGCAGCCAGGCCTGCGGTTCGCCCGTGTAGGCGTGGACCACGAGATACAGCCGGCCCTTGAGGTTGTCGAACACCGCGACCTCGGTGCTCAGCATCAGCAGGATGTCGGGCGTACCGAGCTCGTCGCGCACGTCGACGCGCCGGGCGTCACGCAGGCGCGGTTCGATGTACTCGACGCATTCGAAGCCGAACCAGCCGACGAGGCCGCCGGTGAAGTCCGGCAGGCCGTCGATCTGCGGCACCGAATGCGCGGTGCGCAGACGCTCGACCTCGGCGAACGGGTCTTCGACCTCGCGCGTCTCGATGACCTCGCCGTGCTCGCGCACCGTCAGCGTGTGGCCGTGGAATGCGTACACACGTTCGGCCGGCAGACCGATGATCGAGTAGCGGCCGAAGCGTTCGCCGCCTTCCACCGATTCGAACAGATAGGTATGCGGACCGTCGGCGAGTTTGAGGTAGACCGAGAGCGGCGTATCGAGATCGCTCAGGACCTCGCGGACCACGGGAACGTGGGTGTGGCCGTCAGCGGCGTAGTGCTGGAACTCGGTGTGCGTGATCACGCGGCATTTCCTGGTCAGTCGGACGAACGGGGGCAACGGAGGCGGTACGCCACCATCGCCAGCCGGCGTCGGGCAAACGGAAATGCGGGAGTGCGGACGCGTGCATGGCGGCTACTGTAGCGGCTCGGCCGGAAACGCGCGACAGCTTCAGGCCGTGGTACCGCGCGGGGACCCGACGAGCAGCGGGCAGTCGTCCGGCAGGTGCAGCCGCAGACGTCCGGGCTTGCAGGTGATCGCGAACCGCCGCGCGCGTGCGGGTTCGCCATCGAGATTGAGCACCAGCGGCGTGTCGGACTCGACGACGAGTTCGGTCAGCTGCGCGCGGACGGCGACCTGGTCGAGCGCGGCGACCTTGCCCTCGGTCAATGCGGTGCGCAAGGTGTTGACCAGTTCGCCTTCGAGTTCGGGAACGATGGTGACGTCGATCAGGCCATCGTCGATGCAGGCATCGGGACACAACGCCTGCCCGCCGCCGGCCTGACGGCCGTTGCCGATGCCCAGTGCGATGAAATCGCCCGCCCAAGCGAAATCCGGCCCGGTGATCCGCGCCTGCAGCGGCTCGATCCGGCCGAGGCGCGACAGGCCGGTGATGAAGTACGCGAGTCCGCCGAGCACCTTCTTCAAGCCGGCATGCGTCTCCACGGTCACCTGCGTGCCGAAGCCGCCGGACCCGAGATTCGCGCACCAGTGCACGCCGTCCTCGGTTTCGATGCGCAACACGTCGACCGGCACGGCCGGCCTGTCGAGCGCGAGCGCCAGTGCCTCTTCCGGCAGTTCGGGCAGTTCGGCAGCGGTCGCGAAATCGTTGGCGGTGCCGAGCGGCAGCAGCGCCAGCGAAGGCAGGTCGCCGGCATCGGCAGACTGCGCCGCGAGCACCGAGACCACGGCATTGAGCGTGCCGTCGCCGCCGGCCGCGATGATCGTGTCCACCGATTCCGCCAGCGCCTCGGCGGCGTAACGCTCCGCGTCGCCGGCTTCCCAGGTCACCCGGACGTCGATGTGGACCCCGCGCGCGCGAAGGGCCGTCACAGCCGTGCGCACGGCCTCGTCGCCCGCGGATTTGCCATTGAGGATCAGGCGCCAAAGCGGGTCAGGCATGCGGAGGGTCGTGCGGGTGGTGGAGGTGGCGCGGAGCGTAGCGGAAGCCCGGGGCATCGCTGTTAACCGGCCCTCACGCGTGTCATCGGCACGTCATCGAACGCCCGGAGCATGGAAGGCCATCGCAGGGACGACGGGCGGAGGCAGGATCAGCCTCCAGCGAGAACGCGCTTCCGCGCAGCGGAAGCCGCCGAGGCCCCTCTCCCGCGTGTGCGGGAGAGGGGGAACCGTCCGCAGCGCGGACGGTGGGGTGAGGACCGAACCCGGCAACGCCCCGATGCTCGAACAACGCGCAGACGCGCAGCCTCAGCCCAGCGGCCGATCCGCGACCAGCACGCCATCCGCATCCGCGGCCAGCCAGTCCCCGGGCCGGATCGTCACGCCGCCAAAGGTCACCGGCACATCGCGCACACCCTGGCCGCGCTTCTCGGTCTTCAGCGGCACCGTGCCCAGCGCCTTGACGCCCAGATCGAGCTGGCCGATCGCGACGCTGTCGCGGATCGCGCCATGCACCAGCACACCGGCCCAGCCGTTGGCGACCGCCTGTTCGGCCAGCAGGTCGCCGAGCATCGAGCGCCGCGTCGAACCACCCCCGTCGATCACCAGCACGCGGCCCGCGCCGGCTTCCGCCACCGCCTCACGCACGCGCGAGTTGTCTTCCAGCGCGCACACGGTGCTGACGATACCGGAGAAGGCGCGACGCCCGCCGAAATCGCGCAGCGGCAGATCGAGCACGCGCACCACATCCGGGTGCGCGTCGCAGAGGTCGCAGGTGACGACGTCCGCGTTCACGCGCGCAGCGAAGTGGCGCGTGCGATCTCGGCGCGCATCGCCTCGACCACCGCGCGATAGTCCGGCTTGCCGAAGATCGCCGAGCCGGCGACGAAGGTGTCGGCGCCCGCCGCGGCGATCTCGCCGATGTTGTCGGGCTTGACCCCGCCATCGATCTCCAGCCGGATCGGCTTGCCGCACGCGTCGATGCGCGCGCGCACCTGGCGCAGCTTGTCGAGCGTCGAGGGAATGAACGCCTGGCCGCCGAAGCCGGGGTTGACCGACATCAGCAGCACCATGTCGAGATCCTCCAGCACGTAGTCGAGCACTTCGAGCGGCGTCGCCGGATTGAGCACCAGACCGGCCTGGCAGCCCTCGGCCTTGATCAGCTGGATCGTGCGGTGCACGTGGCGGCTGGCCTCGGGATGGAAGCTGATCAGCGACGCGCCGGCCTTGGCGAAGTCGGGCACGATGCGGTCGACCGGCTCGACCATCAGGTGCACGTCGATCGGCGCGGTCACGCCGTGCTTGCGCAGCGCCTCGCAGATCATCGGGCCGATCGTCAGGTTCGGCACGTAATGGTTGTCCATCACGTCGAAATGCACCCAGTCCGTGCCGGCGGCGAGCACGTTGTCGACCTCTTCGCCGAGACGGGCGAAGTTCGCGGAGAGGATCGAGGGGGCGATGACGGCGGGCTGCATGGGCGCTTCCAGAGTGGGCGGGGGCGCGGCCTGCGGACCGCATACGCATTCTAAAGCGCATGACGCGGTGACAAACGCCGTGGTGTCGCGTCCGGTGCAGCGCAGCCTGAACTGCGTTTCCAAATTCATTCACGTCCCGGGCCGGTGCATGCCTCCGTCGTCACGCATGCCTGCGTATCTCTTTCGCCCCGCCGCTTCCCGGCGGCGGTGCCCCCGCACCGTGCCGAGTTCACCCGGCCGGCAAAAACAAGAATGGAGATGTCCCCGATGAAAATGATCCACGCCGCATCCGCCAGCCTCGCGCTGCTCGCCGCCAGCACCGGCGCCGCATTTGCCCAGACCGCCAACGACACCTGGACCGGCGGCTACGTCGGCCTCTATGGCGGCGTGGTGGACAGCCCCGAAGACAGCAGCAGCGACCGTTTCGTGTTCGACACCAACCTCGACCGCGTCTACGGCGACACCGTGCGCACCGCGCCCGGCGCTGACGGCACCCCCGGCGTGAATGCGTTCTCGCCCGGGTTCTGCAATGGCGCGGCCCAGGGCGCGACGCCGGCCGCCGGCTGCAGCAAGAACCGCGGCGGCGCCGACTATGGCGTGCGCGGTGGTTACGACTGGCAGATGGGCAGCTGGGTGTTCGGTGTCGTCGGCGAATACGGCGCCAACGACGTCCGCGATGCCGTGAGCGCCTTCAGCACCACGCCCGCCTACTACACGATGTTCCGCAAGGTCGATCGCGTCGCTGCCCTGCGTCTGCGCTCGGGCTACGCTTTCGGCGCGGATTCCGCGAACCTGGTTTATCTCACCGGCGGCATGGCGCACGCCAAGATCGACAACGAGTTCACCACCAGCAACGGCGCGAATGCGTTCACCAGCAATGGCGATACCACCGGCTTCGGCTGGCAGGCGGGCGTGGGTTACGAGCGCAAGCTCGGCGAGAACGTGTCGGTCGGTCTGGAATACCTGTTCACGAGCCTGGAAGCCGACGACCAGCGCGTGCGCACGGGTCCGGGCACCGCGCCGGCGAGCAACCCCTTCCTGATCGCCAACCCGGCCGGGACCGACATGCGCCGCAGCGACAAGGACTTCGACTACGGCGCCGCGCGCGCCACGGTCAACTGGCGCTTCTGATCCATCGCGCCAGCGTCATCGAGTCATGAAGGAGCCGGCGCAAGCCGGCTTCTTCTTTTTGTGTCTGTCGCAGGTAGAGCGCAGCGACACCCATCGCTTCTGCGCTCCACGGACTTCGTGCGCGACTGGATGAGGCATGCAGCGTGCTCTGTCGACCGCCCGGAACCCCACGTTGCACACACCGCATTACTCCGCGAACCGCTATCGCGGGCGGCGAGATGGCGACGCTGGGTTTCGCTGCGCTCTGCCCATCCTGCGATCGGGCGGCTCGCGCGAATCCGCGATCGGCGCGTCAGTGGCGCGTCTTGCGTCCGTCGCGACCGCGGCGCAGGCGGTCGTAGGCGGCGTTGAGTTCCGCGGCGCGCGCCTCGGCCTGGGCGCGCAGTTCTGGCGCGGCGCCTGCAACACGATCGGGGTGGTACTGCGAAATCAACCTGCGATAGGCCTGGTCGATCTCCTCGCGCGTCGCCTCGGGGCCCAGGCCGAACACCTGGTGATCCTTGTAGCGGCGGGGCGCCAGCCAGCCGGCATCGAAGGCGTGGCCGATGACGGCACCGATCACGCCGCCGGCCGGGTGGCGCAGCAGCAGCCATCCGGCGATGAAGCCCAGCAGTTTTCCGTACCAGCGTTGCATGGCCGGCAGTGTAGCCGGCCGCCGTGACGCCAGTGGTTGCGGCTCACTGCAAGGCGCTGCGGTTCGCACTACACTTGCCGGCCGCTTGCGATCCACCCGGACTGTCAACCGTGTCGACGACCCTGCTCGAAGCGAATCTCCCCGGCCTCCACCTGCGTCACCGCGGCAAGGTCCGCGACGTGTTCGAGCTCGGCGACGAGCGTCTGCTGATCGTCGCCACCGACCGCCTGAGCGCATTCGACGTGGTGCTGCCCGACCCCATTCCCGGCAAAGGCGAGATGCTCTGCCAGATCAGCAATTTTTGGTTCGAACAGACCGCGGCGCTGATGCCCAACCACCTGACCGGCATTGATGTCGCCAGTGTGCTGCCGGAGGGCGTCGACCCGGCGCTGTATGCGAAGCGCGCGGTGGTGACGAAGAAGCTCAAGCCGGTGCCGGTCGAGGCGATCGCGCGCGGCTATCTGATCGGCAGCGGCTGGAAGGACTATCAGCGCACCGGCCGCGTCAGCGGCATCGCCCTGCCCGACGGCCTGCGCCAGGCCGAGCGCCTGCCCCAGCCGATCTTCACCCCGTCGACCAAGGCCGCCGTGGGCGACCATGACGAGAACATCGATTTCGACACGATGGTCCGCCTCATCGGCGCCGACCTCGCCGAACAGGTGCGCGAGGCCACGTTGCGCCTGTACACGTTCGCGGCCGCCTACGCCGCCGAGCGCGGCATCATCCTCGCCGACACCAAGTTCGAGTTCGGCACCGATGCCGACGGGCGTCTCTATGTCATGGACGAAGTGCTGACCCCGGATTCGTCGCGCTACTGGCCGGCCGATGCGTACGAGGTGGGCACCAGCCCGCCGAGCTACGACAAGCAGATCGTCCGCGACTACCTGGAAACCACGGACTGGGACAAGACCGCGCCCGGCCCGACGTTGCCGGCCGAAGTCGTCGAACGCACCCGCGCGCGCTACGCCGAAGCGTTGCAGAAGCTGGCGGACATCTCGATCGACTGAGCGCGCGTCGCGCGCCTGGTTGCCGGTATTCTCGGAAGCCCGCGCATCCCGTGAATCGGACGCCCATGCAGATCGAATCCGTGTCACCCATTTTTTCGGTGGACGATCTGGCCGCCTCGCTCGACTTCTATCTGCAGACGCTCGGGTTCGAACTGGCCTGGTCTTGGGGTGAACCACCTCACATTGCGTCCGTCTGTCGCGACGGCATCGAAATCATGCTCAGTCAACGCAGCGACATCAGCGCTCCGGGCGCCGCACAGATCTATCTCGGCGTTTCGGCTATCGACGCGTGGCATGACGCGTTGAAGTCTGCGGGCGTGCACATGCGCGTTCCGATTGGCGACCGCCCCTACGGCATGCGCGATTTCAGGATTGCCGACCCCAGCGGCAACGAAATCAGCTTCGGGCAGCCGATCGCAGGCGCACCCTAGTCACCGACACGACCGGATCGACCCTCGGGAGGGGCGGATGGACGCAACACAAGACGACGCACAGCTGCGTCCGATCGACCGCTGGTTCGCCAGCTACTCGGCCGACCATCGAAACGACACCAACCAGTGGATCCACGTGTTCGCCGTTCCGGCGATCCTGTGGAGCGTGATCGCGTTGTTGTGGTGCATTCCCGGCGGCACGATCTTCAAGCCTGGCATCTGGGCGGCGCTGGCGATGTTCGCCGCGTGGCGGTTCTACCAGCGCGCATCGCCGCGGCTGGGGTTCGGCATGTTCGCGGTGTTCCTGCTGCTGGCGGCGTTGACCTGGGCGCTGCATCAGGCGCTGGGCACGCGCGGCCTGCTGACGGCCGCCATCGCGGTGTTCGTCGTGGCGTGGATCGCGCAGTTCGTCGGCCACAAGGTGGAAGGCCAGAAGCCGAGCTTCCTGACGGATCTGACGTATCTGCTGATCGGCCCGGCCTGGGTGCTGGCCAAGCTGTATCGCAGGCTCGGCTGGCGTTACTGAGCCCGGCTCGCGCCTGCGCCAGGCGCCGCGCCGCTGACGTGAGATGCTTGCGCGCCGCCCCCGGTATCCGCCGTGTCGCCCCGCGATCTTGTTCTCGTGCTCGTCGTCTGTCTCGCCTGGGCCATGAATTTCCTCGTCTCGGCCAATGCGCTGCGCGAGATTCCGCCATTCCTGTTCACCGCACTGCGCTTCGCCCTGCTGGCGCTGCCGCTGGTGTGGCTGCTGCGCCCGCCCGCCCCCGGGCAATGGCCGCGGCTGATCGCGGTGTGCCTGTGCATCGGGGTGCTGCATTTCGGCCTGAGCTTTCTCGCGCTGCGGCTGTCGAGCGACCTGTCGTCACCAGCGATCGTCATGCAGAGCTACATCCCGATGACCGCGCTGCTGGCGTGGCTGGTGCTGGGCGAACGTTTTGCCTGGCGCACGGGCCTCGCGATCGGGGTGAGTTTCGGTGGCGTGCTGGTGCTGGGGTTCGATCCGGTGGTGCTGGCCAATCCGGCCGCGCTGCTGACGATGCTCGCCTCGGCGTTGCTGCTGGCGATCGGCACGGTGCTGATGAAGCCGCTGGGCGGGGTCGACGTCTGGAACATGCAGGGCTGGACCGCGGTGATCGCCGTGCTGCCGCTGCTGGGCCTGAGCCTGCTGTTCGAACCCGGCGGCATCGCGCAACTGCGGGAGGCAAGCTGGATCGGCTGGAGCGGCGCGATCTACGCGGCCTTCGTGTCCTCGCTGCTCGGCCACGGGCTGTACTACGTGCTGGTGCGGCGCTATCCGGTCGCGATGTTGACCCCATGGCTGCTGCTGGTGCCGGTGCTCGCCATCGGGCTGGGCATCGCGTTCTGGGGCGATCGCCCGGGCCCGCGCCTGTGGATCGGCGGCGCCATGGTGCTGGGGGGCGTACTGGCGATCGCCCTGCGCGCGCTGCGCAAGTCGCGGCGGCTGGTCGACAAGCCGATGGCCGGCCCGTGAGCGGCGCTCAGCCGACAGCGAACATGCCGGCGTCGGGCGCGAATGCGCGCGGGGCATAGCCGAAGGCCTCGCGCGCCGGGCCGACATCGAACACCAGGTCCTCGCGCATCCGCGCAACCGCACCGGGCGGCAGACCCTGCAGGCGACCGCTCGCGCGGGCCAGCGCATATGCGCCGGCGAACACCGGCGATGGCACGACGACCAGCCGCGGCGGCGGCGTGAGCACGGCCAGCGTGCGCGCGACCATCGCGCGGTAGGGCAGCGTCTCGCCACCGGGCAGGGCGAACTCGCGGTCCATCGCCGCCTCGGCATCGACCGCAGCCTGCGCCGCGCCGGCGAGATCCTCAACATGCACCGGCTGCCGCCGCCCGACCGCATGTCCCGGCAGCACGAAGAAGCCGGTGCGGCGCGCGAGCTGGACGATGCGGCTGAGGTTGCGGTCGCGGCCGCTGCCGTAGATCAGCGTCGGCCGTAGCAGAGTGGCTGCGGCTCCGCGCGCGCGCGCTGCGGCGAGCACGCGGTCGGCGGAGGCGCGCAGTCTGCCGGCGAGCTCGCGCTCGCCAGGATCGTTCGCGTCGCGCTTGGTCGCGTCGCTGGTCGAGCCGAACGCGACGACGCGCGGGCACTCCAGCGTCGTCGCGGCGTACCAGTGCGAGAACAGGTCCAGGGGGCCGCAGCTGAAGACCGCATCACAGCGCGTGGGCAGCTCGGGCAGCGCGGCGAACTCGCCGGGCCACCAGCGCAACCCGGGCTGCGCGGGGCGCGCTTCGCGCGACAGCGCGTCGACCTGCCAGCCGGCCGTCCGCAACCGGGCGATCAGCGCGGCGCCGATCGCACCGCTGCCGCCGAACACCAGCGCATGCCGGGTCAAATCAGGGCTCCGCGCAGAACCGGGCAGGTGGCTGCGGACTGCTTGCGCAGTAATAAGTATCGGCTCGGCATGGGACACAGCATACCCAGCCGCGGCGACGCATCGTCCACATTCATCGGGTAAACTGCCCGGCCCTTGCGTGACCGTCGGCGCCTGCCGGCACACCTCCACAAGGAGCCCGATGCTCGAACTTCTGTTGGCCCTGCCCTTCGTGCTGGCCCTGGTCATTGCGCTGTCGCGCAATGCGTCCCGCCGCACCATCGCCGTGCTCGCCGGTCTTGCACCGCTGCTGGGTCTGGCGATCCTGGCACTGTTGGCCGGCAGCGTGTTCGATGGCGAGATCGTCCGGGCCAGCTACGCCTGGATTCCCGAGGCGGGACTCGATTTCAGCCTGCGCGTCGATGGCCTTGCCTGGACCTTCGGGCTGCTGGTGCTCGGCATCGGCGGCCTGGTCGTGCTGTACGGGCATTACTACCTGTCGGCCAAGGACAGTCCGCGGCGGTTCTTCGCCTATCTGATGCTCTTCATGGGCGCGATGGTTGGCATGGTCACCGCCGGCAACCTCCTGCTGCTGGCGGTGTTCTGGGAACTGACCTCGATCAGCTCCTTCCTGCTGATCGGCTTCTGGTCGCATCGCCAGGATGCCCGCCAAGGCGCGCGCATGGCCCTGACCATCACCGGCATGGGCGGCCTGGCCCTGCTCGGCGGCGTGCTGCTGATCGGTCGCATCGTCGGCAGCTACGACCTCGATGTGGTGCTGGCGTCGGGCGATCTGATCCGCGGCAGCCATCTGTATCCGTGGGCGCTGGCGCTGGTGCTGCTGGGCATCTTCACCAAGAGCGCGCAGTTCCCGTTCCACTTCTGGCTGCCGCACGCGATGGCCGCGCCCACCCCGGTGTCGGCCTACCTGCATTCGGCGACGATGGTGAAGGCCGGCGTGTTCCTGCTGGCGCGCCTGCACCCGGCGCTGGCCGGCACGGACCTGTTCTTCTACGTGGTCACCAGTGTCGGCGCGACGACGCTGCTGGTCGGCGCCTGGTTCGCGATCTTCCAGCACGACCTCAAGGGCCTGCTGGCGTATTCGACGATCTCTCACCTGGGCCTGATCACATTGCTGTTCGGCATCTCGACCGAGATGGCGGTGGTCGCGGGCCTGTTCCACATCCTCAACCACGCGACGTTCAAGGCCTCGCTGTTCATGGCCGCGGGCATCATCGACCACGAGTGCGGCACGCGCGACATGCGCCGGCTGGGCAACCTCAGACGCTACATGCCGATGACCAGCCTGCTGGCGATCGTCGCGTCACTGGCGATGGCCGGCATCCCGCTGCTCAACGGCTTCCTGTCGAAGGAGATGTTCTTCGCCGAGGCGCTGGAGATCGGCGGCCACGGCACGATGCGGATCATCATCAGCATCGCCGCGCTGCTGGCCGGCATCTTCGGCATCGCCTACAGCCTGCGTTTCGTGCACGACACGTTCTTCGGCAACGGCCCGCGCGCGCTCGACGTGGTGCCGCACGAGCCGCCGCGCTGGATGCGCATTCCGGTCGGCGTGCTGGCGATCCTGTGCGTGATCGTCGGCATGATCCCGGCGCTGACCATCGGGCCGCTGCTGCACACGATGGTCCGCGGCACGCTGGGCGATGCCGCGCCGGAATTCAGCCTGTCGGTCTGGCACGGCTTCAACCTGCCGCTGATGATGAGCATCGCCAGCCTGGTGCTCGGCGTGGCGCTGTACTTCGGCCTGCGCCGGCTGCTGGATTTCCATGCGGTGGTCACCCGCTCGATCGGTCGCAACGCGTTCCACGTCAACGTCGAGGCGCTGTTCGCGCTGGCCCGCCGGTTCACCGCGCGCGTCGCCAACGGCAGCCTGCAGCGCAGCCTGTTCCTGATGATCCTGGTCGGCGTGGTGCTGACCGGCGTGCCGATGCTGGGCCGCACCCTGCCCCTGCTCGCGGGCCTGGGTACGCCGCAGCCGTTGCCGGTGATCGGCTGGGTGCTGTGGGGCCTGCTGATCGCCGCGACCGTCGGCACCGTGGTCGTCCATGCCAAGCGCCTGACGGCGCTGATCGTCATCGGCGCGGTCGGTCTGGCGGTCAGCCTGGTGTTCGTCTATCTCTCGGCGCCGGATCTGGCGCTGACCCAGCTGCTGGTCGAGATGGTGACCATCGCGCTGATGATGATGGCGCTGAACTACCTGCCCAAGCAGTCCAAGGTCTCGCATCGCCCGCTGCGCAAGGCGCGCGACCTCACGCTGGCGATCGTCGCCGGCGGCGGCCTGGCCGTGCTGGCCTACGCGATGATGCTGTCGCCGGCCGACACGATCTCCAGCGAGCTGCTGGTGCGTGCGCTGCCCGAGGCCTACGGCCGCAACGTGGTCAACGTGACCCTGGTCGACTTCCGCGGCTTCGATACCTTCGGCGAGATCGTCGTGTTCGGCGTCGCGGCGCTGGTGGTGCATGCGCTGCTGCGCTGGTCGCGTCTGAAGCCGGACGAGATCATGCCCGGCCCGCCGGTCCAGTTGCCCATCGCGACCGACCTGACCCAGCTGCTGTTCCCGCTGGCGCTGACCGTTTCGATCTACCTGTTCCTGCGCGGCCACAACGCGCCGGGCGGCGGCTTCATCGCCGGCCTGGTGTTCGCGGTGCCGGTGCTGGTGATGTACGTGCTGCAGGGCGCCCGCGCGGTCGAGGCCACGTTCGGCTTCGACTATCTGCGCGGCATCGCGATCGGCCTGCTGCTGGCGGTGCTGGGCGGCGTGGGCTCGTGGTGGTTCGGCCTGCCGTACATGACCAGTGGCCATGTCGACCTCGAGCTGCCGCTGATCGGCACGCTGCCGCTGGCCAGCGCCCTGGTGTTCGATACCGGCGTCTACTTCGTGGTGTTCTCCGGCACCCTGCTGATGCTCGCCACCCTGGGCACGGTCAAACATCGCCAGGCCCACGAGGAGGCGCACTGATGGAATTCGCGATCGCCACCGCCATCGGCGTGCTGGCCGCATCGGGTCTGTACCTGATGCTGCGCGCCCGTACCTTCGACGTGATTCTCGGCCTGACGCTGCTGTCGTACGCGACCAACCTGATGATCTTCGCCGCCGGCCGCCCGGTCGTCGGCAAGCCGCCGGTGCTGCGCGACGGCGTGGAGTTCACGCTCGCCAACTATGCCGACCCACTGCCCCAGGCACTGGTGCTGACCGCGATCGTCATCGCGTTCGCGATGACCGCGGTGGCGGTGGTGATCGCGATGCGTGAGCACGCGGACCTGCACACCGACCACGTCGACGGCGAAGAGCCGGACGAACAGCAGCGGGGAGGCGCGCGATGAATCATCTGCCCGTGCTTCCGGTGCTGGTGCCCATCGTCACCGGCGCGCTGCTCTTGCTGCTTGAGCGGCGCCATCGCACCTCGGTGCTGCGGACCTGGGCCTGGATCGGCATGCTCGCGCTGCTGGCGGTCAACGTCGCGCTGCTGGTGCAGGTGCAGCGCGAGGACATGCTGGTTTATCTGCTCGGCGACTGGCCGGCGCGGCTGGGCATCACCCTGGTGGCCGACCGGCTGTCGGCGCTGATGGTGTTGACCACGACGCTGCTGGCGATTCCCTGCCTGCTGTATGCCTGCGCCGGCTGGGACAAGCGTGCGCTGCACTTCCACGCTCTATTCCAGATGCAGCTGGCCGGTCTCAACGGTGCGTTCCTGACCGGCGACCTGTTCAACCTGTTCGTGTTCTTCGAAGTGATGCTGATCGCGTCCTACGGCCTGCTGCTCAGCGGCGCCCGCGGTGCACGGATCAAGGCCGGCATGCACTACGTGGTGTTCAACATCGCGGCATCGGTGGTGTTCCTGCTGGCGCTCGGCCTGCTCTACGGCATGCTCGGCACGCTCAACATGACCGAGATGGCGGCGCGCATCGCGATCGCGCCACCCGAGCGGACGATGCTGATCCACGCCGCTGCCGGCCTGCTGCTGCTCGTGTTCTGCGCCAAGGCGGCGCTGCTGCCCCTGTACCTGTGGCTGCCCGAGGCCTATGCGCGCGCGCCTGCCGCGGTCGCCGCGCTGTTCACGGTGATGACCAAGGTCGGCCTCTACGCGATCCTGCGCGTCTACACGCTGATGTTCGGCGAGGCTGCGGGCCCGCTGGCGAACATCGCCTGGGACTGGCTGCTGCCCGCCGGCGCGGCCACCGTCGTCCTCGCCGCGCTCGGCGTGATCGGTGCGCCGCGGCTGCGCATCGGCGTGGCCTATCTGGTGCTGCTGTCGGCCGGCACGCTGTTCGTCGCGTTCTCGCTGGGCAATGCCGGTGCGATCTCGGCAGGTCTCTATTACCTGGCGCACAGCGTGTTCGTCAGCGCCGCGCTGTTCCTACTGGCCGACATCATCCAGCGCCACCGCGGCAGCAACGGCGACTACCTGCTGCCGATCGCCTCGATGCCGAACAAAACGCTGCCGGCCACGCTGTTCCTGATCGCCGCGGTGTCGATCGCGGGACTGCCGCCGCTGTCGGGATTCATCGGCAAGCTGCAACTGCTCAACTCGGTGCCGGAAGCGCAGATGGGCTGGATCTGGACCGTGATCCTCGGCAGCAGCCTGATGACCATCATCGGCCTGTCGCGCAGCGGGACCCGGCTGTTCTGGCGCGTCGATCCTGCGCCCGAGACGACGCCGGGGCCGCCGCTGCGCCGCACTGAAATCGCTGCAACGGTGCTGCTGCTGGGCTACGGCGTGGCGATGACCTTGTTCGCGGGCCCGGTGCTCCGCTACACCGACGCCACGGCCGCGCAGCTGCTCGATGTGGACACCTACATCCAGGTCCTGCGCGACACCGCGCCGCTGATCCGGGAGCCCGCACGATGAAGCGCCGCATGCTGCCTTCGATCCCGCAGAGCCTGACGGTCTTCGCGTTCTGGCTGCTGATGGCCCAGGACGTGAGCGCGGGCAACGTCCTCCTCGCGCTGCTGCTGGCCTGGTTGATGCCGCTGCTGGCCGCGCGCCTGGAGCGCGAGTTCGCGCGCCTGGGCCGGCTGCGCGGCGGCTTCCGCCTGATGGGCGTCGTGCTCCGCGACATCGTCGTCGCCAACGTCACGGTCGCGCGCCAGGTGCTGGGCCCGGAGTCGCGCCTGAAATCGCAGTTCGTCTGGGTGCCGCTGGACCTGACCAACATCCACGGCATTTCCGCGCTCGCCAGTGTCTGCACGCTGACGCCCGGCACCGTGTCGGCCGAGCTGTCCGAAGACCGGCGGTACCTGCTGCTGCATTGCCTGAGCGTCGATGATCCCGACGCGCTGGTGATGCAGATCAAGAGCCGGTACGAAGCGCCGTTGAGGGAGATCTTTCCATGATCGACATCGTCATCGTCGCCGGCATGCATCTGGTCGGCCTCGCCATGATCTTCGCGCTGTGGCGCCTGCTGCGCGGCCCCACCGCACCCGACCGCATCCTCGCGCTGGATACGCTGTACATCAGCGCGATCGCGCAGCTCATCCTGTTCGGCATGCTGCTCGACACCGAGGTCTATTTCGAGGCCGCGCTGATCATCGCGATGCTCGGCTTCGTCGGCACCGTGGTGCTGAGCAAGTACGTGATCCGGAGGGACATCGTCGAATGAGCACGCTCTTCGAGATCGTCGTCGTCACGCTGCTGGTGGTGGGCTGCTTCTTCACCCTGCTCGGCGGGGTGGCGATGGTGAAGCTGTCGGACTTCTTCCGTCGCCTGCACGGGCCGGCGAAGGCCAGCACGCTGGGCGTGGGCTGCATCCTGTTCGCGTCCATCGTCTACCACTGGGTCAACGGCAGCGGCGTGCATCCGCGCGAGCTGCTGATCACCGTGTTTCTGTTTCTGACCGCGCCGATCAGCGCGCATCTGATGTCGCGCGCCGCGCTGTCGCTGATGGACGACCGCCCCCCGCATCCCGATCGCACGCCCGACCCGGATGGCGCCACCGTCGATCGCGACGATCCGGCGCCCCCGGAGCGCTGATCGCCGTCAGGCGGTCAGCGGCTCGCGCCCTGCCTTCCGCGTCCCGGCGATGAAGCGCGGACGTTGGAAGGCGGCCTCAGCCGCAGCGTTCGACGTAGTCGACCTGCGGCGGCACGCCGATCCGCCAAGCGGTGACGCGGCCCTCCGCATCGGTCTCGAACACAAGCACGGACGCGCCGCCTTCCGGATCCGTGACCCGCAGCGTCTGCGCGCCCTCGACGTACTTGTGCGGGGCCGCTTCGACGCGATCCGCGTACAGCTGCTCGATCTCGGCGCGCGACATGCCGACCTTGCCGCCGCCCGGCGCGGTGTAGCCCGGATTGCCCACGTCGATGCGCGCGAACCGGTCGCCCTCGATCATGAAACCCGGCGTGCCATCGTCTGTGCGCGGGGGCTGTGGGCTCAGGTAGTAACAGCCGCCCGGTTCGCTGGGCTGCGCGTCGCCCAGATCGTGGCCCCAGGCAATTCTCACCTGCTCCTGATCGGTGCCAAACCGGGCCGGCCCGAAGCCTTCGAAGGTCACCACGCCATCGACGACCTGCGGCGCACGGGTGCCGGTCGCATGCGCATCGGGCTGATCGAGAACGACGGACGCCGATCCGGCTGGTAGCGCAGGGGCGGCCGTCGGCGGCGCGGCCGATGGTGCATCCCGCTGGCATGCAGCAAGCGCGAGGGACAGGACGGCGATGGCCGGCAACGCGGTCAGACGAAGCATGCGGCAGCTCCTGGTGAGTGGTGGGAGTCGGAGACTAGCGCGGCTGCGTGAACAGGACGTTCTGCGCGACGCCCTGCCTGTCATGGTCGTTTCATCGCCGGTTCCCATGCTGCAGGCCCCACGCCGATGCTGCAGACCGTGACCGTCCGCAAGACCGAACTCGCCCGCCAGGCGCTGGCCCGTCATGGCCCGACGCTGGACCTGCGACAGCGCCGCGCGCTGATCCTGTGCGACGGCCGGCGCACGCCCGCGGAGCTCGCGCGCCTGCTGGGCGCGGATACGCCGGCCCTGCTGCGGCAGCTCTGCGATGACGGCTATCTGGAGGGACTGCACACGCCGGGGCCCGCCACCTCGCCTTTATCCGCAGCAGACACCGCTGCGCCGGCGGACGCCACGCCCGTGGCGCAGATTGCGCCGGCGCGACGCCGCTCGCTGAGTGCGGCACGCATCTATGTGCAGGGCATGCTGGAGCTGCAGCGCGCGCCGGCCGCGTTCGAATTACGCACGCGGCTCGTCGGCAGTGGCGATGAAGCTGCAACCGTCGCCGCACTGCTCGCCGCGATCGCCGGACTGCCGGCCTTCACCAAGCCCGGCTTTGCCGAACGCGTGCGCGAGCGCGTGGCCGAGGTATTGCCCGAACCGCATCTGCCTGCACTCGCCGCCCTTGTGCTCGGCGGTGAACTCGACGCGATGGCCTGAGCGGCCACCGCATCGCCATCAGCCGCGCGGCGGCACGAAGTTGCGCTGCAGGCCGGCCCAGCAACTCTGGTAGTCGCCCTGGCGATGGACGGCGTCCATGGCCTGGCGCGTCGGCCGGATCACCGCGCGCGTCTCGAACATGAAGGCCATCGTGCCGGTGATCACGTCAGGCTTGGACAGATCGGCGGCACTGGCTTTCTCGAACGTCGCCGCATCCGGGCCGTGGCCGCTCATGCAGTTGTGCAGCGAGCACGCCCCGGGCGAGAAACCGTCGGCCTTGGCGTCGTACTGGCCATGCACCAGGCCCATGAACTCGCTGGCGACGTTGCGGTGGAACCACGGCGGCCGGAACGTGTCCTGCGCCACCAGCCAGCGCGGCGGGAAGATCGCGAAATCCATGTTCGCGGTGCCCGGTGTGTCGCTGGGCGAGGTGAGCACGGTGAAGATGCTCGGATCGGGATGGTCGAAGCTGATCGAGCCGATCGCGTTGAAGCGGCGCAGATCGTATTTGTACGGCGCGTAGTTGCCGTGCCAGCCCACGACGTCGAGCGGCGAGTGGTCGATCGGCGCCTGCCACAGATGGCCCTGGAACTTGGCGATCAGGGTGAAGTCGCCTTCGATGTCTTCGTACGCGGCCACGGGCGCGAGGAAGTCGCGCGGATTGGCCAGGCCGTTCGCACCGATCGGCCCGAGATCGGGCAGCCGCAACGCGTGGCCCTGGTTCTCGCAGACGTAGCCGCGGCTCGGGCCATCCGGCAGTTCGACGCGGAAGCGCACGCCGCGCGGGATCACCGCGATTTCCTGCGGTTCGAGCTCGAGTACGCCGAACTCGGTCGCCAGCAGCAGCCGGCCCTGTTGCGGCACGATGAGCAGTTCGCCATCGGCGCTGTAGAAGAAGCGATCGGTCATCGACGTGTTCGCCGCATAGACGTGGATGCCCACGCCCTCATGCGCACCGGGGCCGCCGGTACCGGCCATCGAGAACAGGCCATCGATGAAATCGACCGGCGTTTCCGGTATCGGCAACGGGCTCCAGCGCATCTGGTCCGGCGGCACCGGGCCACGATCGAAGCCGTCGTGGAAGCGTGGCTGCTGGTACGGCGAGAACGTACCGTGCATCGCCGCCGGGCGGATGCGGTAGAACCAGCTGCGGCGGTTCTCGCCGCGGGGCGCGGTGAATGCCGTGCCCGACAGCTGCTCGGCATACAGACCATGCGCCACGCGCTGCGGCGAGTTGCGGCCGATCGGCAAGGTGCCGGATTCCGCCTCGGTCGCGAACTCGTTGCCGAAACCGGACATGTACGCACGCGGCGCAGGCGCCCGCGCATCGTTGCGCGGCAGCGGAATGACGGTGTCGTCGGTCGATGCGTTCATCACTTCACCCGGGAAAATGTTGTCGCCGCGCATGCCCGCGTGCGCAGGCACCACGGCTGCAGACCTGCCGCCTGCGTCGCCCCGCGCCTCATCGACGCGGGATGCGACGCGTGGTTGACTTCAGAGCACGCCGCGCTGCATCTGGTCGCGTTCGATGCTTTCGAACAGCGCCTGGAAGTTGCCTTCGCCGAAGCCTTCGTTGCCCTTGCGCTGGATGATCTCGAAGAAGATCGGGCCAAAGGCGTTCTTGGTGAAGATCTGCAGCAGCTTGCGCTGCTTGGTCTCGGGATCGGCGTCGATCAGGATCTTGTTGCGACGCAGGCGCTCGACGTCCTCGTTGTGCTCGGGGATGCGCTGATCGATGACATCGAAGTAGGTCTCCGGCGTATCGAGGAAATCGATGCCCTTCTCGCGCATCTGCTCGATCGACGCATAGATGTCGTCGGTGAAGCAGGCGATGTGCTGGATCCCCTCGCCCTTGTAGGAATCGAGGTACTCGTTGATCTGCGACTTCGGATCGTTGGACTCGTTGAGCGGGATACGCACGACGCCGTCCGGCGCGGTCATCGCCTTCGACTTCAGGCCGGTCTTGGCGCCCTTGATGTCGAAGTAGCGGATCTCGCGGAAGTTGAACAGCTTCTCGTAGTAGTCCGACCACTTCTGCATGTTGCCGAAGTAGAGGTTGTGGGTGAGGTGGTCGATGAAGGTCAGGCCGAACCCGGTCGGGTTCTGGTCGGCACCTTCAATGGCGACATAGTCATCGCCGTAGATCGAGCCCGACGCGCCGTAGCGGTCGACCAGATACAGCATGCAGTCGCCGATGCCCTTGACCACCGGCGCATCGACGGCCTTGGTCGACTCGCGCTCGCCGATCGCTTCGCCGCCGTTGCCGAGCACCTTGCCGTAGACCTCGTTCGCCGGCTGCTTGAAGCGGATCGCGAAGCCGCAGGCCGAGGGACCGTGGGCCTTGGCGAACTCCGCGGCGAAGGAATCGGGATCTTCATTGAGCAGGAAATTCACCCCGCCCTGCCGGTAGACGGTGATCGCCCGGGACTTGTGCTTCAGAACCGCGGCGAAGCCCATGTTGCGGAAATAGCCGTGCATGTACTCGGCCTGGTCTGCCGGCGCGGCGAACTCGACGAATTCGAAGCCGTCGATGCCCATCGGATTCTCGAACGTGGTCACTTCCATGCCGAGGTTGGGGGCGGTGTGTGCTTGGACGCTCATGGGATACTCCGTCGCGTTGGGCCGGGCGGACAGGCCGGCGTCAGACATTCTTTATAGTTACGTATGCAACCTACCGCAAGGCGCATCGCACCATGACCCGACCCGCAGTCTCCGAGCCCGCCGCCGATCACGAGGGTCATGCGCACCGCAGCCTCGATCTGGAGCAGTTCCTGCCCTACCGGCTGAGCGTGCTGACCAACCGCATCAGTCGCGGCCTGGCCGACATCTACAGCGAACGGTTCGGGATCAGCGTGACCGAATGGCGGGTGATCGCGGTGCTGGGGCGCTATCCGGGCCTGTCGGCGAACGGCGTGGCTGAGCGCACCGCGATGGACAAGGTGGCGGTGAGCCGCGCGGTTGCGCGCCTGCTGGAGCGCGCGCTGATCGAACGCGAGATGCACGACAGTGACCGCCGCCGTTCGGTGCTCGAACTCAGCGAAGCCGGCCACGCGGTCTACGACGTCATCGTGCCGCTGGCGCTTGAATACCAGCGCAGCGTGCTGGCGCCGCTGGACGAGGCCGAGCGCGCGACGTTCGCCGCGATGATGGCCAAGCTCGAGGCACCGCTGAAGGAATGAATCCGCGCGCTGCGCGCTTCCTTCGAGCCAAACGAAAACAGCGCCCGAGGGCGCTGTTTTCGTGCCGGGAGACCCATCCGCTTAAGGGCGGCGTTCTTCGTCGAGCCGGGTGCCGGCCGCGATCGGTTCGCCGATCACATCCTGGCCGGCGAGCGAGGGCTCGTCGTCCTGGAGCGTGTCGAGATGCATCAGGCGCCGGATCAGCGGCGCGATGAAGATCATCACCACGCCGACCCCGACCGCGAGCCAACCCACATTGCTGTAGACCTCGAGCACACGCCCCGGACCCGCGCCTTCGCCACCGGTTGCCGCCGAGATCAGGCCCGCGGCGAAGTTGCCGGTCGCCGAGGCGAAGAACCAGGCGCCCATGATGAGGCTGGCCATATGCGCCGGCGCCAGGCGGTTCATCGCCGACAGACCGACCGGCGACAGGCACAGCTCGCCCATGGTGTGGATCAGATAGATCAGGAAGATGAAGAGCACGGGGGTCATGCCATCGGGGCCTGCGCTGTTGGCGCCCCAGACCAGGACCAGGAAGCCGAGACCGACCTGGATCACGGCCAGCGCGAACTTCAGCGGTGTCGACGGCTCCCAGCCGCGGCGGCCGAGCCACAGCCACATCATCGCGAATACCGGCGCGAGCAGGATGATGTAGATCGAGTTCAGCGACTGGAACATCGACGCCGGCACTTCCCAGCCGAAGATCTCGCGGTCCACCGAGCGGTCGGTGAACAGGTTCAGCGACGCGCCGGCCTGTTCGAACAGCGCCCAGAACAGGATCGAACCGATGATCAGGATCAGCGCAGCGAAGATGCGATTGCGCGCCTCGCGTTCGAGCTTGAACACGGCCGTGTACAGCACATAGCCGATCAGCAGCGCACCGGTGCCCATCAGCAGGCCACCGACGAGCTTCTGGTACTGGATCAGGAACCAGACCACGCCGACCGCGAGCACGCCGAGCACATACAGCAGCCATTCGAAACGGATGCCCATGACCGGCGCCGCCAAACGCTCTGGCATCTTCGACTCGCCGCGGCCCATCAGCAGCGGCTT
This sequence comes from Luteimonas sp. 3794, assembly GCF_031456825.1. NCBI lineage: Bacteria > Pseudomonadati > Pseudomonadota > Gammaproteobacteria > Lysobacterales > Lysobacteraceae > Luteimonas > Luteimonas sp. 3794. The sequence continues at coordinate 75,367 of NZ_JAVDVJ010000005.1, read as the reverse complement.
GCCGAGCACGAACACGACCAGGCCCAGCAACATGCCGACGCCCGCGGCGCCGAAGCCCCAGGCCCAGCCGTAGGTCTGGCCCAGGTAGCCGGCGATCAAGGAGCCCAGCGCGGCGCCAAGATTGATACCCATGTAGAAGATCGTGTACGCCGGATCGCGACGGATGTCGGTCCGCGGATACAGCTGGCCGACCATGACCGAGATATTGGCCTTGAGGAAGCCCGAGCCGACGATGATGAAGGCCAGCGCCAGCCAGAAGATGTTGATCTCGGCCGCGCTCTGCCCGCCGTCGCCCTCGAACGCCATCAGGAAATGGCCGAAGGTCAGCAGCACCGCGCCGAACACCACCGCCTTGCGTTGGCCCAGATACCGGTCGGCGAGATAGCCGCCGACCACCGGCGCGATGTAGACGAGCGCCGTATAGGCGCCGTAGATCACCGAGGCCTCGGAATCCGAGTACATCCAGTGCTGCACGAGATAGAAGATCAGCAGCGCGCGCATGCCGTAGTAGGAGAACCGCTCCCACATTTCGGCGAAGAACAGCACGAACAGGCCGCGCGGATGCCCGAGGATGGTTTTCTGTTCCTCGGCGGCGTACGGATTCATTGACACGTAGGGCGACTCCTGACGTTGATCGAGTGCCCCGGGCCTGGCCCGGGCGACGCGCTAACTTAGCGGCGCCCGGACCACATGGAAAGTGACCATTGCCACCCCTGCAGGCCGACGCGCGTCGCAACACGTCGGCCCAGCAATGTCATCCGCGCATTCAGCCCGCCGGGTAGACATAGCTCGCGCCCACCCCGAGCGGAATGCCCAAGGCCCAGAAGCCGAGTAGGAACGCCGACCACACGATCAGCAGCGTGATCGAGAACGGCAGCATCAGTGCCAGCAGCGTGCCGATGCCGCTTGCCTTCACGTAGCGCTGGCAGAACACCACGATCAACGGGAAATACGGCAGCAGCGGGGTGATGATGTTGGTGCTCGAATCGCCGACGCGATACGCCGCCTGGGTGAGGTCCGGCGAGATGCCCAACTGCATCAGCATCGGCACCATGATCGCGCCGATCAGCGCCCACTTGGCCGAGGCCGAACCCACCAGCAGGTTGACGAAGCCCGACAGCAGCACGATGCCGACCAGGGTCACGCCGGTCGGCAGGCCCAGCGCCTGCAGGCCGTTGGCGCCCTTGATCGCCAGCAGCGCGCCGAGGTTGCTCTGGCCGAAGGCATAGATGAACTGCGCGGCGAAGAACGCCATGACGATGTAGTAACCCATGCCGCTCATCGCCTTGCTCATGCCGGCGATGATGTCGCGGTGGCTCTTGACCACGCCGGACGCGTAGCCGTAGACGATGCCGGGCACCACGAACAGGATGAAGATCAGCGGCACGATGGACTGCATCAGCGGGGCGGTGGCGACCAGCAGTTCGCCAGCGCCCGACGGCGCGTCAGCCGGCGCGCGCCAGGCCGAGCCGGCGGCCATCGCCGTAGCCGCCACGGCTACGGGTACGGCAATCATCGCCAACACCGCCAGCCACAGGCCACGACGCTCGGGCGCAGTCAGCGTTTCCATCTTCGGCATGTCGGCAGCATCGCCATCGACCGGCGTACCGCGCAGGCGTGGCTCGATCACGCGATCGGTGAGGAACCAGCCAACCGCAATCACCAGCGGGGTCGATGCGGTGGTGAAGTAGTAGTTGTTGAGCGGATTGATGACCACTGCCGGATCAATGAGGCGCGCTGCCTCTTGAGTTAGGCCGGCCAGCATCGGGTCTAGACTTGAGATCATGAACGTGGCAGAAAAACCGCCCGACACACCCGCGAACGCCGCCGCGATGCCGGCCAGCGGATGCCGCCCGGCGGCGTAGAAGATCACCGCGCCCAGCGGGATTACCAGCACGTAGCCGGCATCGACCGCGACGTGGCTGAAGACGCCGACCGCGATCAGCATCGGGGTGAGCAGCATCTTCGGCGTCACCGACAGCACCGCGCGCAACGCCGCATTGATGAAACCGGTGTGCTCGGCGACGCCCAGGCCCAGCATCGCCACCAGCACCACGCCCAGCGGCGCGAACGTCACGAAGGTGCGGACCATGTCCGCCATGAAGGTGGTGAAGCTCGTGCCCGCAAGCAGGTTGCGGATCTGGATCGGATCGCCGCTGCGCGGATCGATCTCGGCGAAGCTGACGTTGGCCAGCAGCGCCGACACCACCCAGACCACCAGCATCAGGCCGAGGAACAACACCGCCGGATCCGGCAGCTTGTTGCCGACCCGTTCGACGGCATCGAGGAAACGGGCGACGACACCGCGCGGCGCGGCGATCTCGGGACTGGGCTGGCTCATTCGGCGGACTCCCCTGCTGGCATGCGACCCGGCATCCTAGCAGCCCAACTGCGCGTGTCGCCGCGCCGGCTGGAGACCCCTCAACGAAAAACCCCGGCACGTGGCCGGGGTTTTCCACTGCAGTTGCGGCAACGATCAGGGCGTATAGCTGGCCCGCACCGTCAGGCGACCGAAGGCGCGCTCGCCGACGACGCGCACGTACCACGTGCCCGCCTGCGGCACCGCGAGCGTCACGGTCTCGTTGTTGCCGGGACGCTGCGAACGCAGCTGCCAGGCATCGACCGTCGGCAGCGCGTCGTGACTCGCATACAGCGACACGTCGCCGGTCCCGCCGGCGGTGAGGATGCGCAGGTTGCGCGCACCGGCCGGTACGTCGATGCGGAACAGGCGCGATTCGCCCGCAGCACCTTCGATGCCGCCGACCTGCACGCCATTGACCAGCGGCTGCGCGGCCGTCGCCGGATCCTCGATGATGGATACCGCGGCCACGGCACTGTCGTTGGTCGCGTCCGGATCCTGCGTCTGCGAGGTCGCGGCGACCGTCAGCGTCACGGTCTCGTCGATCAGCGCCTCGGGTGCGACCGCCGACAGGGCGAACACCGCCTGCGCGGCGCTTGCCAGCGTCTCGCTGCTGCACGACAGCGTGGTCTTGCCATCAGCCAGTGCCGGCGCATCGCAGCTCCAGTCGGCGGGCGGCGTGACCAGCAGGTCGTCGAGCTCGGCATCCAGTACCGCGCCGAAGCCCGGGAACTGCGCGGCATCCGGACCGGCGTTGACCAGCGTGGCGGTGAACGCGAGCGTGTCGCCTGCGAACACTTCCGCATTCGCGGCCTCGACCGTGAGGCCCAGATCAGCGACCGTCGCGGGCTGCAGGCGCACCAGCAGCACGGTCGGATCGTGGTCGGACAGACGCGTCGGCGTGGCGGCATCGTTGCGCGCGACTTCGGGGAAGTCGGCATTGATGCGCGCGTGGCTGATGTCGAGACCGACGACCATCGGCGAATCCACCAGCGCCTGGTTCACCAGCACATGGTCGAGCGACTGCGCCTGGTAGTCGAACACGAAGGAGTAGCGTTCTTCGTTGGCCGCTTCCAGGGTCATGTTGAGCAGCGACGGTGCAATCAGCACCGCGCCGTCGTTGTCGACCGCGGTCTCGCCATCGGGCGACGGCAGGCCGGTGACCGTGCCCATCGCGTCGACGTAGCCGTCGTTGAACTCGAACGCGTTGAAGTCACCGAGCACCACGATCTGGCGCGTCGCATCGTCCTTCTGCATACCGTCGATCAGCGTGGCCAGATACTCGGCCTGCTTCTGGCGCTTGTCGCGCACGCGCTGGCCGCCGGTGGCCCAGCCGTTGCTGCCGGCGGTATCGGCTTCGATGCCGCTCAGCGAACGCTGGTGCACGACGATCGCGGTGAACGGATAGCTGCGGCCGTCGGCAAAGTGCGCCACTGCGTCGAGCACCAGCGGCGGACGGTCGTTGAGCACGCTGGTCGAACCGTTCGGATTGGTCAGCACTGCCTCGGTGCCGACCTGCTCGACCGCGCCCACCGCGATGCGGGCGACGCTGCCGACCGAGGCGGTCTTGACCAGGAAGCCGACGTCGATGCCGCCCACGTCGAAGCCTTCTTCCAGATACGCGACGTAGGCCGGATCCGGCTGGCCGGCGGTGACCGCATCGGCATTGATGCGGTTGGCCAGCGTGGTGAGCACCGAGAGGTTCTCGACCTCGGTCACCCCCACGACGTCCGGCGCATGCAGATACGCGCGGATGCCGATCGAGGCCTTCGACAGGCGACGCTCCAGCGCATCGGCGGTCAGCGTGGGTCCGCTGTTGCCATCGTTCACCGTGTCGAAGAAGCGCTCCAGATTGTAGGTGGCGAACGTCACGTGGTCGGGGCCAGGCAACATCGACGGCCGCGGTTCGCCGGCACCGCTGCAGTCGCTGGTGAGCGCGCCTTCCGGATAGATCGTGTAGCGACGGAAGGTGTAGTCGAGGGGGCCGGTCAGCGAGCCGTCTGTGATGCGGCAGCCGGCCGCGAGATCCGCGGTCGGTGCACCGATCGTCGTGCTGTTGACCGCGATCAGTTCGGGGTTGTAGTCCCAGCGGGGGATGTTCGGCGCGCTGCTGCCCACCGGATCGGGATTGGGGATCTGGATGCCCGGCTCGCGAAACGGACGCGCCGTGCCGGTGACGACGACGGCGAAGCGGCCATTGCTGCTGCCGGTCGCCTGCGCTTCGTTGGTATTGCCCGTGGTCGGCGCGACGACGGTGAAGCTCGGCGCAGTGACGCGCATGCCTTCCAGATGTTCCAGCTGGCCGAGGCCGCCGCTGGCATTGGGCATGTCGTTGGTCAGTGCGATCGCGGCGGGTAACGGATGGCCTTCCGACAGTTTGACCACCGAGGCATTGGTGATCTGGGTCAGCGGCAACTGCAGTGGATCGGCGGCCGGCACGTATTCGGTCACCGTGCCCTGCACCAGCACCTTGTTGCCGACCACGACATCGGCCGACGGCGGGCTGCTGGTGAACACGAACAGGCCTTCCGATGTCGCCGGATTGCCATCGTCCTCGCCATCCGGCGTCTGGATGAAGAAGCCGTTGTTCTTGCGGCCGGTGACGATGCCCGTGGTCGCGACCGGCTGGCCCTCGACCGGCGAGCGTTCGCCGCTGCCCTGGATCGCGTGGATCGGCAGCGTGGTCACGTCGTCGTTGAGGATCGTGACGATGGCCTGGGCCTTCGCCACTTCCGCGCCCGACACCTCGCTGAGGTTGATGTAGAAGATCTCGTCGAGCTCGACGGTCTCATCGCCGACGACATCAACGCTTAAGGTCAGTTCGCGCTCGCCCTCGGCGAAGCGGATCGTGCCCGAACGTGCGGCGTAGTCGTTGTCGGCAACGGTCGCCGTGCCATCGGCCGTCGTGTAGCTGAAGCTGACGCCCTCCGGGCCCGCCGGCTGGTTCAGCGAGACGGTCACGAAGAACGGCGTGGTGCCGCTGTCACCCTCGGCGCCGCTGGCGTCTGTGATGCTCAGATAGAGCGTCCCGCCACCGCTGCAGATGTTCGGAATGCTGGCCGCGTTGCGCGGCGCCGGTGCGCCGGTCGCGAAGTCGGCGACGTTGTTATTGGTGTCCGTGCAGCCATCGCCAGCGCGGAGGATCGACGTGCTGTTGCTCGGCGCCGGTGCGGGCGCGCTGCCTTCGAAGAAATTCGCGCTGCCGAATCCGACCAAGTCGAGGATCAGCGCCTGCTGCGCCGGCGTGCAGGGGGTGCTGCCGCCGTTGCAGCCCAGGCTGGTGGTGGTGTTCGCCAACACGACCTTGCCGGCCGTGCCGGACATGTTAATCGTGCCGCTGGCATCGGGTGTCGGCAGCGGACCGCCGGTCGCGCCGCCGGCCAGGCCGACGAGGAAGTAGCCGCCGGCCGGAATCTCGACATCCGGCAGGACCACGATCTGGCCTGCGCCCGAACCGAAATTGCCGGTGCCGGTGGCGCTGGCGTACTGCACCGACTTGCCGCCCAGCGAGACCGGCAGATCGCCGGTGTTGAACAGCTCGATGAAGTCCGCGTTGTAGGGCGCGCCGCTATTACCGCCGCCGCCATAGGCCTGGCTGACAACGACATCTGCCTGCGCAGCGCCCGCGGCGCCACACAGCAACAAGGCCGACAGCAGCCGGCGGGTGTTTCGAGTCATGCGTGAATCCCCTGGAGTCCCCGGGCGACAGCGCCTCGGGTCCGATTGTGCCGCGGATGGATGTCGATTGCATGACGCAGCCCGGCACTTCCCGCCGCAAAGCGTCAGGTCCACCCACTGGGTTAATCTGCGGCGATGACGATCGAACGCAACCAGCGCCCCCTCGAAGACGGCATCCACCGCGACCTCTCGGGCCGCATCACCTATGGCGGCTACCTGCGCCTGGACCTGCTGCTGGCCGCCCAGCAGCCGCTGTCGCAGCCGCCGCACCACGACGAGATGCTGTTCGTCGTCCAGCATCAGGTCTCGGAGCTGTGGCTCAAGCTGATGATCCACGAGCTGTCGGCCGCCATCGGCCACCTGCGCCGCGACGAGGTCTGGCGCTGCCGCAAGGTGCTGGCGCGCTGCAAGCAGGTGCTGCGACAGCTGACCGAGCAGTGGTCGGTGCTCGAGACTATGACGCCGGCCGAATACATGGAATTCCGCGACGTACTCGGCCCCTCGTCCGGTTTCCAGTCGCTGCAGTACCGCACGGTCGAGTTCCTGCTGGGCAACAAGAACGCGGCGATGCTGGATGTGTTCGCCCACGATCCCGATGGTCAGACCGGCCTTGCAGCTGCCCTCGATGCGCCCGGCCTGTATGACGAATTCCTGTGCTACCTCGCCCGCTGGGGCCATCCGGTCGATCCGCGGCATCTGCAGCGCGACTGGCGCCAGCCGCACACCTTCGATGGCACGCTGGTGCCGGTGTTCGAGACGATCTACGAAGACACCGATCGCTATTGGCGCGAATACGCGCTCTGCGAGGACCTGGTGGATCTGGAAACCCAGTTCCAGCTGTGGCGCTTCCGGCACATGCGTACGGTCATGCGCATCATCGGTTTCAAGCGCGGCACCGGCGGCTCTAGCGGTGTCGGCTTCCTGAAGCAGGCGCTGGAACTGACCTTCTTCCCCGAACTGTTCGAGGTGCGGACGCACGTCGGACCGGGGCGCGGCAGCGACGCCTGACGGACGACCAAGGGCCTGCTGCAACATTTTTTAACATCTTGCCGTTTACAGTTCGCGCCCATTCACCAACATAAAGGCGGCACGATGTCATTTCTGGTCTGGGGATTTGCCGGGGCACTCGTTGGATTCGGCGCGCTGGTATTGATGGCGCACCTGTCGAAGAATGCGAACAACCCCTGGGACGAGCGGACGTTCACGTCGGACGGCGATGCCCTTGGCCGTATCGACGCGTGGGCGTCGACGAACGGCTACAAGCTGCGCAGCGATGACGGTCGCCGCCGCGTCTACCAGAAGGGCGTCAACTTCCTGACCGCGCCAATGCGCTTCGAAGTGGACCGCGATGGCGACCGCTACACCACGCGCAGCTATGTGCACGTCGACGCGCTGGTGCTCAAGGGCGATCTCGCGCTGACGCATCCCGGCGTGATGGCCAAGGTGCCGCGTGCGAACGCGCTCAAGGCCCAGAACCTGCTGTTCGCCGACCTGGGTCAGCCGCCACTGGCCTGATCACAGCGACTGCGCCGTCGGCGCGCGATCCTCCGGTGCATCCGCATCGGAGGATCGAAGATGCCGCACCGCAGCCGTCTCTCCACATTCGTACTCGACTGTGAGGTCGAGGATCTCGCACCGCACGTCGAATTCTGGCGCCAGGCGCTCGGCAAGCCGGTCAGGCCGCTGCCGCCCGATGACGATGACGGGCGCTACGCGACGCTCGACACCGCCGACGACGAACCGGTGCTGATGCTGCAGAAGGTCGACCACGCCTCGCGCATCCATCTCGACATCGAAACCGACGACATCGATGCCGAAGTCGCGCGACTGGAAGCACTCGGCGCCGTGCGCGTCGAGCAGGTGCGCACCTGGTGGGTCATGCAGGCGCCAAGCGGACATCGCTTCTGCGTCGTGCGCCCGCAGCGCACGCCGATGGGGCCGCACCTCAACACCTGGGACTGACGGGCGACCTCAGCCGGCGCGGGCCTGCCGGTCCAGCCACACGCCGAGGCCCTGCGCGTTGATCGCGATGTCGCCACCGAGAATCGTCTGCACACGGGCATCTGCCTCCCGGATGCCGTGCGCGACCGCGCGCGCGGTGTAGAGCCGCGTCAGGCCGTCGACGATGCGGTCGTGGCGATCGGCGTGGCCGTGTGCATCGCGGGCGATTCCGACCATCGCGTCGATCTGCGTGTGCAGATCGACCGCGAGTCGCGTGCACTCGGTGACCTCGCCGTAATGCGCGATACGGATCGACTCGGGCGACTTCGCGAGTAACTTCTCGATCGACGCGTGCATCTGGTCGGGATCGAACTGCACCGGCGAGGTCGTCGGCAACGCGAACGCGCCGTTCGCGGTGTCGAGTTCGCGATACGACAGGCCGAAGGTATCGCCGGCGAACCAGCTGCGCGTCGCCGCGTCCCAGACGCTGTAGTGATGCAGCGCGTGGCCCGGTGTGTCGATGCACAGCAGCGGACGACCGGCGAGTTCGACGACATGGCCGTCGTCGGCGATGACCACGCGTTCCTCGGCGACCGGCAGCATGCCGGCGTGGTCGCGCTCGAACATCGCCTCGCCGTAGACCGCTTTCGCGCCGGCGATCAGCCTGGTCGGATCGATCATGTGCGGCGCGCCGCGCGGATGCACCACCAGTTGCGCGTTCGGCAGCGCGCGAATCAGCGGGCCCGCTGCGCCGGCGTGATCGAGATGCACGTGCGTGACCATCAGCCAGTCGACCGCGTCACGTGGGACGCCGGCCGCATCGATCGCGTCGAGTACCGTCTGCGCGCAGGTCGCGGTACCGCAGTCGATCAACGCCGCGCGGCCGCCGGATTCGACGAGGTAGGCCGCGCACAGACCGGGGCGGACGTAGCCGGTGTCGATGATCGTGATCGCATGATCCTGCATCGCGCGTCTCCCGTTGGACAGAACCGACAGTCTAGGACGGGCAGTGTCGACGCTCGATCCGGCCTGGATCGAAGCCGCTCAGCCGCGCGGTCGCAGCACCCGCGTGCGCAGCGCGAATGCGGCGCCGAGCACCGCGAGAAACACGCCGTAGCCCACGGCGGTGGCGAGAATCTGCGCCCACATCGAGCCGTGGTCGCGGTCGGCGACCGCGTGTGCCCAGTGGATCGACAGCAGGAACGCGATCACCGACGCCGCCAGGCTGACGAGATCGAATACGACCCGCCGCGCGCCGCGCGGCTGGCGCGGATACACCCAGAACAACACACCGAGGATCAGGAACCACGGCAGAAACAGCAGCAGCGCCAGATTCTGGGCAACGGCCGGGCTCACGAGGCGGCCTTCTCGGCATCCGCGGCAGCAAGCGCATCGAGCGCCGCCTGCACCGTGGTGGCTTCGACGCCCTCACCCGGCGACGCCGGCGCATCGGCGAGCGCAAGTTCGCCATTGCGCAGGCGTGCGATCGTCTGGCCCGCATCGCGCGGCACATCGAAGGCATGGCTCTGCAGCAGCACGCGTTCGCCGTCGACAAGCTTGAAGTAGAACTTGCCGTCCGGTTCGCGGTACTGCTTGAACACCGCCAGCGGCCGCACGGCGGGCGCGATGTCTGTGGAGTCCCCGGTTGCGACCGCCACCTTGCCCAGATCGCGCAGGCCCACCGCATCGCGCAAGTCGCGCAGCAGCGGAATGGCGTAGCGCTCGCGCAGGCGCTGGCCGCCGTCACGCAGGGTGTCCTCGATGTCGCCCGGCTTCGCGATCAGGGCCTCGTAGCGTTCGCGCATCGGCGCGATCTCGCGCTCGACGACATCGAACAGCTGCTGCTTGGCATCGCCCCAGCCGATGCCGTCACTGAAGGCCGTGGCGAAACCCGCGGTCTCGTCCGTCGTCGCGAACGCCTGGTAGAGCTGGAACAGCGCCGAGCCCTCGGTCGCCTTCGCTTCGCCGGGCATCTTCGAATCGGTGAGGATCGAGAACACGAGTTTCTTCAGCTGCGCCTGCGGCACGAACAACGGAATGGTGTTGTCGTAGCTCTTGCTCATCTTGCGGCCGTCGAGACCCGGCAGCGTCGCCACGTTGTCGTCGATCGCCGCTTCCGGCAGGTTGAACCAGTCGTGGCCGTAGACGTGATTGAAGCGCTGGGCGAAATCGCGCGCCATCTCGATGTGCTGGATCTGGTCGCGGCCCACCGGCACGCGGTCGGCATTGAAGATCAGGATGTCGGCGGCCATCAGCACCGGGTACATGAAGAGGCCGGCGGTGACTGCGGCATCGTCGTCCTCGCCGTCGGCGCGGTTTTTGTCGACCGCCGCCTTGTAGGCGTGCGCGCGGTTGAGGATGCCCTTACCGGCCACGCAGGTCAGCAGCCACATCAGCTCGGTCGTCTCCGGCACGTCGCTCTGCCGGTAGAACCACACTTTGGCCGGATCGAGCCCGGCGGCAAGCCACGTCGCCGCGATCTCCAGCGTCGAGCGCTGGGTGCGGGCCGGGTCCTGCGCCTTGATCAGGCTGTGCAGGTCGGCAAGGAAATAGAAGCTCTCGGTGTTCGGCGCACGGCTGGCGGTGATCGCCGGCCGCACGGCGCCGACGTAGTTGCCGAGGTGCGGCGTGCCGGACGTGGTGATGCCGGTGAGGACGCGCAGGGGACGCTGGGACATGGGCTGCAGGCTGCGGAAAACAGGCCGCCAGTCTAACCGCTGCCCAGCGCGCGACCGGCCGTAACCCCATTGGTGACGCGGGGCCGTTCGTCATGGCACCACCTGCGAGAGACCCGCCATGCACGCATCCCGTTTCTTCCGCCCTGCCATCGCTTGGCTGCTGCTGGGCAGCCTGCTGGCGACGCCCGCCGCGCATGCGGCCCGCGCCTACAAGGCGCCCGAGCGTGTGCGCATCGAGGTCGTCGACCGCGACACCGGCAGCGCTGCCCAGCCCGTGTCACACCGCGGCGACAGCTGGATCGCCGGGACACCAGGCGCGCCGTACGCGATCCGCCTGACCAACACGACCGGCGCGCGCGTCCTCGTCGTGCTGTCGGTCGACGGCGTCAACGCGATCAGCGGCGAGACCGCCGCGCCGTCCCAGACCGGGTATGTGCTGGCGCCGTGGCAGACCACGGAGATCACCGGGTGGCGCAAGTCGCACGACGACGTGGCGCGTTTCGAATTTGCCGCGCTCGGCGACAGCTACGCGGCGCGGACAGGACGACCGGACAATGTGGGGACCATCGGCATCGCGGTGTTCGGCGAGCGCGTCGTGCCGCAGATCGCGGTGCCGCGGCCGACCTTTCCGCCGGCCGCCCCGGCGCCGGCAGCGGCAAGGTCACGCCCCTCTTCGGCCGAGGCAGTTGCCTCCGAATCCCCCAGCCCGGACATGCGTGCCCAGACCCAGCGCATCGGGACTGCGCACGGCGCACGAGAATGGGCGCCCGTGTCGTCCACTGCATTCGAACGGGCGACCCGAAGCCCGATCCAGGTCACCACCCTGCGCTATGACAGCATCGACGCACTGGTGTCGCGAGGCGTCCTGCCTCGGCAGCGCGCATGGGCGCAGGCGCGCCGACCGGAAGCCTTCCCGGGCGGCTTCGTGCCGGATCCCTGAGCGGGCCTTTCCGATACCGCGTATGAAAACGGATCGGCGCAAGCCGATCCGTTCGTGTGAATCGCCGGTGCGTGAGTCGGGCCGGTGGATGGGTCAGTCGCCGAGCGTCTTCTCGAAATCCTTGACTTCCTGCTCGGCGCGGTCGCGCTCCCAGCCGTATTTCTCCTGCAGCTTGCCTGCGAGGTACTTGCTGTCGCCGGCCGCGACATCGAACACGTCATCGGTCAGGTCGCCCCACTTGGCCTGCGCCTTGCCCTTCACCTGGGTCCACTTGCCGGCAATGATGTCTTTGTTCATGGCGGTTGATCCTGTTGTTCGGGTGGTTGCGACTCGGGCGCATGGCGCATGCAGATCCCGTATCGCGAGTTCACATTCGCATCCCGCGCATCAACTCGCAGTCGAGGATTCGTGAGCCTCCCCGTCACCTCGCTGAGCGGGGCCAGGTCACGCCGGGTGCACGCGGTCCACGGCCACTCGGGCGGGGACACCTGGCACAGAACAAAAAAAAGGCCGGCAATTGCCGGCCTCTTCGTGCGATGGACTGCGTGGATCAGGGACGCGTGGTGGTGCCGCCGGTGTTGTTGGCGCTCTCTTCCACCTTCTCGCCCACCTTCTGCACGTCCTGACCCGCACCCTTCATGGTGTTGCAGGCGGACAGGGTGCCAACGGTGAACATGGCGAGCAGCATCAGTGCGGTCAAACGCTTCATGGGATTCTCCAGGGATTCCGGTTTCGTTGCGAACAGCTGCGGACTTCCGCAACCATGGCGCGACTATAGGAACCTGCGCCGTGAAAGCCGTGTGCATCCATCCGGACGCCTGCCCCGCGCGTTCAATGATGCGCGCGTAGCGTGAAGGACGTGAATTCAGTCACGCATCAAGGTGGACTTGCCGAACAGGCTTTCCACCAGGTCCACCGCCAGCTCGGCGGTCGTATTGCCCTGATCGAGTGCGGTGTTGACCTCGACGATGTCCAGCGAACCCAGGCGTCCGCTGTCGGCGATCATCTCCATCACCAGCTGCGCCTCGCGATAGTTGATGCCCCCCGGCACCGGCGTGCCTGTGCCGGGGGCGATGGTGGGGTCGAGCACGTCGACATCGAAGCTCACGTGCAGATGGGTGTCGCCGTCGAGGCCGTCCAGCGCTTCCTCGACCACGCGGCGCATGCCGACCTCGTCGATGTAGCGCATGTCGTAGATGTCGAGCCCGTGCTCCTTGACCAAGCGTTTCTCGTCGGGATCGACCGAGCGGATGCCGATCTGGCGGAACTGCGCGACCTGCATCGACGGCGACACGCCGCCGAGGCCGGTCAACGCATCCGGGCCGATGCCGCACAGGCAGGCCACCGGCATGCCGTGCACGTTGCCCGACGGGGTGATCTGCGAGGTATTGAAGTCGGTGTGCGCGTCGAGCCACAGCACGCGCAGCTTGCGACCCGTTGCGCGGCAGTGGTTGGCGACCGCGGCGATCGAACCGATCGCCAAGCAATGGTCGCCGCCGAGCATGATCGGCATGCGCCCGCGCGCGAGCTCCGCGCTGGACGCCTCGAGCACGGCGCGGTTCCATGCGACCACTTGGTCGAGATGGCGGTAGCCCTCGTGCGGTCCGGTCCACGGGTTTTTCGGACCCTTGAGATCGCCGAGGTCGTCGACGTCGACGCCGCGCGCGATCAACGCCTCGACCAAGCCGGCGACGCGCAGGCCCTCGGGACCCATCGAAGCGCCACGACGGCCGGCCCCTACATCGGTGGGCACGCCGAAGATCGACACCTGGGAATTCGTCTGCTGCATGACCTCTCCTGAGCGAATGCGCAGCCATCACGCACACGGCGAAGGCTGGGTATGGCATCGACGCCGGGGTGGCCGTGGGGAGGCGCCGGGCAGGCGCGGGCGCACGCGGAACGACATCGGAACTGGTGCCGGCACCCGGATTCGAACTGGGGACCTACCGCTTACAAGGCGGTTGCTCTACCAACTGAGCTATGCCGGCATGGCATGCGGCGGGGCCGCGGCGGAATTCTAACCTGCAACCTGCTGTGCGTTGCAGTCGCGCGTCTCGATGCGTGCCGCGCCGGTGCGGGACCGCAGGGATTCGCCGGTGGACCCTTCGGCGAGCGTGGCATCGATCCAGTGGCGTGTGAGCAGGCTGCCGAGCGGCTCGGCATCGGCTTCGAAACCGGCCGCGCGCAGGGCCTGTGCACGGTTGCGGGCCGAGGCCTCACTGCCGAAGCGGCCCAGCGCGATGCCATGGGCCTCGGCGCCATCGGCGATGACGTAGTAATCGTTGAAGCCCGAGGCAAGCAGGCGCGTGACCATTGCGTCGGCCGCGGCGCGGTCCGGCAGGGGCGCCATCCAGACGCGCCAACCGCGCGGCGTTTCACCCACATCGCGCGCGGTGGCGCGAACGACCGCCGGCGACAGCTGCGCCAGGGCCGCGTCACGCGTCTCGGCATCGGCAAACGGTCCCAGCGCGACGCATTGCGCGGGCTCGGCCGCGCGCAGCGCAGTCCCGGCGGCAGCGTCTTCGTCCACGTCGTCCACTCCGGCAGGCACAGGGCCCTCGTCGGCCGCGTCGGCGGCGGAATCGGGGGGCGCGGGCGTCGCGCCATCCTCTGCAGAGGCCTCGCCGACCAGCTGCAGCGTCGACGGCCCTGGATCGACCAGCGCGGCGGCATCGCCCGGTTCGCCGCGCAAGGCCCACCACGCCGCAACGCCGAAGTTGAGGATCACCAGCAAGACGACGGTCGCGCGCAGCAGCATGGAATGATCCTAACCTTCCGGTGAGGCGATACCGGCACTGGCGTGGTGCCAGCGCGCCAGTCCGTGCAGCACCAGATCCGCGCGCCATTGCGCGTCGGGCAGTCGGTTGCGCAAGGCGTCTGCGCCGCCCCCGTGCAGCAACAACCGTGGCCGGGCGCCGAGCCGCGCGGTCGCTTCCAGCAGGCTGCGCTCGATCAGGCCCAGGGCGGCGCCTTCGCAGCCCGACACCAGCGCGTCGTCGGTGTCGTCGGCGAATTCCGCGTAGGCACCACCACTCGGCGCAAGCTGGGCCACGCGCCGGTGCAAGGCCTCTCGCATCAGCGTTGGCGACGGTGCGATCCGGCCGCCGAGATGGCGCCCGTCGCCATCGATCAGATCGACGGTCAGGGCGGTGCCGACGCCGACCACGAGCGCGGGCGCGCCATCGGCGTGCGCGGACAGCAATGCGAGAAAACGGTCGACCCCGAAGCGCGACGGATCGGCGTAGGCAATGGTCAGGCCGTCGAGTGCGGGCAAGGTATGCGCCAGCTGCACCTGCGCACCGCGTGCAGCCAATGCGTCGAGCAGGATCATCCGCAGCGCCGGCGACGCGACGCTGGCAACGATGGCGACATCGATACGCGCGGGCAACTGCTCGAGCCATTCGGGATCGAAACCGCCCTCGACATGGGCGGTGCCCTGCACGGCCCCGATGCGGCCATCGTCATCGAGCGGCGCGAACTTCAGCCGGGTATTGCCCAGATCGAACAGCCAGGTGCTCATTCGGTGCCCGCCCTGCGCAGGCTGACTTCGCCCGCATGGAAGGCGCGCAGCACGCCATCCACGCGAACGCGCAGCGCGCCGTCGTCCGCGATGCCTTCGGCCATGCCGTGCAGCATGCCGCTGCCGGTATCGACCGTCACCGGCGCGCCCTGCAGCGCATCGACGGCTGCGTAGCGCGCCCGGAAGGGTGCGAGGCCTCTCCGGTCGAACAGGTCCAGTGCCTGCAGCCACGCCGCCAGCAAGGCCGCGGCCAGCGCATCGCGCGTGGGCGGCGCGTCGGCGCAACACATCGCCAGATCGGTCCATGGCTGGTCGATCATGGCGGCCTGCGCCGAGGGCATGCGCACATTGACGCCGATGCCGAGCACCGCGCGGACCGGCCCTGCGTGCTCGCCGCCGCCCTCGACGAGAATGCCGCCGAGCTTGCGCAGGCCCGCCGCATCGACGACGACCAGATCGTTCGGCCATTTCAGGCGCACGGCCTCGATGCCCAGCGCGCGCAGGGCCTCGACGGCGGCCACGCCCGCGACCAGGCTCAGCCCGCCCAGTCGCGCGAGGCCGCCGTCGAAACCACGCTGCAGCGACAAGTACAGGTGCGCCGCCAGCGGCGACTGCCAATGGCGTCCGCGACGGCCGCGACCACCGGTCTGGCGCTCGGCCAGCAGCACTTCGGCGTTCGCGCCCGGCATCGGCCGGCGCAGCAGCTCGGCGTTGGTCGAATCGATGCTCCAGGCGATCTCCAGCGACGCCATCCGCGCGCGATCTGCCGCACTGAGCGCGTCGAGAATCGCGTCGGCATCGAGCAACGCCAGCGGCTGCGCGAGCGTGTAGCCCAGGCCCGGCCGCGCGACGATGGGCACGCCCGCCTCTCGCAGCAGGCCGATCCGCTTCCACACCGCGGCCCGGGTCTGACCGGATTCGCGGGCCAGCGTATCGCCCGAGACCGGGCCGGCGATCAACCGCTGCAGCAGCGCCCGTTCGGACGGCTGCGCGGGCGGGAGAGTGGGAGATGGCGTGGAGGGCATCGTCCGATTATCGGCGAGCCGGGCGTCGGGTGTCGCCCGCTGCTGCGGCGCAGCGTCGGCGCCGCAGCAGCTGCGCTATCATCGACGGGCTGTGCGTCCTGCTTCCTTCCGGGGTATTCCGATGTCCGCACGTCTGATGGTCTGCTTGCTGTTGCTGGGCGCGAGCCTGCCGGTCGTCGCGCGTGACGCGATCACCGACACGGCGGCCGACACGCCCTGTCCGCCTGCGACCAACGCGCCGCAGAGCGAGCCGTCTCTGGACACTGCCAATGTGCGCCGCGTGCCCGCAGCAGGCAGCGCGTCCAAGGTGCGCCCGTCCGTCACCGGCGGCGGCGAGGCCGAAAGCCCGATCCGTGGCCCGCGCTGGCACAGCTTCCTGCCGGGCATGTTCCGCTGACGGATTTGCCAGGCTCGTGCGTTCGCTGATCCGCCGCCTGTTCGCAGGCGCGCCGCCCCCGATTTCCGAGACCGACTGGTCGGCCACCGTCGACCGCCTGCCGTGGGTACGCGCGCTCGACGCACCGGCGCAGTCGAGACTGCGCACGCTGGCCGCGCTGTTCCTGCATCGCAAGACGATCACACCGGTCGCCGGCCTGACGCTGGATGACCGCGCCCGCCTCGCACTGGCCACGCTGTGTTGCCTGCCACTGCTCGAATACGGCGAGGAAGGCCTGCATGGCTGGTCGCAGCTGATCGTCTATCCCGAAGCTTTCCGGGTGAACCGCAGCCACGTCGATGCCGCCGGGGTGATGCACGAATGGGACGACGAACTGATCGGCGAGTCGTGGGAGAGCGGCCCGCTGGTGCTGTCCTGGGCCGATGTCGAATCCGACATCGCCGAGCCCGACGCCGGCTTCTGCGTCGCGGTGCATGAGATGGCGCACAAGATCGACGCACTCGACGGGGTGCTCGATGGCACGCCGCCGCTGCCACGCGACTGGCAGCGCGCGTGGGCCTCGGATTTCCAGCGCAGCTTCGATGCGTTCGTCGAGCGCGTGGATGCCGGCGAGGCGATGCCGATCGATCCGTATGCCGCCGAAGCACCGGAAGAATTCTTCGCCGTCTGCAGCGAATACCACTTCAGCGCGCCGGCGCTGCTACGCGAGATATTGCCGGACGTGGCCACGCATCTGGCGCGGTTCTACGGGCGCTCCCCGTTCGAAGCGAAGGCTTAGAAGCCCGGCGGCAGGCGCACCGAGAAACACGCGCCGCCAAGTTCCTCTGAGCGCCCCACATGCAGTTCGCCGCGGTAGCTGTGGACGATGTCCTGCACGATCGACAGGCCGATGCCGTGGCCCTGTACGCGCTCGTCGCCGCGCACGCCGCGCTGCAGGATCGAGGCGACGCGATCGGGCGGAATGCCAGGGCCATCGTCCTCGACGATCAGCACCAGGCCCGGACGTCGATTCGGCGCGGTGTCACCCGGCCGCACGGTCAGCAGCACACGGGACTGCGCCCACTTGAACGCGTTTTCCAGCAGGTTGCCCAGCAATTCCTGCAGATCGCCCTGCTCGCCGTGGAAACGCGCGCTCGGGTCGATCTCGAACTCGCAAACCGCGCCCTTGGCCGCATAGATCTTCTCCAGCCCGCGCACGATCTGCTCGGCACTGGGTTCGATCTCGATCGCCGCGGAGAACAGCTGATGGCCGCTCGAAGCCGCGCGCGCGAGCTGATAGGTCACCAGATCGTTCATGCGCTGCAGCTGGGTTTCCACTTCCTCACGCAGTTCCGCATCGCCACTGCCCGCGTCGAGACGCGAGCGCAGTACCGCGAGCGGCGTCTTCAGGCTGTGGGCGAGGTCGGACATCGTGTTGCGCTGACGCGCGAGGTGCTCGCGCTCGCTGTCGATCAACGCGTTGATGCTTTCGGTCAGCGGCTGCAGCTCATGCGGATGCTGTACCCCCATGCGCTCGGACTGGCCGCGTTGCACGCGCACCAGCTCCTGCTCCACCCGGCGCAGTGGCCACAGGCTCCAGCGCACGATCAGCCCCTGCAGCAGTAGCAGGATCACGCCGGCCACGCCGAGATTCACCCACAACGCCGCTCGGAAGATGCGCACCTGGCGCGGCACGATACCGGCGTCTTCCATGACATAGATGGTGTAGGCGAACTCGGTGTCGCTGCGCCCATCGGGCGACCAGACCAGGCCGAGACCATACCGGTAGGCCTCGCCCGGCGTGCCGTCGCTGCGGACCATCGGCAACGGGCCGTCGAACTTCTCCTCGCGTGCCGAAAGCATCGTCGCTTCCGGCAACTGCGGCCCGGAGGCCGAAGGCGAGGTCCAGGAATCTCCGGAGGGCAGCACGACTTCGGCGTACAGCCCGCTGCCCGGACGCAGAAAACGGTCATCCGGCGGGGATTCGGACGGATAGATGTCGCCACCGCGCAGGAACTCGATGTCACCCGCATAGGCATAGACATAGTTGCGCAGACGCTCACGCTGGCCTTCACTGGCGACATCGATGAACGCGCGGTCGAGTGCGTAGCCGGCAAGCGCCAGAAACGCGAGCAGGCCGATACTCGCGGCGAGCAGCTGTCGCGCGCGCAGGGAGCGCGGCCGCAGCCGCGCACTAAGTCGGGTATCCGCCATACGTCAGATCGTAAACGCAGTCCGCCGGCCGTGTTGCGCGACGCACATACACATCGCCAGCGCGGACATCCGCGACCGGCGTTGCCCGCTCATCCCTCGCCGTTGCGCGGGATCGCGAAGCGGTAACCACGGCCGCGCACGGTCTCGATCGGCTTGAGCGCGCCTTCCGGATCGAGCTTCTTGCGCAAGCGGCCGATGAAGACTTCCAGCACGTTCGAATCGCGGTCGAAGTCCTGCTGGTAGATGTGCTCGGTCAGATCCGCCTTCGAGACGAGTTCGCCGGCGTGCATCATCAGGTACTCGAGCACCTTGTACTCGTAGCTGGTCAGATCGACGTTCTTGCCGTCGACGCTGACGGTCTGCGCGGCCAGATCGAGGGTGACCGTGCCGCATTCCAGCGTCGGCTTGCTCCAGCCCGCGGCGCGGCGGACCAGCGCGTTGATGCGCGCGAGCAGTTCTTCGACGTGGAACGGCTTGACCAAGTAGTCGTCGGCGCCCTGCTTGAGGCCGTCGACCTTGTCCTGCCAGCTCGAACGCGCGGTCAGGATCAGCACCGGGAACTGCTTGCCCTCTTCGCGCAGGGCCTTGATCAGTTCCATGCCCGACATCTTCGGCAGGCCCAGATCGATGATGCCGACGTCGAACGGAACCTCGCGCCCCATGTACAGGCCTTCCTCACCATCCTGGGCGGCATCGACGGCGAAGCCTTCGCGCTTCAGGCGCGCGGCAAGGGTCTCACGCAGGGGAGCTTCGTCTTCGACGAGCAGGATTCGCATGGGTCAACTCCGGTCTGACGGCCGGCCCGGCCGTGAATGGGGGCGAGGATGCAGGATCAATCGTCGTCGCCGCGTGCACGGGGCGCACGGCCACGCTGGGCGGGATCGTCGACATAGACGCGGACGCGACCGCTGTCGTCCATCACCTTGACCCGGTTGAGATCGCGTCCGTCGGAATGCATCTGCTCGATGCTGAGCACCCGGCCGCGGGTATTGCGTTCGATCCGCCGGACCGATTCGGTCATTGAATCCTGCGCACGACGACGCCCGTTTTCCGGCCGCTGCACCGCCGCGCGCATATCCGGACCGCGTACCGCGGGACCCTGTTGCGGTGACGGCGGATCCTGCGCGGCCACGATCGTCGGCGCCGCGCACAGCAGCAGGACGAACAGGATGCAGCAGGGACGACGGTACGACGGGACGGACACGGCCACTCCAGGCGGGACGGGCGATCAGGCAGGGAACCGATGGTCGGGCCGGGGCAGTGAATCCGTCCTTAACTTTTCGTTGACAAGGCTGTATCTGTTCAGCTTCAGACCCTTTGCAACGCCATTTCTGCTGCCATCACACGCGGGATCAGGCCGCGCGCCGCGCGGCGGCTGCATCGGTCGCCGCCAAGGCCTGTTCCACCAAGGCCCAGTCCGCGCCCGGCAGATGCGCGCCCTCGCTGAGCACCTGCCGGTACAGGCGCCCGCCGGGCTGGCCGTGGAACAGGCCAAGCACGTGGCGGACGATGTGCTTGAGCGCCACGCCCTCCGCCATGCGCGCCTCGACATAAGGCCGCAGCGCGCGTAGCAGCTCGGCCCGCGGGCGCAGCGGTGCGCCCGACAGCGCCGCGTCCAGCTGATGCAGCAGATAGGGGTCGTGGTACGCGGCGCGCCCCAGCATCACGCCGTCGACGTGCGCCAGCTGCTCGAACGCAAGCGCTTGCGCGGCAATACCGCCATTGAGCACGACCGGCAACGCCGGCCGTTCGCGCTTGAGCCGGTGCGCCCAGTCGTAGCGCAGCGGCGGGATGTCGCGATTCTCCTTTGGCGACAACCCGTTGAGCCAGGCGTTGCGGGCATGCACCACGATCATCGAGGCCCCCGCAGCCACGGCGCCGTCGACGAAGCGCGCGAACGCGTCGTAGTCGTCGTCGTCGTCCACGCCCAGCCGGCACTTCACCGTTACCGGGACATCGCTGGCCTGCGCCATGGCCGCGACGCAGTCGGCGACCAGTGTCGGCTCCCGCATCAGGCACGCACCGAAGCGCCCGGCCTGCACGCGATCGGACGGGCAACCGCAATTGAGATTGACCTCGTCGAAACCATGGTCGGCGGCGATGCGCGCAGCCTGCGCGAGTGCGTCGGGTTCGCTGCCACCCAGCTGCAGGGCCAATGGCGACTGCAACGCCGTCTTCGCGAGCAAGCGCGTGCGATCGCCATGGATCACCGCCTTCGCATGCACCATTTCCGTGTACAGCCGCGCGCCCGGCGCCAGTAGCCGATGGAACTCGCGGCAGTGCGCGTCCGTCCAGTCCATCATCGGTGCAACGGACAGACGCAGCGACGCCGTGTAGGCATCGGCATGTGCGTCGTAGGACGGAAGCGTGGATCCGGTCATCGTGTCTGTGGGCTGGAAGGTGCGAGTCACGAGGGTTGCACCGGGCCTTCTGCACACGTGCTGCCCGCTGCGACGGGGCGTCAGGATACACGCCGCCCCGCGGCTTCATGCCGCAACCGGAGTGCAGCGGTCATCCTGTGGCGTCCAACCGCGGCGCGCAGGAATTCATCCATGGTGTTTGTCCAGGTGTCCGCGCTGCTTCTGATCGCGTGGTCGTTCGGTGCGATCCAGCTGGTACCACGCGTGCGCGTGCTGCACGGCGCGCCGGTGTGGCTCGCAGTCGCGTGGGCATTGGCGGTCGTCGCCTGCATCGGGCTCGGCGTTTCAGGCCTGGTGCGCCATGGCGACTGGCAGTCGCTGTCGACCGGGCAGGCCCTGCACCGCATGTTCGGGGAGGGCAGTCTGGCCATGCGCCGCTCGGAATGGTCCGCCCTGAACCGCGCGGCGGGCGTCTATCTCAATCTCGGGATCGTCTGGACGCTGCTCGCGCTGTGCGTCGCGCAGTTCCACTCGGCGATGTTCTGGGCCGACGTCGCCGAGCGGCGGCGCCACGCGCGGGCGGTGCGGAACCGCGCAGCCCGGGCCGCCCCTACTCCGTGACCGGAGCCGCAGTGCGCGGCACGACCGAGACCGGCACCACCTGCAGTTCGGCCTGCGCGCCGCCCAGCAGTGGCGCAGCCTCGATCTGGCTGCCGTCCACCGGTACGGCGCCATGCGGGGTCGACTGGCTGACGATGCGCACCAGTTCGGTCGATCCATCCGGCCACACCACGCGGAAGGTGCTGCCCGGCGGCAGCGCAAGGAATGGTGTGGCGCTCTGGGCACGATAGAGCGCGGCAATCTGGGCGGCGCCGAGCTGACGCTGCTCGAGTGGCGCAGCGGTGTTGGTGGCCGCAACCTGGGACAGGCGGCGGTAGTTCTCGCCGACCGCATCGACGACGACACCGGCAACCGCTACCGAATAGCCGACGAAGACGGCGGCCCAGAGCCAGAAGCGGAGCTTGCGGGGGAACATGGGTTTCATGGTGTCACCATTCCGAGCAGTTGGCGGAACGCGGGGGCGTCCTCGACAAGGGTGTCCTTCATCCGGTCGATCTCTTCCGCGCCCTGGGGCGGCACTGCCGCATCCCGGACGAACGCGGAGAAGTCCTGGCGTGCATCTCGCGCGCAGATGCCACCGTTCGCGCAGTATTCGGTCATCAACGCACCGTTGGCGCTACAGTCGTGACCGAGATCGCAGCCGGCGAGCTGCCAGGCCAGTTCGCTGGCCTGGGTGCCGGCAACGGTGTCGGCCAGCGCCACATCACCGCTCGCTGCAACGCCCATCGCCGGCGCCAGCGCAACGAATGCACCCGGATTGCGGGACGCCTGCACACGCGCGACAAGATCGCGCCGGTAGTCCATGTCGTCCTGCAGTGGCGCGCCCATGGCCAGCAATGCCGCTTCGGCGGCGAGGCTGCCGGCTTCGGCCGCCGCCCGACGGCGCTCGACCAGTTGCACGAACGTCGGCGCGTCGCCGGGGGCGAACCGGCCGCAGCGTGTCCCGATCCGGGCGCGGGCGGCGCCCAGCGCGCGCGCCGCATCCAGCCGCAGGCCGTCGATCAAGGCACTGTCGCGCGCGAAGCCGGCGGGGTCGCGTGCGAAGCCTGCGCAGTATTCGTCGACGCGGCTGATCACCCACCGCGCCTCGGCGTCACCGGCGTCGGCCAGGGGCCGCAGTTGCTGGCGGAACGCGAAGAGGTCGTCGGCCTGCTCGAACGCACGCTGCAGCGGATGGGTTGCGTCCGCCGACCAGGCGGCCCGGTCCAGCGTCGCGAGCAGCGGCGCAGTCGATGCGGACGGCTCGACCGGAGCACGCGCATGCACATCGGCGCCAGGCTTCGGAACCGGGTGGGCACTGTCCGCTCCGGCCACGTCCACGCGCCACGCCGTCGCGAGTGCGGCGATGAGCACTCCCAGCAAGGCGATGGCGGCGAACATTCGGATGGTCACGTCGGATCCTGCTGGGGCCGGCCGCCGCGGGGGCGGCGGACCGATCTGGGGCGCGCCCGGGCGAAGCGGCGCCAGACGCGCAATTCTAGCCGAGCGCAGCGGCAGACACCCATGGCGGACCGGCGCCGCCGGGGCACGTCTCGCGCTGCGCGGCAGCACTGCAGGCTGCGCGGCAGCGATGCGCCCGGTGACCTTTGCCGGCTTCAGGGCGTTCGCGGCCGACGATCTGCGCGAGGCGCGGCCCGGCTGAAACGCGCCAAGGGCATCGGCGGTGGCGGCCAGCACGGGGTGCGTGATCTTCGCGCCGGCGGCGGCGCGCGGCCCCGGCCCGCGCGATTCCCGTTCCATGCCGTCCGCCCTTTACGCGCCACCGCCCGGGCACCAAGATGCCCGACCCCGCCCTCCCCCGGACCCGCCGATGCCTTTCCTCGAACTGAGCCTGCGCTGCACCGAAGCCGAGCAGCCGCGCTACGCCCATGCCCTGGAGGACATCGGCGCCTTGGCCGTGACGATGATCGATGCCGACGCCGACACCACCGACGAGCAGGCGATCCTCGAACCCGGCGTCGGCGAAACGCCGCTGTGGCATGCGATCGTGCTGACCGCGCTGTTCGAGGACGACACCGACGCGCTGCGGGTGTTGTCCGCGCTCGAGTCCTTCGACGCCGGCCTGGACTGGAGCCGCGCCAGCTTCCGCAAGGTCGAGGACCAGGACTGGGAACGCGCCTGGATGGACCAGTACGCGCCGCTGCAGTTCGGCGCGCGCACCTGGATCGTGCCGTGGAATGCGGAACTGCCCGAGTCCGCCGGCAACGATGCCGTCGTGATCCGCCTCGACCCGGGCCTGGCCTTCGGCTCGGGCACGCATCCGACCACGTCCCTGTGCCTGCAATGGCTGGATGCGCTCGCGGCCGAGGGCGCGCTCGCCGATGCCGACGTGCTCGATTACGGTTGCGGCAGCGGCATCCTCGCACTGGCCGCGCTGAAGCTCGGCGCGGCCAGTGCAGTCGGCATCGACAACGATCCCCAGGCCTTGATCGCTTCGCGCGACAACGCGGACCGCAACGAGGTCGGCGCCGCACTCGACGTGTATCTGCCGGCCGACGCGCCGCAGGGCGCCTTCCCCGTCGTCGTTGCCAACATCCTCGCGACTGCGCTCGATGCGCTGGCTGAAACGCTGGCCGAACGCGTGGCCGTCGGCGGTCGCATCGCGCTGTCGGGCATCCTCGACGGCCAGGAAGAAGACTTGCTGCGTCGCTACCGTCCCTGGTTCGAGCAGTTGGCAGTCACGCGCGAAGGCGACTGGGTCCGCATCGACGGCGTCCGCAAACCGCTCTGACGCGCCGCGTGCGACACGACGGCGGCGTGATTCAATAGCCGCATGTTCATCAACTGCAAGCACTGCGGTTCGCTGGTCGCCACCGATCCTGCGACCGACCAACCGCCGGAGCGCTGCCCGCGTTGCCGCGGCGTGCTGCGCAGCGCCGCGCCGGCGGTATCAGTGGCCGCGCTGCTGAAGACAACGTCCACCGTCGACGCGGCAGCAAGTGGCTCCGTGACGCCGTCAGGATCCGACGCCGTGACGCGTGGGGCGCCCGAATCGGAGGTGCCGACGCCTGCGCCGCCATTGCCGCCCGAGCCGACCGCATCGCCGAGCCCATCGCAGCCAGCCGCCGCGACATTCCGGCCGGCCGATCCTCCGGCCGGGATCCAATCCATCGATACGTCCGCAGCGACCGCGACGGTGTCCGCCGATCCGCCAGCGGCTGCACCAGGCATTGCCGAAGCCGGCGCGGCGAAGCCTGCCCCGGCGCGCGCATCGCCGAGTTTCGCCCGGCGCGGCCCATCGGGCGCGCTCGACGCACGCATGCGTCGGCAACAGCGCATCCTGGCGTGCGCCGTCCTCGCACTGTGCCTGCTGCTCGGGCTGCAGGTCCTGCTGGCCGATCGCGCGCGGCTCGCCGCCGATCCGGGCTGGCGTCCGACCCTCGCACGCCTGTGCGCTGTGTTGCGTTGCGGCCTGCCGCCGTGGCGCGAACCCAGCGCGCTGACCGTGCTCGCGCGCGACGTGCGTCCCGACGCCGCGCGCCCAGGCGCGCTGTTGGCGACTACGACGTTTCGCAACGACGCCCGCTGGGCGCAGGCGTGGCCGCGGCTGCGGCTGACGCTTTCCGACATCGATGGACGCATCGTCGGCGCACGCGTGTTCACGCCGCAGGAGTATCTCGCCAGCGCGCCGCCGCAACCGACGCTCGACGCCGGCGCCAGCGTGGAGGCACGCCTGCAGCTCGTCGAACCCGATGCGCGGGCGGTCTCGTTCGCCTTCGATTTTCTCTGAAACCACGCTGACAGCGGCCGGGGGGCCGCGCTAGACTGACCCGCCCTTCCGCCGTCCGCACGCGCCGTGGTCACCGACCGGACGCTGCGACAGCGACGCCGCATTCTGAGAGTCGACTTGAACGCAGACCGCACCGACAGCAGCACGCGCGAAGCACCGCGCACGCCCCTGCGCGAACATGTTGCGACCTCGATCCAGCGCTACCTCGGCGATCTCAACGGCAACGACACCGACAATCTCTACGAGGTCGCGCTGCGCGAACTCGAGATTCCGTTGTTCGTCGAAGTGCTGAACTTCTGCGACGGCAACCAGAGCCGCGCCGCGGCGATGCTCGGCATCCATCGCGCCACGCTGCGCAAGAAACTGCGCGAATACGCGCTGGTGTAATCGCCTCCCGCGCGGGGGCGTCAACCCCACCAGTAGCGGGTGACGTGGAAGAATACCGGTGCCGCGAAGCACACCGAATCCAGCCGGTCGAGCATGCCGCCGTGGCCTTCGATCATGTGGCCCCAGTCCTTGATGCCGCGGTCGCGCTTGATCGCCGACATCACCAGCCCGCCGAAGAAGCCCATCAGGTTGATCACCAGCGCCAGCAGGCCCGCCTGCCAAGGCGAGAACGGGGTGATCCACCATAGTGCGGCGCCGAGCAGCGTGGCCGAGGCCACACCGCCCACCAGGCCTTCCCAGGTCTTCGATGGCGAGAGCCGCGGCGCGACGAGACGGCGGCCGCACAACTTGCCCCACACGTACTGCAGCACGTCCGACGACTGCACGACGATCACCAGGAACGCGATCAGCAGCAGGTTGCGGCCTTCGTCGCGGCTGCCGTCGATGTGCAGGTTCATCAGCGCCGGCACATGCGAGATGCAGAACACGCTGATCATCAGGCCCCACTGGATCTTCGCCGTGCGCTCCAGGTAGCCGGTGGTATCGCCACCCGCGAGCGCGAGGATCGGCAGCAGCAGGAAGGCATAGACCGGTATCAGCAACGTCGCCATGCCGTACCAGTCGCTGTAGACCAGCCAGTACTGGTACGGCAGCACGACGTAGAACGCCGCGACCAGCGCCCAGTAATCGCCACGCCGCGTCGGCGTGAGCGTGATGAACTCGCGCAATGCGAACAGCGACACCAGCAGAAACAGCACGATCACGCCGAGCCGGCCGCACAGGAACGCGAGGCCCACGACCGCAGCCATCACCCACCACGCCCGGATCCGCGACACCAGATTGGCGATGACCGGCGTCGCCACGCCGCCCTGGCGCCAGCGCAGCGTTTCGGCGATCAGCGTTGCCAGCGCCAGCACGCCGCCGATACCGAGGAACAGCACGACGGAATCGGGCTGGGACTGCAGCCAGGCGATCATGGTGCGCGCTCCGACCCGCCGCTGGCATCGAGCGCGCGCAAGGCATCGCGGCTGCGGGCGAGAAACGCCGCCTTGTCCTCGCCCGGCCGCAGGCCGATTGGCGCACCGAAACGCGCGGTGCACAGCAGCGGCAACGGCAGCAAGCGCCCCTTGGGCATGACCCGGCGCAGGTTGTCGAGCCACACCGGCACAAATTCCAGCTCCGGACGCTGCCGCGCGAGGTGGTACATGCCGCTTTTGAACGGCAGCAGGTCATCGCCAGTGTTGCGCGTGCCTTCGGGAAACAGGATCAGCGAGGCGCCGTGGTCCACCGCCTTGCAGAGAGTCGCGATGGGATCCTCTTGGCGCGCGGCGGGATCGCGCTCGATCAGCACACCGTTGAAGACGCTACGGATCAGGTAACGCCGCAGCGGATCACGATTCCAGTAATCGGCGCCGGCCACCGGGCGCACGTTGCGACGCAAGGCCACGGGCAGGGCCGACCAGATCATCACGAAGTCGCCGTGGCTGGCGTGGTTGCCGAAATAGACGCGGCGCTGGTCGGAGGGCGCGCAGCCCTCCCAGAGTGCACGCGCGCCGGTCAGACCCCGGATGGCGCCACTGAAACCACGCGCGAGCAAGGCGTCGATCATGCGAGCGTCCATGCGTACACGCAGGCGAACAGCTGCAAGGCCAGTGCGATGCCCTGCCGGCGCAGCAATGCGCGCATTCCCCGCCATCGCGTCGGCCAGTCGCGTCCGGGCCCGGGTGTCCGCTGGCCCAGGCTGACGAACGCGGCGTCGAGGCGCGCGGCCGCGCGCTCGGGCGCGTCGGCCGTCAGCGCCTGCAGCAACCGCGCATCCACATCGACGCGCGCCGCCCAGTAGACCTGCGCAAAAAAGGCCATCAGGCTCGCGGCCAGCGCGATACGGGCCGGCGCGCCCATCGCATTGCCGAACACCGCCGCCAGCAGAAGGCCTGCGCCCGCCAGCGCGGCGAACAGCGTCGACACGCCATGCAGGCGTCGCCCCTGATGCAGGATCGCGGCCATCACCACGAAGGTCGGCGGTGCGTCGGTCTGCGGCCCCGGTGTGGTCATCGCGCCCCCCGGGACGTCAGTGTTCCCAGCGCTGCGATCGCATGCAGCACCCCTGCGTGACGTGGCCGCAACACGATGCCGGGCCGGGCCGCGCGCACGCGCGCGATCGCAGCGTCGACCGAATCCGCGCGCCCGGAACGCAGCAGCCACGCGGCAATCGTCAGGGCACTGCGCGAGTAACCGAGCGCGCAGCACACCAGCACCCGCTCGTCCGCGCGGCGCAAGGTCTCGATCACATCGGCCGCAGCGAGCACCGACGGCAACGAAGGCGTGGCGAGATCGAGCATCGGCACGATCGCATCGCCCGGCTGCGCGCCGCCGGGCAACGAAAGTTCGGCGCAGACATCGACGACCGCGAACCCGTCACGCCCGCCCTTCGACTGCAGGCCGCCCAGCCAGACGCCGTCGACGACCTTGACCGGGGCCGGGGCGCGCCGCGTCCACCACCAGGCATTGATCCGCGCGCCCAGCAGATAGGGCGCGTGCAGCCAGCGCGATGCCATCGACAGACGGCCATCGGCGCGCTTCTGGAAGCCCGCAGCGCCTGTGAACGCGTAATGGCAGGCCACCAGCAGCAGCGACAGCGCGGACCACCATGCCCACAGCAGCACGCCACCCAAGTGAGCGGCCAACGCTGCGCAGGCCAATGCGCCGAGCAGATACAACGCGGCGAGGCGCCGACGCTCGGGCGCATCGGTCCAGCGGGCATTGCGCCACGGCGCGTCGGCCCGCTCGGGCCACAACCAGACGCAGAGCCAGCCCGCGGCGATGCCGGTCGGCAAGTCGATGAAATGGTGCTGGAACGTGGTCAGGATCGACACGCAGACGAGTGCGAACCACACATCCAGCACGCGACGCCAAAACCCATGCAGGAATTTGGCGTAGTGCGCCCACAGCACCACGGTCAGTGCGATATGCAGCGACGGCGCCTGGTTGTAGGGGCGGTCGAAGCTGGTCAGCGCATCGAACATCGCACCGAAGAACCCGTCCGTGGCCGGCCGCTCGAAACTGAAGGCCAGCGGCCACAGCAGGAAGCAGGCGACGGCGAGCAACTGGACCGACAGCAGACGCAGGCCGAGCGTGTCCAACTCCCGGCGGTCGCGGGCCAGGAATGGCGAGACGGCGTAGAACGCGTTGGTCGTCCAGTACGGCAGGATCGTCCAGGCCAGGAACGGCACCGCGTGCTCCCAGTCGAACACGATGCTCGGCACATCCGCGCGTCGTCCCGCCATCGCGTTGGCGAAGCCATAGCTCAGGTAGAAAAACGGGCCCAGGAACGCGAGCCAGCCGATCGCGCGCTTCCAGGGCCGCGGCGCGCGCGCGGCGACCGCGTCCTCAGCGTGCGGCGTCATCGACGCGCTGTGCGAGCGAGACGGTAAAGATGCCCCAGGCATCGATGCGTTGCGCCACCTTGCGGAAGCCTGCATCGGCAACGAGCTGGTCCATTTCGGCCTGGGTGCGGCGACGCATCACCCAGGCCGCACCATCGCGATGGCTGGTGAGCGCGCGTGCGATGAATTCCAGCTGCGGATGCCAGGGCTGGCCGGTGTAAGCGAGAAATCCGCCGGGCGGCACGGCCTCCGCCAGCCCGGCGAGCGAGGCCTGCAGCAGCGCGTTGTCGGGGAACAGTTCGTAGAGCCCCGACACGATCGCCAGCGTCGGCTTCGGCTCCAGCGCCGCCAGTGCGGCGCGATCGAAGGCATCGCCGGTGTCGAAACGGGCGAAGCCTTCCGCACCGAACGCGCGGATCAGCGCCCGACCATGCTCGACGTTGCGCGCGCTGTAGTCGCGCAGCGCGATCGCATCGGCCCGCACATCGCCCTGGGCGAGGGCTTCGAGCACATAGCGTCCATGTCCGGCGGCGATATCCAACGCGCGCACCGGCAGGCCCGCCGCACGCAGCCGCTGGGCCGCCTCACGCAGCAGGGCGTGCAGGTGGAGTCGCCGTTGGCGGATGCCGCGCCAGCCGATCGACTCGATGTAGTTGCGGTCCACGAAGCGGCCGACGGGCCCGCTGCCACGCGGCTGGTGTTCGTAGACGTAGTCGAGCGTGCTGCCGGAATCGAAACCGGTCTCGAGCCCCAGCCGGATGCCGTCCGACAGATGGCCGCCCAGGCGCAGGCCCGCGCGCACCCCGCGCCAGCGCAGGTCCTGCAGCGAGCCGCGCGGATGCGGCCATGCGAGACGCTGCGCCTCGTCGAACGTCGCGCCGTAGCGATGGGCTTCGCGCAGCGACGGCAGCGCAGGCGCCGCGTCGAAACGCGCGCGCAGGAAGCTCCGCACCTTGGCCACCGCCGGCGCGCGATCGCGCTCGCCGAGCGTGTCGTGGAAGAAGCCGGGCAGCAGATGCCGTTCGCGCACGTGCGATCCCAGCCGCTCGAAGAAGCGGTCCTGCGGGCCACGATGCACGACGAAATCCGAGCCCGACACCAGCAGTTGCGTCGGCACGCCGATCGCCTGCGCGTCAGCGACCACGCGCTCGGCGGCGCGGTAGAGCCCCAGCAGCACGCGCACCGAGATCGGTCGCGTGATCAACGGGTCCTGCCGGTAGCTCGCGACGCGCGCCGCGTCGTGGGTCAGCCACTGCGGCTTGACGTAACTGTTGACGAAGAAATTGCCACGCAACTTCTCCATCAGCGCCAGCCCAGCCCGCGCGAACGGCACGTAGAGCTTGACCCGGAACGCCGGCGACGCGAGCACCAGCGCACGCAGCCTGGGCGCGTAGTCGTGCACCCAGGTCGCGGCCACCACCGCACCGACACTTTGCGCGACCACTGCCACCTGTTCGACGGGGATGTCGTGATGGCGCCCGATCCAGGCGACGAATGTGTCCAGGTCCCGGACGAGCGCCTCGAAGCCCGGCGCATCGCCGCGGGTACCCGGCGATTGGCCGTTGCCGCGCGCATCCCAGGCGAACACGTCGAAATCCGGAAGGTCGAGCTCGTCAGCCAGATGCGCGACCCGGCCCGAATGCTCGTGGCCGCGATGCAGCAGCACGATGGCACCACGCGAGGCACCGCGCGCGGGCCAGTGCCGATAGAACAACGCGGCGCCGTCGAACGTCGCGAACGTCGAGGTGGTGAACTCGCGTCGAGTGGCGTAGTCGACAGCCATCGCCGATGTCGCATCCATCGTGTCGGTCTTCCCTGTCATGCATGTCCCTGTGTGGCGCTTTCAGCGCGCTTCGGCGAGCCCGGCGCGTACCCTGCGCAGGACTGTCAGTGCACAGGCCAACGCCGTCAAGGCAAACAGCAGCGACAGCCAAGGCGCCGGCAGCCAGCCGAAGGCGAGCAGCAGGCCGACCACGCCAACCACGAACGCGCGATCGCTCTTGCCCATCGGCCCGTCGTAGCGACGCGAGGCGCCGACCATCAGGCCGAGCACCCCGGCGTACTCGGTCAGCGCGGCCAGCCAGACCATCAGCCAGACCAGCCAGGCCGACACGCCCGGCACGGAGAGCAGCGCCAGGTACAGGGCCGCGTCGGCGACCACGTCGCACAGTTCGTTGAGGTAGGCCCCCAGGCGCGACTGCTGCTTGAATTCGCGCGCCAGCATGCCGTCGATCGCGTTGAGACCCATGCGTACCAGCATCCAGACCGGCAACAACAGGTAGAGCAACGGCAGCCCCGGCGCACGCACGTAGACGATGGCGGCGACCAGCAGGGAAATCAGCGCGGCGATCACGGTCACCTGGTTCGCGGTCGCGCCCGCGCCGTGCAGCGCGCGGACCAAGGGACGCAACAGCGCCTGGAAGCGTCCTTTCAAGGCATAGATCGACACGGCGCGCATCCCCCCGGGGCACCGCGGCGGAGCGGCCGCCCTACAATATCCGCCCGCCCCGCTTCCCCGCCATGCCCATGCCTTCCAATCCCACCCACGGCGCGACCACTCCGATCCGCCGCGCGCTGCTGTCGGTGTCCGACAAGACCGGCCTGCTCGATCTCGCCCGCGCGCTTGCAGCACGCAACGTCGAACTGCTGTCGACCGGGGGCACCGCGAAGGCCCTGCGCGAGGCCGGCCTGCCGGTACGCGACGTCAGCGACGTGACCGGATTCCCGGAAATCATGGACGGCCGGGTCAAGACCCTGCACCCGAAGGTGCATGGTGGCCTGCTCGGGCGCCGCGGGACCGACGATGCGGTGATGGCCGAACACGGCATCGACGCGATCGACCTGCTGGTGCTCAACCTCTATCCCTTCGAGCGCGTGGCCTACGCGCCGGATGCGAAGTTCGACGACATCATCGAGAACATCGACATCGGCGGCCCGGCGATGCTGCGCGCGGCGGCGAAAAACTTTGCGCACGTCGCGGTGGCGACCGATCCGTCGCAGTACGACGCGTTGCTGGCCGAGCTCGAGGCGAACGACGGTGCGCTCACCGGCAGCACCCGCTTCGCCCTGTCGATCGCCGCGTTCAATCGCGTGGCGCAGTACGACGCGCGCATCAGTGACGTGCTGTCGTCGATCGCCGAGGTGTCCGATGCAGGCGCGGTCTGTCGCGGCCCGTTCCCGGGCCAGAGCAACGGCAACTTCGTCAAGGTCGCCGACCTGCGCTACGGCGAGAATCCGCACCAGCGCGCGGCGTTCTACCGCGACCTGTATCCAGTGGCCGGCACGCTGGCCACGTTCACCCAGTTGCAGGGCAAGGAACTGTCGTACAACAACATTGCCGACGCCGATGCAGCGTGGGAATGCGTGCGCCAGTTCGATGCACCGGCCTGCGTGATCGTCAAGCACGCCAACCCCTGCGGCGTCGCCATGGGCGTGGCCTGCGGCGATGCGTACGAACTCGCCTACGCGACCGATCCGACGTCTGCATTCGGCGGCATCATCGCGTTCAACCGCACGCTGGACGCCGCGACGGCGAAGGTGATTCTCGACCGCCAGTTCGTGGAGGTCCTCATTGCGCCGGACTTCGCGCCCGAAGCGCTGGACTACGCGAAGAAGAAAGCCAACGTGCGCGTGCTGCGCATTCCGCACGGCGACGGCCGCAACACCGTCGACGTCAAGCGTGTGGGCTCGGGCCTGCTGATGCAGGACGCCGACAACCACGTGGTCGCCCGTGACCAGCTCCAGGTCGTCACCCGGCGCGCGCCGACCGACGCCCAGCTCGATGATCTGCTGTTCGCGTGGAAGGTCGCCAAGTTCGTGAAGTCCAATGCCATCGTCTATGCGAAGGACCAGCGCACGATCGGTGTCGGCGCAGGCCAGATGAGCCGGGTGTACTCGGCGCGCATCGCCGGCATCAAGGCCGGCGATGCCGGGCTGGTGGTGCCGGGTTCGGTGATGGCGTCGGATGCGTTTTTCCCGTTCCGCGACGGCATTGATGCAGCCGCCGAAGCCGGCATCCAGGCGGTGATCCAGCCGGGCGGCTCGATGCGCGATGCCGAGGTGATCGCCGCTGCCGACGCACACGACATCGCGATGGTGTTCACCGGCGTGCGCCATTTCCGCCACTGACAGGTGCACCGCGCCGGCATGTCGGCGTCACTGGATCTCGCCGACCCCGCTGCTAGCGTCCGGCGCATCGTTTTCGCAGGATGCGCCGATGTCGTGGCCCCGTCTCAGCTTCGCGCGCCTTGCTTGCGCCGCCTGCCTGCTGGTGCTGGCCGCCTGCAGTGAATCGCCCAAGCCCGGGGCGGTGAGCGCGACACCGACATTGCCGCCCGACGTAGCCGCAACGCCCAGCGAACCACCGCAGGCAGCCGCCGCGCCGGTCACCGGCCTCGATGGCGGCGCGGTCCGCGCCTATCTCGTCAGCCAGTACGGCGAACTCGCCCAGTTGCAGGGCGACTGGCCCGGCACGCCCGCGGCCGATGGCCTCGGCCGCGACGCGGCCTCCCGCGAGGTCTGCGCACGCGAGGCGATCGGCACGCCGGAGGTACCGGCGGAGCTCGTCGCCGTGTGCGGCGTGCCTGACGGCGCCGGCCATGCGACCACCGCGCGCATCGATGTCTTCCTGCTGCAGCTGGGCACGGACGGCGTCACCGCTACTGCGCGCCAGCACATGGACGGCTTCGGCGACAACGGCGATGTCGCCGAGCTCGCCGTGCGCAGGTTCGGCCCGCGTCTGCATGGCTTCGTGGTGGACGATGGATTCACCGGCCAGGGCATCACGATCGGCACCAGCCATCTCGTGCTGCCGCACGCGGGCGGCTTCGCAGTGGCGGCGACGCTGCGCAGCAGTCTCGACAATCTCGGTGCGATGGCTGGGTGCGGCGAGCGCGACGACTGCACGCCGGATGCGGCCTTCGATCTGATGTTCGATCTGGCGATCGACGATCGCGACGCCACTGCAGTCGCGTGGCCGCTGCGCGTGCGCGAACGTGGCGAGGCCTGCGGGCGGCGCATTGACCGCACACATCTGGTGCCGTTCGATCCGACGACCGGCGCGTGGGCCGTGCCCGCCGAGCTGCAGCGCGACGGATGCGATTGAAGCCATCCTGACGCATGCGCTGCCGCGTCGGCGTTGCGCTAACCTCAGCGGCGCTCGGGGACCGGCGCCACCGTCTTCTGCGCGGTCCAGATGCTGCGGTCGATCGTGTCACCGAGCTCGGGGAAATCCGCCGCGTCCAGACGCGGTGAGCTCTCGCCCGCGCGAATCTTGCGGTCGTAATCGCGGGTCAGCCTGATCGCCACGCCTGACAGCAGCATCACCGCGATCAGGTTCACCATCGCCATCAGCCCCATCGCCGCATCGGCGGTGTCCCAGACGAGATCGAGCTTGGCGAACGCGCCCCAGGCCACCATCGACAGACAGCCCAGGCGCAGCAACAGGATGCCGGTGCGCCCGCCGCGCAGGAAGACGACCGCGCTTTCGGCATAGGCGTAATTGCCCAGGATCGACGTGAGCGCGAAGAACGACAGCGCCACGGCGATGAACACCGGGCCCCAGCCGCCGAAGTGAATCGCCATGGCCTGCTGCGTGAGCACCACGCCGTCACCGCCGGCGGTGTCGAGCGCGCCCGAGAGCAGGATCATCAGCGCCGTCGCCGTGCAGATCACCAGCGTGTCGACGAACACGCCGAACGCCTGCACCAGACCCTGACTGGCCGGATGGTGCGGCGCCGGCGTGGCCGAGGCCGCGATATTCGGCGCGCTGCCCATGCCGGCCTCGTTGGAAAACAGACCACGCTTGACGCCATTGAGCAGCGCGACCGCAAGGCCGCCCAGCACGCCGCCTGCGGCCTGGTCGAGGCCGAACGCACTGCGCACGATCAGCGCCAGCATCGCCGGCACATCGGTGAGGTTGCTGATGATCACCCAGCCCGCCAGCGCCAGGTACGCCAGCGCCATTGCCGGGACGATCACCTCCGACAGCTTCGCCACCCGTCGCAGCCCGCCGAAAATCACCGGCGCTGCGAGAGCGACCAAGATGGCGGCAGTCCACACCGGCTCGATGCCCCAGGCGCCGCGCGCCGCCTCGGAAATCGAATTGGCCTGCACCGCGCTGAACACCAGCCCGAACGCGAGGATCAGGCACACCGAGAAGATCGCGCCCAGCCAGGGCTTGCGCAGGCCGTGGGCCATGTACAACGCGGGGCCGCCCCGGTACTGGCCCTCGGCGTCGCGGCGCTTGTACAACTGCGCCAGCGCGCTTTCGACGTAGGCCGTCGCCATGCCGAAACAGGCGACCAGCCACATCCAGAAGATCGCACCGGGGCCGCCGACCGTCAGCGCAATCGCCACACCGACGAGATTGCCGGTGCCCACGCGCGAGGCCAGGCTCGTGCACAGCGACTGCAGCGGCGAGATGCCCGCGTTGTCGTCGCCGGTGCCGCGCACGAGGCCGGAGATCATCTTCGGAAACCGGCGGAACTGGATGAAGCCCAGCCGCACGCTGAACCAGATGCCGACCAGCGGCAGCACGCCGACCAGCAGGTAATTCCACAACACGCCGTTGATGCCGCCGACGATGGGTGACAGCACGTTTTCGATCAGCTGGACCAGATCCATCGGCGGTGGGGGTTCCAGTGCGGCGAAGCGATCGAGCCTAGCATCCGGGTCCGCGACGCCCGGTCGACAGTGCCGCGCGGCCACGGCCCGCGCGCAGCGAGGGGCGCTGCGACGCCGTAAACTGGTCTCCCCTTTGCATCCGGTCTGCTGCGCATGAAGAAGGTCCTCGTCATCGGTTCCGGCGGTCGCGAACACGCGCTGGCGTGGAAGCTCGCGCAATCACCGCGGGTCGGCGAGGTGCTGGTCGCGCCGGGCAATGCAGGCACCGCGCGCGAGGCGGGCTGCCGCAACGTGGACGTCGCGGCAACCGATCTCGATGCGCTGCTGGCGCTGGCGAAATCCGAAAATGTCGACGTGACCGTCGTCGGCCCCGAGGCGCCTCTGGTCGCTGGTGTCGTCGATCGCTTCCGTGAGGCAGGCCTGCGCATCTTCGGACCCACCGCGGCCGCCGCGCAGCTCGAAGGCAGCAAGGCCTTCGCCAAGGATTTTCTCGCGCGGCACGCGATTCCCACCGCGGGCTATTCGGTATTCACCGATGCCGACACCGCGATCGAGTACGTGCGTCAGCACGGCGCGCCCATCGTCATCAAGGCCGATGGCCTTGCTGCAGGCAAGGGCGTGATCGTCGCGATGTCGCTGGAAGAGGCGGAAGCCGCGATCACAGACATGCTGTCGGGCAACGCCTTCGGCGCGGCCGGTGCGCGCGTGGTGATCGAAGAATTCCTCGACGGCGAGGAGGCGAGCTTCATCTCGATCGTCGACGGCAAGACCGCACTGCCGATGGCGACCAGCCAGGACCACAAGCGCGTCGGCGATGGCGACACCGGCCCCAACACCGGCGGCATGGGTGCGTATTCGCCGGCGCCGGTGGTCACGCCCGAGGTGCACGCGCGGGTCATGCGCGAGGTCGTCGAGCCGACCGTGCGCGGCATGATCGCCGACGGCGTGCCGTTCACCGGCTTCCTCTATGCCGGGTTGATGATCGACCCGCAGGGCGCGCCGAAGGTCATCGAATTCAACGTGCGCTTCGGCGATCCGGAAACCCAGCCGGTGATGCTGCGCCTGCAGTCCGATCTGCTGGATCTGGTCGAAGCCGCGATCGACGGCACGCTCGATGGCGTGGAGGCGCAGTGGGATCCCCGCCCCTCGCTCGGCGTCGTCATGGCCGCCGAGCACTATCCGGGCACGCCGCGCACCGGCGACGTCATCAACACCTGGGACACCCCCTCGCTGGAGGACACCAAGGTGTTCCATGCGGGCACGAAGCTCGACGCGCACGGCCAGGCCGTCACCGCCGGCGGCCGCGTACTCTGCGTGGCTGCGCTGGGCGAGACCGTCGCCCATGCGCAGACACGCGCCTACGGCGAGCTCGCCGGCATCTCGTGGCCGGGCGAGTTCCACCGCCACGACATCGGCTGGCGCGCGATCGAACGCGAACGCGGCAACGCCTGATGCCTTCCCCAACGCCGAGGCTTAGATCGTGATCCCAGGCAATGCCCAGCTCAGCATGACCGTGCTGATGACACCGGACATGGCGAACTTCTCCGGCAACGTGCACGGTGGCACGCTGCTGAAGTATCTCGACGAAGTGGCCTACGCCTGCGCCAGCCGCTATGCCGGCCGTTACGTGGTCACGCTGTCGGTGGACCAGGTGACCTTCCGCGAGCCGATCCACGTCGGCGAGCTGGTGACCTTCCTCGCGTCGGTGAATTACACCGGGCGCACGTCGATGGAAGTCGGCATCAAGGTCATCACCGAGGACATCCGCAACCGCGCGGTGCGCCACACCAACAGCTGCTTCTTCACGATGGTGGCGATGGACGAGGACGGCCGCTCGACGCCGGTGCCGGCGCTCGAGCCGGCCAGTGCCGAGGAACGCCGCCGCTTCGAGCAGGGCCGGCAGCGGCGCGAGATCCGCCAGGAACTCGAACAGCGATACCGCGCGGTTCGCGAAGACCCCGCGTCCGCCGGCTGAGCGCGGCCCAGCGCCCGGACTGGACGATGCAGACCTGCCGGCGTGGCGCCCGATCGCAGGCGCAACTGCCGGCAGGTCCCGCCCCGCCTCAGAACGTGTAGCCGACGCGGACCCCGTACAGCCGCGGGCTGCCGGGCACGAAGGTCGGCGTGCCGAACAGCGCGCCGGTATTGCCGGCATCGACGAGGTAGGTCTCATCCGTGAGGTTCTGCACGTAGGCCTGCAGGTCCCAGCCACCGGCCAGGCGCACGCCGGCGTTGAGGTTCAGCAGCCCGAACGCGTCCTGCGAAATCGCCGGGCTATTGTCGTCCTCGAAGAAGACCTTCGCGCGCCAGCTGTAGTTGGGCCGCACATAGAACGCGTGGCCGGCACCGAACGGAAGTTGCCAATCGAGGCCCAGCGCGACCGTGTGCTCCGGGGTCAGGCGGAAGCGGTTGCCGGCCAGTGACTGCGGATTGTCGTCGTCGTCGAGCGCGTTGAACTTCGCGTCGATCCAGCCGTAGTTGAGAAAGCCGCTGAGGCGATCGGTGAAGCGGTTGGTCAGCGCCGCCTCGAAGCCGACCGCGCGCGCATTGCCACCATTGGCGGTGATGAAGAACGGCGTTCCTGACGGATTCTCCACCTGCGCCTGGAAGTTGCTGTAGTCGTAGTAGAACGCGGCCAGGTCGTAGACGAAGCGGCCGTCGCTGGCCGCGCCCTTGAGGCCGACTTCGTAGTTCCCCACGATTTCGGCGTCGACCTGTTCGATCGCCCCGTCGTTGAACTGCAGCAGATCCGGACGCCGGCCGCGCGACACGCTTGCATAGCCGTTGAGATCGTCCGCGAACCGATAGGCCGCCACAGCGCGCCCGACCGCCGACGAGAACGTATCCGATGCCTGCAGGCGCCCGGCCGTGGGCGCGGACAGCGCGTTGGGGAACGCCACGTTGTCAGGGAACGACGGCAAGAACAGGCCGAGCACGCTGGGCGTGCCGTAGTACAGCGCCTCATAGCCCGACGTGATCTCCTCGCGGGTGTAGCGCAGGCCCAGGGTCAGGTCGAAACGATCGGTCATCGACCAGGTGCCGTCGGCGAACGCTTCCAGCGCGCGCACGTCGCCGAAGTTCGCGTATTCCTCGGTGTGCCTCGCCTTCAGCGGCAGCAGCGGCGGCAGGCCCAGCATCTGCTGCAACGCCGGATGCACGTTGATGACCGACAGGCTGGTGTTCGGCGTGCCGTCGGGGTTGAGCAGTGGCACCACCGGCAGCAGCCCGCCGGCAGCCGCGGTCAGTGTCGGCGACAGCAGCGCGTACAGACTGCGCTCGTCGGTGCTGAAGGGCACGCGCTGCGAGCCGGATTCGTCGAACGCGCTGACACCCGCGAAGCCGCGGAAGGCACCGCCTGCATCGTAGTTGAAGCGGATCTCCTGGCTGAACTGGCGGCCTTCAGCGATTTCGGCGAATTCCAGCAGGTCGACCTGCGAGCCGTCACCGTCGAACTGCTCGGTAGAGTCGAAGCGGCGCCAGCCGGTGATCGACGACAGCGTCCAGTCGTCGCTGAGGCGGAACTCCCCGAGTAGCGTCGCGCTGTCGACGGTGCGATCCAGGCCCAGCGCCTCGCCGCGGTTGAGGTCGGCGGCGCTGTCCCAGAATGCGATGCGGCCCTCGCGTGTCGGAATGCTGCCGCTGCGGAACGCGGTGCCCGGCGGCGTGTCGCGCTGGTGGTTGAGGATCAGATCCAGCGTGCCGGTGTCACCGAGATCCCAGCGCAGCGCGCCGCGAATCGCCTGGGTGTCCCGGCCGTTGAGATCGCCACCCGCGAGATTGTCGATCGTGCCGTCACGCTGCTGGTGGAAGACGGCGATGCGTCCGTACAGCGCGTCGTCCACCAGCGGCGTGTTGAGGTGGCCGGTGAAGTAAGTCTCGCCGAAGTTGCCGAAGCCCGCGCGGAACGCGCCGCCGAAAGTGTCGCGCGCCTTGTTCTGGATCAGGTGCACCGCGCCGATCTGCGCGCCGCGTCCGAACAGCGTGCCCTGCGGGCCGCGCAATACCTCGACGCGCTCCATGTCGAACAGTTCGACCACCGAGCCGCGTGAGCGGCTGATCGACACGCCGTCCTGGAACACAGAGACGCGCGGTTCGCTGGTGGCGTCGCCGCTGTCGGAGGTGATGCCGCGGATCACGAAGCCCGGATTGTTGGGGCTCTGCACCTGGGTCTGCAGGCCGGGCACGTAATTGCCCAACTGCTCGAAGCCGTCGATGCCGAGCGCATCGAGAAACTCGCCCGAATAGGCTGTGATCGCGATCGGCACGTCCTGCACCTGCTGCTCGCGCTTCTGCGCGGTGACGACGATCTTGTCCAGCTCCTGCAGCGCCGAAGACGTGGACTGCGCGATCGCCGGCGTGGCGGCGAGCAATGCAAGGCCGGCGAGCAACGGTGGCACGAGTGGATGGACACGGACAGGCATGACGTCGATTCCCCGGTGGTGAACAGCAAACGACCACGATCGACGGTCCGTATTGCGGCAGCTTGATCCGGCGATGACACCCGCATGACGGACACAGTGACAGGTCGCGCAATCGAAGCGTCATGCGCGCGTCGCAGGATGCCCGCTTCGTCCGCTGCCCAATTCCCCATGCATTCGCCCACACGCCGCCGCTTCCTGTCCGCGCTTGTCGTCATCGCGTCGAGCACCGCACTGCCTGCACTCGGCGCCACGCGCGACGTACCGGGGAACGTCTCGCGCACGTTGTTCCCCCAGTCGGTGGCCTCCGGCGATCCGCGCCCGGACCGCGTGCTGTTGTGGACCCGCGTCGCCTCGCCAGTGACGGGGCTCCGCGTGCAGGTCGCCGAGGACGCCGCATTCGAGCGCCTGCGCGTGGACCGCGTGCTCCAGGCGCCGACGGACAGCGACGGCTGCATCAAGGTCCGGGTCGAAGGTCTGACGCCCGCGACCACATATCACTACCGCTTCGTCGTCGAGGACGACGGCACCGCACCGCGCACCTCGCCGCATGGCCGCACGCGCACCGCGCCCGCGCCGGATGCCGACGTACCGCTGCGCTTCGCCTTCATGAGCTGCCAGGACTACGGTGGCCGCTGGTACAACAGCCTGCTGCCGCTGCTCGACGAGGAGCTCGACTTCGTGCTGCATCTCGGCGATTTCATCTACGAGACCGCCGGCGATCCGCAGTTCCAGCAGCAGGACGACACGCGCGCGATCACCTTCGATGATGTCGACGGCGCGATCCGGCTCGAGCGTGGCGGGCGCGCATATTTCGCCGCGCGCAGCCTGCACAACTACCGCCAGCTGCACCGGACGTTCCGCGACGATCCCGTGCTGCAGGCCCTGCTGGAACGCGCGCCGCTGGTCGCGATCTGGGACGACCACGAATTCTCTGACGACTGCTGGCAGGACGTGGGCACCTATCACGACGGCGCCCGCGACGAACGCGATCTCGAGCGCCGGCGCAATGCCGAGCAGGCCTACTTCGAATACCTGCCGGTGGATCTGGAGCTCGCCGACGGCGCGCAGCTGCCGGTCACCCGCGAGCGGTTGTTTCCGAACCTGCAGATCTGGCGCGGCCTGCGCTTCGGCCGCGCACTGGATCTGCTGGTCACCGACTACCGCAGCACGCGTCCGGATCATCCGATTCCCGAAGACGCCTTCCCCGGCGCGCTGGCGTTCGACGAGCCGGCATTGCGTGCGCGCCTGCCGCGCCTCGGCCTCGACCCCGAGCAGGTGCTGGCGACGCTGGTGCCCTACGTGCCACTCGACACGCCGGAGCGCGCACCGCTGCGCGCCGCGGCGCATGCCGGCCTGCTGCACACCGCGCGCTCGGCCGGACTTGCCGACGACGCGGCGCAGCGCTACGCCGATGCCGCGCTGGCGGGCGGCATCGCCTTGCCGGCGCTGGCGCCGCTCCTCGAAGGCTGGAACGCGGCTGCACCGCCCGAAGCGCGCCTGACGCTGCCGGACGCGGCCGGCCTGCCGCGCGGGCTGCCGTGGCTGGCGATGGGAAAGACCGGCGCCTTCAGCGATCTGGGCGCGCGCTACGTGGTCGTGCAGGATGCCTTTGACCTGTTCGCCGCGCTGCACGCGCTCGACGGCGCGGCCTCGCCCTACGGGCCTGCGCAGCGCGACTGGCTGGCGACGCGGATGCGCGACAGCGATGCGCGCTTCAAGGTCGTGGCCAGCTCGGTGTCGTTCACTTCGCTGGTGCTGGACCTGTCGAATCCGGCCCTCGACGCGCCGGCGCCGATGCGCCGACGCTTCTATCTCAACCTCGATCATTGGGACGGCTTTCCGGTCGAGCGCCGACGCCTGTTCGAGGAGGTCTTCGATCCGGCCGGCGGCACCATCCTGCTGTCGGGCGACATCCACGCCAGCTTCGCCACACAGCACAGCGCGGCGACCGTGGAATTCACCGCGCCGGCGGTGTCGTCGGAGACGCTGGCCAGCATCATCGAGCGCAGCGCGTCCGGCGACAGCCCGCAGGCCGACGCTACGCGACGGCTGGCGGCAGCACTCGACGCGGTGGTCCGGCACGGCAATCCGGGCATCCAGCACGCGCGTACGCGGCGCCATGGCGTGGGCCTGGTGCGCATCGCCGGCGATGCGGTCGAAGCCGGATTCATCGAACTGCCCGAGGCGACCAGCCGCAGCCGGCACTACGACGCGCCTGGCCTGATCGACGCGCAGGCCGAACATCACCGCTTCGCATTCTCGCGCGACGACATGCGCCTGCGGCGGACAAGCGGCTCGGCCGATTAGCCAGGCGCATTCCGGCGGCCGGTGCACATCACGCCGGCCTTGTGCATCGGTTGCGGCCTGCTAGGCTCCGCGCAATCGCACAGGAGCCCGCATGTCCGGCCAATCCCAGTTCGCACTGCTGAAGCAGCGCCGTTTCCTGCCCTATTTCACCGTCCAGGCCCTGGGCGCGTTCAACGACAACGTCTACCGCCAGTCGATCATCGCGCTGCTGTTCTTCCTCGGCATCGGCATGTCCGAGCGCACGCTCTACACCAACCTCGCGCCGGCGCTCTTCATCCTGCCCTACTTCCTGTTCTCGGCGATCGCCGGGCAGATCGCCGAAAAAGTGGAGAAGCAGAAGCTCATCGTCATCACGACGGCGATGGAGATCGCGATCATGTCGATCGCGGCCGCGGGCTTTCTGCTCGAGAGCATGCCGGTGCTGCTGGTCGCGCTGTTTTTGACCGGCACGCAGTCCACGCTGTTCGGTCCGGTGAAGTATTCGATCCTGCCATCGGTGCTGCGCCCCGAGGAGCTCACCGGCGGCAACGGCCTGGTCGAGATGGGCACGTCGATCGCGATCCTCGCCGGCATGATCTACGGCGGCCTGGTGTTCAAGATCGCCGGCAGCTTTGGTCCCGAGGCGGCGGCGCTGTCGGTGGTCGCGCTGGCAGTGGCGGGCAACCTGGTCGCGCGGCTGATCCCGAAGGTCGACGCCGGCGCACCCGAACTCAAGGTCAACTGGAATCCGATTCCCGAATCACGCGCGATCATGCGTCTGGCCAAGCGCCAGCTCGCGGTGCGCAACGCGATCCTCGGCGTGTCGTGGTTCTGGTTCGTCGGCACGGTGCTGACCGCGCAGTTGCCGACCTATGCCGAGCTGCATCTGGGCGGCGTGGCCAACGACACCGCGTTGTACATCTTCGCGTTGGCACTGTTCTCGGTCGGCGTCGGCGTCGGATCGCTGCTGTGCGAAAAGCTGTCGGGCCGCTCGGTCGAGATCGGCCTGGTGCCGGTCGGCGCATTCGGCATCACCGCCTTCCTGCTGGACCTGTATTTCGCGCGGCCCGGCGCGCCGCCGTCAACCGGCCTGACGATCGCCCAGTTCCTCGGCGACTGGGCCGGTTGGCGCATCGTCATCGATCTGACCGGCATCGGCATGTTCACCGGCTTCTTCGTCGTGCCGTTGTTCGCACTGATCCAGAGCCGCACGCCGAAGTCGGAGCTCTCGCGCGTGATCGCCGGGCTCAACATCCAGAACTCGCTCTTCATCGTGACCGCCGCGATCCTGGGCGTGCTGTTGCAGATGGACGGTTTCAATATTGGCGGCGTGCGGATTCCGTTGCCGGGCCTGAGCATTCCGCAAGTGTTCCTGGCGCTGGCGATCGCCAACGGCCTCGTCGCGTTGTGGATCTTCACGATCGTGCCCGAGTTCCTGATGCGCTTCGTCAGCATGCTGCTGGTGCGCGTGCTGTACCGGTTGCGCCTGCGCGATATCGAATCTTCGGTGCCGGCCGATGGCCCCGCGCTGATCGTCTGCAACCACGTCAGCTACATGGACGCGCTGATCCTGTCGGCGGCGATTCCGCGACCGGTGCGCTTCGTCATGTACTACCGCATCTTCAAGGTGCCGGGCATGCACTGGATCTTCCGGCATGCGAAGGCGATTCCGATCGCAGGCGCGAAAGAAGACCCCGAGCTGATGCAGCGCGCGTTCGACGCGGTGGATGCGGCGCTGGCGGAGGGCGAGCTGGTGGGCATCTTCCCGGAAGGGAAATTGACCCGCGACGGTGAGATCGCCGCGTTCAAATCAGGTGTCGAGCGCATCCTCGAACGCGCCGCCGCCCGCGGTCAGCGCGTGCCGGTCGTACCGATGGCACTGCGTGGCATGTGGTCGAGCATGTGGAGCCATCGCGATTCACGCATGGGCCGCATGCGCGTGCCCCGCCGCGCGCGCGCGCATGTCGATGTCGTCGCCGGACCGCGGATCGAAGACGGCGCGTCGATCGATGC
Source organism: Luteimonas sp. 3794 (assembly GCF_031456825.1). Lineage (NCBI taxonomy): Bacteria > Pseudomonadati > Pseudomonadota > Gammaproteobacteria > Lysobacterales > Lysobacteraceae > Luteimonas > Luteimonas sp. 3794. The sequence continues at coordinate 30,808 of NZ_JAVDVJ010000005.1, read as the reverse complement.
CGGCACGCTCGAAGCGCAGGTCCGGATGTTGCGCGGCGACGCCGCCTGAGGCGCGCCGCGCCGCCGCAGTCGCCACCTCTGGCGCTACAGTATGGCGTCCCCGTCCACGGACGGCGGTCACCGACAGTTCCCATCCGTCGCAGCACAAAGGAGTTTTTTGATGAGTTCGATTCCGCCGCCGCCACCCGGCACCTACGGCACGCCGGAGGCGCCGCTGCCCGGCTCCCCGATCGCCCCTGGCACCGTGCCCAACTATCTCGCCTGGTCGATCGTCGTGACCGTGCTGTCGCTGTGCCTGTGCTGCATCGTCGGCACGATTCCGGGCATCGTCGCCATCGTGTTCTCGGCGAAGGTCAACACGCTGCTCGGCCAGGGCGATCTGGCCGGCGCCCAGCGCGCGTCGAATACCGCCAAGGTCTGGTGCTGGGTCACGACCGGCCTGTGCATCGTCGGTCTGCTGTGGACGATCTACTCGCTGACCCTCGGCGGCGGCATGGCGCAGTACCAGATGATTCTCGACCAGATGCAGGCCGGCGGCTGATGTCGCTGGCCGGCAGCCACGCGCCGCGCCGCATCCGTGCCTCGACCGTCGCCCTCGCAGGCGGCGGCGTGGCACTGGCGGCGACCGGCGCGTGGCTGCTGCGCACCTTCGATCCGAACGCGCCCGGCAATCCGTTTCCGCCGTGCATGTTCTACAGCGCCACCGGCTGGCACTGCCCGGCCTGTGGCCTGACGCGTTGCCTGCACGCGCTGGCCCATGGCGATCTGCCGCGTGCGTTCTCGATGAACCCGCTGCTGTTCGCGCTGCTCGCGCTGGCACCTCTGTTCGCCGCCTGGCATCTGGGCTGGCGACCTCACTGGCTGCAGCGGCTCGCGCGCGCCGCCTCCGACCCCAAACCCTGGATCGCGCTCGTGCTCGTCTACTGGGTCGCGCGCAACCTGCCGTGGTTTCCGTTCACCCTGCTCGCCCCCGGCTGAGCACGCGCGAGCGTCCCGCTATGCTTGCGGGCCCAGCGGGCCGTTGCGGCCTCTCATCGATCAAGGGAATGCGCGATGTCCTCGGAGCCCGCGTCACCGCAGGTGCAACACGTCCACCACCACTACGTGCCGGTCAAATCCGGTGGCACCGCCGCAGTGCTAGAGCTGCTGCCTGGCATTTTCCTGCAGACCTTCGGTATCGGACATCTCTACGCGGGCAATGTGGGAACCGGCCTGCTCTTCATGTTCGGCTACTGGTGCGTCGCCTTCATCAACCTGCTGCTGTGCTTCGTGGTGATCGGTTTCTTCACCTGGCCGATCTGCTGGGCGGTGACAGCGATCGTCTCGACCGTCATCGCGTCCAACTCGGTCAAGACCCGACGCGCCTGAAGCGCATGGGTCCGCAGCGGGATGTCAGCCTGTCCGGCCGGCATGCCAGTGCGCGATCAGCCAGCGCGAGATTGACGACCTCGGCGAGAGCTTCAATTCCGGGTGCGCATCGCGCAGCGCGGCGCCGACGGTCTCGACGTCGAACCAGCGCGCGTCCTCCAGCTCGTCGGTGACCTGCGGCACATCGGGACCGGCATCGGCGATGAAGCCGAGCATCAGCGAGGCCGGGAATGGCCACGGCTGCGACGCGAGATAGCGACAACCGGTCACGCGCACCGCGCTTTCTTCGAACACTTCGCGCACGACGGTCTGCTCGAGCGTCTCGCCGGGCTCGACGAAACCGGCCAAGGTCGAATAGCGCCCCGGCGGCCACGCCGCCTGGCGCCCCAGCAACAGACGCGACCCGTCGGTGACCGCGACGATCACTGCCGGGTCGGTACGCGGGTAATGCTCGATGCCGCAGCCGGTGCAGCGCCCCAGCCAGCCGGCACGCGCATATTCGAGCGGCGCACCGCAGGCGCCGCAGAAGCGGTGGCGATCGCGCCAGTGCAGCACGGCGCGCGCCTGCGCGAAGGCGGTTGCCTCGCGGACCGGCCATTGCGCGGCCGCCGCGCGCAGGTCGATCGTCGCGTGCACATCCAGCGTGGCGGGCGCATCGACGGCCGGGAGTGCGAACCAGCCCTGCGCATCGTGCAGGCCGAGGAACACCGCCGATGCGGGCCGCGTGCCGACCACGGTGCCGTCCAGCGCAGGCGGCATGCCGTGCGCATCGACGCGGGCGTCGCCCTTCGCATCGAGCACCAGCACGCGCGCTTCCGGCCACAGGCGGGCCAGCGCACGGGAATCGGTCCGGAGATGTTCTGCGCGATCGAGCGGCGCGTCGACGAAGCTGAAGTCCATGCGTCGATTATCGCCCCGGGCGGTGTCGCAGTGGCGACACGCGCGCGGCGCGGCTCAGACGTTGAAGCTGCTGCCGCAGCCGCAGGTCGACTTGGCGTTCGGGTTGCGGATCGTGAACTGCGCGCCGTGCAGACTTTCGACGTAATCGACGGAGGCGCCCATGAGGTACTGCAGACTGAGCGGGTCGACCACCAGGGTCACATCGTCGGTGACCACGGCCAGATCGTCCTCGGTGCGCTGCTCGTCGAACTCGAAACCGTACTGGAACCCCGAGCAGCCACCGCCCTGGATATACACGCGCAGGTTGAGCGCACTGTTGCCCTCGCCTTCGATCAGCTCGCGCACCTTGGCCGCCGCCGCCGGCGTGAAATCGAGCGGGCGCTCGAGCGACTGGTAGCCGGGGCCTTCGATGGTGAGCACGTCATTCATGGCACACAGGATGGGGCTGCGCACCCCCCGCTTCAAGCGCCGGGCGCGGAACGCGGCGTCACGTCGGCCCAGCTGAACGGACGCTCGACCGCGCTGCCGCGCTCCGGCTCGAGCCGGACGACCACACGCAGCGGCTGGAAGCCCGGCGGCAGCACGATGTCGCCCTCGACCTGCTGGAAGTACTTGAACGAGTACGCCACGCGATCGGCATCGTCGCGCTGGCGCAACTGATCCCAGTCCAGCGTCTCCAGGCGTCCGTCGCGGGTCCCTTCGACCGACAAGCGCATCGTGCCAACGCTGGCTTCCTCGCGGCTCAGGCTCTGGGTCAGCGTCGCGGTGTAGTGCCAGCCCTGGTCGGTGCGCGGCTGCATGCGCAGTTCGTGCACGGTCAGCCCCCTGCGCTGCGCGGTCGCGCCGACGAAACGTTCGTAGAACGCGACATCGGCCCGCAGCGCGGCGATCTCCTCGTCACGTTCGGCCAGCGTGCCCTGCAGTTCCCGATTCGCATCGCGGCTGATCTGGTCGGAGCGGGTCAGCGTGGACACCTGCTGCTGCAGGGCTTCGAGTTCGGCCTGTTGCGCGGCGAGCGCGCGCTGCGGATTGTCCGAACTCGGCGAGAACGCCTGCCACGCGCCCCAGATGCCGAACAGCAACGCGAGCGCCACGACAACCCCGAGCGTCATCACGATGCGCGGACCACGCAGGCGGCGGCTGGCGGTCGAGGGCTTGGTGGCAGGAGGCGGGGCGTCGGTCATCGCCACGGTATAGCCAGCGCCGTCGCGCCACGTCAAGGTAAAGCCGGTCCTATACTCGCCGGCGTTGTGTACCCGTTGTCGTTCGCCACGGAGCGTCGCGATGTCCGAAGCCCACCTGTTCGCTGCCGGCGTGCTGCTCGCCTGGCTGGCCGGCGTGCGCGCTTACCTGACGGTGTTCGGTGTGGGCCTGGCCGGCATGTGCGGCTGGCTGGATCTGCCTCCGGCGCTCGAAGCCGCCGCCTCGCCGTGGGTGCTGGGCGTATCGGGCGTGCTGGCGCTGGTGGAGTTTTTCGCCGACAAGATTCCGGGTGTCGATTCGGGCTGGGACCTGCTGCAGACGCTGGCGCGCGTGCCCGCCGGCGCGTTTCTCGCCGCCGCGACGTTGTCGCCCGATGGCGACCTCGGCGCCGGCATGCTCGCCACCGGCGCCGGTGTGGCCCTGACCAGTCATGTACTCAAGGCCGGCGGCCGTTTGCTGCTCAATGCCTCGCCCGAGCCGGTGAGCAACGTGGCCGCGTCGACAACCGAGGACGTCGTCACCCTCGGCGCGCTGTCGCTCGCACTCGTGTCGCCGTGGCTCGCGCTCGCGCTGGTGGCTGCGTTCGCCGTGCCTGGCGCGTTGGCGGTGTGGTGGCTGTGGCGACGCCTCGCGCGCCGCGCGCCGCGGCCTGCGCGCGGCTGATCGGCGCCCGTGCGGACGCCCGCGCCCAGCCGTTTGACGCCGCGGCGCAGACGCGGCCGGTAGAGTTGCCTCCGCCCCCGCATCGCGTCACAGTGCCGCTCCTATGTCCGAAGCCGACAGCAAGCAACGCGCCGAGTTTCCGCCGACCGCCTATTGGCGGCGCTGGGTCGCCGACGCCGGTCAACCCATGTTGCCGGGCGCTCCCGATGAGCCTGCCGCGACCCGCTCCCCATCCGCCGGCGCGCAGCCGGGCGATGCGATCGAAGTGCCGCACCGCGTGCTGGTGGTCGAGGACGATCCCAGCCAGGCCCTGTTTGCCGAGAGCGTGCTCAACGGCGCCGGCCTGCAGGCGCGCGTGGTGTCGGTGGCCACCGGGTTCATGGCGGCGCTGGCCGAGTTCCAGCCCGATCTGGTGCTGATGGATCTGCACATGCCGGGCATGGACGGTTCCGAATTGACTGCGCAGCTGCGTGGCCAGGCGGCGTTCTCGCATATCCCGGTGGTGTTCCTGACCGGCGACGCCGATCCCGAACGGCAGTTCGAAGCGCTCGAGGTCGGCGCCGATGATTTCCTGACCAAACCGGTCCGCCCGCGCCATCTGATCGCCGCGGTGCAGAACCGCATCCGCCGCGCCCGCGCGCTGCAGCAGATGCCCGACCCTGGTCGCCACGCGGTGACCGGGCTCAACAGCCGCCTGCAGCTGCTGCAGCAACTGGCCGACGCGATTCCCGCCACACCACGTGGCGCGCTCGGGTTCGTCGAGATCGAAGGCATCACCGCACTGCGTGACCGCTACGGCTATGCGTGCCTGGAAACCATCCTGACCGATGCCGGACGTCATCTGCGCACGTTGGTGGGCGACGCATCGGCGACACGCCTCAACGACAACACCTTCCTGGTGTTCGCGCCGGATGTGGCACGGATCGACCTCGACGCCTGGGCACGCGGCTTGCGCGACGGCATCGGCAGTCATCCGTTTCCGCTCGCCGACCAGACCATCCGCCTGCGCGCGCTGGTCGGCTATGCGGATCTGGTGAATGGCTATGACGAGCCCGGCAGCGCCCTGGCCGCGGCCGAGCAGGCATTGCGCGAATCGCGCGGCACGCCGGTCGGCATTGCCGTGCACATGCCGGCGCCGCGCGTGGCGCCGGGCGAGGCCCAGGGTGGCCTGGGCGACGATTTGCGCGACGCCCTTGACGAGCAGCGCATCGAGCTCGCATTCCAGCCGATCGTGGCCGTCGCCGGTGGTGACGAAGCCCAGTACCAGACGCTGCTGCGATTGCGCGGTCGCGATGGCGAACTGCATTCGGCCGCGCGCGTGCTGCCGGCCGCGGAACTGGCCGGCCTGCTGCTCGAGATCGATCGCCGGGTCATCGAACTGGCGCTGGCCACACAGGTCGAGCGGCAGCGGCTCGGCAGTCCCATGCGGCTGTTCGTGTCGCAGTCTTCGCGCAGCCTGATCCAGGCGGGCTATGCCGACTGGCTGGTGCAGCAGATCGAGGCCGCCGGCGTACCGGGCGCGTCGCTGGTCATCGACGTACGTCAGGACGACGCGCTGATCCACGCCCTGTCGCTGCAGGATTTCTGCGCCCGTATGGGACCTGCAGGCGTGCAGCTGTGCCTCGGCCAGTACAGCGCGAGCGAGGAGGCGGACGCGCTGCTGGCGCAGCTGCCGCTGGGCTTCGTCCGCCTTGCTGCGCGCTACTCACGCCAGCTCGACGAACCCCGCATCCGCGACGAGATGCGCGCGGCGGTGGAACGCGCGCACCGGCTCGGGCTGCAGGTGATCGGCCAGCAGGTCGAGGATCCCCAGGCCGCAGCAACACTGTGGATGAGCGGCATCGACTTCATCCAGGGCAACCTCGTCCAGCGCGTGGCGAACGTGCTGGACTTCGACTTCCACCACTCCGTGCTCTAGCACGCCGTGACTCCATGATCGCGCGCCGTCGCCCTTCTGCCGTGGTGCTGCGCTGGCTCGCGCTCGGAGCCGCCGCCAGCGCCGCTTTGACGATGGCGCTGGCCGCGTTGGGGGTGCCGGGCCCGTGGCAACTGCTCGCGCTGGGGTGCTCGCTGATCGCGGTCGGGGCTTCGATCGGGGTCAGCGTGCATATGCACCAGAGCGTGCGCGAGCTCGAGGCCGCCGACGAGCGTCTGCGCCAGGATGAACTCGCACTCGGCGAGCTGCACCGCGAGCTCGAAGAGCGCACCGAACTCGAACAGGAGCTGCGACGGGCCAAGCAGGCGGCCGAATCGGCGGTGATGGCGAAAGGCGAATTTCTCGCCACGATGAGCCACGAGATCCGCACGCCGCTCAATGGCATCACGCCGATGCTCGACCTGCTGATGCATGCAAAGCTCGCGCCCGACCACGCCGAGCTGGTGCGCACGGCCTTCCTGTCGTCGCAGCAGATGCAGCGCATCGTCGACGACATCCTCGACTATTCCAAGCTCGAGTCGAACAAGCTCGAACTCGAGGTCACCGGTTTCAACCTGCGCGAGTTGATGGACGGCGTGATCCAGGTCATGGAGCGCGCCGCGCAGAGCAAGGGTCTGCGGCTGGGCCTGCAGATCGATCCGGCCGTGCGCCTGCCGGTGCGCGGCGATCCGGTCCGCCTGCGCCAGGTACTGGGCAACCTGATCAGCAATGCGGTGAAGTTCACCGAGCGCGGCAGCGTGTCGGTGCACGTGCGCAGGCTGGGCGAAACCGCGGCGCTGCATCAGCTGCGCTTCGAGGTCCGCGATACCGGCATCGGCATCAGCACCGAGGGCCGCGTGCGTCTGTTCAAGGCCTTCAGTCAGGCCGATGCGTCGACGACGCGCCTCTACGGCGGCACCGGCCTCGGCTTGGCGATCTCGCGCCGCATCGTCGAACTGATGGATGGGCGCATCGGCGTGGACTCTGAACCGGGCGCCGGCTCGACGTTCTGGTTCGAGGTTCCGCTGCGCAAGGCGCAAGGCGACATGCCGGTTGCGGATGCCACCCCACGGGAGGGTCGCGCGCTGCTGCTGAGTGCGGATCCGCGCCTGCGACTGCGCCTGAGCATGCTGCTGCCCAACTGGGGGCTCCGCGTGAGTTCGGTGGAAACCACCCAGGAAGCCCTCGACCGTTTGCGCACGGCCGCGGGCCAAGGGGCGCCCTGGGCCTACTCGGTGGTCGTCGCCGACCTCGCCGGCATGCGTAACACCGCGGTCGCGCTGTATCGCAACGTGACCCGGCAGGCGGCATATGGCGAGCTGCGCCTGGTGTGCCTGTATGGCGACGAGCCGGTGGCCGGGGAACTGCGCCAGGGCGCGACGCTGCTGAGTCGGCAGTCGCCCGATGCCGACCTGCGCGAAGCAGTGCTCGGGATCGACGGCCCACCGGCGCCGGTGGATATGCCCGGCAGCGGATCAGTCGAAGCGCCGCCGAGCCTGCACGCCTCCGACATCGGGCAGCGGATGCCCGACGTGCCGCCGCCCTCGATCCCCGTGCCCGGGTCCACATCCGCGACCACGCCGGTCTCCGAAGGCGCATCCGAGGTCGGCCGCGGCAACGGGCCACGCAAGCCGCGCGTGCTGCTGGTCGAAGACAATCCGGTCAACCTGATGGTCGGCCAGCGGCTGCTGTCGGTGCTCGGCATCACCTGCGACACCGCCAGCAACGGCGAGGCCGCGCTGCTGCGCATCGCCGCATCGCGCTACGACATCGTGCTGATGGACTGCCAGATGCCGGTCATGGACGGCTACACCGCCACCCGGCGCTGGCGCGAGCACGAGGCCAGCGAACGCAGCGCGCGCCGACTGCCGATCATCGCGATGACCGCAAACGCGATGGCAGGCGACCGCCAGAAATGCCTGGATGCAGGCATGGACGACTATCTCGCCAAGCCGGTCACACGCAGCGAGCTCGAACGCGCGCTCTACCGATGGTGGAATCAGGAGACCGCAGCCACCTCCGAGCCCGAGGCACCCGCCGCGGTGATGATCAGCGAGCCGATGTCGCCTGCGGAGTGGACCGCGCCATCACAGCCGGTGGCCGAGCCATCGGACGCGGTGGACGCTGAGCCGATGCCGATCGTCTCCCTCACGGCTACGCCGGTTGCGGACCGCGTGCCGTTGCCGCCGGTGATCGACCACGAAGTCCTCGATGACCTGCGCAGCGTGCTCGGCGACGAAGTCGACCGCTTGGTCGACATGTTCCTCGACGACACGCCACGGCTGCTCACGGCGCTGGAAAACGCGGTCGATGGCCCGGATTACGATGGGCTGCGCGAGGCCGCGCATTCGTTGAAATCGTCGAGTGCGAATCTGGGCGCCATGTCGCTGTCGGCCGCGGCGCGCAGGATCGAGGCCGGGGCCCGCGAGGGCAATCTGGAACGTCCAGCCGTGGCCGTGGCGCTGGTGTCCAACGAGTTCGCACGCGCGCGGCGCATGCTGCGCGAAGGCCGCGTGTCGGGCACGGCCTGAGACCGGCGTGCGCCGCAGGCGGGCGCACGCCTTCGAGACAGCTCAATCTTCTTCGAGCTGGCTCTGCAGGTAGTTCTCCACGCCGATGCGCGAGACGAGATCGAGCTGGGTTTCCAGCCAATCGACGTGTTCCTCTTCCGATTCGAGGATGTCGACCAGCAGCTTGCGGCTGACGAAATCACCGGCGCTCTCGCAGTGGGCGATGCCCTCGCGCAGCGTCGGCAGGCCGTCCATCTCCAGCGCCAGATCGCATTCGAGCGTTTCGACCGGCGCCTCACCGATGCGCAGCTTGCCCAGCGCCTGGAAGTTCGGCAGGCCTTCGAGAAACAGGATCCGCTCCGACAATTTGTCGGCATGCTTCATCTCGTCGATCGACGCCTTGTAGGCGCGCTTGCCAAGCTCGCCCAGGCCCCAGTTCTTCAGCATCTTGGCGTGCAGAAAGTACTGGTTGATCGCCGTGAGCTCGTTGTAGAGCGCCTGGTTGAGAAAACGAATGACCTGCGCGTCGCCCTTCATCGAGGGATGCTCCTGATATCGCGGAATGCGCACACTCTAACGATCCGTCACCGGCGATGACGGAACGCGAATCGTGATCATTATTCGGCGCTACGCGGCGCCGCGCGAATCAAGCGGCCGATGCGATCAGCGGCAGATCGATGACCGGCGCGCGGCGCGCGGTGTGGAAATCGTCGAGCAGGCCCGATGCCATGTCCAGGCAGCTGCCGCAGGTGGCGCCACAACCGGTACGCATCGTCAGCTCACTCACTTCCCGGCAACCATTGGCAGCCGCCTGACGGATCTGGGAGTCGGTGACGCCGTTGCAGATGCACACGTACAAGGCTGTGGTCCTGGCGGAGAGCTGGAGTCGCCATTCCGCCATAAACGAGAATCAGTGTCAAATAAGAACTGTTCAGCCCGCACCGCTGTCATCGCGCCCACGGACTGCGGCCTCCGGCGCCCGACGCGGGCCCCGCCGCTGCGGGCGACGACTGCGCGCCCGGAGCTCGATCGCAGGCTGCGGGATGGCCTGCGCGCCGGCCACCTGGCGGGCGTACTTGGCCAGATGGCTCAGCGCGCTGGTATAGACGCCACGCTTGAACATCACCACGTGCTCGAGCGGATACCAGAAATCCACCCAGCGCCAGTGATCGAATTCAGGCGTCTCGGTGAGATCCAGACGCAGATGCGCTTCTTCGCCGACGAACTTGAGCAGGAACCACACCTGCTTCTGGCCGACGCAGACGATGCGGTCGTTGCGGCGGATTGCGCGCTGCGGCAACCGGTAGCGCAACCAGCCGGGCGTTGCGCCGAGCACGGCGACGTGTTCCGGCAACAGCCCGGTTTCCTCGTGCAGCTCGCGGTACATGGCCTCGAGCGGCGTCTCGTCGGTGTTCATCCCGCCCTGCGGGAACTGCCAGCCATCACGCCGGACCCGACGCGCCCAGAAGACACGGCCGTCCGGGTGCATCAGCACGATGCCGACATTGGGCCTGAACCCGTCCGGATCGATCACGATGCGGACTCCTAATGCGATTGACTTGCGTCACTGGCATCGACTCTGCCACGCGCCGCCCCAGTGAACAAGCTGGAACTGAACCCCGGCAATTGCGCACAAAAAACCCGCCTTCCGGCGGGTTCTTCTCGACGCTTTCGCGTTGGTGGCTATGGGTGGACTCGAACCACCGACCCCGTCATTATGAGTGACGTGCTCTAACCGGCTGAGCTACATAGCCATCTGTCGTGCGGAAGATCCCGCGACGAGCCGCGCATTCTGCCCAAGCCTCGGGCCTGCGTCAATCGGCGCGGCCGGACATGCTGATCGCACCAGGTCACTTCACCTCGCCGACGGCGCGGCCGGGAGGCCCAGCTGATCGAGCATGAACGCGTACATCTCCGCCGACTCGCGGTAGCGACGGAAGCGGCCCGACTTGCCGCCGTGGCCGGCCTCCATGTTGGTGCGGAACACCACCGGCCCTGCGCCCGTATTGAGGTCGCGCAGCTTGGCCACGTACTTCGCCGGCTCCCAGTACTGCACCTGTGAATCCCACAGGCCGGTGCCGACGAACATCGCCGGATAAGCCTTGGCTTCGAGATTGTCGTAGGGCGAATACGTGAGCATGTAGTCGTAGTAGCGCTTCTGCTCTGGGTTGCCCCACTCGTCGTACTCGTTGGTGGTCAGGGGGATGCTCGGGTCGAGCATCGTCGTGACCACGTCGACAAACGGCACCTGCGACAGGATCACGTTGTACTTCTCCGGCGCCATGTTCGAGATCGCGCCCATCAGCAAACCGCCGGCGCTGCCGCCATAGGCCGCGACGCGATCGGGTGCAGCAAAGCCCTGCTTGACCAGATCGTCGGTGACGTCGATGAAGTCGGTGAAGGTGTTGATCTTGTTGAGCAGCTTGCCGTCGTCGTACCAGGCGCGGCCCATCTCCTCGCCGCCGCGGATGTGCGCGATGGCGTAGACCATGCCACGGTCGAGCAGGCTGACGTTGGTGACCGAGAAGCCTGGATCCATTGAGGAGCCGTAGCTGCCGTAGCCGTACTGCAGCAGCGCCGCGGTGCCGTTTTTCTCGAAGCCCTTGCGATAGACCAGCGATACCGGAATGCGCTTGCCGTCGCGCGCCGTCGTCCACACGCGCTCGGTGACGTAGTTCGACGGCTCATAGCCGATCACCGCCTGCTGCTTGAGCTGGCGACGCTCGCCGGTCTTCGTGTTGACCTCGAAGGTCGTCGCCGGCGTGGTCAGCGAGGTGTAGCCGTAGCGCAGCCAGTCGGTGTCGGGCTCGGAGTTCACCGCCAGGCCCATCGCGTAGGCCGGCTCGTCGGCCTGCACGAATTCGTCGCTGCCATCACGCTTGAGCACGCGCACGCGGGTCAGCGCTTCGGCACGCTCCTCGATCGCGGTGAAACCATCGAACAGTTCATAGCCTTCGATGTAGACATCGTCGCGGTGCGGCACGAGGTCGGTCCACTGCCGGCGCGAGGTCGCATCGCTGGGCGCGGTGACGAGCTTGAAGTTGGTCGCCTTGTCGGCGTTGGTGCGGATCACCCAGCGGCCGCCGTAATGATCGGCGTCGTATTCGACGTCGCGCGCGCGCGGCGCGAGCACGGTGAAGCTGTCCGGATTGTCGGCCGGGGCGTAGCGCGTCTCGCTGGACACGGTGCTGCCGACGCCGATGACGATGTAGCGGTCGTCGCGCGTGCGGTCGATGCCCATGTAGAAGCTGTCGTCCTTCTCTTCGTAGACCAGCACGTCCTCAGTGACCGGCGTGCCGAGCACGTGCTTCTTCACCCGCACCGTCAGCAGGGTTTCCGGATCGTTCTCGACGTAGAACAGCGTACGGTTGTCGTCAGCCCAGACGAGGTTCGCCGACACGCCCGGGATCGATTCTGGATAGATCTCACCCGTTTCGAGATTCTTGAAGCGGATCGTGTACTGGCGACGGCCGTTGGTGTCGTCGGCGTAGGCGAGGATGCGGTTGTCGCGCGTCACGTCCCAGTCGCCGACCGCGTAATAGTCCTTGCCGTCGGCGAGCTGGTTGACGTCGAGCATCACCTGCTCGCCGCTGAAATCGCCACGTGCGTTCGCAGCCTGGATCGACAGCGCATCGACGCCGGCGCCATCGGCGCGGCGCGCGTGCACCGGATAGTCCTTGCCGGTTTCAAAGCGCGAGTAGTACCAGAAGCCGCGGTCGCGGTACGGCACCGAGCTGTCGTCCTGCTGGATGCGGCCCACGATCTCGTCGTACAGCGTGTCCTCGACCGGCTTCAGCGACGCGAGCATCGCGTCGGCGTAGGCGTTCTCTGCGTTGAGATAGGCCAGCATCTCCGAGTCTTCACGCTTGTCGTCGCGCAGCCAGTAGTAGACGTCCTCGCGCGTCGCGCCGTGCGGCGCCTTGACGGTATGCGGACGCTGCTCGGCGTCGGGCGGCACCGGCGCGGCGGCACGTGTAGCGGGGGAAACGCTCATCAGGCTCAGGCTCGTCAGGATCGGCGCGGCCAGCAACAGGGCGGCGCGGGGAAAAGGTGTCTTCATCGTTGGGTCCATTCGTCGCGATTGCAACGCCAGATAAGACACCGGCCGCGAATGCGGCCGGTGCGGGATCGAATCACTTGCCCAGTTGCTGCCACAGGAACGTCAGGTAGAGCGCGTCCATGTGCGCCTGCTGCCGGTTGTTGGCAGCGCCGCCGTGGCCGCCTTCGATGTTCTCGTAATAGCGCACGTCCTTGCCGGCTTCGGACATCAGCGCGTGCATCTTGCGCGCGTGGCCGGGGTGGACACGGTCGTCGCGGGTCGAGGTCAGGATCAGCGTCGGCGGGTAGTCCTTCGCCGGATCGAACAGGTGGTAGGGCGAGAAGCTGCGGATGAATTCCCACTCTTCCGGCTTGTCGGGATTGCCGTACTCGGCCATCCACGACGCCCCCGCCAACAGCTTGTGATAGCGCTGCATGTCGAGCAACGGCACCTGGATCACGACCGCGCCGAACAGTTCCGGATACTGGGTGAGCATGTTGCCGGTCAGCAGTCCGCCGTTGCTGCCGCCGCGGATGCCCAGATGCGCGGGCGACGTGATCTTGCGGTCGATCATGTCCTGCGCGACCGCGGCGAAATCCTCGTAGGCCTTGTGGCGGTTGGCCTTGAGCGCCGCCTGGTGCCAGCGCGGGCCGTACTCGCCACCGCCGCGGATGTTGGCGACCGCGTACACGCCGCCCTTCTCCAGCCAGCCCTTGCCGACGCCGCCGGAGTAACCGGGCGTCAGCGAGATCTCGAAGCCACCGTAGCCGTAGAGCAGCGTCGGATTGCTGCCGTCGAGCGGCATGTTCTTCGGACGCACGAGGAAGTACGGCACGCGCGTGCCGTCCTTGGACGTGGCGAAATGCTGTTCGACTTCATGCGTGCTGGCGTCGAAGAACGCCGGCATGGTCTTGAGCGTTTCCGGCGCGGCATTGCCGCCCACCTCGGCCAGCATCAGCGTGCTCGGAGTGAGGTAGTCGGTGACCGTCATCCACACCGCGTCGGACTCGTCGCTGTCGACGGCGCTGACCGCGACCGTGCCGAGCTCGGGCACGCCGGCCAAAGCGCTGCGCGCCCAGCCATCCGCACCCGGCGTCAGCACGGTGAGCTTGTTCTTGACGTCCTCGAGCACGTTGAGCACGAGGTGGTTCTTGGTCCAGGTCGCGCCGGCGAGCGAGGTTGTATCGGTGGGCTCGAACAGCACGTCGAACTCGCGTTTGCCGGCCATGAAGTCGTCGAACTTCGTCACCAGCAACGAGCCCGCCTTGTAGGTCCTGCCACCGACTTCCCACGGTTCGCGCAGCTCCAGCCCGAGCCATTCGCGCTGTACCGACTTCTGCGCCGAATTGGGCGCGTCGATCTTGGTCAGCTCGCCATCGGCGCTACGCACATACAGCTCGGCGTTGTAGAAGGCCAGCGTGCGGCTGACGAAATCACGCTCGAAGCCCGGCGTGTCGTCACGCATCGCGGCGATGTACATGTCGTCCGGCTGGCCTTCGTAAACCAGCGTGGCCTGGTCCATCGACTGGCCGCGCGCGAGTTGCTTGACGATGCGCGGGTAGCCCGAGGAGGTCAGCGAGCCATCGCCGAAATCGGTGTAGACGTAGACGTTGTCCTGGTCGATCCAGCCCAGCGCGCCCTTGGCTTCCTCGCGGAAGAAACCGCCGTCGACCCAGGACTTCGATGCGACATCGAACTCGCGGGTGACATCGGCATCGGCGCCGCCGCGCGACAGCGCGATCAGGCAGCGCGTGTACGCCGGACGCAGGCAATTGGCGCCATGCCACACCCAGTTCTCGCCCTCGGCCTTGTTGAGCGCGTCGAGGTCGAGCACGGTCTCCCACTTCGGCTGCGGCTTGCGGTATTCCTCGAGCGTGGTGCGACGCCAGATGCCGCGCTCGTGGTTCCGGTCGCGCCAGAAGTTGTAGTACCACTCGCCCTGCTTGTAGACGGCGGGAATCTTGTCGTCGGAGTCGTAGATGCCCAGCAGGTCGGATTCGAGCTGCTTGAATTCGGGCGTCGCCGCCAGTTCGGCTTCCGACTTGGCGTTCTGCGCGCGGACCCAGTCCAGCGCTTTTTCATCGGTGACGGCTTCGAGCCACTGGTGGGGATCGGACACGGCGGCCTCCTGGGCAGATGCGGCGCCCATCGACAGGCCGGCGGCGACAGCCGCGGCGAGGCAGAGCTTGGACAATTGGGACATGACGACTCCGGTGGCGCATGGACAGACAGCCGCCAACGCTAGCACGCAGCCTGGTCCCGGGCCGCATGACCAAAGTCACGATGCGGCGGCTTCGGGCGCCGCCGCCGTCCGTCAGCGCAGCAGCGGCAACAGCCCGGCCGCGGCCAGGGCCGCACGCACCGAAACCCGCCCGCGACGACGTGGTGCCGGCTGGCGCCGGGCCTGGGCAAGGCCTGGCCGACGCCGCCGCAAGACCGCTGACGAGGCCAGCTTGCGGCGGCGCGGCAGGCGACGCAGGAACAGGGTGAGCCAGGCGACCGCCGGCATGCCAATCAGCCACAGCGGCGGCCAGCCGATCGCAGTGGCGCCGGAACGCAGACCGGGGAAGGACAGCAGCGCGACCGCGCCGAGCAACAGCGCACCGACCAGCATCGCGCGCAGGGTGGCATCGGCGGACACATCGGCATCGGGCGAGGCATGGGCGATACGGGACATCTCGGCAGCTCCTGGACGCGGTGATCGATGGCCCGGCTGGGCATGGCCGCAGTCTGCGCGGCGCGCATCTCATGGGCTGCGACCCTTGGGCTGTCCGAGGAAAGAATTCGAGCGCCGACCTGGAGCCGGACCGCCGAGACCACTTGAAAGCCCACCCCTCACCCGACGCGCGATGCGCGTCGACCCCGGATCGAGTCCGGGGCAGGCTCTCTCCCGGAAGGAGAGGTGCTTACCGTTTTTCGTTCGGCTGGGCAGCCGCTCAGTACCCGGCTTCGTCCAGTGCGCGCGTCGCCTGGTGGCGACCGATATCGATCAATTCCGCGGCCCGCCAGAACTCGTAGAACTGGCAGACATCACGCGGAATGCGGATCACCAGTTCCGGCGGATCCAGCGCCAGCTGCACGCGCGAGATCTGTGCCTGCATGGTGTCGAGCGAACGCGACATCACCTGGACCAGACCGCGCGGCGCGGCATCGGTGTCCTCCTGCGCTTCGCCTTGCCACGCCGGGGTGCCCGGCGGCTGGGTCGGCCAGCCGTGCATGTCGACGGCGATCAGTCGCGTCGCATCCGACAGCCGCGTGGCGGCGATCGGCAACGGCGCCAGCAGGCCGCCGTCGACCAGCGGCCGCCCGTTGACGACATGCGGGGTGAACACGCCGGGGATCGCGAACGATGCGCGCAGCGCATCCCACAGCGGACCGGCCTGGATCCAGACTTCGCGCTGCCGCTGCAGATCGACCGCGACCGCGGTGAACTCGATCGGCAGATTCTCGATCAGCGGATCGCCCACCACCTCGCGCATCGACTCGACAAGCCGCTTGCCGGCGAGCACGCCCGCACGACGGAAACCCGGATCGAGCAGGCGGATGAAATCGCGCCGCGACATCGCACGGATGCGCGCATCGAACTCGCGCAGGCGCCCGGCCGCATAGACACCACCGACCAGCGCGCCACTGGAGGCGCCGGAGATCGTGACGATCGGAAAACCGCGCTCCTCAAGCACTTCGATGACGCCGATCTGCGCCAGACCGCGCGCACCGCCGGCGCCCAGCGCCAGTGCGACAGGCTCACGCATCGTCATCGTGGCGGTCTCAGCCCTCGTACTTCTGCAGCGCCATCATCAGCAGCGAACGGGCCTGCTCGCGCAGGGCGACCGGCTCGATCACTTCGGCATCGGCGCCGTAATGCAGCACGTCCATCAACAACTCGCGCGCGCCGCTGTAGGGCACCTTCAACTCGAAGCGACCGTCGGGCAGGAACCGGCCCTGCTGCTGCGAATGCCAGTGCTCATCGGCGACCCAGCGCGCGGCCTTGGCGCTGAACAGGATCGTCGCGATGCCCTTGGGCGGACCGGAGAAGATGCCGTAGCTACCGGCCAGATGCGTGTCGAGTTCGGCGTCCTCGATATCGCGCGCATCGGCGGTCAGCACGCGGGCATTGGTGATCCGGTCGACCGAAAAGCTGCGCAGCGCGTCGCGGTCCTGGTCCCAGGCATCGAGATACCAGTTGTCGCGGTAATGGGTGATGCGCTGGGGTGACACCGTGCGGCGGGTGCGCTCGTCGGTCGAGCGCGCGCGATATTCGAACGACAGCTGCTTGCGCTGCAGCACCGCCGAACAGACGTTGCGGAACGCGTGCTCGTCCATGCGCCGGCCGCGATGCGGAATCACCCGCACCCGCTGTACCGGCCACTGCTTGCCGGCCGAGTGTTCGTCGAGCAGCTTCTCGATACGCGACTGCAGCGGCGCCAGCGCGCTCGACAGCACCCCGCCGCTGCTGCGCGACATCAGCTGCTGCGCGGCGAGCAGTGCGTGCAGTTCCTCGGAACTGAGCCACAGGCCCGGCAACTCGAAACGGCCGCCCTCGTCGGTGTCGTAGCGGAAGCCCGCGTCGCCGTCGCCGACGATCGGCGCCATCAAGGCGTCGCGGAGAAAGGCCAGATCGCGATAGACCGTTGCCCGCGAGCATTCGAGCTCGTCCTGCAGCTTGGCCACCGTCACCGGATAGCGCGAGGTCTTGAGGATGCGATGCAGCGAGAGAATGCGTTCGTATCGGTCCATGCGGCCGATTATGGCGCCAGTCCGCCGCGACGGCGTGACCGTCGACCGGATAACCGCTGGTTAACGCGTGCGGCGGCCGCGGCCGCCTAGACTCGCGCATCGGAGTGCGAGCGGATCGACATGACGCAGGGAACGCGGAACAGGACCGTCGGCATCGCGCTGGGCGCGACGGTGCTGGTGCACGCAGGCATCGCCTGGTGGCTGATGGGCCTGCGGCATGCAGCGCCCGAGCGCGAGGACGCCGCGCTGGCGGTGACCTTCATCGAGCGGCCGCCGCCCGCGATCCCGCCAGACCCGCTGCCCCCGGCACCCGCACGCGCCGCCACAACCGACACGCCGCCGCCTTCGCCGCGCGTGCGCACGCCGCGCAGTGCGCTGCAGGCCGTGGACGTTGCGAGCCCACCGGACAACGCGCAAGCCCCGGTGCCGACTGCCACGGCGCTGCTGGAGCAGGCCGGAGACTGGGCGCGCCAGCAGGCGCCGGCGGCGGACTTCGCGCACGACCCGCTGCAACATCGGCCACCACCCGCTGCGGACGGCCGCTTCGCGATGCGGGGCCCGATCACACCCGCAGACATCGCAAAGGGCATCGGTCAGCTGTTCGGCGGGCCCGGCTATACGCAGGATCCCTGCCCGCAGATCCGGCGCAACATCGGCAACCTCGGCACCGGCGGCGATGCGGAGCTGACCCGCGAGGAGATCCGTCGCCTGCAGCAGTTCTGCCTGTAAGGCTCAGCTGACGGCGCGCGCCTGCCGCACGCCGGCGGCCACGCGTTCGGCCTGCCCGCGCAGTTCGGGCATCGCGATGGTCTCCCACAGATCACCGATGCGCGTCGCGCCGAGCGTCCACAGTCCGGGCACGACGTCGCCGTTCGCGTCGAGGAGTTGGCCGTCGCCGCGCGTCGCGAGCCCCAGATCGAGCGGGCCGGGCGCGACCAGGCCGCGCGCATGCAATGCGGGTAGCAGCGGCCCCGGCGCACGTGCCAGCCGCTTCTCCATGCCGGTCGCGTTGACCACGACATCGACGATCGTCGATGTCGGCGCGCCGCCTCGCGGTGTCCAGTCGATGCCCACGCGAACATCGCGCGCCTCGATGCGGAACAGGCGCCCTGCCTGCAACGAGAACCGGCCCGACGCCTGCATATCATCGACGACCGCCGCAACGCCAGGCGCGATGCGATGGCGATGGATGTCCCACTGCCGCACTGCGTGGCGCAGGAAGCGGCGACGCTCGGTCTCGGGCCACGCCTGCCACAGCGCGCGCACCTGCGGACGCAGACGCTCCAGCGCGTCCTGCCAGGGGCGACCCTGCACAACCGCCTCCCTCGCCCATTGCCGCAACAGGCGCATACGGGCGCGCACGCCGAGCGGCATCAGCGCATCCACGCCGCCGGGCTGCGGCACGGTGCCCGGCGCATGCGCCAGCGGCATCAGGCCGTTGCGCGAGATCGCGAGCACACGTCCGCGATGTCCATTCGCCTGCAGGGTCAGCAGCACGTCGACCATGCTCAGCCCCGCACCGACGATGGCGACATCGGCGTCGGCCGCGATCGCGGCGACCGCGTCGTAATCCCAGGCGTCGACCGTGCCCGCGACCTGCGCCCCCCCGGGCAGCGCTGCCGGCTGGTTGCCGATCGCCAGAACCACGGCGCGCGCGTGCAGTTGCGCGCCGGACGCAAGCGTCGCGATGAAACCTGCGCCATCACGCTCCAGATCCACCACGGCCTCCGACCGCAGTGCCAGCGACGCGCGCGACGGATGCCCATCGAGCCGCGCCTGCAGATAGCGGCCGTAGACACGCCGCGGTGCGAACTGCACGGCCAGCGTTGCGGCGTCGATGCCGACGGATTCGGGCTGGGTGCGCAGCCAGGCGACGAAATCGTCAGGCGCCGCATCGAAGGCGCTCATGCGCGCGGCGTTGACGTTGAGCACATGCTCTGCGCGCGGCGTCGAATACGCGGCCCCGCGCGCCGGCGCAGGCCGCGGCTCGGCCAGCGCCACGTGCAGGCCGTCGTGATCCAGCAGATGCAGCGCCACCAGGGCGCCGCTCGCGCCGCCGCCGATCACGAGCACATCGAAATCCTCCATGCCCGTGGCGGATACGTCTAAGGTCATTTGGGGGCCTGCCACATCGGGGAGGCGCAGTATCCCATCCGCTTCCGTACCATGGCGCGCCACGGCGGCCGTGCACCGCCTCACTCCCGGCGCGCGTCCGTGCTGGCACCCTTGCCGCACTGCCGCACGTGGCAGCCGGGGAACACGATGAAGAAGGAGACCGCGTGGATCTGTGGTTGACGCTGGCAGTGATGGCCGGGGCGGTATTCCTGTTCGTGACCGAGAAGCTGCGTGTCGACGTGGTCGCGCTGCTGGTCGCGGTTTCGCTGCTGGTGCTGGGCGTGGTCACCCTGCCCGAGGCGCTGTCGGGATTCAGCAACCAGGCGACGGTGATGGTCGCGGCGATGTTCGTGCTCAGCGGCGCGCTGCAGCGCAATGGCGCGCTGATCGCGGTCGGCGATCTGCTGGCGCGTATCCGCTGGAAGTGGCTGTTCCTGCTGGTGATGATGAGTCTGGTCGCGGGCGTGGCGGCGTTCGTCAACAACACCGCGACGGTCGCGGTGTTCCTGCCGCTGGTGCTGGCGGCGACGACCGCCAACCGCTGGGCACCGTCGAAATTCCTGATCCCGCTGTCCTACATCTCCCAGGCCGCGGGCGTCTGCACGTTGATCGGCACCTCGACCAACCTGCTGGTCGATTCGATGGCCCGCGAAGCGGACACCGCCGGGTTCACCCTGTTTGAATTCGCGCCGCTGGGCATCATCTTCGTCGGCATCTGCATGGTCTATCTGATGACGGTGGGCCGTCTGCTGCTGCCAGACCGCGGTGTGCCGGGCAGCGCCACTGCCGACCACATCGGCCGCTATGTCGCCGAGCTGCTGGTGGCCGAGGGCGCCGCGGTGATCGGTCGCCTGCGCAGCGAGGTGCTGCCCGACGGCAGCAACGATGTGACCGTGCTCCAGATCCTGCGCAACGGCGCGGCGGTGCGTGGAAACGATGTGCGGGTCGAGGCCGGCGATCGCCTGTTGCTGCGTGGCCTGTGGCAGGACATCGACGCGACGCGCAAATCCATGAAACTGAAGTTCGACCATGTGGCGCGCGATCTCGACGGCGATCTCAGCGCCGAGCGCCTGCATGTGGAGGTGATGGTCGCGCCGGGCTCGCACCTGATCGGCCACACGCTGTCGGGCATGCGCTTCGGCCATACCTACCGGGCGCGCGTGCACGGGCTGCACCGGCGCCAGCTCGGCATCCGCCAGCCGCTCGACCAGGTGCCGTTGCATGTCGGCGACGTGTTGCTGCTCGATGCGCCGGTGAAGGCGATCGCCGACCTGCGCATCGATCGGGGCCTGATCGTGATGGGCTCGCGCGCGCAGCGGACGGTCGACACGACCAAGGCGACCCTGTCGGCGATCGTCATGGCTGCAGCAATCGCGGCCGCCGCGCTGGGCTGGATGTCGATCGTGGCCTCGGCCCTGCTCGGCTGTGTCGCACTCGTGGTGCTACGCCTGCTCGACCCGGACGAGGCCTACGAGGCGATCGACTGGCGGGTGATCATGCTGCTGGCCGGCATCATTCCGCTCGGCATCGCGCTGCAGAAGACCGGCGGCGCGGTGCTGGCCGCCGATCAGCTGATCAATCTCGTCGGGCATTACGGCCCGACGGCCACGCTCGCCGCGGTCTATCTGATGACCGCGACGCTGACCGAGTTCATGAGCAACAACGCCTCGGCCGTGCTGCTGGTGCCGATCGCCATCGCCACCGCCGATTCGCTGGGCGTGGATCCCAAGCCCTTTCTGATTGCGGTCGCGTTCGCCGCGTCGACCAGTTTCGCCACGCCGATCAGCTACCAGACCAACACGATGGTCTACACGGCGGGCAACTACCGGTTCAGCGATTTCGTGAAGATCGGCATGCCGCTCAACCTCATCTTCCTGGTTACCGCGACGCTGCTGATCCCTCGCTTCTTCCCGTTCTGACTGTGCAGCGCGCGGGGCGCGTGGCACGCTGGCCGGCGACTCCTCAACCGGACTGCCGGATGCGCCAGATGATGACGATCGCCGCGTGGCCGCTGACCGGCGCCGGCCTGGGCCTGTTGATGTGGAGCGGCATGACGACGGCGCTGCTGCAGCTGCGCCCCGGCCCCCCGTCGACACTGCACCAGCTGCAACTGCTCGGACTGCTGCTGGGCGTGGCGCTCGTGGCAGCCGGCTCGCTGGCGCGGCGTTTCGATTCCCAGCTCGCCTCTCCCGGCACGCGCCGGACCCGTATGCTGCGCCTGATGACGCTCGTGATAGCCGCGCTGCTCCTGGGACTGCTGCTGGCCGGGGTGTGGGCGACGCGCGGCGCGCTGCTGGCCGGCCTGGGGCTGCTGCTGTCGCTCGCGGCGTTCACCACCGTCGCCGCGACTGCCGCTGGATACAGCGCGCCGGAAGCACCCGCGCCCTGGCGGCACCCTCTGGTCCTGCCGGTGCATCTGCTGTTCGCGATGAGCACCGGGCTTGCCCTGCTCTATGCGCTGATGGACCGGCTGTTCGTCTCCGCGAACGATGGCCGAACGATGCTGGCGACCCTCACCGGGCTCGGCGCCTGTCTCGCGCTGTGCAAGGCGCTGTACTGGCGGGCCGTGCATCAAATGCCTGCAGCGGTCGCCCCATCGCGCGTGTTCCATGGCGCGCGCGCGACCGTGCTGGGCCTCGCTGCCGGCGTACCGCTGCTGTGCTGGCTGCTGGCGATGACGCATGCGCTGCCGACCCTGGTTCCGTTGTTGCTGGCGGCTGCGGCGCTGCTCGGCGCGGCGGCGCTGGAGCACCGCCTGTTCCTCCACGAAGGCGATACGCGGCAGGCCCAAGCGGATCCCGGTTTCTGAAGCCTACTTGGATGGCACGCTTGCGGAGGTGGCAACCGCCACGCCTGCTTCGGCATAATCAACCTGGAACCGCTTACATGAATGGCTGACATGCTTGCTGGCTGGTGGCTGGCCGTTGCGGGCCTGCCGATCTACACACAACCGCTTCCTGCCGCACCGGAATTGCCCGCCATCACGGCGGTGGCGACCCGGCAGGTGCCCCTGCGACGCCCCTGCTACCGGCTCTCGTGCCGCGACGTGGAATGGACGGCCGGCGTCGCGCGCCAGCGGATCTGGTCACCGAAGGCGCCCGGTGTGCGCCCGCGCACGGTCGCCCAGCCGCTGGTCAAGCTGCCCGACCGGCGTCTGGCACCCCTGCACTCGCCATTTTCCAGCCGCGCGTTCGTGCGCTCCGGCGGCAACCATGTGAAATGGGATGCCCGCTACGGCCTCGAAGCCATCCGCAGCCCGGAAACCTCGTTGCGGCTGGAGTTCGGCACCGGCGTGCGGATCGAGCCCTATACCGACTTCGGCACTGCCGCGATGGGCCCGATTGCCACCGGCCAGGTGCAGCTGTCGCAGGAGATCGGCACGCGCGCCTCCTTCACCCAGGAGGTGCAGGTGGAAACCGGGCGCGAGAACACCTTTCTGCGCCAGACGCTGGCGTTCGATTACGAGCTGTTCCCGCAGTGGACGCTGCGCTCGGATTTCGAACTGCGCCACGACACGCTGGGCAATGGTGGTCGGGGCAGCACCGACACCGAGGGCTCGGTCAAGCTGCGCCGCGCATTCTGAAGTGGCCGGGAGATGCCGGCGCGGGTCGCGCAGCAGATCCGCCCGATAGCGCGCGGGGCCACTCAGCCCGGCAGGAACGCGCCCGCGCCGGCTTCCAGCAACAGCGATGCGACCCGGGCGCCGAGCGCATCGCCCTCGGCATGCGAGGACTCGCCGCCCGCGCGCACCGCGCGACCATCCAGCGCCGACCCGACCATGCCCTCCAGCCGCAGCCGTTCGCCATCGAGCCAGGCGTAGGCCGCGACCGGCACGTGGCAGCTGCCATGCAGCGCCCGGTTCATCGCGCGCTCGGCTTCGACGCAGCGCCGCGTCGGCGCATCATCGAGCGTGGCCAGCAGCGTGTGCAGCACAGGCGCATCGTCGCGGCATTCGATCGCAATCGCGCCCTGCGCCGGTGCCGGCAGCCAGTCCGGCGCATCGAGCCGCGCGCGGATGCGCGTCTCCAGGCCCAGGCGCTGCAAGCCTGCACAGGCGAGCACGATGGCGTCGTAATCGCCGGCGTCGAGTTTGGCCAGGCGGGTATTGACGTTGCCGCGCAGATCCACGAGCTGCAGATCCGGCCGCCGCGCGCGCAGCTGCGCCTGGCGACGCAGCGAGGAGGTGCCCACGCGTGCGCCGACCGGCAGCGCGTCGATGCCGTCGAACGTGTTGCTGACAAAGCCGTCGGCGTGATCGGCGCGGGCCAGGATCGCGGGCAGTGCGAAGCCCGGTTCGAGTTCCATCGGCACGTCCTTGAGCGAATGCACCGCGCAGTCGGCGTCGCCGGCCTGCATCGCGATTTCGAGCTCCTTGAGGAACAGACCTTTGCCGCCGATCGCGGCCAGCGAACGGTCCAGCACCTCGTCGCCGCGCGTGCTCAGTGGCACCAGCGCGACTTCGAGGCCGGGATGGCGCGCACGCAATGCGGCGGCCACGTGTTCGCTCTGCCATAGGGCGAGCGGACTCTTGCGGGTGGCGATACGCAGTCGATCCATCCGCGCATTATCGGCGATCGACGCCGGCCTCGCTTGCGTGATCAGAGCTGACGCACGGTGTCGCGCAGCTGCGACACGCAGCGGCGGCTGACTTCCAGGGGCCGATCGCCGTGACGCAGCACGGCGTGCACGTGGCCTTCCAGATCGCGCCGCAGTTCGACCAGCTCGTGCCGGGCAACCAGGCAGTTGCGGTGGATGCGCACGAATCGGTCACCGAACTCATCCTCGAGCGACTTCAGTGACTCCTCGACGAGATCCTCGCCGCGGGCGTGATGCACGACAACGTACTTTTCTTCGGCCTGCAGATAGCGGATGTCCTCGACCGGAATCAGCCGCAGGCTGCCGCGCAGGCGCGCACACAGATGCGTGCGCCGCTTGTCGCCATGTGCATCGCCATCCGCGGCCGCCTCGCGTCCGGCGGTGAATGTGCGCGCGCGCTCGACCGCGACCTGCAGGCGCTCGGGCCGGACCGGCTTCACCAGATAGTCGACCGCCGCAGCCTCGAAGGCCTTCAATGCGTGGGCGTCATAGGCGGTGCAGAACACGATGGCGGGGCGCGGCTCGAACGCGCTCAGATGACGCGCGACTTCCAGCCCGTCGATGCCGGGCATCGCGATATCCAGTAATACCAGCGCCGGATCATGCGCGGCGCAGGCCTCCAGTGCGCTGCGCCCATCCCCCACTTCGGCCACGATCTCGATACCGGGCAGTTGCCCCAGCAGCACCCGCAAGCGCTCGCGCGCGAGCGGCTCGTCGTCGGCGATCACGACCTTCATGGCGTGCGTCCTCCCGGGACCGGCGCGGCACCGTCCGTCGGCACCGGTACCTGGATGGTGCACGCATAGCGTCCGCCGTTCCACCCGTAGCGCATGCGCGCCCGCGGCCCGAAGGCGAAGCCGAGCCGCTGGGCGATGCTGCGCTGGGCATGTCCGGCGCCCTGCGCGGGCGCATCATCGGGCGGCAGCGACGGGTTGGCGACCTCGATGCCGAGCACGCCCGCTTCCAGCGTCAGATGCACATCGATCGTGCCGCCTTCGGGGAGCCGCGAGATGCCGTGCAGCACCGCGTTTTCCAGCACCGGCTGCAGCACCAGACGTGGCATCGGCAGGGTCCATGGCAGATCACGCTGGGTGTGCCAGTTCACCTGCAACCGGTCGCCGAGCCGTAGCTGCTCGATCGAAAGATAGCGTTCGGCCAGCGACACCTCCTCGGCCAGCGTGGACGTGCCCTCCCCGGCCCCCAGCGCAGCGCGGAACAGGTCCGACAGATCCAGCACCGCGCGTTCGGCGACGACCGGATCCCGGCGCAGCAGCGTGGCGATCATGTTCATGCTGTTGAACAGGAAATGCGGCCGGATGCGCGCCTGCAACGCATCGGCCTCTGCGCGCGCATGTGCCGCCACCTGGCCCTGCCAGCGATCGATGACGGAGAAATAGCGCAGCGCGATGCCGGTGAGCAGGCCCACGACCGGGCCACTGCCGCCGACGAAACGGCCGAAGCCCGGCAACGCCGCTTCACGGACGCTGGCGAAGAGGCCATGCACGATCGCCGAGGCCATCACCGCAACCGCCATCGCCAGTGCGACCGCCACCACTGCACCGATACGCACGGGGAAGCGCGATAGTGGCCGTCGGCAGGCGCACAACAACACCGACACCGACAGCGCGAGCCACAACGCGTATCCACTCGCGGAGACGAATGCGGACAGGTCCCACAGCGCGGCAGGGTTCGGCGCCAGCAGCACGACCAGCACGGTGAGCTGGGCGAGTCCCAGCATCGTCAGCAGGCGCCGCAGCCGGCACAGGTCCGGCAGCCAGAGACCGTCGACTGCCGGCGCGGCCATGCTCAGCCGGCTGCGAGCCGGGTGTCGA
This sequence comes from Luteimonas sp. 3794, assembly GCF_031456825.1. Lineage (NCBI taxonomy): Bacteria > Pseudomonadati > Pseudomonadota > Gammaproteobacteria > Lysobacterales > Lysobacteraceae > Luteimonas > Luteimonas sp. 3794. The sequence continues at coordinate 4,930 of NZ_JAVDVJ010000005.1, read as the reverse complement.
ACCAGTCGCCGATGGCGACGATTTCTTCGGCGCAGACCGAATGCGGCATCGGATACTGCTGCCAGTCGACCTCGAAGCCGACCTCGCGCAGCCAGGCCGCACTGCGTTCGCCCGCGCCGAAGGGCACGACGGGATCCTGCGTGCCGTGCGCCATGAAGACCGGCTGGCGTGTCGCGGCGTCGACCAGCGCCGCCGCCGCATTGCGCGGCGCAGGCAGATAGGTCGACAACGCCACCAGGCCGGCCAGCGGCGCGCGACGCCGCAGCCCTGCCGCCAGCGTCACCGCACCACCCTGCGAGAACCCCGCGAGCACCACGCGCTCGGGCGGAACGCCGCGTACGGCCTCGCGCTCGATCAGCGCATCGATCTGCGCCACCGATTCAAGCACGCCGGCCTCGTCCGCACGATTGGCCAGGTCGAAATCCACGATGTCGTACCAGGCGCGCATCCGCACGCCGTTGTTGATCGTCACCGGACGCACAGGCGCATTCGGAAACACGAACCGGATCGCCGGCCAGTGCGGGCGCAAAAGCTCCGGAATCAGCGGCACGAAATCGTTCGCATCAGCGCCCAGACCGTGCAACCAGATCACGCTCCACGCAGGCGCGGGGCCGATCTCGCGTTCGATGCATTCGAGCAGCGCAGGGGTGTTGGAATCCATGTCGAACCGGGCAGCCGTTGGAAGCGCCAGTGTAAGCGCTCCGTCCGATGCGGCTAGCCCTGCAGCGCCGGCGCAGGCGTGGGCGCCCCTGCTTCGGGTGGATGGGCTCGGGCCCGCAACTCGGCGGCGCGCAGCAATACCGCTGGCGGCGAATGCTCCTCCGGCGTGGAGAACAACCCGGCGCGACGCAGCGCGAGGCCGGCGCGACGCGAGGAGGTGAACCGCACGATCGGGATCGATCCGACCAGGCCGATGATCATCGGCGACATCCACAGCGCCAGGCCCGGCGACATCATCCAGGCGCCGGTGCCCATGAGCACGCCCAGCAGTGTCGTGCCGCGATAGTTGCGCCACAGGTCGCCCCAAGTCTGACGGCCGTCGTCACGTCGCTGCGCATCCCAACCCGAGTCGCGCCCCGCCAGGACCTCGGCCACACCACGCGACTGCACATACATCGTGATGGGCGCCATCAACGCGGCCAGCAGATTCTCGATCACCAGACTGATGAAGCCGCGCACGGCGCCGCCGGTCCCGCGCCGCATGCGCGCATCGGCCAGCGTCGCGATGTAGCCGAGAATCTTGGGTGCGAACAGCATCGCCATGGTCAGCAGGAACACACCCAGGAAGCGGCCATCGTCGATCGCCATCCAGTAGCCGGCCGGCGACAGGCCCTCACCGAAGGCGCCGTGCTGCAGCGGTACGGCGAGGCCGATCAGGACCAGCATCGCCCAAAGCGGGGCGGTCAGGTAATGACCGATCCCGATCAGCAGGTGCCAGCGGCTGACCCAGTGCAGGCCGCGTGCGGGCAGCACGCCGCCGTGCTGCAGATTGCCCTGGCACCAGCGACGGTCACGTACCAGCATGTCGGTCAGGGTCGGCGGCCCTTCCTCGTAGCTGCCCTCGAGTGTCGGCACCATATGCAGCGCCCAGCCACCGCGGCGCAGCAGGGCGGCCTCGACGAAATCGTGACTCAGCACCGCGCCGCGGAACGGCGTGGTGCCGTCCAGTTCGGGCAGACCACCATGCGCGGCGAAGGCCTGGGTGCGGATCAACGCGTTGTGACCCCAGTAGTTGCTTTCCGCGCCGTGCCACCAGGCCACGCCGTGCGCGATCACCGGGCCATACATCCGTCCGGAAAACTCCTGCATGCGTGCAAACACCGTCGCGCCATTGACGATGACCGGCAACGTCTGCACGAGCGCGACATCCTCGTTCGCCTCCATCGCCGCCGCTAGACGCACCAGGGTGTCGCCGGTCATCAGGCTGTCGGCGTCGAGGATCAGAAACTGCGGATACGCCCCGCCCCAGCAGCGCACCCAGTCGGCGATGTTGCCGGCCTTGCGTTCGTGATTGTCCTCGCGCAGGCGATAGTAGAGCCGCGCCTGCGGCATCGCCGCGCGCAGGCGTTCGAAGGCGATGACCTCACGCCGCTGGATGTCCGCATCGCGCGTGTCACTGAGGACGAACAGATCGAAATGGTCGCCGCGCCCCGTCGCCTGCAGCGATTCGACGATCGCCTGCAGTCCGGCGAGCAGACGCTCGGGATCCTCGTTGTAGGTCGGCATCAGCAGCGCCGTGCGCACGGCGAGCGTGGGCAAGGAGGCATCCGGATCGATACCGAGCCGCGCGGGCCGCTTCATCAGCACGAGCACGAAGCCCGCGAGTGAACTCGCGAACGACTGCACGATCCAGGCAAACAGCGGCACGAACACCAGCAGCAACAGGCCCTCGAGCAAGCCGATGCCGCCGATGCGGAGCAGCCACCAGATCTGATACGTCGCGAAGATCGTCAACACCGCTGCGGTCGTCACGATGAATCCGCGACGCCAGGCCATGCCGGCCGGCGCGCTGGGCAATGGCCGCGTCACCAATCGCCCTTCCCGCAGCGACTGGATCGGCATCTGTAGCGGCGATGTGTCCGGCATGGCCGGATGTCCCGAGGCGCTCATGCGCTCCACCGGTACACCCAGGTCTCGGCGGCTGCCTTGCCACCGCTATGCAGCCGCGCACGTAGATCACTGCTCTCAGATCCCGCCGGCGCGAACTCGAAGGCCACGCGCCAGCCACCCCCCGGCCGCGTGTGCACCACTGGGTTGGACACGCGCCCAGTGCTCGCCATGACTTCGAGCTGCGGCACCTCTTCCGCCAAGCCACCCTCGAAATCAATGACCACCAGACGGATCGAACGGTCGCCACCCGGTCGCGCGCCGATCCGTGTCGCTGCGACATGCGCGAGTTCCGGCTTCCAGAGTGTGCTCTGGGTCCAGTGCAGCCGATAACGCCACCGGCTCTCGCTGCCTGCCTCGAGTGGTTGGGCTGGCCTCCAGAACGCGACGATGTTGTCCTGGTATTCGTCGGCCGTCGGAATCTCCACCAGATGCACTTCACCGCGCCCCCAGTCGTCGAGCGGCTCGACCCAAGCCGATGGGCGGCGCTCGTAGCCGGCCTCGGCATCCTCGAAATCATCGAAGGCACGCTTGCGTTGCATCAGACCAAAACCGCGTGGGCTGCGGTCCTGGAACCCGCTGTGCTGGATCGACGCAGGATTGTGCAGCGGTCGCCAGACCTGTTCGTCAGTGCCGGTCCACAGACCGAGTCCATCGGAGTCGTGCACGGATGGCCGGTAATCGTCGACACCGACGCGGTCGGCCGCGTCGAACTGGTACATGCTGGTCAGCGGCGCGACGCCCGCATGGGCGAGGTCCACGCGCGGAAACAGGTGTGCATCGATTTCGAAGATGGTGTCGTCGCCCGGCTGGATCCGAAACCGGTAAGCGCCCGCGACGCTCGGCCCGTCCAGCAAGGCATCGACGAGGATGGCGGTATCCCCGGCATCGGGCCGATGCAGCCAGAAGGCGCGGAATGCCGGAAATTCCTCGGGCTCCGGATCGCCGCTGCCCAGTGCAACGCCGCGTGCCGAAAGACCATAGGCGAGTCCCTTGCCCACCGCGCGGAAGTAGCTTGCACCCAGAAACACGCACAGCTCGTCGAAGTAGTCGCGACTGTTGAGCGGCGCGTGCAGCCGGAAGCCGGCAAAGCCGGTCGTCTCATCGAGCGCCGGCGTCGGATTCGGACTGTAATCAAACAGCGCCGTGGAGAACGGCACCTCACGGGCCTGACCGTCCGCCACGACGTGGATCTCGACGCGCGGTTTGAACAGAAACCCGCGATGGAAGAACTGTGCCTGGAACTCGACACCGGGCAACTCGCGCCAAAGCGCCTGCTCTGGCCGATAACGGAAATTCCGGTACTGGTCGTAATCCGCGCCGGCGAGGGCTGCCGGCAAGGACACATCCGGCGCCGCGTGCGCATTTGCTGCGAGGGCGCGGGCCAGACTGACGACGGTCGCCTCATCGAACGGCGCCGACGTCGCGCCTTGCGCAGCTGCGGCGAACGCCGGCCACCACCCACCTAGGAGCGGCGCAGCCATAGCGGTTTTCAGAACATCGCGTCGTCGCACCGTCAGGCCACCGTATCGTATTCAGGTCCGCGGCAATGTAACGATGCGCATGTAAGGATGTTGCGAAACACAAGGAATGTCTGCGTTGCATCAACGCGCCAACGCCGGGTGTGGGGTATCCACTGGGAAGCTTTCACCGGTCAGGCCGGGGCCTGAGGTACCTATCGGCGCATGAGCGAGCGCTCGCCTGTTCGCAACCAGCGTCGCGATCGAATATCCAGTTCGGTACCTCGCTCGCCCGTCATGTATGACGGGGAGACGCAGACGCATGCTGGTGGGCCCACCAGGACTCGAACCTGGAACCAAAGGATTATGAGTCCTCTGCTCTAACCATTGAGCTATAGGCCCGTGGACGACAATCGTAGCAATTCGTTCGACCTACGCGAACGCCGGATCTCGGGTATCCGCGGGATGGTGGCAGTCCAGGTCCGATTAACACGCTCACATTCGACTCAAGAGAGCGCCAGACGAGGCGAAACAGGTATTTCAGAGCGCGCGACGTTCTTGAAGCTCCACGGCATGGCGTCGCCCCTCGGAGCGGGGAATCGCGCCTCGCCGTTAGCCGCAGATGCATTCTGCGCCGCATGCTGGCCGGCGACTAAAACCTTTCCATCCGCATAAATCACGCCGATGGTTTCTCCCCCGTCGCCGGACATTCTCCAAATCCGCCACAAAGAAAAACCCCCGCCGGAATACCGGCGGGGGTTTTGGATAAAAAACCCTGGCGATGACCTACTCTCGCATGCTAGATGCACACTACCATCGGCGCATGTACGTTTCACTTCCGAGTTCGGAATGGGATCGGGTGG